>NZ_CP076444.2:1587500-2254889 GCF_020023735.2 Mycoavidus sp. HKI
AGGGAGAGTTTACTTCTACCGGTGCTGAACAGGTTGATCTTGCCGCACAGGAACTAGCGCACCCTATCCTCGCGGAAGCCTTATATGAAGTGGCTCGGCAGCGCGGAGAATGGGTTGCAGCGGGGGCGGCATTGACCCGTTTCGAGGTTTTCCGAGAATCCGAAAAAGAATGGATCGGCGATTCGATTCATTTAGGTGCAATCGATGGCGCAAAGCTTAAGCATGTGCGCGATTTTACAAAAGGCTTTCGCAACGCTGTCAAACAATTATCGAACCAAGTGGACTTGGAGGCTGCTGTTTGCTTCTATGAAAAGGTAATCCGGCAGCCACTGCTTGAGCACGAGCTACATAAAGAGATGTTGTCCTTGCTAAGTGATTTGAAGGGGCGAGGAGAGTTCGACATCGGTTTTGATTACGGACTTGCGAACCATTTTCTAGGGAATTTCGATGTCGCGAAAGAATCGTATTGGTCACTCGCTCCCAATATGCCGGACGCAGCTGCTAATAATTTGCTTCTAATCGCGTTAGCTCAACGTTCTGATGCTGATATATTCCTACTGGAACAACTGGTTGCAGAACAGTCGACCCTAGCGGATGACCAGCGACTCCAGACACTTGAGACCCTAGCCGAAAACATCACGGCAACTCGTAGAAAATTGGCTGCCGACCCGGTGGTTGTCAAGAAATCGATAATTTTAGAAAAGCTGTCAATATACCCACGCTCAGTGCAAGTGTCAGCGCTCTCCGAATTGGGGTTTGAAGAAGCGCTGACTCTTATTAGCCTCTTTCGTGTGTGCGGAGATTTAGAGCAAGACCTTTCTCTGGAACCTTTTGAAGCATCGGAGACTCCTCTTGCACCTAGCTCATACTACTACGAAGGTATTTTCGGGCTGATGGGAAATGGGTTGATTTCGATTTCTCCCGATACCTCAGATGATGCCTTCTTAGTGAGTAACAATGAGGTAGTTTATTTATTTGACCGCATTCGGTGGGCTATACGTCCCGAAACGCTTGATTTCGTCAAGCAGATAGAAGGCGTTGCAGCATCCGGCCAATGGCCAGACCGCTGGTTCAGGGAGGCGCCATCTGTTATCTTTGGGTTCGCCATATCTGAGTGCCTCACGTATATGGCGCATTGTGCCGATGAACGCAGAATGAAAGCTCCCCAAGGTGAGAAGACTCGACTTACTATAGCAAACGTCTTACGCGATCACTCTGTGGCGCAAGCGCATAGTCTTATTTGGATGAGCACTAGAAATGCCGCTGACTACTTTGTAAGGGGAGGAGTCTCAAAGCTGCAGGCCGCTAATTCTATTGTGACGCGCCTGCAAACAATGGTTGATCGCGCAAGAGCAGAAGGCTGGGATGTAAAAAACTACGGAAGGCATAAAGCCAGCCCACGCTCGCAGATGAGTTACACGCTCTATGATACGTTGCTGAAAGTGGGCGAGCGTGGGTTTCGCGAGTGTCTAACCGAAATTAGGTTGCCAGATGGTAGTCCCGTTTATCAGCAGCAACTATAACCTGTGTGATTTACAGACATAGTCAGCACAGTTATTAGAATTGAACTGATATGGAAATATAGATCTCAAATTCGCTTGCAAAAAATTGAAATGATGTCTGTAAATCGCACAAATCAAGGAATTTTGGCCTAAACAAGTAGGCCCTCAGGTCGTCCCACGAAGTAGTCGTGGCTAAATTGTCTATTTTCTCGGATAAACTAACGCAAAACACGCTACTTTCCCCTTCGTTGACGCCTTGAGATCATTATTAACATGGATAATGAAAATCAGCCTAAAAGCCCGGGCCGCCGTAACATAATCAAGCTGTTGGCTGTAGGTGCTGCCGTCTACGCGCCTTTCGTTTGGACTCGCTCTAGAACAACTCCGAAGGAACAAATCGTTGTTCGAGACCCGGGGGGACTTATCTCTGAGCTATATAGAGAGGTGTTCTATGACCCTTTCGAGCACAAGACCGGCATTAAAGTTATCGGCGCTTTATCTAAACCAGAACCCATCGCACAAATTCGGATGATGGTCGAACAAAGTAATTACTCGTGGGATATTGCAAACCTGAACCATAGATCCGTCTTGCTTCTGACAACTGGCAACAACATTTACCTGGAAGAGCATAGACTTAAGCACGATCCGATCATCTCGGGAATTGCGCCCCAATTTTTATCGCCTTATGGCGTTGGGACAAATGTATACACCACTGTGCTGACGTATCGAACAGATGTTTTTAAGAATTGTCGCTCCCCGCAATCATGGCAGGATTTTGGGGACGTAAATAACTTTCCTGGTCGCCGCAGCCTACGCAATCTCCCCTTTGAAACCATCGAAATAGCGCTGATGGCCGCTGGTGTATCACTAGATAAAATTTATCCTTGTGACCTTAACAAGGCGTTAGAAAGTCTCAGTAAGATTGAACCTTATATTCCTGTTTGGTGGACAACGGGAGCACAGAGCGAACACTTCTTAAACTCGGGTGAAGCGGATTTGATGTCAGCCTTTATTTCTAAGGTTCAGAAAGCAATCAAAGACGGTAAACCATTAGCGTTTTCATGGGACCAGCATATCTATGCCTATGAGAATTGGACGATTCTTAAGGGAACCCCTAAGGCTAATGCGTGCCGCGAGTTTATTAAATTCGCTTCAGATCCGAAGCGACAGGCAAAGCTTGCGCCGTATGCGATTGGCCCAACACATACTGACGCTTTCAAATACATTGATAAAAAGCAGACCAAGCTTCTACCAACTTATCCGGATAACCTCAAGAAAGGCTTATTTATCGATGCTTCATACTGGCTTGAGCATCAAAATATAGTCTTCGATCGTTTCAATGAATGGAAGCTAGGGTCAGTAAATGCATAAATACTTTGATTTTTAGCTCCCATCGATGTGGGGCATCCCCAAACTACTAGCGTAGCTCAGCGCTTGGCGCTAGCTCACTCGTCTATTCATTTAGAGCAATTGGCCATTAAAATGATTTATAGAATAGCGACACAAAGTTACCATTCCGGTAACTAGACGATAACGTAAGCCGGAAAACAACAATGGGTTTCAGACGTGAATCTGTAACCCATTGATTTTATTGGTCGGGGCGAGAGGATTCGACCCACTATATAGGGGAATACGGGGAATTCTAGGGATTCAATGCCTTGATTTTGCAAGGCTTTACGCCCGTATAGTTCCCTCGATTCCCCTCATTTGTCCCAAGCTATGACGCTTGATCGTGCTCACTGATAACCAGCGGTTTCTGGTCGCACTGTGTGCACGTAGCCTGAAGCGCGCGGAGTTTGTCTATCTCTTGTTGGTCATCGGCAGCTAGAAAGCAAAATAGGTTGCATCGCCATTTAAATAGGAAATTTAGGAAAAATTCGTTGAAAGATAGGGGGAGAAAAATCAATGAATTTGAGCCTAGACAAGTAGGCCCTCAGTCTCTACGAAATCATCCCAAGCAAGAGAATAGCTGCAGTAATAGTGAGTGCTCCCCCTAGGCGAGCCGCTATTTGTGCAAACGGCATCAATTCTAGGAGGTAGGCTGCAGACAATATCGCCACGTCACCAATACCACCCATACCGCTGTAGCAGGCATTAGGCGGCCATGCGCTACGATGTGCGCAGGACTAGAACCAAACCTATACACCATAATGGTTTCCGGGCAGAGGCTGGCATAAAGTTGTCATTTCTAATTTTTAGATGAGGGGTAGCGGAATATAGGTTTAAATGACTTGATTTTGCCGTTTCCGTCACCTAACCTGAATTTATAACTATCTTAGAAGAAGAATAATCGCCTTATCCTATAGTTATATTTTCTCTTTTTTGAGATATAAATCATTGGAGGTATATTAGTTCATAGCTATTGGTTAATTCATTCAAATTGGGATTTGTTTTAGTTATTTTTCAGTTCAAGGAGATAGCAATGGGTGCCGTAGAAAGTGTTCTTCGTGAAGTAGAGAAAGTAACAATAAGACCTTTGGGGGAAGTGGCGCGGGAAGTAGAGAAAGTGACGATAAGGCCCTTAGGGGAAGTCGCACGCGGTGTAGAGAAGGTGACGATAAGGCCATTAGGAGAAGTCGCGCGTGGCGTAGAGAAGGTGACGATTAGACCTTTAGGCGAGATTGCGCGTGAATTAGAGAAAGTGACAATAAGGCCATTAGGAGAAGTTGCGCGTGGCATAGAAAAAGCAACGATAAGGCCATTGGGGGAGATTGCCCGTGATTTGGAAAGAGCGTTAGTAAGACCTTTAGGAGGTATTGCAAGTAGAACCGTTTTGATCATGGAGCGATTGATACATATAGTCGAGCGTAAATCATCTATGGGAGCCAACATAGACGATAGGCAGGCTTATCAAGAAACTCTGAATGAAGTGGCTGCAGACGTAGTGCAATTGCAAGGAGATATAAATGAAGCCATAACAGAAACCCCACCAGCCGAAACAGATCATATAAGGTTTTTAGGTGAAGCAGATAGATTGGTGGGTATGCTAGGGGACAATGTAGGGCAACTCCAAAATAATGAAGAGATCTTGCAACATAATGAAGAAGTCCTTCAAATAAATGCGGAGCTTATTGAGGACCGTGAAGCGGTTCGCCGAGATAACCAAGAACTTGTAGCCGAAAATCAGAATCTTAGGGAGCAGTTAGAATTTTTAGAGGCTAGAATTTTGGAGGCTATGACAGAGGAAAATAATAGCACTCAATCAGATGATCATTATGGTGATAATAATGAAGATTATGATTATCACGTTCCTCAGGCAAATTTTGCCTAATTCATCTTTTCCATTATTACTTTGGTAATAATGGAAAGTTTAAACTCCTATTAAAACGATAATGCGGCCTATTTTCATTTCAATACTATTATTTAGTATCTCCCTTATAAGCTGTGGCGGCGATAATCAGGATGGCGATCATATCAGTTTTTCCCAGAAGCCGATTACGCTAGGAGATAATAAGAAAAAAATAAAATCCTTGGCAGAAATTACAGATGACCTAGAAAAAGTGACCGTTGATTCTTATGTGGCAGATGGCAACGAAGATCCTTTAGGAAATATAGCATGCGACTTAAAAAAATCTCTTCCTAAGCCTTTAGGAGAATTTTATGGTAAGTTTATCTTGCTGAATAAACGTTTAATAACGGTATTTAAATGTGGATTGTATAGGGAAGATTGGGAAAGCGTTCTCAATCAAATCTTAAAAGATACGCTACAATTAAAATCAGAGATTAATGAAACGGCATCGACAACACCAGGAACTGAAAATAATATATTAGAATTTCTGGAAGGATTAAGTAAAGTAGTTGAAAAAACCCAAGTTAATACGGAATCGCTTGATAAAAAGTTTAAAGAAATTATTGCATATAATGCAGCACGTCAACATAATCTGAGTCTTGTATCTGAACAAGAATACCTAAAGGAAGAAATTAAATTTAAATCGGATTTACTGATAGCTACAAAACTCATGTATGAGCTTGTAAAAAAATTTAGTTAATTATAATAGGTTGTGTACGGGTGTGGCACTCATTTCCACCCCTGCCTGTCCCTTGCCATTCTCACAAATAGCAACTTGCTTAGGGCACACTTACTATCACTAACATCCATTCGGGATAAGCGATTCTGAGTAGATTAACAGCAAAGTGAGCATAGACAAGCAAGCCCTCAGTTTCTACGAAAGCAGTCCAAGCATGTCAGTAGGGTCGAAGACTGGCGCGCGCACTTAGGCTCCGGTGGCATTTCCACTGCTTTCGCAGTGGCCCTCAGCCCGGCTACCATGGTCACGTTTCCAGCCCTCGCCACGCCAAACCAGGGCTTGCGGTTTTCCCGCACCCGGCTTTCCTGTTTGCTTCACGTTAAGGTTTATGGGACTTATCATGCTGAGAGTCCTTTCGGTAACCTACTGTGGACCTTATAGCCGTTGAATAGCTTCAGTGTTTCATACAGCCAGTTCCTACTCCATCTCTGATGGGCAAACAGAAAAGCAGTACCAAGACCAACATAGCGCGCAACGTGCTACTGAACAGCCACGCACTAGAGTCCCTACAACATGCGGCACACCTACGCCACGATGATGCTCATGGCTAGCATGACTCCCGCTTTCTGCGCGCGGCAGTTAGGCCACAGCATAGAATTTTTCCTGAGTACCTATTCCAAATGGCTAGACGGTGCTCAGAACGATCTGGAAATGGCGCGGTTTGAATCTAACCTTATCGCAAATTTGCCCCAAATTTGTCCCAGGAAAAGCAGTCTAGGCTTATAAGTCACTGTTTTTTAAGAAAATTTCTGGTCGGGGCGAGAGGATTCGAACCTCCGACCCCTTGCACCCCATGCAAGTACGCTACCAAGCTGCGCTACGCCCCGAACAAGCGAGAAATTATAGCAGAGCAAAAATGCGCTTTGACACTTCTTGCATAAAACAAAGCTATTTAGGCCAATTATTTTTGCAAGATTTTAATTACGCGCTCAATATCGTCACGCAACCGGCTGACGTCAAGCGCGGGTACATCGGCCTGGGGAGGTGGTTCAGACGCACTCGTTACGCTGCTGGTATGGGCGAGTGCCTGATATGAATCTAAGCGGTTGCGCGCACCATTGATGGTGAAACCTTGTTCATATAGAAGCTCTCGAATGCGGCGGATCAAAAGAACTTCATGGTGCTGATAATAACGACGGTTGCCGCGCCGTTTGACTGGACTAAGCTGAGTGAATTCTTGCTCCCAATAACGCAAGACATGGGGCTTTACAGCACAAAGCTCACTCACTTCACCAATCGTAAAGTAGCGTTTTGCAGGAATTGGCAGCAAGGTAATTTTTTGTAGCATCACTGAGTTCACCTCAACTCACCCTCAAAGTCAAAGCGGCGCATAAGCTGATGCTTGCACTGCCGGCATATTGCCTTCGACCAGTTCTTTGAGTTTCTGGCTGGCATGGAAAGTCACGACCCTGCGCGCAGCAATCGGGATCGTTTCCCCGGTTCTGAGATTGCGCCCAGGCCGCTGCGACTTATCACGTAATTGGAAATTGCCAAAACCGGATAGTTTGACGCTTTCTCCTCTTTCAAGCGCGTCGCCAATCAGCTCGAAAAAAGCATCCACCATTTCTTTGGCTTCACGCTTATTTAAACCCACTTGATCGAATAGAAATTCAGCGAGCTCGGCTTTGGTCAGAGTTGGCACCTCGCTTGTAGACGAGTTCTGAGATAAATCCTGGGGTGGATTTGCTGACTCTAACGCTGCGTGCTGCTCCAATACCTGTGCGCTCAATACCGTTGGGTTCATATTCTCAAAGCTCTTAGCCGCGCAAACGCGCATCATATACTCGAACCAGGCGGTCAACCAAAGTTTTAATGGCTAGATCAATCGTTGCATCTTGCAAGGTTCCTGCAGTATCTTGCAAGGTTATCCGAAACGCAAGGCTTCTTTGCTGGGAAGACTGAACGCCAGGTTCTGCTTTAGGACGAAACTCATCAAACACTGTAATTTGCTGCACGTGTTTACAGGCTTCATCAGCGCGGGCTTTTTGCATTTCATCAAGCAATTCCTGCGCCTTAATTTTATCGCTAACGAGCACTGCAATATCACGCCGCACAGGCGGAAATTTTGAAATCTCAACCACTGTTGGCAAAGTACGCTCACGCAATGCGTTGATATCGACTTCAAACAGAACAGGCGCATGCGGTAAATCATATTTTTGCAACCAGCGTGGATGCAATTCACCAATCCAGCCAACCTGTTTGCCGGCTAACTCAATGCGCGCACTGCGCCCTGGATGCAATGCTGGATGCTCGGCTGGCGTAAAGCGCAGCGTTGCCGGGGCAAACAGAGCGACTAGGTCGCCTTTAAGATCAAAAAAATCAACCAAGCGCGAGGCGGCTCCCCATTGTTCTGGCCAAACAGGCCCATACGCCAACGCCCCCACACACTGCGGCTGCGTTAATCCAGCCACCGTTAAATCACCTGCTGGCACCGCTGGGTCCAGAGAGAATACCCGCCCTATTTCAAACAGACGAATATGCCCAGCCTTACGCTTTAGGTTATAACTCAGCACATTCACTAAGCTGCCAAGCAGCGTGCTACGCATTACCGATAGTTGAATGGCAATCGGGTTTAACACCCGCACCGGCGACGCATTGCCGGCAAAATCTTGCTCCCAGGCTTCGTCCACAAAACTAAAGTTGATGGTCTCCGCATAGCCCAGCGCTGCTAGTTGATGTCGAATTGGATGCACTGAGCGCTGCGTTTCACTCGCCTCGCGCATGATATTGAGGGCCACTGGCAAACGTACAGGAATATTCTCAAAACCATAAATACGGGCCACCTCCTCAACCAGATCTGCCTCAATCTCAAGGTCAAAACGATAGGATGGAGGCATCACGGTAAATTGATCACCTTTATGTTCAAAAGGCAAATCAAGGCGCGTAAAAATGTCTGCGACTTCATTTGGACTAATCGCCACCCCAATAATGCGGCTCGCCTGTGCCGCATGTAACGTGACTGGCTCACGTTTTGGTAAGGCAATCATTTGATCATCAATCGGCCCAGCTTCGCCCCCACAAATATCGACAATTAGGCGAGTCATATATTCGAGGTGAGCGACCGTAGTCGCATAATCGACACCACGCTCAAAACGGTGTGCCGCTTCAGTAGTGAAATTATAGCGACGCGCCCGCCCGCGGATACTATCTGGCCACCAAAACGCAGCTTCTAGGTAGAGACTGCAGGTGTCAAGCGAGACCGCAGCATGATCGCCCCCCATCACGCCAGCCAAGCTTTGCACTGCCTGCTGATCGGCAATCACCCCGACCGTCTCATCCAGCTCAACTGTATTGCCGTTCAGCAGTTTAAGTGATTCGCCGGGTTGCGCCCAACGCACGTCAATTGGGCCTTGAAGTTTGTCGAGATCGAAGATATGTGTTGGCTGGCCCAGCTCAAGCATCACATAATTAGAAATATCGATTAATGCTGAAATACTACGCTGACCGGAGCGTTCAAGACGCTCGATCATCCATTTAGGGGTTTGTGCACGGGCGTTCACATGGCGCATCACCCGCCCTGAAAAACGCCCGCAAAGATCCGCGGCAGACACTTTGACCGGCAGAACTTCCGTCAAACTGGCTTGAATCGGTGCAAAGGCAGGCCGGCTCAAAGGTGCGCCAGTAATCGCAGAGACTTCCCGAGCAATGCCCAAAATCGACAGACAATCTGCCCGGTTTGGCGTTAACTTAATGTCAAAAACCATCTCATCAAGATTCAACGCTTGCCGAATATCTTGCCCAACGGGTGTATCCGCTGGCAAAATCAGCAGACCGACGGCATCATCTGAAATTTTAAGTTCACGCGCTGAGCACAGCATGCCCTGGCTTTCGACGCCACGCAACTTGCTGTGCTTAATCCGAAAAGGCGCGCCATCAGCGCTAGCCGCCGGCAATTCTGCCCCCACTAACGCGCACGGCACCTTACAACCAACCGCAACATTGGGCGCACCACAGACAATCTTCAGTAATTCGCCCGTACCAACATCAACTTGGCACACATTCAGCCGATCCGCGTCAGGGTGTTTAGTGACTTCTCGTATCTGACCAACCACCACCTTTGAAGTCGGTGGCGCAACAGCACGCAGCGCCTCAATTTCAAGCCCTGCCATAGTAAGCGCATGGGCCAATAACTCAGCCGACAAAGGTGGGTCAACAAAGTCCCTTAACCAGGAATGCGGGAATTGCATGAAAAACTCAGCTTAAAAGTGGGAATAAATAGGTAGAAAGTTACGCAAACTGCTGCAAAAAGCGCAAATCGCCTTCAAAAAAGAGCCGCAAATCTTGTACGCCATAGCGTAACATCGTCAGTCGCTCCAAGCCACTGCCAAAGGCAAAGCCGGTGTAACGCTCTGGTGCTAACCCCATATTACGGATCACATTTGGATGGACTTGGCCCGCGCCAGAAATCTCCAGCCATTTGCCGGCATTTTTACCGTGCTCAAACATCATATCGATTTCAGCAGAAGGTTCGGTAAATGGAAAGTAAGAGGGGCGAAAACGCACACGTAAATCATCGCGCTCAAAAAAGCGCCGCAGAAATTCCGTATAGACCCCTTTCAGGTCAGCAAAGCTAATGTTCTCATCAATCCAAAGCCCTTCAACCTGATTAAACATCGGCGCGTGAGTTGCATCGCTATCGACACGATAGGTCCGCCCAGCCGCAATCACCCTGATTGGCGGGCGATTCATCTGCGCATAGCGCACTTGCATCGGGCTGGTGTGCGTGCGCAATAGCAAGAGTTCGCCATTGGCATCGCGCGCATCGATATAAAACGTATCATGCATTGAACGTGCCGGATGGTTAAGCGGGCTATTGAGTGCGGTGAAATTGTACCAATCCGTTTCAATTTCAGGGCCGTCGGCTAGATCAAAGCCAATTGAGCGAAAGATCTGTTCAACCCGCTCCCAAGTATTCATCACCGGATGCAGGCTGCCTTTACTGGCGCCTCTTGCCGGCAAAGTCACATCAATCGCTTCCGCCGCCAGGCGCTGCTGCATCAGCTCATCCGCTAATTGCTCGCGGCGCGTGCGCAGCATCTCTTCAACCTGCTGCTTGGCCAGATTAATCCGCGCCCCCTCAAGCTTGCGAGTATCCGCATCAAGCTTGCCAAGGGCTTTTAAAAGTTCAGTCAACTGCCCCGCTTTCCCTAGAAAACGGGCTTTCTCGTTTTCTAGGGAAACCGCATCTGCCGCTTGTGCGAAAGCATGGCGAGCATCGGCAACAATCTGCTCCAAATTCATCGGTTTTCCAAAATATAACTTTAATGCAAGCGCCACAATGAAAATGGGGTTCAGTGAGAACCCCATTCTTAACGCGATAGAGAGTGCCCCAACACGATGGTGCGAGGCCTCTCAAACTAGGGTAACAAACTAGTTTACAACCACTGTTCTAACCTGCTCAACAATCGCTGCAAACGCGGCTTTGTCCATCACCGCCATATCGGCTAAAACTTTACGATCCAACTCGATCGCTGCTTTTTTAAGGCCATTGACGAACACGCTATAGGTCATATCATGTTCGCGCACAGCTGCATTGATCCGGGTAATCCACAAAGCACGAAAAACGCGCTTTTTATTGCGACGGTCACGATAGGCATACTGCCCAGCTTTCATGACAGCCTGTTTGGCTACTCGATAGACATTTTTACGACGGCCACGATATCCTTTAGCGGCATCGATGACTTTCTTATGACGGGCCCGCGCGGTGACCCCACGTTTAACTCTAGGCATGGTTTTCTCCTATTTATGTGAGTGTGAGATCAAGCGTATGGAAGCATTGCACGTACAGAGCTAACATCAGCTGCATGTACTTCGGTCGTGCCACGCAGATGACGTTTACTTTTCGTCGACTGTTTGGTGAGAATATGGCGCTTAAAGGCTTGGCCCCGTTTAACGGTGCCTCCTGGGCGCACCACAAAGCGCTTGGCAGCGCTTTTCTTGGTTTTCATTTTAGGCATTAAAACTCCTGTTTTTTGAACGTGAAACATAGGTGTACGGCTCATGTGCGCCGTCCTTATATGACCTCTGTTCACTTATACCGGCAATCAACTCGCCGAACCTTTCGGCCCCTACGCAAACCCTCTGCGTAGTGGCCAAAATTTTGTACTACCCAAACTTTGTACTAGATAGCCGTTAAGCTAGGCCAGTTACTTTTTCTTCTTAGGCGACAACACCATCACAATCTGGCGCCCTTCCATCTTCGGCATTTGCTCGACCTGGCCATGTTCTTCAAGGTCTCCACGCAAACGCTCAAGCATCCGCATACCAATTTCTTGGTGAGCCATTTCACGGCCCCGAAAACGCAAAGTGATTTTGGTTTTATCGCCTTCTTCAAGAAAACGCACCAAATTACGCAACTTAACGTTGTAATCACCCTCATCCGTTCCCGGACGGAATTTGACTTCTTTAAGCTGGATAACCTTTTGTTTCAGCTTTGCCTCGTGCGCTTTTTTGGCTTCTTGGTACTTAAATTTCCCATAATCCATTAAGCGGCAAACCGGCGGCGCCGCTTGCGGCGCAATTTCGACTAGATCGATCTCGGCTTGTTCTGCTAAACGCAAAGCTTCGGCCAGCTTCACAATGCCAATGGCCTCGCCATCCACACCCATCAAACGCACTTCAGGCGCTGTAATTCCGCTATTTAGGCGGTGTGAAGATTTATCTGTAGCGATGTTATTTCCTTTTTCAATTAAAAAAACCAACTATGCTTAGCGCGCTCACCTCAACCAAGCGCTTTGCATAGCCATCCTATTTTATAAAGCGGGCTTTTTAAACCATATTATTTAAAGCACGACACCTCATTACGTAAACTTTCAAGAAAGTCGCCAATGGGTATCACACCTTGGTCTACGCCACCACGGGCGCGTACTGCAACCGTTTGAGCATCACGTTCCCGGTCACCTACAACCAACAAATAAGGGATCTTCCGTAACGTATGTTCGCGTATTTTATAGCTAATTTTTTCATTGCGCAAATCGGCCTCAACTCTAAAGCCTTGTTTTTGCAATGTTTCAGCGACCTCGCCCGCATACGCTGCTTGACTTTGGGCGATATTTAGCACCATCACCTGAACCGGCGCCAACCATGCTGGCAATGCGCCAGCGTAATGTTCAATTAAAATCCCAATAAAGCGCTCCAGCGAGCCCAATACAGCCCGATGCAGCATGACTGGCCGGCGGCGGCTATTATCTTCTGCCACATATTCAGCATCCAGTCTTTCCGGCAACACAAAATCCAGTTGCAATGTGCCGCATTGCCATGAGCGGCCTAACGCATCTTTAATATGATATTCAATCTTCGGCCCGTAGAAAGCGCCTTCGCCCGGCAACTCTTGCCAGTTTAGGCCGCACGCAGATAAAGCCTGGCGCAAGCCTTCTTCTGCACGCTGCCAAACTTCATCAGACCCGGCGCGCTGCTCAGGACGCAGCGATAATTTGACCTCAATGTCCGTAAAACCAAAATTTTTATAAATATCCATCGCCAATGTATGAAAGGCGATTGATTCAGCAACCACTTGCTCTTCGGTACAAAAAATATGCGCATCGTCTTGCACAAACCCCCGCACGCGCATTAACCCATGCAACGCACCTGAAGGTTCATTGCGATGACATGAGCCAAATTCCGCCAAGCGTAATGGCAAATCTCGGTACGAGTGGAGTGTGTGATTGAAGACTTGGACATGCCCCGGGCAACTCATCGGTTTGATTGCATAATCACGTTTTTCCGATTCAGTCGTGAACATGCCGTCGCGATAGTTCTGCCAATGGCCTGAGCGCTCCCACAGCGCCCGATCAATCACCTGCGGCGTGCGGATCTCACGATAGCCTGCGCTGGTAAGTCGGGCCCGCATATATTGTTCAACCTGCTGCCAGATTGACCAGCCCTGCGGGTGCCAAAACACCATACCCGGCGCATTGTCTTGCAAATGAAAAAGGTCAAGCTGCTTACCGAGTTTACGATGATCACGCTTCTCGGCTTCTTCTAGCCGATATAAATAAGCGTCTAATTCCTCTTGACTCGCCCAAGCAGTGCCGTAAATGCGTTGTAATTGCTGATTACGCGCATCGCCCCGCCAATATGCCCCCGCCACCTTCAGTAATTTGAAAGCCTTCAATTTACCCGTATTAGGAACATGCGGGCCACGGCATAAGTCGGTAAAACCGCCATGCGAATACAGGGAAATGGAGTCGCCCGGCGGAATGGATTCGATAATTTCAGCTTTGTAATGCTCACCGATATCATTGAAATAGCAGATCGCTTGCTCGCGCGGCATGACCTGGCGCGACACGGCTTCATTGCGCTTAACCAATTCGCGCATGCGTTTTTCAATTGCCTCAAGGTCCTCTAATGTAAATGGGCGGCTATAAGCAAAATCATAATAAAAGCCATTTTCGATCACCGGTCCAATTGTCACCTGAGCTTCTGGAAATAAATCTTTGACCGCATAAGCGAGCAGATGCGCGGTTGAATGGCGGATGATCTCTAGGCCATCTTCATTCTGGCTAGTAATAATGGCTAACGAGGCATCACGCTCGATGATTGCTGAAGTATCGACTAGCTGCCCATCAAGGCGCGCGCCAAGCGCAGCTTTAGCAAGCCCGGGACTAATTGCAGTCGCAACTTCAGCCACCGAGACTGGGCGCTCGAACTCCCGCACTGAGCCGTCAAGTAAATGTACCGAAATCATCAAACGCTCCTAGCCGCGATTCAGAAGCTAGCTGCCTCTGGCGTAACCATACAAAAAAGAAGGACAAAAAAATGCGGCCTCAACAACGTCTGGTTAAGGCCGCATTAATATCAATTAAATGAAAACATTCGTTGGTAGGCTCGATTGGACTCGAACCAACGACCCCCACCATGTCAAGGTGGTGCTCTAACCAGCTGAGCTACGAGCCTAAAGAAGCAAGCATTTTAAAGGCTTTTTGTATAAAAGCCAAGGCCTTGCCTTGCTATTCGAATAATTCAGCGTGCGTGCCGGCTCGTACAAAGCTTACTTGCTGCTGTTTTTTTCCAGATCATCGAACAATTCGGTAGCAGTTGCAAAGCGCGCATGGTGCGTACGCACAACCTCGTCAGCCTCAGCCATCGCGGCACGCGTTTCTGCGTTCGGCACCTTGAGTGCGAAAGGAAGTTGCTTTTCTGCGACGATGCGCATCAGAAATACACGTATAGCATCGGATATAGATAATCCCATCGCGGCCAGCGTTTCCACGGCCTGCGCCTTCATTTGTTCATCTACGCGGACATGAACCATTGTAGTAGTAGCCATTACAGCCTCCCTTGATCAGTTGAGATACATTGTATCTCAACTATTTAATTACGCAAGGCTCACAGTCAGTTGTGTGAAGAGCCATGATCCGCCCAACCTATAACAAACCAAGCAATGAGTGCTGAAACTACAAATCGAAAAAATTGGATCCTTATGACACCGATACTTAACGACCCATCTTCACTCCCCACCCCACGCTAAGACAGCGCCTCTTTGGAGCAGAAAGGAGATATCGTTTTTAAAACGTGTATTATTTTTTGCCGGCTGGACGAGACTGAGTAGTTACATTCGGCTTGGCGGGAACAGGCGGCTCTACGGCCGTGCCAATCATCAGTCCCTCTTGTTGGAACTTAGCCACTGACCGCTGGCCTAAGCCCTTCACGCGTGCGGCTAAATCAGCCGCATCCTTATACGCACCATGTTGATCACGCTCTTTAACAATGGTCTCCGCTTTGACAGAATTAATCCCTTTTATACTTTGCAGAGTTGCGGCATTAGCAGAGTTGACATCAACTCCCGCATACGCGGGATGAATCACGATAGTAGAGGTCAGCGCCAGTACAGATACAATAAATAGCAGATTTTTGAGCATTTTAGCTCTCCTTTAAGGGGTGTTAACACGACACATTTGCTCATTTGCATCGCTTCAGGAGAACCAGTGTATGGCATCTACACGGCTAATTATAGCTGGCCAATTAGCCAATTTACATAACGTGCTACACCTTGCTCGACATTCAAAAATGGCGCGTTGTAGCCCGCTTTGCGCAACTGTGTTAAATCAGCTTGGGTCAGGCATTGGTATTTGCCGCGCAGCGCATCTGGAAAAGGAATATATTCAATCAGGCCCTGCGCCACCAGTGCTGCAAGCGGTAAGGCGGCTTCACCGCCCAGCGTGCGCAAGGTATTGACTACGCTCACCGCAATATCATTAAAGGGTTGTGCCTGGCCGCTGCCCAAATTAAAAATACCCGACTGCTGAGGATGATCAAAAAAATGCAAATTGACCTTGACCACATCTTCAACCGAGACAAAATCACGCTGCTGTTGGCCGGCTGCATAGCCATTATATTCGCCAAATAATTTCACCCGGCCCTGCGTACGAAACTCATTAAAATTGTGCAACGCGACCGAAGCCATACGCCCTTTATGGGCTTCGTTTGGCCCATAAACATTAAAATAGCGAAAACCAACAATCTGCGTTTGCGCCGTGGGCAATTTGCGGCGGACGAATTGATCGAATAAGAATTTCGAATAGCCATAAACGTTCAGTGGGCGCTCGCAAGCACGCGTTTCAGCAAAGGTGCTAGACCCGCCATAGATCGCGGCGGATGAGGCGTATAAGAAAGGAATCTGCTGTGCGCCACATATTTCTAGCAAGGAGCGGCTATACGCAAAGTTGTTCTCCATCATATAGCGGCCATCAGCCGCCATCGTATCCGAGCAGGCGCCTTGATGAAAGACCGCGCGTATTTTGCCAAAGGCGCCACGCGCAAAGCGTTCGATAAATTCAGCTTTATCGAGATAATCGGAGATTTCGCACTCGACTAAATTCTTGAATTTTTCAGCGCGCGTCAGATTGTCAACCGCAATGATGTTATGTTCGCCACGTGCGTTTAACGCTTTTACCAGGTTACTACCAATAAAACCGGCTGCACCAGTCACAATCAGAGTCATCAATATATTCCGTAGATTAGTTTAAGCTCATCGTAGTGACGGTATCTGTTCATCTACGTGGCATCAAACTTGATTTGCTTTTTTATGAAAAAAGTTCATCGTATTTTACAGCCGCGGTACCGAGCTTGCCAACGACAATGCCGGCCGCTCGATTCGCATGGATGACCGCATCAACCAGCGGCACACCCGCGGCTAGCAGCGCCGCCAAGGTAGCGATCACGGTATCTCCCGCGCCGGCTACATCATAGACTTCACGGGCTACCGTATTAATATGAAGTGCGCTGTCAGCATAATAAAGCGTCATGCCTTCTTCTGAGCGCGTGAGCAATAAAGCGTCAATATCCAGCGCTAGGCGCAACTGCTTAACGCGTTGTTTAAGATCCTCTTCCGACTGCCAACTGCCCGTCACTGCGCACAATTCGGTGCGATTTGGTGTGATCAAACTGGCCCCGCGATAAGGCGTCCAATCGTCGCCTTTTGGATCCACCAATACCGGCTTGCCAGCAGCACGCGCGGCGGCAATCATCTCTGCCACGTGGGCCGTTAAGTACCCTTTGCCATAATCAGACAGTAATACTACATCTTGCGTAGCAAGCAATGATTTAAAGCCCGTCAACCCAGCTGGTGGCGCTTCATGGGTTAATTTCTTTTCAAAATCAACGCGTAATAATTGCTGCTGGCGCGACACAACGCGTAGTTTCACTGTAGTCAGTCGTGCGTCATCCTGCTCAAGGTAAGCACCGACACCACTTTCAGCAAGTAACTTAAGCAGCTGGCGGCCCGCTTCATCATCACCAATCATACCAATCAGGTTGGCTTGTGCGCCAAGCGCCGCAATATTGCGCGCAACGTTGGCCGCCCCACCCAAGCGTTCCTCACAATGCTGTACATGAACTACCGGCACCGGCGCCTCAGGCGAGATGCGGGTTGTATCGCCAAACCAATAACGATCGAGCATCACATCCCCCACCACTAACACGCGTGCTGGGACTAAGTGTTCTCGTAACACCGGCGCGCGGTGGTCAATTTGCACAGGCAATGCCTTATCTACAGCCACCATATAGATCTCCTTGAGCGGCACAGGTAGCAGGTAAGTTAAGTGACTCATCAGTACGCCCGATTGCATGATATTCAATCTCTAGCGCACCCATCGCAGCAGGCTCATATAAATTACGGCCATCAAAAATCAACGGCGTTTTCAGTTGCGCGCATAACAGCTGGAAATCAGGGCTCTTGAATGCATCCCATTCTGTCACCACCACCAGCGCATCCGCGCCCTCGACAGCCTGCATGGGTTCAGCCGCAAATGACAAACGTGCAGATGCGGTCGGCTCAGCTTGCAAATCAAGCGCAAAAACGCGCTTGGCTTCGTCCATGGCAACCGGATCGTAAGCCACCACCGTAGCGCCACGCGCCAATAAGGCAGCAATCAAGACTCGACTTGGGGCTTCGCGCATATCATCGGTGTCAGGCTTGAACGCAAGCCCCCAAACGGCAAACCGAAAAGCGGATAAATCTGCGCCCAAGCGGGCGACAATTTTCTGCGCTAGCACCTGCTTTTGCGCATCATTGACTGCTTCAACCGCAGACAGGATATGTAAAGGCTGATCATGTTCGCTAGCGGTACGAATCAAAGCTTGTACATCTTTTGGAAAGCAAGAGCCGCCATAGCCGCAGCCCGGATACAGAAAATGATTGCCAATCCGCGGGTCGGCACCGATACCGCGGCGCACCGCATCAATATCAACACCAATGCACTCAGCCAAATTAGCCAGTTCGTTCATAAAAGAAATACGAGTGGCCAACATTGCATTGGCCGCATATTTGGTCATTTCGGCCGAGCGTACGTCCATTTGCAGCAAGCATTCATGATCGCGGTTAAAGGGCGCATATAGGCTTTTCATCATGTCAGCTGCGCGCATGCCATTTTGATCATTCTCGCAACCGAGTACAATCCGGTCCGGCCGCATAAAATCATCAAGCGCGGCCCCTTCTTTCAAGAATTCAGGATTTGACACGACTGAAAACGGATGCTCTACCGCGCGCTCTGCTAGCTCAGCGGCAATAGCGTGCTGGACACGCTGCGCCGTGCCAACTGGCACCGTCGATTTGTTCACAATGACCTTAAAGCCATTCATGTGCTGGCCAATATTGCGAGCTGCGGCTAGCACATATTGCAGATCAGCCGAACCGTCTTCGTCTGGCGGCGTACCCACTGCAATAAATAAGATGTCTCCGTGCTCCGCCCCTGCCGCCAGATCAGTCGAAAATTGAATCCGCCCAGCCGCCCGATTGCGCGCAATCATTTCTCGCAACCCTGGCTCGTAAATAGGAACGCCACCATTATTCAGCAGGTCAATCTTATGCGCCGCGACATCAATGCAAAATACGTGATTACCCGTCTCCGCCAAACAAGCTCCGGTGACAAGGCCAACATAGCCCGTGCCGATAATAGTAATTTTCATGCGTTTTTATTTAATTTGATAAAATTCAATAGAGTGAATACAGTCGGCTGCAGGTTTAAATCCTAACCTAGCTATGTGCCATAGGTTCTGTACGGCATGACGCGTAGGTTTCCCAACCGCGGCAGCCTGGGCATTGCCAATAAAAAAACCGGGCGCGAAAACCACAATCCCGGCAGATATAACGCGGCAAATTTTTTGTGCGCTGAATTAATAGCCTGCGCATTAACTCAAGCTCGCTACGACGCTCCATTTCCGCGTTGGCAAGTTGCGCCTCAAGCAATCTAATCATGCCCGTTAGGTTTGGCGCTTTTTGCATTTGCGCGCGCGCCAGTGCATGGGCGGCCTCAACCCCTTGATGCGCAGCAATATACGGGTAAGCAAGATCCAATAAATCATGCGATGCATGACGCTCAAGATAGTCAATCAATAAGCGACTGCCTTGTTCCGCCAGGCCCAGTTTCTCATGAGCGCTCATCAGCTTTTCAGCGACCAGGGGTAAATACGTCGCGTTCTCTTTCTCAATCTGCATCCAGGCGTCAATCGCCGCGGTTAGGTTGCCCAACGCGAGTTCAACTTGACCCTGTAAAATCATGGCGCGCGCATTGGCCGGATGAGCCACCAGCGAGCGCTCAAGTTCACTACGCGCCTGCTCGAGCTGTTTACGCTGCAACGCCTCTTCAGCCAGCTCACAATAAAACTGTGCGATCTGTTGGCGGCAAGACTGTACGCCCAGCACTTCGAGTCGCTCGGCAATCGCAATCGCCCGCTGCCAATCTTTTTGAATACTATAAATCGTTAATAAGCTACGCTGCGCTTCGCTGGCATATATTCCTGCTGCCAACTGCTCGAATGCAGTTTCGGCGCGATCGAAAAGGCCCGCCTTCAAAAAATCTTGGCCCAATTCATACAGCGCATGATCTCTTTCCACTACTGGCAAATCAGTGCGATTGAGTAAGTTTTGATGGACGCGGATGGCGCGCTCGGTTTCACCCCGGCGGCGAAATAAATTACCTAGCGCGAAATGGAGTTCGGTAGTTTCTGGATCGAGTTTGGCAACCTCAATAAAAGCATCAATTGCTTTATCATGTTGCTCACTCAGCAGAAAATTAAGGCCACGAAAATAAGAGCGCGGCAGGTTTGTGCCTTCTGCCAGCAAATGTTTGAGATCAAAACGCGCTGCCATCCAGCCCAAACCGAAAATCAACGGAATAACCAGTAGCCACCAGAAATCAAGATCCATGCGTCAACTCTTACTTACTTTTGTTATTAGATCAGCGGCGGCGGCAATTCATCGCGTGCCATCGATAGCTCGCGCGCACGCTTGAGTTCGCGCTTAAGACGCCCAATTTGAAACTGCCGCTGAAAATTTGTAGGAAGAGTAAAAAGTAACCCTGCCAATATACCCACGACAAAAAAAGCAAAGCCGATAATAATCAACGGCGCCTGCCAGCTGTAACCCGCGAAGACATTCAGTGTTACGCTTTGCGTATTAGCCAGGGCTAATAATAACAACACTGCAAAAACAAGAAGGCGAACCAGCCAGACTAGAAAGCGCATGCGAATCAGCTCATGAATGCTTCGGTTATGAAAACAGACAGGCTTTAATCGCCCATCAGCGCGGGTAGCAGAAACGTATTATAAACGAAGCGGCTACCGTCTGGAGGACAGCAAAGCTCAATATTGCCAGTCACTGTAGCTATCATGAAGATATGTTCACGCGCTATGAGGATAATTATTGATTTTACTAATTGAAATTAAAAATTGATTATTCGATAGGAAAATCGAATCGGAGGGGAGTGCTGCCAGCCCGGCGATCAACTTGCTCACGCAACGCTTTACCTGGTTTAAAGTGCGGCACATATTTCTCTTGCACGAGCACTTGTTCGCCTGACTTTGGGTTACGGCCAACTCTTGGGCGACGACAATTCACAGAAAAACTACCAAAACCACGAATCTCGATACGATGGCCTTGAGCGAGCGCTCCAGACATCGCATCGAGCACCGCGCTTACCGCAAGACTTGTGTCTTTAAGCACAAGCAGCGGAAAGCGCGTAGCCAACTGAGCGACCAATTCAGATCTGGTCATGCTCGTTTACTGATTTTGACTATCCAGCTTGGCTTTAAGCAGTGCACCAAGATTGGTCGTACCGCTTGCTGCCGAGCTATTGTCGCGTTGGTTTTGGTTTACGTCTGGCTGTATACCGGCCTCTTTCGCCTTAACAGACAGATTAATGCTACGCGTTTTACGGTCAATATTGATGATCATCGCATCGACAGCGTCGCCTTCTTTAAGGGCAGTGCGGGCATCTTCAACGCGCTCACGGCCGAGTTCAGATGCGCGCAAGTAAGCTTCAACCTCGATTGCAAGCGTCACAATAGCGCCTTTGGCATCAACCGATTTAACTGTACCTTGCACAATCGAACCTTTGTCGTTCATGGCAGTATAGTTATTGAATGGGTCGCCTTCAAGCTGCTTGATACCGAGTGAAATACGCTCTTTCTCAACGTCAATGCCCAAGACAATCGCTTCAACTTCATCACCTTTCTTGAATTTGCGCACAGCCTCTTCAGCCGACTCGTTCCAGGATAGGTCAGACAAGTGCACCAAGCCGTCGATCGCGCCAGGCAAACCAATAAAGACACCGAAATCAGTAATAGATTTAATCGCACCTGAAAGCTTGTCGCCTTTTTTGTAGTTGCGGCTAAAGTCATCCCATGGATTAGGTTTGCACTGTTTCATACCAAGGCTAATCCGACGACGCTCTTCATCAATTTCAAGCACCATCACTTCAACCTCATCACCCAGCTGTACAGCTTTGCCCGGGGCAACGTTCTTATTGGTCCAATCCATTTCGGACACATGCACCAAGCCTTCAATCCCAGACTCAACTTCAACAAATGCGCCATAGTCGGTAATGTTGGTCACTTTACCAAATAAACGTGTGCTAGATGGGTAACGGCGTGCAATACCTTCCCATGGATCGCCACCCAGTTGTTTAACACCCAGCGAAACGCGGTTCTTTTCTTGGTCGAATTTGAGAATCTTGGCAGTGATAGTTTTACCCACTGTCAGTGCCTCGCTCGGATGACGCACACGACGCCATGCGATATCAGTAATATGCAATAGACCGTCAATGCCGCCCAGATCAACGAATGCACCGTAATCCGTAATATTTTTAACCACACCTTCAACCACTGCGCCTTCTTGTAAGGTTTCAAGCAGCTTCGCGCGCTCTTCACCTTGCGAAGCTTCGATCACAGCACGGCGTGATAGAACCACGTTATTGCGCTTGCGATCTAATTTAATCACGCGGAATTCAGTTGTCGTCCCTTCATAAGGCGTTGTGTCTTTAACTGGACGGGTATCAATTAATGAGCCCGGCAAGAAAGCACGGATGCCGTTGACCATGACGGTCAGACCACCCTTAACTTTGCCGGTGATCGTGCCGGTGACCAGCGCGCTATCGTCCAGGGCTTTTTCAAGCGACAGCCAAGAAGCCAGACGTTTAGCTTTATCACGCGACAAAACGGTGTCGCCATAACCATTTTCCAGCGCATCGATGGCGACGGAAACAAAATCACCCACTTGCGCCTCAAGCTCGCCGTGATCATTCAGAAATTCTTCGAGCGCTATATACGCTTCGGATTTGAGGCCTGCATTGACAACCACAAAATTGTGGTCAAAACGTACCACTTCGGCAGAAATCACTTCGCCCGCACGCATATCCTGGCGGGTAAGTGATTCAGCAAACAGCGCAGCGAAGGATTCGGTGGGAGGAGCAGAGGTTGAGGTTTGCAAATCGGACATAAATTTAAAGGTGTACTACGCGCACTATGTTGAGAATTGCTTAACGCAAAATTGTGCACGGGGTTAAGGGTTAATTATCAAGCCACTGTCTTCATAACAGCAGCCAACCTAAGCATGACCGTACCTATGGACCCGCCTATACATGGATATGGGCGTGAAACACGGGGACCGATAATGCAGCAAACCACTCGAGTATCTTGTCAGTCACTTGATCAGCGCAAAGACGAGAGGTATCGAGCACTCTTGCATCTTCAGCAGGCTTAAGCGGCGCGTTCACACGCTGAATATCACGTGCATCGCGCTGAGCTAAATCTTGCGAGAGGGTTTCTATACTAGCAGGAAAACCTTTTTCTATCAATTGTTTATAACGCCTTTGCGCGCGCGCCTCAACGCTGGCCGTTAAAAAAATCTTCAAATTCGCGTCTGGAAAAATCACCGTACCCATATCCCGACCATCGGCCACTAGGCCCGGTAATGTGCGAAATGCTCGCTGGCGGGCAATCAGCGCCTGCCTTACCGACGCATGCGTGGCAATTTCAGAGGCTCGATTGCCAATCGCTTCCGCGCGGATTTCATCAGATACGTTAGCGCCATCCAACTTGACATAGCCCTCTCTAAAGACGACATGCAGCTCGCGGGCTAATACAGTGAGGGCCGCAACATCCTCTACCGCAAGCTGGCGCCGCACGCTCGCCAACGCAAGCAGGCGGTACAATGCGCCGCTATCCAGGTAATCAAATCCCAAACGCGTGGCCACCCGCTGCGCAACCGTCCCTTTACCAGAGGCCGTTGGCCCATCAATCGCAATCACTGGCACATGCAGTTTTGTATGCTGTTTTGCGTGTTCTCTAACTGTTGTCATCGTACGACTGCGCCAAAGCGCTCAAAATAATCAGGAAATGTTTTTGCAACACAGTTGGGATCGTTAATTTTAATCGGCACCCCAGCCAAACTCACGAGCGAAAAGCACATTGCCATGCGGTGATCATCATACGTATTAATCTCGGCCCCGGCGGTGAGCGTGGCGGGTGGAGTAATCCGCAAAAAATCGGCTCCGGCGTCAACTGTGGCGCCTAATTTACGCAGCTCTGTCGCCATCGCGGCTAGCCGATCCGTCTCTTTCACGCGCCAACTGGCGATATTGCGCAAAGTGCTCGTGCCTTCGGCAAAAAGCGCGAGCACAGCAACTGTCATGGCAGCATCAGGGATTAAATTAAAATCCATATCAATTGCCTTGAGCCGGCGCGGGCTATTGGTAACACCACTGACTTCAATCCAGTCAGGCCCCATCATGACGTTAGCACCCATCTCGGTCAACACATTGGCAAAGCCAATATCGCCCTGGATACTCTCGGCCCCAACCCCGGTTACTCGCAGCGGCCCCCCGCCGATGGCACCGGCGGCCAGAAAATAAGAGGCCGATGAGGCATCGCCCTCAACTGCGATCTGGCCTGGCGCTTGATAAGATGAACCTGCGGCTAGAGTGAAACGCTGCCAGCCCTCACGTTCTACTTGCACGCCAAAGCGCGCCATCAAACTGATCGTCAGGTCAATATAGGGCTTTGAAATCAATTCTCCATCAACTTTAATAATGACGCTGCGTTGCGCCGCCGGCAGCAATGGTAGCGCCATCAACACCGCACTCAAGAACTGACTCGAGACATCGCCCCGCACCGCGAGTTGCTGATGAGGCGCGATGATAGAAGTGGCCGGATCTGCTTTGCCTGCCACGGCCTCATGCCTCTTTTGCATAGGTCCGATCATCAGCGGCGGAAAACCTTCGCGCCCTGAATACTCAATCGATGCACCTAGCACACGCAAACTATCGACTAAATCCCCGATGGGTCTTTCATGCATCCGCGGTACACCTGAAATCTGATAGGCGCTGTCGCTCTCCCCCGCCTGCAGAGCGAGCGCGGCACTTAACAAACGCACCGCCGTACCGGCATTGCCAAGAAAAAGCTGCGCTTTTCTGAGCGGGAAAACACCCCCAACTCCAGCCACGGCATAACCCTGATCTTGCCGCAGACAATGCACGCCAAGCGTAGCTAACGCCTCTAACATCACGCGCGTATCATCCGCCTCTAACAAATTAGTGATGAGCGTTTTTCCATGTGCCAGCGCCGCTAGCAAAAGCACGCGGTTCGAGATGCTTTTTGAGCCCGGTAACTGCACCGTACCCCTTGCCTGGGTATACGGTCCTAAATCAAGATGCATATCAATGCGCCCGTGGGTAAGAACCGAGGATTTTAATAAAGGCTGCGCCTTGCTCTAATTCTGCAAACGCGGCCGCTAACGGGGCATCGGCATAATGTCCTTCAAGGTCGATATAAAAATAATATTCCCAAGCGCCGCTTTTGGCTGGCCGCGACTCGAAACGCGTCATCGAAACGCCATGACGCGCCAAGGGTTCGAGCATCCGACACACCGCCCCCGCTACATTTTTCACGGCTAAGATCAGTGAAGTTTGATCACAACCACTGGGCGTACTCGAGCGCCCACCAATCACCACAAAGCGAGTACGGTTATGCGGATCGTCTTGCATCATCGCCTGCACGGTCACTAAATTATAATGGGTAGCGGCCCGTTCGCTCGCAATCGCCGCCACGCTCGCATCAGCCGCCGCCAATTGAGCAGCAGCAGCATTGCTAGCCACGGCTTGCCGCTCGAGCTGCGGCGCATGCATCGTCAGCCAATGCTGGCATTGCGCCAGTGCTTGTGCATGGGCGCACACACGCGAGACGCCAGCCAACGTACCCGTGCGCGTTAATAGGCTATGCTGGATTGGCAAGACCACTTCGCCAGTGAGCGCCAGCGGAGAATGTAACAGCAAATCAAGCGTGCGCGAGACTGCACCTTCAGTTGAATTTTCAACCGGAACGATACCAATATTGGCCGCGCCCGCTTCCACTGCTCGAAAGACTTCATCGATCGACAGACAAGGCAAGCCCTCTACCGCAGAGCTACTATATTTATGCAGAGCCTCTTCACTATACGTGCCAACCGGCCCGAGAAAAGCCGCCGTGAACGGCTTTTCAAGAGCTCGGCTGGCCGCCATGATTTCTCGCCAAATCACAGCGATGTGCTTAGCCTGCAATGGCCCTTGGTTGAGCGCTTGCAAACGCGTGAGTACCGACAATTCACGCTCAGGGCGAAATACCGGCGTCTTAAAATGCTTCTTGATTTCACCGACTTCAAGTGCCAGCGCCGCACGTTGGTTTAATAACGTGAGCAGCTGCCCATCGATCAAATCGATACTATCTCGTAGAGGCTGCAAAGCCGGCTGTTCATCATCCATGCTATATCAAAATATTAAACGGCAAGAGAAAAGGCAGGGTATGGATTCGGTTGACATCCGTTGGCTAACCCTCCTAAGCGTGGCGTTGCTCAAAGGCTTGCATATAATCAACCAGCGCCCGCACTGCTGCGAGCGGGACTGCATTATAAATTGAGGCGCGCATGCCGCCAACCGAAGCATGTCCTTTTAAGTGCAGCAGGCCGCAGGCGCGCGCGCCCGCCAAAAAATCATCGTTGCGTGTTTCATCCGCAAGATAAAATGGGACATTCATGCGCGACCTGACTGCCGGCTCGACCCGGTTAATATAAAAGTCGCTGGCGTCAATCGTTTGATAGAGCAGTTGCGCTTTCTCAATATTGCGCGCCTCTATCGCCGCGAGCCCACCTTGCCGTTTAAGCCATTTGAATACAAGACCCGCGATATAAATAGCATAAGTAGGCGGCGTGTTATACATTGAATTATGCGCGGCAACGGTCTTCCATTCAAACGCCGAAGGACAAATCGGCAGTGCCCGATCCAATAAATCTTCACGTACAATCACTAAAGTAACGCCGGCCATGCCTATGTTTTTCTGCGCGCCCCCATAAATTACGCCATATTGGGTGATGTCCAACGGGCGCGATAATAGATGCGATGAAGCATCCGCCACCAGCGGCACCTCGCCTAAATCCGGGATCTCAAAAAACTCAACGCCATTCACGGTCTCATTGGTGCAGATATGGACATAAGCCGGATCAGCAGACAAATGCCAGTCAGTAAACGCAGGAATACCAAGCCGCTCTCTATTTTGCGGGGAATTGAGTCTGCTTGTTTCATTCGTCGCAGCAATATGCGCTGCGCAGTAACGGCTTGCTTCCAATTGCGATTTACGCGACCATGTACCCGTCACCACATAGTCCGCCGCTGTGCGCGCGCCCAGCAGATTTAATGGGACCAAGGCATTTTCGGCAAGCGCTCCGCCTTGCAAAAAAAGCAGGCGGTAATTTGCCGGCAGCATCAGTAATTCAGCCAGATCAGCCAATGCAGTTTGATGAATTGATTCAAATTCACGGCTACGGTGACTCATTTCCATCACACTCGTGCCTGTGCCTTGCCAATCCAACATCTCATCGGCGGCTTGCTGAAGTACTTCAACGGGTAGGGCCGCCGGACCGGCAGCAAAATTAAATGGGCGCATCTGCATCACTCGTATTCAAGGGCGTTTCAGGACAATCGTTTTTTGTCGATAGGATTGTCGAGCCACATAACGCAACCTCATCCTGCGTCATTTAAAACCGCATGACTGTTATCTGTTCTTGTGCCACCGAGGAAATCAGAAGGCAAAAACAAGCCCGCTTTAGGACCTAAATTAAATAATTATGGCCGTTTTGCACGGGTATGCAAAACGGCCATTCTTTTTAAAAACTCATCAACCGCGTTACTTGGCCGTGCTATTCGCCTTGCTTGCAGGTTTTTTAGAAGTCCGTGACTTAGCGACCAATGCAACTTCTTTATCAGCCTGCTCGCGCGCCGCTTGGATCGACGGCGGCATGTACTTTTGCATTAAGCTGTTGAGCACATAACCACCAACTTGGTCTTGCACTTGCAGAAACTTAATGCCTGCTTTACTTTTATAGAATTTAGTTAAATCTTTAATTTCACCGGCGGTGTAATACTTCGCATAAGCATCGCGCTGTGCTTGCAGCGCATCCTGATGAAATTGCGGCGTTGTAAACAATTGGCCGGCTTGCTCAGCAAGTTTAGCTAATGCGCTTTGCCGCAACTGTGGCACAGCTGCGCGCTTTTGTGCATCAGTGAGCTTTTTATTCTCCGACAATGCATCGGACAAAATAGCCGGCACTAATTGTTTCATTTGCATCTGAGCGCTGTTACCAATTGCCGTAGCATGCTTATCCGCGTCGATAGCCTCTAGCAAATCTTTAATGGCCGCCTGCTGAGCCGGATCAAGCGGGGCTGCGGCAGGAGCGGCGGAAAGCGCCTCACCTTGCAGCGTCAGCGGCTGAGCAATAGAAAAAGCTGGCGCCAACAAAAACCAAGGGGCTAGCAACATCCATGACTTAAACTTTATTTGCATTGATTGCTCCATAAAAATCAATCGTTTTCAAGGCTAGAACCTGCCTCAGGGTTGGTCTCGGTATTAGCATCGACCTCTGACTCGGTGTTAGCGTCGACCTCTGTCTCGGCATTAACGTCGACCTCTGTCTCGGTTTCAGCTACCTGTTGCAGTCCCGATAACGTGGTTCCTTTGTCCAGGGTAATGAGTGTAACACCTTGTGTGGCGCGGCCCATTTCTCGTATGCCGGCAACACGCGTACGGATCAATACCCCCGCCGTTGTAATCAGCATAATTTCGCTTTCCGGCTCAACTAATATTGCCGCCACCACTTTACCGTTACGCTCGCTAGTTTGAATCGCAATCATCCCTTTGGTACCGCGCCCATGACGAGTATATTCAGCAATTGGGGTACGTTTGCCGAAGCCATTTTCAGTGGCTGTCAACACCGACTGCCGCTCATTCTCCGCCACCAGCAAGGCGATGACCTGCTGCCCTTCTTCTAGCCGCATACCACGCACACCACGGGTACCACGCCCCATCGGCCGCACATCATTTTCGCTAAAGCGCACTGCCTTGCCGCTATCTGAAAAGAGCATGACATCGTGCTCACCATCGGTAATCGCCGCGCCAATTAGATAATCGCCTTCATCCAGATTGACCGCAATAATCCCTTTTTTGAGGGGGCGGCTAAAGGCTTCAAGCGGTGTTTTCTTGACCGTGCCAAGCGAGGTTGCCATGAAGACATAACGCTCAGGAGAGAATTCCTTCACCGACAGCACGACCGTGATCCTTTCACCCTCATTCAATGGAAACATATTAACGATTGGCCGCCCCCGCGCATTGCGCGAACCTTGCGGCACTTCATAGACCTTAACCCAATACACACGGCCATGATTGGAAAAGCACAGAATGTAATCGTGCGTATTCGCAATAAACAAGGTTTCAATCCAATCGTCTTCCTTCATCGAAGTTGCTTGCTTACCACGCCCGCCACGCTTTTGCGCGCCATATTCGGATAAAGGCTGCGCCTTTACATAGCCGCCATGCGACAGCGTCACGACCATGTCTTGCGGCGTAATTAAATCTTCTGTATTGAGCTCAGTTGCATTGAATTCAATATATGAGCGACGCGCATCGCCAAACTCTTTTTTAATGGCTGTCAGCTCGTCACTAATAATGGTGCGAAGACGCTCCGGTTTCGCCAAAATATCAAGCAGATCGGAAATTTGCTTCATCATCTCGCGATATTCCGCCAAAATCTTATCTTGCTCGAGTCCGGTCAGCCTCTGCAAGCGCATTTGCAGAATTTCTTGCGCTTGCACATCCGATAATTTATAGCGGCCGTCAGGCTGCATCCCAAAGCTTGGGTTTAAGCTTTCTGGCCGATACGCGGCGCCACCGCCCGGCGTATCGCCCCCAGCTCGCAGCAACATGTCACGCACGAGCGGCGAATCCCACACACGCCCCATTAACTCTTGCCGCGCGCTCGGTGGTGAAGGGGCCGCCTTGATGATGGCAATAAACTCATCGATATTCGCTAAGGCAACCGCCAGTCCTTCCAAGACATGCCCGCGCTCACGCGCCCGGCGCAATTCATACACCGTGCGGCGCGTAATTACCTCACGCCGGTGTGCTAAGAAACACTGCAGCATCTCCTTTAGATTAAGGAGCTTTGGCTGGCCATCGACCAAAGCGACCATATTCATGCCAAAGGTGTCTTGCAGTTGGGTATTTTTGTAGAGGTTATTCAGTATCACCTCTGGCACTTCGCCGCGCTTGAGCTCAATGACCGCGCGCATCCCGCTCTTATCCGACTCATCGCGGATATCGGAAATACCTTCAATGCGTTTTTCGTGCACCAGCTCGGCAATGCGCTCAAGCAACATTCGTTTATTGACTTGATACGGCAGCTCGTCAATGATGATCGCATTACGCTGGCCACGATCGATTTCTTCAAAATGCGTTTTACCCCGCATCACGACACGGCCGCGGCCGGTGCGATAGCCATCACGCACGCCAGCAATGCCATAAATAATGCCCGCAGTCGGAAAATCAGGCGCAGGAATCACCGCAATTAAGTCATCAATCGATGCCTGTGGATTTTGCAGCAGAAGCTGGCAACCATCCACCACTTCGTTCAAATTATGGGGCGGAATATTCGTGGCCATCCCAACGGCAATGCCGGATGAGCCATTAATCAACAAATTGGGCATGCGCGCGGGCAAGACCACGGGCTCACTTTCACTGCCGTCATAATTGGGCTCAAAGTCGACCGTCTCTTTATCCAGGTCAGCCAGCAATTCATGGCCGATTTTAGCCATGCGGATTTCGGTATAACGCATCGCCGCAGGGTTATCCCCATCGACCGAACCAAAATTACCCTGACCGTCAATCAGCATATAACGCAACGAAAAATCCTGCGCCATCCGCACAATCGTGCCGTAGACCGCGGCATCGCCATGCGGATGGTACTTACCGATGACATCCCCAACAATCCTGGCGGACTTTTTATAAGCACGATTCCAGTCATTGTTTAACTCGTGCATTGAATACAATACACGCCGATGTACGGGCTTAAGACCATCATAAACACTGGGCAGCGCCCGCCCTACAATCACACTCATGGCGTAATCGAGGTAAGAGCGGCGCATTTCTTCTTCAAGCGAGATGGGTAGAGTCTCTTTGGCGAATTGATCCATTTATCAGGCTAGTTTGTTCTATGGCAAAAAACCGCGCGAGCGGCGATTGCATTAAAGATAAGGGGCTGTATCAAGAGCCAAGTTAAAGATGAATAACGCGTAATTTTAGCATGCGCAGCTTGCTGTCATGGCCCAGTTGCCTTGACTCAGCTGTTGCGCGCTTGCCACAGTTACCGAATCGCACCCCTCTTTAGAAAAAATGTTCACCGGCTTAGCGATGCGATATGGCAGAATAACTCTGCGCAAACAGACATTGCAATGCAATTTATTGAGTATTTTCAGCTTGCTTTCAATGCCCTTCTGCGAGCATCATTTTTCTAATCATCAGACGCGCAGAAAACCTGCGGTAACTTCAAACTCGAGAGGAGAAATATGAACACACTTTCCAAGCTCGCTGTCATCGCAGCTGCTGCAGTAATGGCTGCCTCCGCTTCGGCGCAATCCGTACAGCTTTCACCCCAAGTAAACACCGACAACTGGGCCAACGGCAGCCAAGAATATGTGTGGACGAATGGCACCAATGAGCTATGCTGGCGTAGTTCGCCTTGGACGCCCGCGACGGCCAATCCAAAATGCGATGGCGCTCTTGTCGCTCAAGCCACAGAAACACCCCTTATCGTGCCACAAATCACCAGCCAAAAAGTCACCTATCAAGCCGATACGTTGTTTGACTTTGATAAGGCCATCTTGAAAGCTAGTGGTCAAACTGAACTTGATGCACTCGCCCAAAAAGTCAAAGGGCTGAATCTTGAAGTCATCGTCGCCACGGGCTATACCGATAAAATCGGTCATGACCGTTATAACGATAAGCTTTCGATGAAACGTGCACAAGCCGTGAAAGCATATCTAGCGAGTCAAGGTATTGACGAAAACCGCATTTACACCGAAGCTAAAGGCAAGCGCAATCCTGTAGTCACCGATTGCCACCAAAAGACACGGAAAGATTTGATTGCCTGTTTGGCTCCAAACCGCCGCGTTGAAGTTGAAGTGGTAGGCACAACCACGCCAGCCAATCAGCCTGCTTATTAAGCTAAGCGGCATATCATGATGTGAAAGCCCTGCTGCTGCAGGGCTTTTTTTACGGTCCAGATTAAATCGATGATCAACGCTGATCCACACGAACTCAGAAAATTTAGCGCTCTCGCCCATCGCTGGTGGGACCCTACGGCTGAATTCAAACCCCTGCACCAACTGAACCCGTTGCGGCTTGATTGGATCAACTCCTATACGCAACTGAGAGACAAACGCATCCTAGATGTAGGGTGTGGCGGAGGTATTTTGGCTGAATCAATGGCTCAGCTTGGCGCGCAGGTCAAAGGCATCGACCTCGCTTCTGATGCATTGAGCGCCGCTGAATTGCATCGTCTCGACAGTGGCGTCATGCTAGAGTATGAAGAAGTTTCAGCCGAAGCCCTCGCCCTGCGTGAGCCTGGCGCCTATGATGCGGTGACCTGCATGGAAATGCTAGAGCATGTGCCCGATCCTGGCTCCATTGTGAGCGCTTGCGCTAAGCTTGTTAAGCCTGGCGGCTGGGTATTTTTTTCAACCCTTAACCGCAGTTTGAAATCTTATCTATTTGCAGTCATCGCAGCAGAATATATTGCCCAAATGCTGCCGCGCGGCACCCACGACTACGCACGGTTTATCCGCCCTGCTGAATTAAGTTCATACGCGCGTGCTGCTGGGTTGCGTTTACACGCATTTAAAGGCGTAAGTTATGCTCCAATGAGCCAACACTTTACACTTTCCAATGACACCAGCATCAATTACATGCTGGCTTGTGTCCGTGTATGAGCGATACCTCATTTATCTCACCCAGCGCCGAGCGGGCAATCCTTTTTGACCTTGATGGCACGCTGGCTGACACAGCGCCCAATCTTGCGGCGGCAGTCAATAAAATGCGCCATGCACGTGGCATGCCAATGCTACCGCTTGGACAATTACGACCATTTGCTTCTGCCGGTGCGCGCGGGCTGCTCGGCGGCGCGTTTGGGATTGATGCAACACATCGTGATTTCGTGGCAATGATTGAAGAATTTTTAGCCAACTATACCGCTGATCTTGACAGTGCAACCGTGCTTTTTCCAGGTATTGAGGCGTTACTTGCTGAACTTTCAGCGCATCACGTGCGCTGGGGCATTGTGACGAACAAAATTGCTCGCTTGACGCAACCGTTGGTAGAACGGCTGGGCCTGAATCACGCAAGCTGCGTTGTCAGCGGAGACACGACAGCTCACGCTAAGCCACACCCAGCGCCGCTTTTATACGCGGCTCAGCAACTGCAGCTTACGCCCACTCAAATTGCCTATATCGGTGACGATTTACGCGATATCCAAGCTGGCCGAGCAGCCGGGATGAAAACCATTGCTGCGGCTTATGGTTATAGTGAACACTCATCTGAAAAATGGCAGGCCGACTATATTATTGACTCTCCCGCGGCATTACGGACTTTATTGTTTAAGAGTGAAACTTCGGCCTGATAATAAACACACTTAAAATTTCAACCTAAGCCGCGCCCACACCATCCGCCCTGGCTCGTGGATTGGCACCGAGTTATCCGCCGGATAACCAAACCCTGCATTCCCTGCTCGATTTAAATGCTCTGCATAATTCTTGTTCAACACGTTCTCAATACCCACGGCCAACTGAGTAGTTTTATTGATTCGATAACCCGCATTCACTGACAATAAACTAAAGTCCGCACTCGGCCCCCAATCCTTGCCAACCACATTGCCTTGCTCTAAGGCGTATCGATGCTGCGCGGCAACCACCCGCCAGATTGCTCCAGCCGATAAACGACTATCATCATAACGCAGCCCAAAACGCATCTCTAACGGCGGCATCTGAGGCAGCGGCTTGTTATCACGCGTATTTTCACCCCAAGCATAGGCCAGGCTATTCTCCACACGCCAATGCGTCGCTAACTGCCAATTCGCCCCCAACTCGCCGCCCATCATGCGGCCATTGATATTAGTCGCCTGTGCGTCTCCCGCTTTTGCATTCAGTGCTTTAAACACAATAAAATTATGCACATAACCCAAATAAGCCGAAGTCCATACTTGTAGCCGATCCGTTGCATAGCGCGCACCTAAATCAAGCTGGGTGGTTTTTTCAGGCTGAATACCGTCAAATGCATTAAACGAGCCAGTCGGGCCTAGCTTAGGCGAAAAAAGCTCCCAATAATCAGGAAAACGCGCAACGTGACCCACCCCTATATACGCCATAGCAGGCAAACGCTTTAAATCACGTTCATAACGCATAAATGCACTGGGCAAAACGGCATGGCGCTGCTGATTAGCAGTGGTAGACAACTGTCGGTGATCTTTAGTCTGTATCCAGTCTAGGCGAGCACCGCTCACCATGCGCGTTTGCTCGGTCATATACCAGGTCAGTTCGTTAAAAAACCCTACCTGGGAAAAACTGACTTGTTTGGCCCATGGTACGCTTTCGTCAACTTTAATAGCACGTGATTGGCGTTGATGAATCTGCGCATCCAGACCGCTCACCAGTTTAACGTCATTGCCCCACGGTAAAGTAGCGGCAAAACGCGCGCCTACAATCTGGCGTTCTAATTCAGAAGCCATGGGTTTGCCTTGTGGCGGAACCTGGCGCAATGTATAGTTATCCATTACGTGGTCTGCTTGATTGTAATAAATCTGTGCTTCCAGCGTATCCAATAAACCACTTAAATGGCTTTTCTCAAAACGCAAACCAAAACTATTGCGCCTAAAGCGCACCCCATCCATACCACGCCCAGCATACCGGGCCGCGCCATCACCCGTACCTGCGCTCAACTCTAAGCGCGTATGGTCCGCGGGCGTCCATCCTACCGCTAGATCTGTATTCCATTTATCCCAGCCAGATGGCACGGACCTACCAGCGCCATCTTCATAGTCACCTGCATGCGCCTGGTTCACCATCAGCCGCAGATACCCTTCTGGGGTACCCACCGTTAAATCTGCTCTTTGCTCGTTACGGCCCCATGCCCCACCTAGCACACTGCCATCAAAACGCATGCCTGCGGTATCAAACCGTTGTGGGCGGCGATCAAAACGAATCGTACCAGCTGAAGCGCCTGGACCTCCGGTGACGGTTTGAGGCCCTTTAATGACCGTCAGTTCATCATAGTTTTCAGGCGCAAGATAAGAAGTCGGTGCATCCATTCTGTTACCACATGCACCCAATAACGTGCTGCCATCTATCAGAATATTTAAACGCGAACCAAACATACCGCGCAATACAGGATCCCCATTCGCCCCACCATTTCGGATCAGCGAAAACCCAGGAATTTTTTTTAAGTAGTCCGCGCCATCGCTCACCGGGGCCTGATTAAATTCCTTAGGGTCCGCCACCACCTTCAGCGGCAGAGTGGGCCGGACAGCCGTCACCACTACTGCCCCATGCGTTAAACCATCGCGTATTTTTTCTTCGGGCTGTGCGCTGACCAGTAGCGGCAAGGCGGTAGCAAAAGCCATAATAAAACTAGCGGTGTATCGATGAGAGTGCTTCATTAAAAATCTGCAAAATTAAAAACGCGAAGCATAGCATTGATCTCGCTATAACCTTAACCAGCAAGCCTCAGAGCCATCATAGAAAACTCTCTCTAAATCGGCTACTGCGGGTGCTAGGCGCTTACTTCGTATTTGGCTCACCGCATAAAGGAATCGAACTGCTAGAATATGCGGAAACAGATATTGCACGCTTTTTGGTTAAGCATGCGGCACCGATTGCCAATTTTGTCGGAACGCTACTGAGTTAGTTTAATAGTGCAAATGCAACCATTACGCAGCCATTTTTTTAGCAACAAGGCAGAGGCTGAGCGCGCGCTTGCCTTTGACCACATTAACAAGAATAGAAATTGATAGATTCCAACCTTAGCACTACAGATTTAGCCATGCGTCGCGTGCGCAGTTTTGTTACGCGCGCTGGGCGTATATCAAACGCCCAGCAACGCGCATTTGACACTCTTGCACCACGCTTTGTCTTACCTTGCCCGCCCACCGCCACAGCGCTTGATTGGCCAGCTATTTTCGGACGGGACGCACCCTGTGTATTGGAAATTGGCTTTGGTATGGGAACCGCGACGGCGGAGATTGCCGCCCATTTACCCGCTACTAACTTTTTGGGTATTGAGGTCCATCAGCCCGGAGTGGGCGCATTGTTAAAGTTAGTCGACGACCACCAGCTTGAAAATATCCGTATCATCCAACACGATGCGGTCGAAGTCATGGAACGCATGATTAACCCTGCGAGCTTAGACGGCATTCATATCTTTTTTCCGGATCCATGGCATAAAAAACGGCACCATAAACGCCGTTTGATACAAGCCCCTTTCGCCGACCTGCTCGCCTCTCGTCTTAAACCCGGCGCTTACTTGCATTGTGCGACGGACTGGCAAAACTACGCTGAGCAAATGCTCGAAGTACTCAGCGCCCAGCCTTTACTCGAAAATACCGCGAACGACTATGCGCCCCGCCCGGCTTATCGCCCAGTCACAAAGTTTGAGGAGCGCGGGTTGCGACTCGGGCACGGCGTATGGGATTTGGTCTTTCAGCGGCGCGCAGATTAAACCCGCTAGCGTGCCGCTTGGACTGGACTGCATCAAATGATCATGCAGTCCATTTAATTACGCCGGTATAGGCTGTCAGTAAAATCAATAAGCCAAAGCCAATCCGATACCAGGCAAAAACTCTAAAATCGTGAGTTGCGATATAGCGCAACAGCCAGCGCACACAAATAAATGCGCTGCCAAAAGCCGCCACCAACCCAAGGATAAAAGCGCCTATATCCACCGTATCAAAAAGCGCACGCATTTTATACAGTTCGTATACGGTGGCGCCAAACAACAAGGGGATTGCCAGGAAAAAAGAGAATTCCGTCGCAATCCGCCGCTCAAGCCCAAATAACATACCGCCAATAATCGTTGAGCCCGAGCGTGAAGTCCCTGGAATCAAAGCAAAACATTGCGCTAGACCCACTTTAAGCGCATCTGCTACCGTTAATTCATCTAATGCCTGCACACGCGGCACCTTACCCCCATTAGATTGTCGCCACTCTGCCCACAGAATCACGAGCCCCCCAATCACCAGCGCTAACGCAACTGACACCGGCGTAAACAGCAGCGCCTTGATCTGTTTATCAAAAGTCAGCCCGACTACCACGGCGGGTATGCACGCAACTATAATATTCAAGGTGAAGCGGCGCGCGCTTGGGCGGCTCACGATACCGGTCGCCAACTCTACAATCTTGCGGCGGAATTCCCAACTGACCGCGAGAATCGCACCAAACTGAACCACCACATAAAATGCTTTGGCTTGCTCACCGGTAAAGTTAAGCAGGCTACCGGCAGCAATCAGATGGCCGGTACTTGAGACTGGCAAAAACTCGGTCAATCCTTCAACGATGCCAAGCAGTAGTGCTTTAAAAGCAAAGATCCAATCAATATTCAAATCACATTCCTTTTTGCCAGGGTAGGTTAATAGCCATTAGATGATACCTGATCCAACTGTGCCCTTCTGCCCAAACGCTATTTAAGCCGCACCTGACACAGTTGATATGGGCGCTTAGCTTGCCCAACAAACCCGCACTCAAGGCAATCGATCCTGGAAAAATAGAAGTAGGCATTGGCTGAATTTGGGTAGCGTGAGGAAGCAGAATATGCCAAAAATACAGAACTCTTAACAGCGATGGTTTAACGCTCGACCAGTTGTACCCGAACACCCTCTGGCACAACGGTGATCGTACCGGGTTCATAAGCAATCTTAGCAAACAACAATTGATCAGATTTAAAAGTGTAGATTGGATAATTATCCAACAATTGCGTTGCAAGCAATGCAGCGGCGGTGTTGATTTGCCGCTCAAATTCATCCGCCATACCCTCAAACTGTAAATGCTCGACTTGGGGGTGCTTAAGCACTACAGAGCGGCTGATACGATCATAGGAAAGCTCACTGTTGAGAGTGAATTGACCATTCACTGGCTGCGCAATAAAAGGACTGCTAATTTGCGCGTCTAGTGCAATGGCAAGGCGATTTGCCTTTGGCTGCAAAGTGATTTGAGGATGGGAAAATTTAAGCTTAAAAATTTGTAAGATCTGCTGGTCATATGGAAATTTCTTTTCAACCGCAGTCTGGATTTCCCGTGCCGAAAAAGTATATTGACCAGAAATAAATGGAAAGATAGAGTTGCTACAGGCGCCAAATAAGAGCGCCAGAACAAAAAAGCCCACTGATCCCAAGATCAAGCGACGACGCATAGCCGTAGTAAAAGGATAGCTCATGGTTTCATCAGTTTGATACAATACTCGCTGTCATAAGCTTAACAGCCGCTTTTGCGCTGCTTATGCTCAGTGCTCAGTTTTTTGGCTGTTTTTTTCTACTGCGTTTATCTATTTTTCTCATCATACTTCGGCCTCCGTTAAATAGCCAACTTTTATTATGAATCTCGAACAGGCACGTCGCAATATGATTCAACAGCAGATCCGTCCCTGGAATGTATCTGACCAGGATGTACTGAATTTGCTTGAAATCATTAAACGCGAGAATTTTGTACCGCCCGCCTACCAAAATATTGCCTTTGCCGATCTTGAAATTCCGCTGCCCTGCGGGCAGCATATGTTATCCCCAAAAATCGAAGCGCGGATCTTGCAAGCCCTCCAACTGAAACCGCATGAATCCATACTTGAAATCGGCACAGGCAGCGGTTATATGGCCGCATTACTCTCCTATCTCAGTCAACACGTATTGACGATTGAAATCCATGCCGAACTTGCCGCACTCGCACAAGAAAATTTGCTTAAAAACACTATCTCGAAGGTAAGCGTGGTCACGGGTGACGGTGCGCAAGGTTGGCCACAGCAAGCACCCTATGATGTCATTGTGGTCTCTGGTGGGCTACCTGTCTTACCGCCAACGTTACTCACGCAACTCAAGCCAGGAGGCCGTCTGTGCGCTTTCGTTGGCACCGCACCGGTGATGCAAGCGCAACTCATTACCTGTGTTGATAAAAACGAATACCAAAGCGAAGTTTTATTTGAAACTTGGGCCCCTCCTCTAGTTAACGCAATAGAGGCGCCACGCTTTAGCTTCTGAAATAGTGTGGGACTTTAATTTGAGTGGAGCAACGCCATTAGCGCTGCCACCGTACGGCGCGTTGCGCCACGGTGGCGGGCAGCAAACGCGACTGCTGCGGTACTCATTGTAGTGCGTAGATTCGAGTCTATAAGCAGCGTGCGCAATGCTTTACCAAGCGCGGCCGGGTCAGCCACGCGCCGCGCCGCGCCTGCCATGATTGCATCCGCACTTGCTTGTTCGAAATTAAAGGTATGGGCGCCAATTAAGACCGGCACCCCAGCAGCACATGCTTCGATCAAATTCTGTCCACCAAATGGCAACAAACTGCCACCAATAAAAGCCACATCCGCTGCCGCATAATACGCCCCCAATTCACCCATCGAATCGCCCAACCATACCTGAATATCAGGCCCAAGCAATGGCTGGTTTGCGCGGTTTATTTCTTGATTTGACAAATCATTTTCAGCAGTCTCGGAGGGGGGGGTATGCCAAGCAGAACGCCGGGCAAAACGCCAACCTTCTCGCGCAAGTAATGCCGCCACCTCGTTAAAGCGTTGCGGGTGGCGTGGCACTAAAATTAACACAGCATTTTCAGCCAGCCCGCTACGTTTAAATGCATCTAGTATGAGTGCTTCCTCGCCAGCGCGCGTGCTAGCTGCTACCCATACTGGGCGCGAGCCAAAACCTAAGCGCCAGGTTTGGCCGCGGGCGATCAGTGCGGCAGGCGGCGCCATATCAAACTTCAGGTTGCCCAGCACCGTTACAGGGCGGGCGCCTAACGCACTGAGTCTCTCTGCATCAGCTAGGCTTTGCGCAAAGACACGAGTAAAACCACCAAAAACTTCACGCCCGGCCTGCCCGAATTTAGCCGCTCGCCGATATGAACGTACTGACATACGAGCATTCACTAATGCAAGCGGCACGCGAGCCCGACGGCACTCATCAATCAGCGTTGGCCACACTTCCGTTTCCATCACCACCCCAAGCGTGGGCCGATAGCGTGTTAGAAAACGCCGCACGGCAAACGGCATATCGTAGGGCAAGTAACAGCGCCATACGCGCGCGCCAAACAGCGCCTCACCCGTTGCCCGGCCGCCTGGCGTCATATGGGTGATCAATATGCGCGCCTCTGGGCAGGCCGCTATAAGAGCCTCGATCAGCGGCTGCGCCGCGCGCGTCTCACCAACCGACACTGCATGCACCCAGAGCAAAGGCGCACCATCATTTAAAAAGCCAGGCAAATGCCCAAAACCAAAACGTTCCCCAATATGCCGGGCGTAACCCGGCTCGCAGCGAGAACGCCATAAAAGCCGCAGCACCGCAACGGGAGCCACAAGCCACCATAAAGCACGATAAATTTGGCGTAGCATCAGAGAGATTTAACCGAAAACCGTAGCAAGGGTTGCTAAGATTGCCCACCACTTAATCATGCACAGGCATCACAGACAAAAAATGGTTGAACATAGACGAATTACAAGACACCGAAATCAACCAACGCACGCCGTACATCGGCAAGTCGCGCAGGCTGTTGCGCCCCGCCCAAATTAATGATGTCTGGCGCCCAATAACCGCCCGTGCGCCAAGCCGTATCAAAATTGTAAAGCTCAATGGTTGGCCGCTTGAGGGCCGCAGCTATATGCACCAGCCCGGTGTCAACGCCAACCGTTGCCGCAGCACCCAGCAGTAACCCAGTGACTGCTGGCAAGGTTAAAGCGGGCGGCACATAGGCTGCAGCGCCTGCCCTCCCCACCGATGTGAGACGAGCATTGAGCCACCCGCTGATTTTTTCACTCACCGCCCGCTCAGTCGCCTGCCCCCACGGCAATACCAGCGAGATACCCGCACGCAGTAATATTTGCCCCAGTTCGAGCCACCGTTCTTGCGGCCACTGCTTATCTGCGCGCGAAGTGGCATGCACTAAAACCACATAGGATGACGGCAATTTAAAGCCCGTTTTCATCAATGCCGTCTCAGCCGCCTGCGTATCAAGACCAAAATCGATCTCTCCTGATAACACAGCAGAGTCTCCGAGGGCCGCCGCAACCAGTTGACGCGAACGCTCTAGCACATGAGTGTGCGGCTCGATCGCAACACGCTGATCATAAAAAAAGCGTACCGGCCATTCATAACTAGAACCCTCTGTGCGATTACCCAGACCACTCACCCGAGCACCCGTCGCGCGTGTCCAATGCGCCGCCCAGGCCGTTTTTATGAGGCCCTGACAATCAATCACTTGATCATAAGCTTCACTCGCTAGCCGCTGCCGCAACTGACGGATTTCACTCCAGGTTGCCGGTGAGCATAATCGTTTGCGCCAGCGGCGTAGCGAAAATGGAATCACGCAGCGCACACCGGCAACAAGACGCACAAGATCAGCAAATCCCTCTTCAACCAGCCAATCAATCTGCGCCGCCGGATACTGACGCCGAATATCGGCAATCACAGGCATCGTATGCACAACGTCGCCGAGTGATGACACTTTGACAATTAATATTTTTTGCATCTGAATCAAATAGCGAGCGCCCTAAACTTAAACGTAATTATATTAGGGCGCTTTTTTTGTTAACAGCACTTAAAAAGGCAATTTAGCGTCAGGCTTTTGCGCCAGAATCACACGACGAAAATCTCGTTGAATCCTCTCCAGCGCCTCTTCATCATCTGCTTCAAAGCGCAGCACAACCATAGGCGTAGTATTAGACGCCCGTGCCAGACCAAAACCATCTGGATATTCAACCCGCAAACCGTCGATCATCACCACTTCATCGGCGCCACTAAAACGCGCAGATTTTTGCAATTGTTCAATCAGCTTGAAATTTTCTCCCTCGCTTAATTTTATTTGCAATTCAGGCGTTGCAATCGAATCCGGTAGCCCATTGAGTAACGCACTCGGGTCATCCGTGCGAGACAGTAGTTCAAGTAGCCGCGCCCCCGTATAAAGACCATCATCAAAGCCGTACCAGCGATCTTTAAAAAAGATATGCCCGCTCATTTCACCGGCAAGCGGCGCACCGGTTTCACGCAGCTTGGCTTTAATCAGTGAATGACCTGTTTTCCACATCAGGGGCTCGCCGCCATGTGCCCGCACCCATGGCGCAAGTTTACGCGTGCATTTTACGTCGTAGATAATCTGCCCGCCTGCATGACGGGATAACACATCACGCACAAACAACATCAGCTGACGGTCCGGATAGATAATCTGGCCATCTTTGGTGACTACGCCTAGCCGGTCACCGTCGCCGTCAAACGCAAAGCCAATTTCTGCATCGCCTGCCGCCAAGGCATCAATGACATCTTGCAGATTCTCAGGGCGAGCCGGATCTGGGTGATGATTCGGAAAATGACCATCCACCTCACAAAAAAGCTCATGCACTTCGCACCCAAGCGCTCTAAAAAGACGCGGCGCAATCGCACCTGCGACTCCATTGCCACAGTCAACGACCACTTTTAATGGGCGGGCCAGCTTAATATCGCTGACAATCCGCTCGATATACGCGGCTACACAATCATGCGTCTGATAGCTACCCTGCCCTGCAGTAAACTCTTTCGCCACAATGCGTTGATACAGCGCTTGAATTTGCTCGCCATAGATCGCTGCGCCACGCAGCACCATCTTAAAACCATTGTAATTAGGCGGATTATGACTACCCGTTACCACAATGCAAGAATCGACTTGACGGCCATTCAGCGGCACATGGGTGGCAAAATAGCCAAGCGGTGTTGGCGCTAAGCCCAAATCGATGACATCGACCCCGGCCGCGCGCAAGCCATCGGCCAGCGCTTTGGACAACTCTGGGCCGGATAGACGGCCATCGCGGCCGATAGCAACTGCATCGCCGCCATGAGCGCGCACTTCGCTACCAAACGCCAAGCCAATGCTATGCGCTACGCTCGTATCCAGCGTCTGACCAACAATGCCGCGAATATCGTACGCTTTGAAAATCGAGTTTGAAATCATGGAATGAAAAAGCCTTAAAAAGCAAATAAAAAACTACATTTTCAGAAGCTAATGGGCATGCAATTTATAATACAGCCTCAACTCATATCTATCTCTCTGAAATAGAATTCATGCACTGTGCGAATCATAGCCTAATGTACTTTTATCTACCTCTTTTTAATTTAACTAACAAAGAAATATGCTAGCAAATCATAAAGGAACCATTTTAGTCACAGGTGGCGCAGGGTATATTGGCTCACACACGTGTGTTGCACTGCTGAATGCCGGTTACGAGGTAGTTGTGGTTGACAATCTGAGCAACAGCAAGCGTGGAGCGCTTAAAAATACTGAACATATCACTGGCAAAACTTTACCATTTTTTGCAGCCGATGTACGCGATCGGGATACCCTCACGCGCGTGTTCAAAACGTATTCAATTCAGGCCGTGATTCATTTTGCTGCACTAAAAGCCGTCGGTGAGTCGGTGGCGCAACCGCTCCAATATTACCGCAATAATATGGACAGCCTGCTCACCTTGCTTGAGACAATGAATGCATACAACGTCAAGCATTTTGTCTTTAGCTCGTCGGCGACGGTCTACGGTAATCCGCACGCTGTACCTATTGACGAATCCTTTCCATTGTCAGCAACCAATCCTTATGGACACACTAAAGTGATGGCCGAGCAGATATTGCGTGATTTGGCTGCAGCAGATACAACCTGGAAAATTGCTGCTTTGCGTTATTTCAATCCGGTAGGTGCGCATGAGAGTGGGTTAATGGGTGAAGATCCAAACGATATCCCTAATAACCTGATGCCTTATATAGCGCAAGTTGCCATTGGCAAACTCAAGCAATTGAAAGTTTTTGGAGGGGATTGGCCAACGCCTGATGGCACAGGTCTGCGTGATTATATTCATGTAGTTGATCTTGCACGCGGGCATCTTGCTGCGCTTGATACGCTCATCAAACGCGAGATAGGATTCACCGTCAATCTTGGCACTGGGCGTGGCTATAGCGTACTTGAAATCATCCGTGCATTTGAGGCGGCAAGCGGACGTAAGATCCCTTATGAAATTGTCGCGCGGCGAGCGGGTGATATTGCTGCATATTATGCCAACCCTGAGGCTGCGCAGCGCGTCATGGGCTGGCGCGCTGCGCATGGGATTGAAAGGATGTGTGTTGATCAGTGGCGCTGGCAGGTGAATAATCCTCAGGGGTATTTGGAATAAAAAGCCATCTTAATGTCCAATAGCTAACCAGTGGATATGCCATCCTCTATCAGTATCTCCACTATGATTGAACGTGCGTAATGTAACTTCTGTTTTTGATCGACTTCCGCCCAGTTCCATAACGATTGCGGGCCCTCCTCCGCTATGAGTTCCATGAATACCTAGGCAGCTTGAAGGAAATTCGGTTGGAAATTTGATTTTCGTCTCGCCATTCATTTCAGTTATAGCAAACCCCCATTGCATAATCAGCCCGCTCGAGAACTCTTGGTAGCCATCTCGACCAATAAAACCTTTAAAATCAGTGATACCATACCCACTTATGGTAGTAGGTTTTCTAGTGATCTTATTCCAATCAACTTGCCCATCTTTCGGATGAAAGCTGTCATTAAATATAGTGAGCCTGCTTTCAAAGTCTTGAATTTGCTTCGATTGGTTAGTAAGTTCACCTCGCAAAGTGTCGATGGTCCTAAATTTTTCATTCTCAAAAGAATGAAAGCGACTATCAAGCGCAGTAAATTTGTCTCGAAAATCCTCTTGAATTCGCTCAGATCGGTTATTCCACTCATCCTGCAAAGTGCGAATCATCTTAGATTTTTCATCTTCAAAACCCTGGCTCATTCTTTCCAGCTTTATTTCAAGTTCGTTAAGTTTTTTTTGCAAACCTTCGTTCTGTAAATGCTGGTTATTGGACTTTCTCCATAAAATTCCCATTACATAGAGACACAGAAACAAAGAAAAAGAGAATAAAGAAAAAACTAGGTGATGATTTTTCGACTCTGGCTGATTGAATTGTACAGAAATCCGATTAAGTTTTTCTTCTATCAAAGCTAAATGATTAACCATGCTACCTTCTATTTTATCAGATAGCCAAGAAGGAGAATTTAACTCATGTCCTTACACACAACTATAAACAGCCAAGTACAATAAACCTTTAAAAGAAAGAGATGACAGGCAGAGATGAGCTGGGCAGCGAAAGAATTTAAGACAGTAGATTTAGGTGACAAGCGGTTAAACAAGAGGCTGATGTTGCTTGCAGAGCGTCTTGGGGAAAAGCCGACGGCGAGTCTGCCTGGGGCATGTAAAGGGTGGGCGGAAACCCAGGGGGCGTATCGATTTTTATCTCAAGAGGATATAGGTTGGGAGTCTATTTTAGAGCCGCACTGGTCCTGTTCGCGTGCGCGCTTACAAGAGCAGCGTACCGTTTTGTGCATCCAAGACACCACGGAACTGAACTTCAACGGACAATCGATAGAAGGCTTGGGTCCCCTGTGTTACGAAGCGCAACGAGGTATGTACCTGCACCCGACGTATGCGGTATCGTTGGAGCGTGAACCGTTAGGCGTATTAGATGCGTGGATGTGGGCACGTGCATCCAAAGAAGACGTAGAGAATCGGTCTGGGATCAAGGAAAGTATACGCTGGATCGAAGGGTATAGCCGACTGGCAGAACTCTCAGCCGAGTTACCCGAGACACGTTTGGTGTATATGGCAGACCGTGAATCCGACATGCTAGAACTGATATGCAAAGCCTCCGAACTGGGGAATCCGGTGGATTGGTTAATTCGCTCGTGTCACAACCGGGTGCTACCAGATGGTGCTCGCCTGTGGGAGGCAGTCGGTGCGCAGGCAGCGGTAGGCGAATTGCATTTTATGATGCCCTCACGGCATGGCCAAAAGGCTCGAGCGGTACGTCAGCAAGTCAGAATGAAACGCGTTGTCCTTGATGATAGAAAGGGCTCCCCGTTAGAAGTGACCTGCGTAATAGCCCAAGAAGTGGAGGTACCGTCTGGCTGTAAGCCTGTGGAGTGGCGCTTGCTCACTAATCGCGTGGTACTTGATTTCGACGCAGCAGTGGAGTTGATTGACTGGTATCGGGCTCGCTGGGAGATTGAGATGTTCTTCCACGTTCTCAAAAACGGCTGTCGCGTCGAGGCGCTGCAACTAGGGGCTATCGAAAAGTTAGAGAGGGCGCTGGCGGTCTATATGGTGGTGGCTTGGCGAATCGCTCGCTTGATGAGACTAGGCCGTACTTGCCCTGATCTGGAAGCAGAACTGCTGTTTGAGCCAGAGGAATGGCAAGCCGCGTATCTTCTCATGAAAAAACCTGTGCCAAAAAAGACGCCTCGACTCAATGAAGTAGTGCGGCTTATTGCGATGTTGGGTGGATTCTTAGGCCGAAAAGGGGATGGCGAGCCCGGCGTAAAAACCATCTGGCAAGGATTACAGCAGGTTACTGCCTTTGCTCAGGGTCTACGCTGGGCGCGCCAAAACCAGATATTTTGAGTTGTGTATAAGGATATGAATTTAACTGCCCCCAAAGGCTAGCTAAAATTTTCGTAGATTGATGATTAGACTTCCCCTGCAAAAAGCCATTTTCATAAATAGAAAAGGACAATGAAACAACACATGCAGAAAAAGCTAAGCAAAGAATCTTTGGATCTAACTGACTACACTGCCCATAAATACGATTTATATTTGATCTTATCAAATCTAGATGATTAAGAACGTTGCTTTCTGTTTGCCTTAGTTGTTGCGATATTTGTTCTGCTCTTAATCCTTCGACATCTTCCGTATTTTGCATCATCCTCATAGCTGAATCAATATTTTGCTGCGTTGAAGATTGGAAAGTTTCATTTTTAAGAATTTTTATTGACGGATCTGATAATTGCCGCTCCTCTAGTCCTCTTTCAGCATCATTAGAATTAGAGAGTGGAAGAAATTCCAATTTTGTTGTTGAAGCAGCAGCAGCAGAAGAAGAAGAAGAAGAAGAAGAAGAAGAAATTTGCATTATGAGATCCTGTATAAGGTAGGAAATTTAGTACAAAGACAATGTATTAATAGAGCTGGCCCTGTGATTAATTAAATGCAACCTAGATTCAGTGACCGAAGCCTAAGTTAATTTTTCTAGGCAGTGCAGTAACAATAAAATAAAAAACGCATCTAAATCCCCCAATAAAAACCGCTATCAAACTATATATTTTTTCAAAAATTAGTACTGTATTCTCCTAACTAATCTATTTTTTTAGTTTTTAGCAGATTTTTTAAATTAAAAAATTTTTATTACGAATGCTCACGTTAAATAGTTTTTCGCAAGAATTGGGGCGCTATTTATCTAGCACACTCACTCTTGCTAGATTCTAGTTGTAGCAGATTTTTTTCAAGATTACAAATTTTTCTAATTATTCAATGATTGATTTTTTTGATTTGTGATCTAGATATTCCATGACTATGGTGTGTGACCTGGCATACCTTCGCAGAACCACACCAATATAAGTGAGATGGATGGCACTGTTAAGCAAGACAAGAGTTAGCGAACTGCTGAGTATAGTTTATCTGGTCAATGTAAATTTTACTGAGGAGTAGTATGACGTAAATAGGCAACATAGTTGTCTAGCTTGGTGTTTCTACATTATTTTTCCACAAATAAAGCCAAAGCTTAGTGTTACGATTAGCTTACTAAACAGGAGTAAATTGAGTACATGGTGTAGCTAGGAAATAGAATAGTTCAATGATAAAAAATTGACAACTCAAAGAACATCTGCTAAAAACCATAACTAGTAAGAATGAGTACACGATTTATCTAGTTCGCTCATTCTTGCAAAAAACTATTAAATTATTTTCGAACTTTATAGCTTGATTATTATTTTACAAGGAGACTAAGATGAGGGTTTCCCTTCTTTTTTAATTCGAGCAATGGAGTTCCAGCATTAATTACTGAATGGTAACGGATGCAATTATCCATAAAAGCTACCACCTTAATGCGTTGTTTTTACGTTGATTTTCTGATATTTTACCGGAGATTATAATGCAGATTCTCTCTTCGCAATCCTCACCTCCAATATCCCGGTTACCATCTCCTCCACCACTTAATTCTAAAGAGGTGGAAAGAAACACGGAAGAGACGCAATTATCGAATCAGCGGATAGAAGGCTTTATAGTTGAAACTGCCCAGTCTTCAGATCAACACAATATCGACTCTGCCATAAAGATGGGCCGCGACCCTCAAGTCGATCAAGCCTTCCCGTGGCTGGCACAAACAGAAAACAGCATTCTTAAATATCTAGATTCAATAACAGCAAACCTCAACCGAGTGTATGGGGGGCTCGATCAGTTAGAACCGAAAATTCTATATCTAGTGCTTCCTGTATGTATGCTTTCGCTGTCCTTTTCTATTTATGCAATGAGTACTTTGCAGAGAAAGCCTAATCATCAATCTACGCAAATTTTAGGTAACCTTTTGGGGCAGATAAATCAACGTGAGCAAGCGTACAGCAATATACCTAATCGTCTAGATTTGATAGAGGCAGAGCTCAACCAGATGTCCAGATCGCTGCATCAGTCAGGATCGAAAGATCTGTATCCAGCTTTTTCTATCCATGCTTTTTTTCTGTTTCTTTCCGTCTGTGTCATTAGTGCTTTGTGGAAAAAATTGAATAACCAATCCGAATACATCCAAGCCTTGCAAAAAAAATTGATCGAATGTGAAACAAAGCTAAGAGAAATGGTTCAAGATTCCCAAGATGAGAAATCTAGAATGATCAATACCTTTGATAATAAACTTAGTAACCAATCTGAATACGCCGAAGCCTTGCAAAATAAGCTGACTGAACTTGAAACAAATCTAAGAGAATTGATTATAAGTTCTGTTAGTAATTTGAATCAAGGGCTTAATAGCCAATCCGAACAAATTCAAACATTGAGAAGCGAATTTAATTTACTAGATAATCGCTTTCATCTAAAAAACCAGATGTTTAACTGGAAGAATATCGACGGAAAACCGACTACCTTAAGCGGATATAGCCTCGATATAGAGGTGCTTCATGCATCGATCGATGACAGTTTCTTTTTGACTGATATCAATTGGGTTCGTGGAATAGCTCGCAACCACGCTGGTTTTTTTATACCGCACAATGAAAAGCTTGTTCGTGAATATAAACCCGGAAGATTTGTGAAATTTTCCAATGGCGAGATGCGAAAGATTATTCGCACTGAGCCTTCAGGTAGCGTGTATTTAAATATATTCCTCGAGGGCAATCCGCTCGATCCAGAAAAAGTTGGACTGCCGAGTTCCTACTCTATTGTTAAGTTTGGTGAACCACCTACTTTAGAGGTAGGTAACCTGAGTTCGAGTTGTGCGACCTGAAATCGCCTGTATTTCTGTTTCATAATAGAGTATAAACGATGAAACCAGTTGCTCCATCAACTGCTCCCTACTCGGACATGCGGGGCTGGTAACGGCCCTGTGTGAGTGCGACCTGAGGTCGTTTAAAAGTGTCCACGAAAAGTAGTCAACTCCAACCGACTACGGCAAGCAGCGTTGCCTTTGCGCCCAGTGCCGCAACATTCCTTGCCACATTTGCCGCACCGCCCAAGCGATCCTCTTTCTTCTGCACATGCACGACGGGGACCGGCGCCTCGGGCGAAATGCGATTTGCGTCACCGACCCAGTAGCGGTCAAGCATTACGTCGCCCACGATGAGCACACGTGACGCGGCCAGTTCAGCTCGAGACACCATCGGTTGCTTTATGGTTTCAGCACTGAACGCCATCTTCATTGTCCTCTGGCCAGTCACCATAGCCGAGCTTGCGTTCGACCATCGCACAGAAGTGTGCTGTCGTTATGTAAATGTAAGGCTTCACGGCAACTGTCGGCTCGTAGCGCCGATACGAGCGTTCGCGCTGTTGAGTTCATCTTCGTAAATGCCGAGCATTTTCTGCATATGCTCGCGCATTGTCTGGATACGTGCGCCGTGCTGCCAGAATTCGTCGAGGATCGTCCGGTCATTAAAGATTGCCGTTATCTTGTTCGCGAGTTCTAGAGGCTTGTCATGATGGAAAACGAACGATTTTTCACCCCCTTCAATCAATTCCTGCGCTCCGCCAAGGTCGGAACAAATGAACGGGACGCCGTGACAATAGAACTCGAAAGCAACTTGCGGCAGATTGTCCTCCCACTGAGGTGGAACAACGCCGAGATCGACATTCGCCAGAAAGTGATCCTGATCTTCCCGCGTATAGCCATTACAGACTTCGACCGACTGAAACCGCTTACCAATACGACTGAGTTCTCGAGTGTAACGGTCCGAGATCTTTCCAGCGATGACGATTGCGATGTTGTGCGTAACTTCGCGCGACAGTAAATTAAGGGCTGACAAAAACACCTCAAACCCTTTTAGCTTGCTAGGGTAACCCATGAAGCACAGCGTTAAAGGCCCATTCGGGTCGACTTGCTTGATGTTCGGGTGTCCGTCGCGGAGCAACTCGGCCGCGTTGGTGCCAATATACTCAAGCCGGAAGCGTGACACGTCGTAACCATGGTGTTGATACACTTCCATTGTGCGCCGAGATACCGGAATAAAAAGATCGATATTCTTTTCCAACACATCGCGGATATGCTCCCGCCTCATCTTGAAGCTCTTCACGAGCCTTGGATCGAATACGAAGAAATGGTCGACCGTCGACTGTCGGATTGACGTGCGAAGCTTGCGCAAATAGAGTCTCAAGCGGCGCAGACCAGTGGTCAGGCGCCATATAGCCTTGGCGAGCGAGACCAGGCGTGCGTACGAAATCTTGGAGCGCACGCCGATTCGTCGTGCGATATAGTCCATATAGTATTTCTTTCGCAGGCTACTGTAGTCAAACTGGTAGCACCCAACGCAATTGCGTCCCGCGTCGTAGTTGTTGCAGTTCAGTCCTTCGTGTTCCCGGTACAGATCAACCTTGGGGCACAAGTCGTGATAGTGATGCAACGAGTAGATGATACGTGTGGATGGCCAATATTCCTTGATCAAACCAAGTATCGAATAGGGCATGCCTTCCATCGATTGTATGTGAACGATGTCAAACGGCCCCTGCTCGCGCATGAATTTCATGAATACGCGCTCAGTCGGTTCGTGGCTGAAAACATCGGTGAAATTGTTTTTAATGAACATTGCAGGCGCAATTACACCTGCGTTGACAATGGCATAGCTCGAGATTGCAGGGTCTTCCGATCGATTTTTCTCAATCCACGTACGGGACGTAAAAGGCGAGTACAGGTGGCCGGACGACAGGCATGTCACTTTATGGCCTAGTTTGGCGACCTCTTTGACAAGATCGTGCATATACACGCGTATCCCGCCCATGCGCTGCTCCAGGTCATCATAGGGAGCCCATGCCAGATAAAGGACGTTCATCGCTGCGTGTTCCTTGCAAGCAAGGTTCTTAGTTCATCGATGCAGCCATCCAGGACTGCAGATTCATCGAACGCAATACAATGGGGGGAGCCCGCTGGACACTTTTCGTGAAACTCGCGCGAATGATATTCGCACAGCGCGCAATCAGGGTGTTTTGCTACGATCCTCGGGTAGGCGCCGGGATGAACCACATTCTCGCGAAAATCGCGGCTCAGGATCAGCAGAAAATCATCACGCAAAAATTGCGCAACGTGAGAGACGAAGCTGTCTGCAGTCACGATAACTTTAGTCTGCAAGACTGATGCCAGGATTTCATCAACCGATTCCAGCGCACCAATCTCGAGCCCCTGTGCAACATACTTTTCCATCCAGGCGTCACCTAGTGGCAAGATGTACGTGAGTGCGGTATCCGGTACGGAGTCCTTGATCTGCCGGCAAAAAAAAGGTGGTAAGGTCTGGTACGACTTGCCTGCCGGGAACACGATACATTCTGCCTTCTGAGTGAACTGCACGTTGCCTGCATAGGCCCGAACATGTTGCCTCAAAGGCTCTAGCGTGTTCTTAAGCATCACCAGGAACTTTGCCTGAGGAATATCGTGCCGCCGCGCGATGGGCGACCAGATACGGGATCCGATATAGTCGGGATAGGCCGAACGCCAATCGATCCGACCGTGCAATATGGTTTCGGAAACCTGCAAACGCACTTTCTGCCGAAACGACATTGGTTTTTGATGATAATAGGAGCCCGTCTTAACCCTATCAATCGCTTCCGCCCAGTTCAGCCACCAGTCATTGCCCATATAGACGCTCTTGAATTGTTGCACGGTCGTTGGCGCCTGTGGCGTCAGTACAGGGCTCCGGTATTCAACAGCGTCATTAAACGACGCGCCTTCGACTTGCAGATCCCACTCTCGGAATATTTCCGAGGCGAGCGGCGCGATTGCCTTGGGCACGTACATTGTACAATCCGGTGCGCACACCGAGTATCCATATTTGAGCAGCGCGTAGAGACCGGCCCAGGCCATCAAGTTGTCGCCAAGACCGATCTTTACGAAGTCAATGGTCTTGAGGGGAGAGAATTTTCTATATGGAATTTTCATGCAATTTGTTTGACCTTGCCTCGTTTTAAGGTACAGTGAAGTATCACAGCCAACGCCACCCGAAACGGTTAAAAAACCGATATGTCGACATAGCAAACATACAAATATGACACCAACCTTTTTTCGACGCACCACCGCCAAAATGGACAACGCGCACGGCAGGCACGTATGCGATGTTGGCTACTGCACTCGCACGCAAGCTTAAATCATAGTCTTCAAAATACAGAAAATAGCGCGGATCAAAACCACCTATTGTTTTGAGCACGCCCATCCTAAACATCATGTAGCAACCGCTAATGATCGGCGGTGAAATGAATGTATCCATGGTTTGGCCAACTCGCTCATGCACGGTTGGTTTAGATCCAATCAATTCGCGCAATTCATAACGTGCGAGCCGGCGAGCAAATAGAGCTTGCGCTTTACCTCGCAAAAAACCACGTGCAAATAAATCTAACACTGTTGGATAACGTCGGCACAGATATTGAGTCATACCATCCTCACCTGACACATGAGGAGCAATCGCTGCAACAGCAGAATGTTTATCAAAAAAATTCAACGCTTGAGCCAGCGCGTCCTCGGCCATCTCAACATCCGGATTCAAAATAAGATGGTAATCACTCGTTAAATATTCGATCGCAAGGTTATGGCCTCGGCCATAGCCGATATTGCCGTGACCAACCATTAAATGATATTCAATTGCATCCTGCTTAAAAGCGCTAGCCCATGTATCAGAAATAAAGTCAGCGCCGTTATCGATTAGCACAACGGAAACTGACAGCGCATGGCCGCGCTGCGCGCGTAAATTAGCAACTGAACAGCGTAAGCTATCGAGTGTACGCTGCAACAAAGCGAGATTAGGCTTAAAGATTACTACCGATACAGATAAATAAACATGCCCCGACTCGGGCCTGTCGAGTAGTGATTCATTAATCAGCATCGTTTGTGAAATTCCGCATGCCATATCACCAGACGATGAATAAATCATTTTATATAGTAACCCTATGGCTATCGCGCCAAGCACGTTTCCAAAGCCTCAATGAGGCAACCCGTGCATCAAGCAAAGCTAAAATACCGTGTTTTATAATCGGAGCAGAGATGCGCCAAGCTGATGCTTCACCATAATGCCGATAAACTACAAGTTGATTGCGCAAATTGTAATAATGCTTAGTGCCATAGGGACCGTCCCGCAAACGGCCCTTAACGCTCCGCTTATGATCGACAACACTTGCTGGCGCGAGCCAGAGTGGCCAACCCGCTCGGTGTAGCCGAAGTGAATATTCAGTGTCGTCATAAGCAATAAAGAAGCTAGCATTAGGCTTGCCGACTTCGGCTGCTGCCTTACAGTTAAGCAGGAACCCAACAAACGACGCCGTGTGAATAGGGACAACCACGCCGCTGTATGCATCCAACGGCACCACTGGTTCGTGTAACGTTTTCGGTTCAAAAAAACGACGGTGCATCAAAGCAACCTCACCATGCTCTACCACCGATGTACAAATCGCACCTACAGGTTCCGGTAATTCGGATAATGCCTCGATGAGCTTTTCTAACGCATCCGCACGAGGTACGGCATCATCGTCAAGTAACCAAACCCAATCTGCATCGGAAGCCAAAGCGCATTCAACTCCCTTAGCAAAACCACCAGCTCCCCCCGTATTTTGCTCAAAACGTATGACTTCTAAGTCATTACATTGATTCAAGAGCGTCTGCGTTTCAATTCCGCTTACATTATCGACAACCATCAAACGTGTTAATGGGTAAGTTTGATTGCGTAGAGCATCTAGTACCTCCTGCAATAACTGAGGCCGGTTATGCGTAACAACTGCTACAGCTATTTTCATTAGAGCGGATTAACGATGAATGGAGGAACCATGGTTCCTGCTGCCCGTGCGGCCAGAAAACTATCAGCCGTTTCGAATAACTGAGGCCGGTTATGCGTAACAACTGCTACAGCTATTTTCATTAGAGCGGATTAACGATGAATGGAGGAACCATGGTTCCTGCTGCCCGTGCGGCCAGAAAACTATCAGCCGTTTCGAGCGCCTCTTGGATCGTTACATGCATATCAAGGTATCGATATGTGCCTAAGCGACCCACAAAAGTAATGTCTCGCTCCTGTTGAGCTAGATCAATATAACGCGCAAGTAGAGATTTTTCCTGAGCGAGACGAATTGGATAATAGGGAACATCGTTTTCGCCGCAAAAACGACTATATTCTTTAAAAATAAGCGTCTTTTCGTGAGATTCCCAAGGTGAGAAATGCTTATGCTCTGAAATACGAGTCCAAGGAATATCGGCATCACAATAGTTAATAACTGCATTGCCCTGAAAATCACCATCGTGACGAGAAGTCTCAAAATCAAGTGTGCGATAACCCAGCCTTCCCTCAGAAAAACCAAACCATCCATCGATTGGACCGCTATAAAATATATGCTGAAAATCTGCTGCCATGCTACGGTCGAACTTCGTGTTCAGCATGACATGAATATTCGGGTGGTCCAACAGCCTCTCGACAATATAGGTATACCCATTCTTCGGCATACCCTGGAACGCACTGTTGTAATAGTTATCATCGTAATTAAAGCGAACCGGCAGTCGTTTTAAAATGCTCGCCGTTAATTCTGATGGATGCATACCCCACTGCTTCATCGTATAGCCTTTAAAAAAGGCGTCATAAAGATCTTTTCCTACAAAACGCAATGCCTGCTCTTCAAAATTCTTTGGCGCAGTAATTGATGAATCGCCGATTGATTCGAGAAATTGCCGCGCTTCGCTAGGTGAAAATGCCTTACCGAAAAACTGATTAATCGTCAGCAAGTTAATCGGGAGCGTAAAAACTTTCTCTTTGACAACAGCTTTAACGCGGTTGACGAAAGGCATAAATTGGTCAAATTGATTGACGAATTGCCATACGCGCTCATTGCTTGTATGAAAAATGTGTGGGCCATAGACATGCACCATCACTCCTGTCTCGGCATCACGCTCAGAGTGGCAATTCCCTGCCAGATGAGGGCGACTATCAAATACATCGAGTACATAACCTGCTCTCGCCAATTGATGTGCAATGACAGCTCCAGAAAAGCCTGCCCCTACTATTGCAATTTTTTGTATCTTACTCAAGAGATTTACTCAAAAAAGATTAGAACACTCAGTTGCAGCCCTTAATGAACCTCTGCTGACTCTGACTATAGAAAATGATTCCTCAGCCAAAAAGGCTGCCGCCGAGCAAAATAACAAAATATCAATAACTACTTCGGCAACTCGGCTGTACTAATCTCCATCACACTACCATGCTCAAGTCTAAAAAACCGGTTGCAATAACTACGAATTAAATCCGTGTCATGAGAAGCAAAAACAAAGATACCGACAGATGAAATCAGCGCCTCCATCCGTTCTTTAGCCTTAACTTGAAATTCAGCGTCACCCGTTCCAAACACCTCATCAACCAGTAAGATATCCGGCTGGGTCGAAGTCGCGACAGCAAACATTAAACGCGTCGCCATACCTGCCGAATACGTTCTAACGGGTAAATTTAAAAAACTCCCTAACTGAGTAAATTGCTCAATTTCCTGGGTTTTCTTTTGAATTTGCGCAATCGACATGCCCATTAATACCGCGATGCGAATGATGTTTTCATAGCCGGTAAGCTCAGGATCCATGCCTGCGCCCATCTCAAGCACAGTCGCCACGGAACCTTGTCGTATAATTTCGCCAGCAACCGGTGTATAAATTCCTGCCATGGTGCGCAGCATTGTGCTTTTACCCGCACCGTTATGGCCAACAAGCCCAACTGCATCACCTTTTTTAAGCTCAAAGCTAACGTCTTTGAGCGCGGTCACAATTTGAATGTGTCCGGCCTCGCTCTCAATCCGCCCACCTGTACTCACCCGCACCAGTTGATTGCGTAGCGATTGGCTGCGGCTGTTATAGATCGGATATTGAACCGTAACGTTTTTAAATACTAAGCTGGCCATAAACAACTGTCATGTATTAAGCTGTTATACCCAAAGCGCCACGCGCGTTTTTTTCTTATTAAAGAATATGAGCGTCATTGACCAGCCCAATACACACATAGCAAGATTGATATATACAACAAATAAAGAGGGCGGCATACCCAATAAAGGGGCGCGCACTATTTCAATCAAATGAGAAAACGGATTAAGCCACATCAATTTCTGACTAAAAGGTAAATAATTAGGCCGATACATCACGGGACTTAAAAACATCAAGATCGGCATAACCGCCGCCACTAAATATTCAAGGTCCCGCAATCTAGCGCCTAATAAGCCAAGCATTAAAGTAATCCAAAGTAAATTGGCTACGACCAACAACAAGCAAGGCACTACCAGTAATGAATAATAAGTGAATTTAACGTGAAATACTATAGCTACCACAAAAAAAACTGGTAAATTATGCGCCAAGTTAATTAAATGCTTCATCACCAACTGAATCGGATGAATCGAAAGCGGCAAAACTAAATTGCGAATAATCGCTGCTTGACGGCTAAATGTAGTGGGAGACTCGGTAATACAGCCCGTAATAAACTGCCAAATGATCAAGCCAGAAGTTAACGTAGGAATAAAGGTATTGCGATCAATTTTAAATAGTTCGCTCCAAATAAAGCCAAGCCCTACGGTGCCGACTGCTGTGCCTAACGTTAACCAGAATGGACCCAGCACACTACGCTTATAGCGGGCGCGGACATCACTCCATGCCATAAAAGCAATAAGCGTTGCTTTTTGCATCGCTTCGCTGATATCCTGCAGTGCAGGAAAATGTTTTATATTTGAGAAGATTGCCATACAAAGTAATAAGTTGATTTATACGGAATTATTCGTTTACAACCGGAATATATGCACTAGGTTCAGGCACGTTTGGCCAGTGTAGGCCCTACTTGCGGCGAATATTCTGGGACCCAACGCCGCAAATCGCGCCGCACTTCAGCGTCAGTTAAAATCCGGCGCTGCATCAGCCACGGCAACACTTCATCAAGTAACGCGCTAGGGACCTCCCGGGCACGCGCGATACGTAGTTTTATATGAGGCGTTGGCAGGGTTGTCTCATCACATGCGAGCAGTTCTTCATATAATTTTTCACCAGGACGCAAGCCCGTGTATATGAGTTTAACTTGCTCATCGGCAAACCCATAAAGCCGAATTAGGTCACGCGCCAAATCAACAATCCGTACCGGTTGCCCCATATCGAGAATAAAAATCTCGCCGCCCTGCCCCATGCTTGACGCTTGCAATACCAATTGCGACGCTTCGGGAATCGTCATAAAAAAGCGCGTAATTTCTGGATGCGTAACGGTAACGGGGCCGCCTGTAGCAATTTGCTTTTCAAATTTTTGCACAACACTGCCAGCGCTGCCCAGTACATTGCCAAAACGCACCGTCTCAAACTGCGTAAACTGAGTAGTCTGTTGTAATGCCTGACACGCCATTTCAGCCAAACGCTTACTCGCGCCCATGACATTCGTCGGATTGACCGCTTTATCAGTTGAAATCAGCACAAAATGCTTGATGCCCCAACGAATCGCTGCCCGCCCAACCCGATAGGTACCCAGCACATTATTGCGTACTGCTTGCCAGGCATTTAATTCTTCCATGAGGGGTACATGTTTATACGCCGCTGCATGAAAAACAATATACGGGGCATAGCGCTGCATGACCTGATCAAGCAATAAGGAGTCTTTTGCGTCGCCAACGATTGGCACCACGGATAGCCCAGGAAACTTGTCGCGCAACTCCTCGGTCAACGTATACATCGCATATTCGGAGAACTCAAACGCAATCAATTGCGCGGGGGCAAAACGCAAGATTTGCCGGCATAGCTCGGAACCAATCGAGCCACCCGCACCGCTCACCATCACGACTCGATCTTTGAGCAGCATTTCAACATGGGCAGTATCAATTGTAATCGGCTCTCTGCCCAACAGATCCTCTAGATTAATCTGCCGGATCCGCGACAAAAAAGCTTGCCCTTGCGTCAGCGGCGTCAAGGCTGGCAACACCAGCGCACGGACCCCCGCCCGCACGCACAGAGTAGCAACCTGCCGGTGGATCTCAAGCGGCGCCGATGGCATCGCAATAATCACGTGCTCGGCCTTAAGTTCAGCTGTCCAGCGCTGCAACTCACTAATCGGCCCAAGGATTTTATAACCCTGAATCTCACGACCGCGCTTAGCCGGGTCATCATCGAGCAAGCCAACTAGCCGCCACTCGCTTGAACGCGTTAACTCACGCACTAGGCTCGCACCTGCGTTCCCCGCGCCCAACAGAAGCACCGGTTTACCCTGGGCAATCAGGCCACCATAACGATAAAACTCCCTTGTCGTACGATAGAGCGCCCGTGCCCCGCCCATAATCAGAAACAGAAAAACGGGGGCCACGATAAACACCGAGCGCGGTATGATCGGGTTTGGCTGCAGCATCGCCGCGCCGATCATCACAGCCAGGGTACTGGCGCCAACCGCGCGCACGATGCGCAGTAAATCCGGCAAGCTCGCAAAAACCCAGATACCACGGTATAAGCCAAATATACGAAAAGCCAAGCCATGAATAGGCAGCGACCAGACCAATGCCCACAGCGCACTTTCTTTAAAATCTGGCGGTACTTCGCCATTAAAGCGAATCAGATAAGCTGCTAGCCAAGCGACGACAACCGCACTCAGATCAAAGAAGAAGACAATCAAAGCAAGCCAAGTGGTCTTAAGTCGAAACATCAGCGAGTTCCTTCCCGAATATATTGAAGCCAGCGATAATCGATGCGCGCCCCCAATAAAATTAATATCAGCGCCCACACGGCAAGCCCTGTCCACTGCATGTCTACTGACACGTGCAAGCCAATCAGCGCTAAGCCCGCACTAGCCGCCATTAAGCCACACGCAACTCGGACTGGAGCCAGATGGTTGCCATTCATTTGGATCATCCGCTGATAATAATGTGTGCGATGCGCTTGCCAAAATTTCTCGCCACGCAACAAACGCTTACATAATGTCACCGACGCATCCGCAATAAATGGCGAAAACACGAGCGCTGGAAACCAAAACGGCCAAACTTCACGCAGCCAACCTAAAAAACCTAGCGCGCCAGCTAAAAAACCCAATGGCACAGATCCTGCATCTCCTAAAAATACACGTGCCGGCGACCAATTAAACACCAAAAAACCGACGGCGGCGCCCGCAACTAAGGCAGCAGCGCCCGCCAAATCAGGAGCAGCTGCTGCGGCGGCCATGGCATACGCACCAAACCCAAAGAGCGCCATGCCGCCTGCTAGGCCATCAGCACCGTCCATAAAGTTGTACAAATTGATCAGCCATAGTAGTAAAAACGAGATCAATACAAACTGCCAACCCGCCAGCGATAGAGAAAATCCTAGCATCACCGTCAGCACTGCCAGTCCATGGGCCGCAAATCGCACACGCGCAGAAAGACCACGCCGGTCATCAAATTGCGACACGAAAGCCAGAAATAATGCAGCAAAGGCTATTGGCCACAAGGTCCGCGTCCAAAATATCATGCCTATCACGATAGTAGGCACCATCGCCCACCCGCCAATACGGGGCGTAATCTGGGTATGCAATGAACGATGATTCGGCACATCAGGAGCAAACTGCCGGCTCTTGTCCAGCGCCAGCAAACACCGCAAAATGACCGCAACCGTCGCCGCCGCAACTAACGCCAAACCCGGCAATTGAAACCAAATCGAGGATACGTCGAGCATATTAGATAAGGTCATATAAAATCACGCAAAATTGGCTAGGCATCCGTTCACTCTTTTTATTTTTGTCGGCGCCAACTCTGATTCATTTTACTACGGTCTCCGCAGACTCTTGATGCCAAGTTGCGGTGCGCAACAATCCTGCCTCAATGGCATACGGCGGCGACCAATTTAAGGCCGTACGCACTTGCGTGATATCAAGTCGTAATGGCTGAAGCAAGCGATTGATCTGCATCGTGCGGCCCGTCAAACGGCCAAGCCAAGCAAGCCAGGGCAACGGCACGCACCATAACCGAGCAGGCGTGCCCAGTGCACGGCCAAGCGCCGCCGCCAGTTGTGCGGTGGACAAGTCAACGCCATCGCTGACATGAAAAACCCGGTCGGCCGCGGCTGGGTGTGTGACACACTGAGCAATAACATCGGCCAGGTTTTCTACATAGATAAAACTGCGCTGGGCTTGCGCCTTACCTAACGGTAGTGGAAAACCACGGTGAATCGCACGCATAAGCTGCAGAAAATTAGCGCGTACACCCGGACCATAGACCAGCGGTGGGCGCACAATCACGATTTCCATCCCCGTCTCACGACCCAGTACAATCAATGCCGTTTCAGCTTCGTATTTTGAAATGCCATAAGGATCCGTTGGCGCGGGCGTATCTTCTTCACGCCATGGCCTGCCAGGTTCCGCCTCACCCAGTGCTTTGACACTGCTCACAAAAATAAAGCGTCGAGCCCCAGCACGCACCGCAGCGTGTGCAACCCGCAATGTGCCGATAACGTTAGTTGCACGAAATGCCTCTAGCGGCGCTGACGATGAATCGCGCAATAAATGTACGCGAGCGGCCAGGTGAATCACTACCTGCGGCGGTGCAGCGCCAGCCAAAGTATTTTCTATACCGGCAAAATCCGCTGCCTCATGCACCAGCTCCGGCAAAACGCTACCGCCAATACTGGCGCGCCGCACCAGCATACTGACTGAATGCCCTTCAGTTGTAAGCCTGCGGCACACCGCACGACCAATAAAACCGTTAGCGCCAGTGACAAGAACATTCATTTATTAATTGCGCATTAAGGCGGGGAAATTATGGAGTATAAGCCCAAATTATGTTAAAACGCCTCATGTAATAGAGACATATAAATCAACACTTAGAGGCATATAAGTCAACGCTTGCGGGGCAGCGTCTCAGTTGTTGGCAATTGCTTAATTTCTGTAATAACCTGTTGAAACTCAGCAATATCTTCAAAGCTCCGATACACTGATGCAAAACGCACATAGGCTATTTTATCGAGCTGGCGCAGTTCATTCATGACCAGTTCACCCAGCTTATCGCTATAGATTTCTCGCTCTCCTGTACTCAACAATTGATATTCGATCCGTGCAATGGCATCGTCTACCGCCTCTGCGCTGACCGGGCGTTTACGCAGCGCCAGTTGCATACTCGCAGCCACCTTATGGCGATCAAATTCGACCCGGCTACCCTCTTTTTTAACCACCGTGGGCAACGTGAGCTCGACTCGCTCATAAGTTGTAAAGCGTTTATCGCACTCAGGACAGCGCCGGCGGCGACGAATGACAGCGCCATCCTCCGCCACACGGGAATCAGCCACTTGGGTATCTTCATGCTGGCAGAAAGGACAGCGCATAGCGGCTTAAAGATAAACTGGAAAGCGCTTGGTCAACGCGGCGACCTGGCTCCGCACCCGTTCAAGCGTGGCACTATCATGAGGCGCATCCAACACATCGGCCACCAAATGACCCACTTGCTCAGCTTCGGCAGTTTTGAAACCACGCGTTGTCATGGCCGGAGAACCTAGGCGGATACCACTTGTCACAAAGGGCTTTTCAGGGTCATTAGGAATCGCATTTTTATTCACCGTGATATGCGCCTCACCTAATGCAGCTTCGGCCACCTTACCCGTAATGTGCTTAGCACGCAGGTCAACCAGCATCACGTGACTTTCAGTACGCCCCGAAACAATCCGCAAGCCTCGTTTCACGAGGGTTTCCGCCAGCACGCGTGCATTGTCTAGCACTTGCTGCTGATATTGCTTGAATTCTGGCAACAGTGCTTCCTGAAACGCGACCGCTTTAGCACCAATCACATGCATCAACGGGCCACCTTGAATGCCCGGAAAAATGGCCGAATTAATGGCTTTCTCGTGTTCGGCTTTCATCAAGATGACACCACCGCGCGGACCACGCAAGCTCTTATGCGTAGTCGTCGTCACAAAATCGGCATGCGGCACTGGATTGGGGTAAAGACCTGCGGCAATCAAGCCGGCGTAATGAGCCATGTCCACCATAAAATAAGCGCCGACCGACTTCGCGATACTCGCCAGCCGGGCAAAATCAATCTGCAATGAAAATGCTGAGGCGCCGGCAATGATTAATTTTGGAGAATGTTTTTTAGCCAGTTGGGCCGCTGCTTCATAGTCGATATCTTCAGCATCATTTAACCCATAACTCACCACATTGAACCATTTACCCGACATATTGACAGGCGAACCATGCGTTAAGTGTCCACCATGCGCCAAACTCATCCCCATAATGGTGTCGCCCGGCTTTAACATGGCAAAAAACACCCCCTGATTGGCCTGCGAGCCAGAATTAGGTTGCACATTTGCCGCCTCAGCGCCAAATAGCATTTTGACCCGATCAAGCGCCAGTTGCTCAACCTTATCGACATATTCACAGCCGCCGTAATAACGCTTGCCCGGATAACCTTCCGCATATTTATTCGTCAATTGCGACCCTTGCGCTGCCATCACCGCCGGGCTGGTATAGTTTTCCGATGCAATCAGCTCAATATGCGCCTCTTGCCGCTGGTCTTCTTGTTGGATTGCCTGCCATAATTCAGGATCGATACTTGCAATGGTGTACTTCGTTTTGTCAAACATGGAAATGTCTTTAATGAGTCAAGATAACTGGATCGAAAAAACCGCTTTGAAGTACAAGCGGGCAAACGTTTTGAGAGGATTAATTGATCATCTTACACAAAATTTTTGATAGTCTTTAATTATGCAGGGCTTTTCCTTTAGTAGCAAAAACCTGCCCTAAGCAAACTCAACGCTATACTATGCTCGCTATATAAAGCACTCCCCGCCTTTGCTCTACCCATCTAGAGAGCAATCTGCATAGCAAGCGGAGAAAACCTCAATCATACAATAAGGTGCACAATAAGATGATCGTACTCATTACTGGCGCTTCCGCCGGCTTTGGTCAGGCCATTGCGAAAACCTTTGCGCGTGCAGGCCATCGCATCATAGCAACCGCCCGCCGGGCTGACCGCTTACAAGCGCTAGCCGATGAAGTTGGCGAGCACTTACTGCCGATCACGCTTGATGTACGTGACCATGACGCCATCGCCGCCCTACCTAGCTCACTGCCCCCGGCCTTTGCCGAGGTCGATGTCCTCGTCAACAATGCCGGCCTAGCGCTCGGCTTGGCGCCGGCGCAACAGGCTGACCTGAATGACTGGCAGACCGTCATAGACACGAATATCAATGGCCTGGTACGAATGACCCATGCCTTTTTGCCTGGGATGGTTGAACGTAACCGAGGCCATATCATTAATGTGAGTTCAATTGCCGCCAATTACGCCTATCCAGGCAGTAATATCTACGGCGCCAGCAAAGCTTTTGTGCGGCACTTCAGCCTCAATTTACGCGCTGACCTAGCCGGCACCGCATTACGCGTGACAGATATTCAACCCGGCTTATGCGGCGGTACCGAGTTTTCAAATGTGCGTTTTAGGGGCGATGATGAAAAAGCCACCGCGCTCTATCAAAATGCACAGCCGTTAACGGCAGAAGATATTGCCGAAACAATCTATTGGATCGCCAACCGTCCCGCGCATGTTAACGTTAACACCATCGAACTGATGCCCGTTACGCAATCATTTAGCGCCTTAACGGTGCACCGGGAATAGCCCTCCCCCAATTCGTACGCTTACCTCACCTGCTCTTTGCGCTTTATATTATGTCTGCCACCCAAGATTTATCAATCTTTTCTCTCGTTCTGCATGCTAGCGTATTGGCGCAAGCCGTTATGGCATTACTGCTCGCGCTATCGTTAACGTCATGGACATTTATTTTCAGAAAATGGTTTGCTTTACGCAACGCGCGCGCGCAAACCGAGCGTTTTGAACATAATTTTTGGGCCGGAGGGGATTTGCAGGCGCTCTATCATAGTACCGTTGAGCACCGTCATAGCACCGGCGCGCTGGCCCGGATTTTTGAAACCGGCATGCGCGAATTCTTAAAAGCAAAAGAAAAAAATATGACTGACGCCAGCGCCATTCTAGACAATGCCCGGCGTGCAATGCGGGCGGCTTTTCAGCGCGAAATGGATGCGCTTGAAGCCAATCTCTCTTTTTTAGCTTCAGTAGGTTCTGTCAGTCCGTATATCGGCCTGCTTGGCACGGTGTGGGGCATTATGAATTCATTTCGCGGCTTAGCCAACGTCCAGCAGGCCAGCCTCGCCAACGTTGCGCCCGGCATTGCCGAAGCACTGGTCGCTACTGCGATTGGTTTATTTGCGGCCATTCCAGCAGTCGTTGCCTACAATCGCTACGCGCATGATATAGACCGGCTATCGATGCGCTTTGAAACTTTTATTGAAGAATTTTCAAATATTTTGCAACGACACACTCACGCCTAGCCTTAGGTTTGCAAATACCCTTGTTTTTAAGAGAACGTCCCAATGCCCGCCACTTCTATCCGATCTACGAGGCGTAGCCGCCGCGCCATGGCTGAGATTAATGTCGTGCCTTATATTGATGTGATGCTCGTATTGCTTGTCATCTTTATGGTGACAGCACCACTTGTCGCCCCTTCAATCATCCATTTGCCAAGCGTTAACAACGCTACACCCGCACCCCATGCGCCACCTATTATCGTCAATATCCGCGCTAACGGAGAACTATCCGTACGCTATAAAAGTGGCGGTAAGATGCGCGAAGACACTCTGTCCAAGACTGAGTTGGATACCTTCCTACAAAAACAGCAGCACTTAGTGCCCGAACAACCCGTGGTGATTGCAGCCGATAAAAATACCCAATATCAGACCGTGATGACCGTCATGTCCGATCTAAAAACTCGGGGTATCAAACGCGTCGGCTTATACGTTCAAGCTTCCAAATGAAACACGACACTCTATCTCCATTTCACCCACCGCGCGAGCGCGGCACCCGGCGCGCCCTGGTGTTTGCAGTGCTGACGCACGCTTTATTATTTGCCCTTTTATTCTACGGCATCAGTTGGCAAAGTAACCCGCCCGCGGGCGTCGAGGCTGAGCTATGGAGTTCAATGCCAGAAACAACGCCTGACGCTGCGCCGCCCCCCGAAGTTGCAGATAAAGCGGAGTCGGCTCTGCCTAGCCCCTCTCCCAGCCAATCTGAGCAAGCCGAGATCGCCCTCCAACAAGCCAAACGTAAGCTAGAAACGCAGCAGCAGCAATTAACCCAGCTTCAGCAACAACAAGAAGCCCAAAAGATAAAAGAACGCCAACAACAGGCCGCTCAAGAAAAAAAAGCCCGAGAAGCAGAACGTAAGCAGCAGCTAGCCGAACAACAAAAAATGCTACGTGCTCAGCAACAGGCTCAAGAATTAGCCAAGCAACAACGCCAAGCACGCCTGTCAGCACTCCAAGGCATTGCGGGCCACAGCCCGTCTACCGATGGGCTAACCAGTGCCGGTAAAGACGCCGGCAGTGGCGGCCACAGCTCGCCTGGCTATGTCGATAAAGTACGACGGCATGTTAAATCGAATATGGCCTTCAACGCAGACGCAACCGATGGCAACCCACAAGCGGTGGTAGCCGTTCAATGCGCCCCCGATGGGTCGATCCTAAACGCACAAATCATACATGCAAGCGGTAACCCCGCATGGGACGATGCGGTCTTGCGCGCAGTCCAAAAATCAGACCCTATGCCACGCGACAGCAATGGCAAAGCACCGTCTAATTTTACTTTTACGTATCGCCTGAATGATTAAGCTAAGTTTTGTCCCTCTAACCGAACTCAGAGCCCTATATGCAAACATGCAACGCTTTCGCAAAGCTAACTGCCATGCTATTTTGCTACCTGTTACCATAGACCTGTAGTTGAGACGAAATACAAACCTAAATTCATTATGAACTCAATCATCCAGCGTATTCTCAGAGCAGTGATAGCAGGCTGCTTGCTTGTCACGACCGCTACCGCCCACGCGCAACTTAAGATTGATATTACTGGCGTCGGCTCAAACTTTTTACCTATTGCCGTCGCAGCTTTTCGCGATGAAAGCGCAGCGTCTCAGCAAGTTAGCGAAATTATTCGCGCCGATTTAGCGCGCAGCGGTCGGTTTTCAAACATCCATGCAGGCCTGGCGCCGATTGCCGAAACCAACATAGTTGACTTAGGCAGCTGGCGAGCAAAAGGGGCGGATGCCCTGGTGACTGGCAGCGTCGCTCATTTGGCAAATGGTCATTATGAAGTGCGCTTTCGACTCTACGATACAGTCAAACAGCAGGATCTCAGCGGGCTTGCGCTCATCAGTCCAGCCAGTGAGCTACGCCTGAGCGCCCACAAAATCGCCGACTATATTTATCAGAAATTACTTGGCGAGCGCGGTATTTTTGCAACCCACCTCTCCTATGTGGCACACACTGGCGGCCAGTATCAACTACAACGCGCCGACTCCGACGGGCAAAACGCACGTACCGTTCTGACCAGCTCCGAGCCCATCATTTCGCCTGCTTGGTCGCCCAATGGCACTAAAGTGGCTTATGTCTCATTTGAGCACAAAAAACCCGTTATCTATGTACAGGATTTGCTCTCAGAGCAACGTACCGCGGTTTCAAATCAAAAAGGAAGTAATAGCGCGCCCGCCTGGTCCCCCGATGGCAATCAGCTTGCCGTTGCCCTTTCACTAACTGGCAACACACAAATTTATAGTATCAACGCCAATGGCACCGGTTTACGGCGCCTCTCAAACAGCAGCAGTATTGATACCGAGCCACGCTTTTCTCCCGACGGACACTCTATTTATTTCACCAGTGATCGCGGCGGCGCGCCGCAAATCTACAGAATGTCAGTTCAAGGCGAAGCCACTGCCGGCGCTGCCCAGCGCATTACTTTCAAAGGTAGTGAAAACACCAGCCCGCGCCTGAGTCCAGATGGCAAGCTACTCGCGTATATTTCGCGCGTAAACGGTGCCCTCAAGCTTCATGTACAAGAAATCAGCACGGGTGAGGCGATTGCGCTAACCGACACCGACTTCGATGAATCCCCTAGCTTCTCGGCTAACGGTAAATATATTCTATATGCAACTCGCGTAGAGCAGCGTGGCGTACTCGCCGCAGTCTCTACCGATGGCCGTACACGTCAAATCCTGTCGATTAAAGATGGAAATATACGCGAGCCCTCTTGGGGACCTTTTACGGAATAAAGGACACTACACCCATCCAGGCCAACTAAAACATAGCACGAAATATTTTTTGCTAGACCTTCAGGAGTTGAAAAAATGACGTCAAAGTTTCGCTTAGTTTTTGCCACCCTTCTCATCGGTACACTCGCTGCCTGCCAATCAGGCATAAAGCTCGCCCCCAATACGGGGAGTGAGAATAGCGCCAACGCACTTGGCACACCAGCAAATCCGGCGGACACTACGCTGACTGCGGTTGATCCGCTTAATGATCCAAACAACCCGCTTACAAAGCGTAGTGTTTATTTTGAATTTAATAGCTACATCGTGAATGGCGAATACCAATCATTCCTGCAGCAACAGGCACACTATCTTAAAAGCCACCCACAGCAATGTATTTTGATCCAAGGCAATACCGACGAACGCGGCACCAGCGAATATAACCTTGCCCTTGGCCAAAAACGCGCAGAAGCCGTACGTCGTACCTTATCTTTGATGGGCGTGGCAGAGACTCAAATGGAAGCCGTCAGCCTAGGCAAAGAAAAACCCCAAGCCACTGAACATAATGAAAGCTCCTGGGCACAAAATCGTCGCGCAGATCTCGTCTACCAACCCTAAATGTCAATCATGACCCGCCTATCTTCTTACTTTAATTGCACTAGGCTACGCAGCGTACTCATTACTATAGGAGTGAGTACGTTACTCCTAAGCGCAGTCGCACCCGCCCAGGCTGGTCTATTTGACGACGACGAAGCGCGCCGGGCTGTGCTCGATTTACGTACGCGCGCAGATAACCTGACTGACCAGTTAGCTGCCGCACAACGTACCCTCTTCAACCAAGCAAACCAACTCGAACAGCTGCAACAAGAAGTCGCCGCTCTGCGCGGCCAGAACGAAACGCTAGCCAACCAGTTGATTGATATACAAAGATCCAACAAAGACTTTTACACTGATCTCGACGGGCGTTTAAAAAAACTTGAGCCGCAGCAACAGCGACAAACTGCCAATAGCATGCCAGGCACCGTGCAACTCAGCGAGGCGGACGCCTTCAAAGCAGCGTTGGCGCAATTCCAAAAAGGTGACTTCGCTCGTGCTGCCAACGCCTTCAAAGGGTTCATCTGGAAATATCCAAAAAGCGCCTATCAACCTACTGCCCGCTACTGGCTCGGCAATACCTTTTATGCACTCCGTGATTACAAACGCTCAACTGAGATGCTGCAAAGCGTAGTGAAAGAGTATCCAACCCATCCGCGGGCGCCCGATGCTTTATTTTCAATTGCACAAAATCAACTCGAACAGGGACAAAAAAACATATCGCGCAAAACTCTAAGGCAAGTGATCGCACAATACGGCAGGAGCGAGGCCGCTAAGAATGCGCAAACCAAACTAGCGCAAATACATTAAATTAAATTTTGATTGACAGACTTTAGCATTCATCAATATAATCACGTCCTTCTTTGGGTCGTTAGCTCAGCTGGTAGAGCAGCGGACTTTTAATCCGTTGGTCGCAGGTTCGAACCCCGCACGGCCTACCAAGTACCATAAGGCTTACAGCAATGTAAGCCTTATCTATTTTGTTCCGCAATTTGGGGGTTGTTCCGCAATTCCTAATTATTTGGTCGGAGTAACCAACTTACTTCTGCGGTGCCGAACATACCGTTGAGTCATCTTTTCGTCGGCATGTCCGAGTTGATCTTTAGCCGCCGCCATACCCTCTTTTTCCTCTTTATCTGTCCCTGCTTTGGCTCGTAAATCGCGGAATTGGAAAGCCTCAATAGTAGAAACTAAATCATGCTGCCCTCGTTCTCGTGCAGCTTGCGCAGCTTTTTCACGTGCTTTGTCAAACCGAGAGCGCAACGCTAGAGCAGTCAATGCTTCCCCCTTTTCGTTGCATATCAGTGCCAGTGACCGTACTTTGCCCGGCTTTGCCGTTCTCTTAGTCAGCAGCCGACCAATCAATTGAGCCAATTGGCCTTCAATTGCAATACGCAGCCGCTTATTCGTTTTGTTTTGTTGTAACCTAATCGCTCCATCGCAAATATCAGTCCGTGCCAGTTTGAGCACATCTGCCCTTATTTCATGAGGCCGAAGGCCGACTTGTCTAGGCTCAAATTCCTTGATTTTGCTAGCCCTATCACCTAGCATAAATTTATGACCATCTTGGAAAGGAAAGTAATTATCTTATGTTGTTTATATTTTATTTTTTAGCGTTATAAATAATTAATGGTAATTAGCTAATAGCCATTCGTTAAAAACTCAGATTTTGGATTTGTTTTTCTAGTCTTTTAGTTTAAGGAGACAGTGATGGGTGCAGTGGAAAGCGTTCTTCGTGAAGTAGAGAAAGCGACGATAAGACCTCTAGGAGAAGTTGCACGTGGCGTTGAGAAAGTGACGATAAGGCCCTTAGGTGAAGTTGCACGTGGCGTAGAGAAGGTGACGATAAGGCCCTTAGGCGAGATCGCACGTGAATTAGAGAAATTGACAATAAGACCTCTGGGCGAGGTTGCGCGTAGCTTAGAGAAAGCAACGATAAGACCCCTAGGCGAGATTGCCCGTGATTTGGAGAGGCTGTTAATAAGGCCCGTAGGAGGTTTCGCAAGTAGAACCTTATTACTAATGGGGCGCTTGATAGATGTCGTTGATCAAGAATCGTCGGTAGTGTCCATCAAAGATATACAGGCTAAGAAAGAAAAGCTAGACAAAATGTCAGAAGACGCTTTGGAATTAGAAAGAGATATAAATGAAACAATAGCAGAAACGCCAGTAACTAAAGAAGATGATTTAAGGTGTTTAGGTGAGATGCACAAGGTAGTTATCGAGCTTCGACGCGGCATAACAGAGGCGCAAGATAATACAGAGCTTATGATGCAAAATGCTGAGCTTATGGGAGATAACTCAGAGCTTATTCAATATAACACCGAACTTGTCCAAAATAATGAAGAGCTTATCCAAGGCATGGAGGAAATGGAAGGACTTAGGCGTGAAAATCAAGAGCTAAGAGATCGCCTAAATTCTTTAGAGGCTGGATTTCGGAGTGCTATAGAAAATAATGGTAATGAATCAGATTATGTTCGTATTGATAGCAGTAGTGATGACGGCAGAAGTATTCCAAGAGGCTTTGCCTAAAAATATTTACCATTTTCTTTTAAAATAGCGATGCGACCAATTTCTGTTTTAATGTTATTATTTATTTCCACTTTCATTGGATGCGGTGGAGATAATCATGATAACAATATCACCACCATAAAACATCCCCTCAAACAAGAAACGAATAAAAGGGCTATAAAATCCATAAAAGAAATTATAAGAGATTTGGAAAAAGTTAATATGGATTCTTGGGGAGCTGCGAACGGTGGGAAAGACCATTTAGAAGAAATTGCGCTTGATGTAGAAAGATCATTTCCCCAACCTATTGGGGGGCTCATGAGTAGAACCATACTACTGGAAAGAAGTCTAATGATTATAGTTAAGTATGGTTTGGATATGGATGGCGGGCAAAATATTCTAAATAAAATTTCAAGCGATATATTTGAATTAAAATTGGAAGCAAATGATTTGTTGTTGGCAACTACGGAAACCGAGGAAGATAGGTTATTGGCTGTATACAAACTGAATGAAATAATCGATCTTCTTAAAGAGAGCGCGGAAGAAATTGATAGAAATAAAACAATATTTACTAGAAAAGAATCTGGCATTATTGAAAATAATACAGAGCTTTTCAAAAGAAAAGCGGAGCTTGCTATAAAAAATAGGGAGTTAAATTCTATTAATATATCACTTTGCAATAGCAATGCGGCACTTAAACAAGAACAAATAGAATTAAAAAGAAGAATTAAATATAAAGAGGAGTTATTAAGGGCGAAAAGATTATTGCATGAACTTATAACAAAATTTAGTTAATTATTTTTTGATGGGGTAACAGCAAGCCGAGCCATACACAGCTATATGCCCGCAATACGCGAGAAAAATTAAAAAGCCCTTCATGAGTTCCCCGAGAAGTTTGAATGCTATTCAACCTGCAGGGGTACTCCAAAGGGCTTTTTTAGCTTGAACCGAAAAGATGGATTTAGCTTGTTTTTTGCTGTTGCGCAGCTAAAAGCATCCTAAGCAAATCATTTACAAACTCCGCACGCTCCAAGCTACGTGTGCACAGTACTACCAGAAACTGCTGGTTATCAGTGAGCATGATCAAGCGTCATCACTTGGGACAAATGAGGGAAAATTCAGCTCGCCTATCGAGAGGCAGCAGTTTGCGATGTCGCCAGACAACGTGACGATACCCGGTGACATTTCACCCATCCACAAAGTGAGACTAACATGCTATGACCAAAACATGACCAAAGTACACGCGAAATGTTCAAAATAGATAAGAAAGTGCAGCGGTTTAAAGGAGGGCTATTGCTGCAAGTCATTGAATTTACTACACTTTCTTTTTCATCCATCTACAGAAAACAGGACTTTTAATCCGTTGGTCGCTGGTTCGAACCCAGCACGGCCTACCAAGTATCGTAAGGCTTACAGCAATGTAAGCCTTATCTATTTTGTTCTACAAAAGGTGGTTTGTTCTACAAAAATTTATTTTGTAGGCTTAACGAGCCCTCCTCGTTTTCGCACATAGTGCTCTGTCATCGCTACGCCACTATGCCCTAAGACAAGGGCAAACTAACCTCAAATACACGCCCTAGCCGACATTCCGCCACCTCCCCTTCAAAAAAACTTGAATTTCACTTTACATCATGTTGAGATAGCCATTTGATTTTTCAGAGGGCGGAATATGGGTCAAAGTGCACCAGCAATCATCACACATGTACTAGATCATCATGGCTTGGTTGCATCGAAATGCCAGGACTTGCAACTTGCTCAGCGGATAGATAAGCATTTGACTAGCCACCCTGGGCGAATTGTCAGCTATGGCACAGCCTGCGTTGCGATGATTCTGAATGGACTGGGATTTACGAACCGTCGACTGTATCTGACGCCACAGTTTTTTGAAAGCAAACCATTAGAAGCTTTATTAGGGTCTGGGATTGAGGCCAGGCATTTGAATGATGATGCGTTGGGAGACGCATTGGACGCGATAGCGCAGTATGGGCCGAGCAAGCTATTCGGGGAAGTGGCCTTTGAGATTGCACTGGAACATGACCTTCTTGATGAGTTGGTGCATGTGGATACGACGAGTTTTTCTGTGCATGGCAAATATGCAAGCGATGAGGGAGTTAGCGAACAAAGAGAGGACGCAGGCGAGGCGGTTGAAATTACTGTGACTCATGGGTACTCCAAAGACCATCGCCCTGATTTGAAACAAGTCGTGCTGTCATTGGCGGTGGCAGGCGGTTCAGGCATTCCGTTATGGATGATGCCTTGCGATGGCAACGCCTCAGACAAGACGGTGTTGCCAGAAACAATAGAACGCATCAATGCATTTCGCCAAGAAATTGATTGCACCCGTACGCTGCGTTGGGTGGCCGATTCGGCGCTTTACACAGCTGAAAACCTCAAAAAGATGGAGCACACCATTTGGGTATCACGTGTACCAGAAACAATCCTGGAAGCTCGGGAGTTAGTGAGCAAATCAACGCAAGAAATAGCTTGGAGTGAACAGGAAGACGGCTATCGACATGCATCATTCGATATGGATTATGCCGGCATCCAACAACGCTGGTTACTCGTCTTCTCAGAACAGGCATACCAACGCGAAGCACAGTCTCTCCAAAAGCGCCTGACCAAACAAGAACAAGCGCTGCAAAAACAAATGAAACAATTCAGCACCGAGCTGTTTGCGTGTGAAGCCGACGCGCATAAAACATTCAGGCGAGAACAGAAGTCGCACCCGCTATTCATCTTGGCCCCGACTGTTGCGCCAGTAGAAAAGTATGAGAAAGCAGGTCGTCCCAAGAAGGGAGAAACAAAACAATGTATGGGGTATCAAATCCAGGTTCAGATCCAGCGCAATGACGAAGCGATCCAGAAGCTACTGCAAACTAAAGGGCGTTTCATCCTGGCCACCAACGAGGGTGACAAGCAGGGTTACCCCGACAAGCGCATTCTCGCCGACTACAAAGCTCAGCAAACGGTTGAGAATGGCTTTCGGTTTTTGAAAAATCCTGACTTCCTAGCGGATACGCTCTTTTTAAAATCGCCACAGCGTATCGCTGCATTGATGATGGTGATGACCTTATGCCTCATGGTCTACAACCTCGCACAATTTCAAGTGCGTGCAAAGCTCGAGGCCTATGCTGACACCTTACCCAATCAACTGGGCAAACCCACCAGTACACCTACCTTGCGATGGATATTCCAGTTAATGGAAGGCGTTGCGTTGGTGCGTATCTTCGATCATCAACGCGCGTTAATCCATGAAGCCGTTTCCAACCTTAATGACGTCAGAATCAAGATTATCCGGTTGTTTGGCGATACCGCTTGTAAAATCTATCAGATTGAGGAAAGGGAGTAGCGGAATGTCGGCCCTAGCAATTGCGTTTAGAAAAATCAAGTTGATCGTAGGGAGTGAGTTGTGCGGCTTCTGCAAGTTGCTTTGTCGCGGCAACGTTAGAACCTTTGATAATGATGGCACAGTAGGAGTCAGAATCCGTTTCAAAATGCAGAAGTGCAAGTTCTCTTGCTGTCAGCCACTCCGACAATGCCAGAAATGCAGCAGGAACTGATTCGAATTCCATGCCTCATCCAACAGGCCATTTAACTTAGCTGATGCTTGTGCTAAATGGCCTGTAGCCCAGTACCTAGCCTTGAGTCAGTCCAGCCAGCGAAGAGCCTGAAGCTCTTCGTGCCCTCACTCTATATCTAAAATCTCTTCTTTATTTTGAGGCAACTGACTTTTCTGTAGTTGATTGAGTTTATCAGCCAAAGGACGACTAATTTCAGCAATGGCTTTAGGCTCACCCATTTCAGAGTGGTTACAGTTGATATTGTGAACTTTTATTTCTCCGCAAATGTAAGGTTTCCACATATCGGGGTGTAACGGAGCATACAAGCTATCCTTTATGGTTGCGTGGAAAAAGAGCATATCGCCGCTATAAATGCGCGGGGAAAAATTCTTGACAATTTTATTAGCGTTCACCGTGCAACGTTGAATTTTCTCCCATAAATACTCACTGGCGTTTGGTATCTTTTTATCGTCGTAGATCTCAAAAGTCTCCATATATGCCGCGCGCGAAGCTGTTAAATCTTGAGGCTTCTCCCATTCCTCACCAGAGAGTGATGGATAAGCATCCCATATAGCAAGCAATGCTACTCTTTCACCTTGTTGCTCAAGTTGAGTCGCCATAGAATGCGCCACCATTCCACCTAAAGACCATCCTAATAGAGAGTAAGGCCCACTCGGCTGAATCTGGCGAATTTGCTTAATATAGTCTGCCGCCATCTCATCTATTGTTTCCGCGAACCGTGACATGCCATCAAGACCGCGAGCTTGCAAACCGTAAATAGGTTGCTCCTCACCCAAATATTGGGATAAGCCGATATATTCCCAGCTTACTCCTACGCCAGAGTGGATGCAGAAAAGAGGAGAACGGCTACCCTTAGGTTGAAGAGGGAGCAAAACATCAAATGAGTTATTCAAGATTCCATCTTTATTATCCAAGACTCCGTCTGATCCAAGTAAACGTTGCGCTAGCCCTGCGATGGTAGGTGCCTCAAACGTAGTACGCAGAGTAATTTCAACGCCCAGCTTAGAGCGAATACGACCGGCCATCTGCATCGCAAGTAGCGAATGGCCGCCGAGCGCGAAGAAATTGTCGTGACGGCCGATGCGCTCGACGCCAAGCAGCTCAGACCAAATGGTGGCAAGCGTATATTCAAATTCACCTTGCGGCACCTCATACACTTGACGAGCTAAGGCCTCGGCATCTGGAGCAGGTAATGCTTTACGGTCGAGCTTGCCATTAGATGTAAGCGGGAATGCATCAAGACGCACGAAGGCAGCAGGCACCATATACTCAGGTAAGTTCGCCGCAAGGTGTGCGCGTAAAGACTGCACAGATTGTTCGTCCGGCTCCGCCACAACATAGGCAACAAGACGTTTGTCGTTCCCTTCACCCATTGCAAGCACCACCGCTTCCTGCACCAACGGATGTTCGGCCAAACACGCTTCGATCTCGCCTGGTTCAATCCGAAAGCCACGAATCTTAATTTGATGATCATTGCGGCCCAGGAACACTAAATTGCCATCAGGTAGGTAACGAACCAAATCGCCTGTTTTATACATCCTGGCATCCTCATACTCGCTGAACGGATCACGCAGAAAGCGCTCAGCAGTCAACTCAAGCTGATCCAGATAGCCACGCGCAACCCCCACGCCACCAATATAGAGCTCACCCACTGCCCCTAAAGGCACCGGCTGGCCGCGCGCATCCAGTACATAGAGCCGGGTATTCGCAATCGGCCGGCCAATTGACAGCACACCGTGGTCGAGAGCACTCGATGCGGCTGGCCAAACAGTGACCGCATGAGTCTCTGTGGGACCATAGGCATTAAAGACGGTACCTTGTCGGCTCAAGTTCTGAAGCAAAGTTGCGCTGGGCGCTTCCCCTGTCAGAACCATTGTCAGAGGCGTACTCAAGCTAGGCAAGATTTCCCCCCCCTGAAGTAGCGCAGGCGGTAAGATAACGTGAGTAATCGCCTGTCCCGCCAAATAATCCCACAACTTATCCCGGTCATGACGGATAGTCTCTGGTGGCAAATATAAGCTTGCGCCACAACTTAAAGCTACCAACATTTCCCAGATACTCACATCGAAACTAATCGAAGCAAACTGCAAAACCCGACTGGATGGATGAACACCAAAACTGGCAACCGACGCTTGAGCAAGATTCACGATGCTCCGATGCTCCATCGTCACACCTTTAGGCTTGCCAGTAGAACCAGAAGTGTAAAGTACATAGATCAAATGACGTGAGGTCAGTTCTGGAATATGAGGATTCGCCGTACTCAGCTTTGGCAACTCATTCGGATCGAGTACGATCAAGGGGGCAAGCGCTTCTTCACCTAGTGCAGTCCGACCAACCCTATCGGCGAGTAATATCTTCGGCGCAGCATGAGCAAGAATATGCGCGAGGCGTTCGCTCGGATACACCGGATCGAGTGGCACATAGACGCCACCGGCTTTGAGGGTTGCTAGCAAGCCAACCACGATCGCCGGTGAGCGTTCCGCACAGAGTGCGACGCGTGTATCAGGTTGCACTCCGCATTCGATGAGTTGATAAGCAAGACGATTAGCCTGCGCGTTGAGTTCGGCATAACTAAATTGCTGATCTCCGTACACGAGCGCTACGGATTCTGGTGTGCGCTCAACCTGCTCCTCAAATAATTGGTGAATGCACTGGTGTGCTGGATAAGACGTTTCTGTTGCATTCCATGTTTGCAGTAAAAGCTTTCGCTCTTCGACAGGAAGCACTTCCAGCTGGTGAACGGGTATCTTGGGCGTATACTCCAGCGCATTAACTAAACTCAACAGCGCCTCTTGCATGTAGCCGCATACCTGAGCTGGATCAAACGGCTGAGCCACCTGAGCAGTCAAACCAAGCTTCGTACTGAAATCTTCTATCGATAGCAAAAATGGATAGTTGGTGCGCTCTTCCCCATATAACCGTTCAACACCGGACATGGTCTGGTTCTCGTCCACCGACATCATATTGTGCCGATAGTTCAGCATTGCACTAAAAAGCGGCGTACCCGCTGGCACATTACTGCAGCGTTGCGCTAAAGCCAGTGACGCATGCTCATGCTCAAGCAAAGCAGCTAGCCGGGCGTGGACATGGCGCACACTTTCCTCAACACCTGTCTCATCCAAATCAATGCGCAACGGCAGTGTGTTGATGAACAGTCCCATTGCTTGATCCGCACCTTCCCCTCCCCGCATGCGGCCAAATAATACCGTACTGAACACGACCCGCTGCTGTCCGCTAGTCCGCGCCAACACTTGCGCCCACGCCAAATGACATAAACTCGCCAAGCTTACGTTTAGCCGCTTGGCTTGCATACGCAGGCGATTATTCAACTCTTGCGGCAACATGCGATGCGATTCTGTGACTTGGGAGCCATCGCGATGAACCTCGGTTAAGCCAAAGGGTAACGTCGGTTCATCCACCTCACCCAGCATTTCCCTAAAAAAGCGCTCATGCGCTTCCTGACTCACCCCTAAGCGCGCTTGCGCGACCAAATTACGGAATGGCTGAGCGGCAGGCAATGCATCGCTTTGATTTTCAACAAAAGCCCGCACTTCAGCATCCATCACGTCGCCAGTTGAATGATCGCTAATCAGATGGTGCGACGATTCGACCAGCAACCAGCGTCCATCGTCATCCTGGGCAATCGCAAAACGCAATAATGGCGCTTGCGTCAAATCCATCCGATATCGACGAGGATCAAAATGCTGCAGCAACTGCTGTGCAATGGGTCCATTCGCTGAATCCAAAGAAAGTGTTTCAATTGACAGCGGGGCATCACGCCAGACAACCTGAGCTGGTGTAGACAGCTGCTCCCAAACAAAAGCTGTGCGCAAAATATCATGGCGCTTCACTACCTGTTGCACCGCATCCAGGTAACGATCAAGCAAGGCTCGACTGGCAAACGCCAGCTGATCGAGGAGCAAGTAAGGGTCCCCTTCTGTTGCCATTAAATGGTGGAATAAAATCCCATCCTGCAAGGGAGACAGCGCATAAATATCTTGAATGTTGGACACGCCCCCTGGGGTTTGTTCAACAATACCGTCAATATCCGTTTGCGTCAGTTGAATCAATGGCAGTAGCTCTGGTTTAAGCGCTATCGTATCGCGAGTAATAAGATTAGGCGGGACGACAATTTCCTGATGCTGCCCTAAAGATTGAGCCAGTATACTTAGCGTAGGCTTATCAAATAAAGTGCGTACCGAAAGCGTTAAGCCGGCACGCCGCAAGCGCTCAATCATCTGCACCGCCAACAGCGAATGGCCACCGAGCGCGAAGAAGTTATCGTGGCGACTAATACGCTCGACATCGAGCAATTTAGTCCAGATTGCAGCAAGCATTTGCTCGACTTCTCCTTGCGGCACTTCGTACGTCTGGCGGGCTAGGGCCTCTACATCCGGGGCAGGCAATGCCTTGCGATCGAGTTTACCGTTGGGCATAAGCGGGAACGTCTCCAAGCGCACAAAAGCAGCCGGTACCATATACTCAGGTAAGGCAACTGCAATGTGTGTACGCAAAGACTGCACAAGGTGCTCATCCGGTTTGGCTACAACATAAGCCACGAGACGTTTGTTGCTTCCTTCGCCCAGCGCGGCTACTACCGCTTCACGCACCTGCGGATGCTCAGTTAGACGCGCTTCAATTTCGCCTAACTCAATACGAAACCCTCGAATCTTCACTTGATAGTCATTGCGACCCAAGAATTCCAAGTTGCCGTCCGGTAAATAACGAACCAAATCGCCTGTCCTATACATCCAGGCATCCGTTTGATCACTAAATGGATCAGATAAAAAACGTTCAGCCGTCAAATCAGGTCGGTTCAAGTAGCCGCGCGCGACCCCAGCACCACCGATATATAACTCTCCAGCGACACCTAATGGCGTAGGCTGCATCGATGAATCCAACACATACACGCGCGTATTCGTAATAGGTCGACCAATCGCGCGCCAGTCATTCCCATCCGCACTGACTTCACGGATCGTCGCGTTCACCGTTGTCTCAGTCGGGCCGTAGGTATTTAATAAGCGCGGTCGATGACCTGTATTGACAAACCACGCCTGATGCGCTGATGCGCTCAACGCGTCCCCACCAATCATCATTAAACGTATTTTCTGCGGGACAGGCGCCTTTTCCTGAGCCAGTTGCGCCCAGAATTGGGTAGGTAGCTCCATCACGCTAATCTGGTTGGCTTCGCACAGCCGCCAGAATTCTTGGGTATCCGCCAACCAGGCATCCGTGCGCAATACCAGCGTTGCGCCGCAAGTCAACGTAGCAAAGATATCTGAGACTGAAGTATCAAAGGAAAGCGAAGAGAATTGCAGTACTCGGTCTTGCGGGCTTAGGTCAGTTTGCTGAATCATCGTTATCGCTAAACTCACCACGCCCTGGTGTTGAATCATCACCCCTTTAGGTTTACCGGTAGACCCCGACGTATACATCACATAGGCTAAATGCTCCGCATTCAAACCCAATTTATGCGGGCTAGGATTATGGCTGCTCTTGTCTTTCCAGTGCGCCATATCCGCTCTTAAGTCCAGCACTGGAGCTTTCTCACCTAGACCTTGCGCAACTACAGTGTGCGGCGCACCAATGCTTAGCAAAGCCACTGGTACACTATCGTTCACCATATCTGCTAAACGTTCAGCAGGATACTTTGTGTCCAACGGTACATAAGCCCCGCCCGCTTTAAGGACAGCCAGCAGACCCATCACCATGTCTATGCTGGGCTGGATATACAGCGCTACGCGACTATCAGGTCGGACGCCAATATCTATTAAATGGTGAGCGAGGCGATTCGCTTGCGCATTCAACTCTGCATAGCTGATGGTCAAATTTTCATGAGCTAATGCAATAGCGTTGGGTGTACGCTCCACTTGCGCTTCAAACAACTGATGCAAACACTGATCTTTCGGATACGGTGCAGCCGTCGCATTCCACGTTTGAAGCAGTAATGCCTGCTCAGCATTAGGCACAATCTCCAATTGCCGTACCGGCATTTTCGGCGCGCGTTCCAATGTCTCGGCCAGGCTTTCCAACGCTTTTTGCATATAGCCACATAGCCGCTCAGGATTGAATGGCTGCGCAATCTGCGCCGTGAGTCCCAACGACTGACCATAGTCATCCACCGACAGCGACAACGAATAGCTGTCCCAGTCTTCTGCATGTAGTTCCTCAATACCAGGCATTAATTGCGTCGTGTCTGAGGGTACCGCGTTATACCGGTAATTGAGTAACGCGCTAAAGAGTGGCGTACCTGCTGGCACGCTACTGCAGCGTTGCGCTAAGGCGAGCGACGCATGCTCATGTTCGAGCAACGCAGCTAGCCGAGCATGGACATGGCGTACGCTCTCCTCTACTTCCGTCTCATCCAGGTCAATACGCATTGGCAGCGTATTGATGAACAGCCCCATTGCTTGGTCAACTCCCATTCCGCCTTGCATGCGACCAAAGAGTACCGTACCAAATACCACCTGCTGTTGCCCACTGGTTCGCGCCAGCACCTGCGCCCATGCCAAATGACATAAGCTCGCCAAGCTCACGTTCAGCCGCTTCGCTTGCATACGCAGACGATCATTCAGCTCCTGCGGCAACATGCGATACGACTCCGTAACCTGGGAGCCTTCGCGATGAACCTCGGCTAAGCCAAAGGGTAACGTCGGTTCATCCACCTCGCCCAGCATTTCCCTAAAAAAGCGCTCATGCGCTTCCTGGCTCACCCCTAAACGCACCTGCGCGATCAAATTGCGGAATGACTGAGCAGGAGGCAATGTGCTACCTTGACCTTTGAGCAAAGCCTGCACTTCAGCATTCAATATCCTCATAGATGAGTTATCATCGATCAGATGGTGGAGCAACTGGACAAGCAGCCAGCGCCCATCGTCATCTTGGGCAATCGCAAAACGTAGTAATGGCGCTTGCGTCAAATCCATCCGATACCGACGAGGATCAAAATACTGCAGTTGCTGCTGCGGAATAGGTCCATTCGCTGAATCCAAAGAAAGTTCTTCAATTGACAGCGGAGCATCGCGCCAAACAACCTGAGCGGGTGTAGATAACTGTTCCCAGATAAAAGCGGTGCGCAAAATATCATGGCGCTTCACTACCTGTTGAACTGCATCCAGATAACGATCAAGCAAGGCTCGACTGTCAAACGCCATTTGGGTAATAAGCAAGTAAGGGTCGCCTTCTGTTGCCATTAAATGGTGGAGTAAAATCCCATCCTGTAAGGGAGACAGCGCATAAATATCTTGGATGTTTGCAACTCCGCCTGGCGTCTGCTCAACAATATGATCAATGTCAGTTTGAGTTAGTTGAATCAATGCTAGCAGGTCTGGTGTGAGCTCCGTGGTATCAGGTGTAATCAAATTAGGCGGTACTGCGACTTCCTGATGTTGTCTCAAAGATCGTGCCAGAAAACTCAGCGTAGGTGTATCAAACAAAGCACGTACTGAGAGCGTTAAACCAACACGCCGCAAACGCTCAATCATTTGCACCGCCAACAGCGAATGGCCACCAAGCGCGAAGAAGTTGTCGTGGCGACTAATACGCTCGACACCGAGCAATTCAGTCCAGATTGCAGCAAGCATTTGCTCGATTTCTCCTTGCGGCACTTCGTACGTCTGGCGGGCTAGGGCTTCTACATCCGGTGCAGGCAATGCTTTGCGATCGAGTTTACCGTTGGGTGTAAGCGGGAACGCCTCCAGACGCACAAAAGCAGCCGGTACCATATACTCAGGTAATCTCGCTGCGAGATGGGTGCGCAACGCTTGCGCGAGATGCTCATCCGGCTTGGCCACCACATACGCGACAAGACGCTTATCGTTCCCTTCTTCCAGTGCAAGCACTGCTGCTTCGCGCACCTGCGGATGGTCAGCCAGGCGTGCTTCGATCTCACCAAGCTCAATACGAAAACCGCGGATTTTGACTTGGAAGTCGTTACGACCAAGAAATTCCAGATTGCCATCAGGCAAGTAGCGAGCTAAGTCACCCGTTCTATACAGACGTGCATTTTTATCTTTGCTAAATGGATCAGCAACAAAACGTTGAGCCGTAAGCTCAGGTCGATTCAGATATCCCCGCGCCACCCCCGCGCCACCAATATACAACTCCCCTACTGCGCCCAATGGCGCCAGCTGACGATTGGCATCGAGCAAATAAATTTTAAGATCTGGAATCCGCTTCCCAACCGGACTACCCACTTGATCACTATCTTTTTGCTGTAAGGGTCGGTAGGTTACATGCACGGTCGTTTCTGTAATGCCATACATATTCACCAACTGCGGGGAATGTTCAGCACGCGTGGCGTACCACATTTGCAAAACAGTAGGCTCAAGCGCCTCGCCTCCAAATATGACGTAACGTAAGCTGTCACTTAATTTACTTTGTGCTTGACAATCAATCAATGGTTTAAATGCACTAGGGGTCTGATTCAAGACCGTTACACCTTGTTCACATAGCAAGTGATAAAAATCCTGCGGTGAACGAGCGATGTGATGCGGCACGATAACGAGCTTGCCGCCATGACGCAAAGCGCCCCAAAGCTCCCAGACAGAAAAATCGAAAGCAAACGAATGGAATAAGCACCAGACATCGTGCTGGTTAAATTGATACCAGTCTGCAGTAGCATCGAATAGACGCGTAATTTGCGCGTGCTCCACCATCACCCCTTTAGGCAAACCTGTGGAGCCGGAGGTGTAAATAATATACGCAAGATGATGTGGGCTCAGCGTAGAGATCTTTGGATTCGTACTTGGCAATGGCGGTAAGCTATTGGGGTCAAGCACGGTAAGCGAAGCCAACTCTGATTCGCCTAAGGCAGCACGTCCTACCGTATCGGCTAGTAAAATAGCGGGGGCAGCATCTGTCAGAATATGTGTCAGGCGCTCGCTCGAATACGCCGGATCGAGCGGCACATAAGCACCACCGGCCTTCAAAATCGCCAACAGTCCCACCACCAATGCCGGTGAGCGGTCCATACAGATGGCTACACGTGTATCAGGCTGCACGCCCAATTTGATGAGCTGATGGGCAACGCGATTCGCCTGTGCGTTGAGTTCTGCGTAACTGAATTCTTGCTCTTCGTACACCAGCGCTATAGCCTCTGGCGTACGCTCAACTTGCGCTTCAAACAATTGGTGCATGCATTGATGTGCGGGATAAGGCGTTACTACCGAATTCCATGTCTGCAACAGAAGCTCCCGTTCGTCAACAGGGAGCACTTCTAGTTGGTGAACTGGCACCTTAGGCATACGTTCTAGCGCTTCAACTAGGCTTTGCAACGTCTGCTGCATATAGCCGCATATCTGAACCGGATCAAAGGGGTGCACCACTTGAGCAGTTAAACCAAGGTCGGCGATGGAATCATCCACCGACAGCACAAATGGATAGTTGGTGCGCTCTTCTTCATGCAGCCATTCAATGCCTGGAAAAATTTGATTCTTGTCCCTCTCTGCCGCATTGTGTCGATAGTTTAATAACGCACTAAAAAGGGGCGTACCTGCTGGCACACTACTGCAGCGTTGCGCTAAGGCAAGCGACGCATGTTCATGCTCGAGCAATGCAGCCAGCCGAGCGTGGACATGGCCTACGCTCTCCTCTACTTCCGTCTCATCCAAGTCAATACGCAGTGGCAGCGTATTGATGAACAGCCCCATTGCTTGGTCAGCCCCCATTCCACCTTGCATGCGACCAAAGAGTACCGTACCAAATACCACCTGCTGTTGCCCACTGGTTCGCGCCAGCACCTGCGCCCATGCCAAATGACATAAGCTCGCCAAGCTCACGTTCAGCCGCTTCGCTTGCGTACGCAGACGATCATTCAGATCCTGCGGCAACATGCGATACGATTCTGTGATTTGAGAGCCATCGCGATGAACCTCGGTTAAGCCAAAGGGTAACGTCGGTTCATCCACCTCGCTCAGCATTTCCCTAAAAAAGCGCTCATGCGCTTCCTGGCTCACCCCTAAACGCACCTGCGCAATCAGATTGCGGAATGACTGAGCAGGAGACAATGTGCTGCCTTGACCTTTGAGCCAAGCCTGCACTTCAGAACCCATTACTTCGAGAGTTGAATGATCGCCAATCAGATGGTGCATTAGTTGGACGAGTAACCAGCGCCCATCGTCATCCTGGGCAATCGCAAAACGCAATAATGGCGCTTGCGTCAAATCCATCCGATATCGACGAGGATCAAAATGCTGCAGCAACTGCTGTGCAATCGGTCCATTCGCTGAATCCAAAGAAAGTGTTTCAATTGACAGCGGGGCATCACGCCAGACAACCTGAGCTGGTGTAGACAGCTGCTCCCAAACAAAAGCTGTGCGCAAAATATCATGGCGCTTCACTACCTGTTGCACCGCATCCAGGTAACGATCAAGCAAGGCTCGACTGGCAAACGCCAGCTGATCGAGGAGTAAGTAAGGGTCCCCTTCTGTTGCCATTAAATGGTGGAATAAAATCCCATCTTGTAAGGGAGACAGCGCATAAATATCTTGAATGTTGGACACGCCCCCCGGGGTTTGTTCAACAATACCGTCAATATCCGTTTGCGTCAGTTGAATCAATGGCAGTAGCTCTGGTTTAAGCGCTATCGTATCGCGAGTAATAAGATTAGGCGGTACGACAATTTCCTGGTGCTGCCCTAAAGATTGAGCCAGTATACTTAGCGTAGGCTTATCAAATAAAGTGCGTACCGAAAGCGTTAAGCCGGCACGCCGCAAGCGCTCAATCATCTGCACCGCCAACAGCGAATGGCCACCGAGCGCGAAGAAGTTGTCGTGGCGACTAATACGCTCGACACCGAGCAATTCAGTCCAGATTGCAGCAAGTATTTGCTCGATTTCTCCTTGCGGCACTTCGTACGTCTGGCGGGCTAGGGCTTCTACATCCGGTGCAGGCAATGCTTTGCGATCGAGTTTACCGTTGGGCGTAAGCGGGAATGCCTCCAAACGCACAAAAGCAGCCGGTACCATATACTCAGGTAATCTCGCTGCGAGATGGGTGCGCAACGCTTGCGCGAGATGCTCATTCGGCTTGGCCACCACATATGCGACAAGACGCTTATCACTCCCTTCCCCCAGTGCAAGCACCGCTGCTTCGCGCACCTGCGGATGGTCAGCCAGGCGTGCTTCGATCTCACCAAGCTCAATACGAAAACCGCGGATTTTGACTTGGAAGTCGTTGCGACCAAGAAATTCCAGCTCGCCATCGGGCAAGTAGCGAGCTAAGTCGCCCGTTCTATACAGACGTGCATTTTTATCTTTGCTGAATGGATCAGCAACAAAACGTTCGGCCGAAAGCTTAGGTCGATTCAAATAACCTCGCGCCACACCCGCGCCACCAATGTATATCTCCCCTATTGCGCCCAATGGCACCGGCTGACGATTGGCATCGAGCAAATAAATTTTAAGATCTGGAATCCGCTTCCCAACTGGGCTACCTATTTGGTGGCTATCTTTTTGCTGCATCAGCCGGTAAGTCGCATGCACGGTCGTTTCTGTGGTGCCATACATATTCACCAATTGAGGAGAATGTTCAGCATGCACGGCATACCATGTTTGTAAAACAGCAGGCTCAAGCGCCTCCCCAGCAAATATGACATACCGTAAACGGTCACTTAATTTACTTTGTGCGTGACAATCAATCAATGGTTTAAATGCACTAGGGGTCTGATTCAAGACCGTTACACCTTGTTTACACAGCAAGTGATAAAAATCCTGCGGTGAACGAGCAATGTGATGCGGCACAATAACGAGCTTGCCGCCATGGCGCAACGCGCCCCAAAGCTCCCAGACAGAAACATCAAAAGCGAACGAATGGAATAAGCACCAGACATCGTGCTGGTTAAATTGATACCAGTCTGCAGTAGCATCGAATAGACGCGTAATTTGCGCGTGCTCCACCATCACCCCTTTAGGCAAACCTGTGGAGCCGGAGGTGTAAATAATGTACGCAAGATGATGTGGGCTCAGCGTAGAAATCTTTGGATTCGTGCTTGGCAATGGCGGCAAGCTATTGGGGTCAAGCACGGTAAGCGAAGTCAACTCCGATTCGCCTAAGGCAGCACGTCCTGCCGTATCGGCTAGTAAAATAGCGGGTGCAGCATCTGTCAGAATATGTGTCAGGCGCTCGCTCGAATACGCCGGATCGAGCGGCACATAAGCACCACCTGCCTTCAAGATCGCCAACAGTCCCACCACCAATGCCGGTGAGCGATCCATACAGATGGCTACACGTGTATCAGGCTGCACGCCCAATTTGATGAGCTGATGGGCAACGCGATTTGCCTGTGCGTTGAGTTCTGCGTAACTGAATTCTTGCTCTTCGTACACCAGCGCTATAGCCTCTGGCGTACGCTCAACTTGCTCTTCAAACAATTGGTGCATGCATTGATGTGCTGGATAAGGCGTTACTACCGAATTCCATGTCTGCAACAGAAGCTCCCGTTCGTCAACAGGGAGCACTTCCAGTTGGTGAACTGGCATCTTAGGCATACGTTCTAGCGCTTCAACTAGGCTTTGCAATGTCTGCTGCATATAGCCGCATATCTGCACCGGATCAAATGGGTGCACCACTTGAGCAGTTAAACCAAGGTCTGCGATGGAATCATCCACCGACAGCACAAATGGATAGTTGGTGCGCTCTTCTTCATGCAGCCATTCAATGCCTGGGAAAATTCGATTCTTGTCCCTCTCTGCCGTATTGTGTCGATAGTTTAATAACGCACTAAAAAGGGGCGTACCTGCTGGCACACTACTGCAGCGTTGTGCTAAGGCGAGCGACGCATGTTCATGTTCGAGTAAAGCGGCAAGCTGTGCGTGGGTATCACGTACACTGCTCTCAACATCCATTTGATCCAGGTCAATGCGCAACGGCAGCGTATTCATAAATAGCCCCAGTGCCCGATCCGCGCCACCTTGCATGCGGCCTAATAACACCGTACCGAATACCACCCGCTGTTGCCCACTGGTTCGCGCAAGCACCTGCGCCCAGGCTAAATGACATAAACTTGCCAAACCCACACTCAGTCGTTTAGCTTGGACACGCAGTCGATTATTCAGCTCCTGCGGCAGCATACGGCGGGATTCGGTAACTTGAGAACCATCACGATGAACGCCGCTCAGGCCAAAAGGCAATGTAGGCTCATCCACCTCAGCCAGCATCTCTGTAAAAAAGTGCTCATGCGCCTCTTGGCTCGCTCCTAAGCGCGCCTGCGCCACCAAGTCGCGGAATGGCTGGGGAGGAGACAAGGCATCTTTTTGCTCCTTCATCAAAGTCCGCACTTCAGCATTCATTATCTCGGTGGCAGTATGATCTCCAATCAGATGGTGCATTAGCTGAACCAGCAACCAGCGCCCGTCATCATTTTGGGCAATCGCAAAGCGCAATAATGGCGCTTGCGTCAAATCCATCCGATACCGACGAGGATCAAAATGCTGCAGCAACTGCTGCGCAATGGGCCCATTCGCTGAATCCAAAGAAAGTGTTTCAATTGATAGCGGTGCATCACGCCGGACAATCTGAGCGGGTGTAGACAGCTGCTCCCAAACAAAAGCTGTGCGCAAAACATCATGGCGCTCCACTACCTGTCGCACCGCATCCAGATAGCCATCAAGCAAGGTTCGACTATCAAACGCCAGTTGGTCAATGAGCAAATAAGGGTCGCCTTCTGTCACCGCTAAATGATGGAATAAAATCCCCTCCTGTAAGGGAGACAGTGCATAAATATCTTGGATGTTGGACACGCCACCTGGTGTCTTTTCAACAATCCGATCAATATCAGTCTGACTGAGATCAATCAGTGGCAGCATCTCTGGCGTGATTTTGATGGCATCAGCTGTAATTAGGTTCGGCGGCACCATGACTTCCTGGTGTTGCCCTAAAGATCGAGCTAGCGTGCTCAATGTATGAGTACCAAATAAAGCATGTGCTGAGAGCGTTGAGCCAAGATGCCGCAAGCGTTCGATCATTTGCACCGCCAACAGCGAATGGCCACCGAGTGCGAAGAAGTTGTCGTGGCGGCCGATACGTTCGACTCTAAGCAACTCACTCCAAATTGCAGCGAGTGTATGCTCGGTTTCACCTTGTGGCGCTTCGTACGCCTGATGAGCAAAGGCTTTTTCATCTGGAGCAGGCAACGCTTTGCGATTGAGCTTACCGTTGGGCGTAAGCGGGAACGCCTCCAAATGCACAAAAGCAGCCGGTACCATATACTCAGGTAATCTCGCTGCGAGATGGGTGCGCAACGCTTGCGCTAGATGCTCATCTGGCTCGGCCACCACATACGCGACAAGACGCTTATCGTTCCCTTCCCCCAGTGCAAGCACCGCTGCTTCGCGTACCTGCGGATGTTCAACCAGGCGCACTTCGATTTCACCAAGCTCAATACGAAAACCGCGGATTTTGACTTGGAAGTCGTTACGACCCAGAAATTCCAGATTGCCATCGGGCAAGTAGCGAGCTAAGTCGCCCGTTTTATACAAACGGGCATTTTTATCTTTGCTGAATGGATCTGCAATAAAACGTCTATCCGTAAGCTCAGGCTGATTTAAGTAACCCCGCGTAACACCCGCGCCACCAATGCATATTTCCCCTACTGCGCCCAATGGCACAGGCTGGCCGTACTTATTCAGCAGATAAAACTGGATGTTCGCAAGTGGCCGACCAATCGAGACAGCTTCGCCATTGAAATCACGTGGACAATGCCAAACGGTAGACCAGACCGTAGTCTCGGTTGGGCCATACACATTAAAAAGCATGCATTGGGGCGTAAGATTTTGCAATAACCTTGGGCTGGGCGCTTCGCCACCTAAAAGCAATTTCAGCGGTAAGCTTAAGTGAGGCAGACCATGTCCATCCTGCAACAAGGCAGGTGGCAAGCTGGCATGTGTGATCGCATTTTTTTCCAAATATTCCCATAATTTGTAGCGATCAAGCCTCACGTTATCAGGTGGTAGATATAGACTTGCGCCATAAGCTAAAGTCATAATTTCTGAAACGCTGACATCAAAACTAATCGAGACAAACTGTAATACTCGACTGGTTGGCTGAATGTCTAAATAAGCCTGCTGTGCCTGCATAAAATGGCTTACGCTCCGATGTTCGACCATCACTCCTTTAGGCGCACCAGTGGAACCGGAGGTATAGATCACATAGGCCAGATGACACGAGGTTAAGCCAGCAACGTAGGGGTTAGTGGCCGGGAACAGTGGTTCTTGACTTGGATCAAGTACAGTCTGCCCAGCCAGTGCAGCTTCCCCCAAGGCGGCGCGTCCAGTCGCATCGGCAAGAAACAGCGTAGGCGCCACATCGGCCAAGATATACGTGAGGCGTTCACTCGGATATGTCGGGTCCAGTGGTACATAGACACCGCCTGCCTTGAGGATAGCGAGTAAACCAATCAGTAATGCCGGTGAACGCTTCACACAGAGAGCAACCCGCACATCTGGTTGAACACCTAATTCGATGAGTTGATGGGCAAGGCGATTGGCCCGTGCATTCAGTTCTGCATAGCTAAATTTTTGATCTTCGTAAACAAGCACTATGGCTTCTGGCGTACGCGCAACTTGCGCTTCAAACAATTGGTGCATGCATTGGTGTGCTGGATAAGGCGTTGCTACCGAATTCCATGTCTGCAACAGAAGCTCTCGTTCGTCAACGGGGAGCACTTCCAGTTGGTGAACTGGCAGCTTAGGCTTATGCTCTAACGCTTCAACCAAACTTTGCAGCGCCTCTTGCATATAGCCACATACCCGAACCGACTCGATTGGTAGCGCCACCTGAGTAGTCAGACCAAGCCTCGTGCCAGAATCCTCTACTGATAGTGCAAATGGATAGTTGGTGCGCTCTTCTTTATGCAGCCATTCAATGCCTGGGAAAATTTGATTCTGGTCACTCTCTACCGCCTTGTGTCGATAGTTTAATAACGCACTAAAAAGGGGCGTACCTGCTGGCACACTGCTGCAGCGTTGCGCTAAGGCAAGCGGCGCATGTTCATGTTCGAGTAAAGCGGCAAGCTGTGCGTGGGTATCACGTACACTGCTCTCAACATCCATTTGATCCAGGTCAATGCGCAACGGCAGCGTATTCATAAACAGCCCCAGCGCCCGATCTGCGCCACCTTGCATGCGGCCTAATAACACCGTACCGAATACCACCTGCTGTTGCCCACTGGTTCGCGCAAGCACCTGCGCCCAGGCTAAATGACATAAACTTGCCAAACTCACACTCAGTCGTTTAGCTTGGACACGCAGTCGATTATTCAGCTCCTGCGGCAGCATACGGCGGGATTCGGTAACTTGAGAACCATCACGATGAACGCCGCTCAGGCCAAAAGGCAATGTAGGCTCATCCACCTCAGCCAGCATCTCTGTAAAAAAGCGCTCATGCGCCTCTTGGCTCGCTCCTAAGCGCGCCTGCGCCACCAAGTCGCGGAATGGCTGGGGAGGAGACAAGGCATCTTTTTGTTCCTTCATCAAAGTCCGCACTTCAGCATTCATTATCTCGATGGCAGTATGATCTCCAATCAGATGGTGCATTAGCTGAACCAGCAACCAGCGCCCGTCATCATTTTGGGCAATCGCAAAGCGCAATAATGGCGCTTGCGTCAAATCTATCCGATACTGACGAGGATCAAAATGCTGCAGCAACTGCTGTGCAATCGGTCCATTCGCTGAATTCAAAGAAAGGGTTTCAATTGACAGCGGTGCATCACGCCAGACAACCTGAGCGGGTGTAGACAGCTGCTCCCAAACAAAAGCTGTGCGCAAAATATCATGTCGCTTCACTACCTGTTGCACCGCATCCAGATAACCATCAAGCAAGGCTCGACTGTCAAACGCCAGTTGGTCAATGAGCAAATAAGGGTCGCCTTCTGTCACCGCTAAATGATGGAATAAAATCCCCTCCTGTAATGGAGACAGCGCATAAATATCTTGGATGTTGGACACGCCACTTGGTGTCTTTTCAATAATCCGATCAATATCAGTCTGACTGAGATCAATCAGTGGCAGCATCTCTGGCGTCAAAGTCGTGGTATCGGCCGTAATTAGATTTGGTGGAGTAGCGACTTCTCGATGCTGGCTTAGTGAGTGCGCTAAAGCTTTGAGCGTAGGGCTATCGGATTGGTAGGCTAGCAGCCGGTTTCGCCAGAACGTTTCGTGCAACGCCACCATCTCAAGTATTTCTCTGCTTTTAGGAGCTTGGCTGGTCATCTGCTCGGGTAGACATTTTCCGGGCTGAAGCTTAGCTTGAGAAGCTGGCGCCTTAGGATCTACTAAAGAGTTATCAAGAATCTCCAGTTCTTTGCATGAAGCTTCATTCGCATCATCCTGCTGCGCTTGAGTTTTATCCAGAGTTTGCTGATTTATAGGCAACTGACCAGTTACATTTCTAATGAACATTCTGACCTCCTTTTAAATAAGTTATTCTTCTAAAGCTCTTAACCCCTTACGCAGAGACTTTCGTTTCTTAAATATTCCTCCTGGGTAACGTCAATGCGATTGAGGATGCTGAGTAATCAGCGATCCTATTTAAAAAATTGAGCATAATGACGTCCCCGAACCTGTGCAGGATTCTGCGATTTATGATAGGGCAGAAAATAATCCCGTACAAGCATGTGTGTGAAGAATTGTGGGGAGCAAATGAATTGTAAGCATTTATCCACGCCACCGTTGACAAGTTATAAAAGAGGTTGTAGCGAGAGCAATTCGTCAATTCGACGGTGAGGCCAAGCGGGTAATTTTTCCAAAATGTCTTTGAGCTACACAGCGGGGTCAAGCCCATTGAGTTTTGCCATGGCAAACAAACTTTGAATCGTAGCAGCGCGCCGGCCAGCCCATTCAGAGCCTGTAAAAGGCCAATTCTTTCGGTTATGCTGATGTCAAGGGTTGGCCTGCATGGGTCCGCGAGGGGACGTGTGTATTACGACGGTTACCCCGGCAAATTCGCCGGATCATCGCACAAATAGGGTGGAAACTTTTGAACGCTGTTTCCTCTCCTAAACTGGAAAGTTTTGCACGCTGTTTAACAACCAAGGGCTAGTAACTGAAAATCAATCTCTTAGAGTTCAGTTGGATCATATGGAAGCTAGATTTATGGCTGCTTTGTTACGTGAAAATAATAATGACTGTTAGATTTAATTAATAATTGCAGCCATGTTTTTATAGAGATTTTTTATAATTTAATTTTTATATAAGTAGCGATGCGATCTATTATTCTTTCCACACCATTATGTATTTTTCCTTTTATGGGCTGTGGCGGAGATAATCCTATCCACGAAGAACAGGCGCTCATATCTTGAAAAAATAAAAATGCAACAAAGTCCTTAGCGGAGCTTGCAGATGAATTAAGCAAAGTGAAAGTAGAAGATTATGGCCGTGCTGTGCATGATAGAGCAGTAGAATTAAGAGAGATCGCATGTAATTTAGAAAAAATTATGCCAAAACCTACTGGGGAGCTAGCAAGTAGAACCTTATTGCTGATGGAACGTTTAACAAAAGTAATCCATTCTGAGTCAAGTGTAAAAAATAAGAGTTATATTTTAAATGATATTTCAAAAGAGACGAAGGAATTGAAAGAAGAAATGAGTGAGGATATAGAAGAAATTATAGAAAATTAGAAAGCAGCGAGGGGAAATTCAATTCGCCAACCGAGAGGCAGCAGTTTGCGATGTCGCCAGACAACTACGGTCACAGCCTTTTTATTCTTAACTAGTTTACCGTCCAACTTTCGGGGGTCAGTTCAAAAATGAGTCAACTTCAGGGTACCTTATCGAAGCAAGGTCAAACTAACCTCAAATACACGCCCTAGCAATTGCGTTTAGAAAAATCAAGTTGATCGTAGGGAGTGAGCTGTGCGGCTTCTGCAAGTTGCTTTGTCGCGGCAACGTCAGAACCTTTGATAATGATGGCACAATAGGAGTCAGAATCCGTTTCAAAATGCAGAAGTGCAAGTTCTCTTGCGGCCAGCCACTCCGACAATGCCTGAAATGCAGCAGGAACTGATTCGAATTCCATTTCGCAATCATGATCCCACTGCTCTTGGGCATTGAGGGTTGCCAGAATCTCAGAAACCTGCCATCCAATTTCTTCACTTGCCTTCCAGTCTAGTTGAATGATCAGCCACTGACCTCGTCGTTGGCCGTCGTCCCCTGACATAACTTCCTGTAGCGCCTCAAACGAGCTTTCTGTTTCGTATAGGGCGGTGCGGGCTACTTGCCATAGACGCCGAGCTTCCGTCTGGGATAAGGAAGCGGTCAAGAACTGGATGAACTTCTGAAGATTTTTTTCCAATTGTTCCAAATCAGGCCCACTTTCATTATCCAATAGTTCGGCAACATTTTCTTCAGGCACATCTGTATCAACAGGATCTGCATCCTTAGATTGGCTACCACTAAATATTTTTTTCAGAAATTTCAACATTTTGATCATTCTCCAGAATTTCCTAGTATTATTTTTATAAACATGCAAGGTGTCCCTATAATGCTAAAGAAATTTTCTATTTGTTCTTACACTAAAAATTGTCAGTGCATTTTTGCGCATCTGACCAAACCCTGATCGGCTTTAATCCATTCTGGCTATTTTCATCAAACGTTTCATTATGCTACCGCAGGAGCATTCTAATGAATAACACGATCAATCAAATCGACGAGCCGACATTACCTATCCAATACCCTTTCCCTTTGGGTAAAAATGGAACACCACCACTGGTTATCCATTGGGCACGCGAACATCGCCCTGTTTGTCCAATTCGTTTACCCAGCGGCAGGGACGCATGGATGCTCACCCGCAAAGATGATATAGAAAGAGTATTAAGTGATTCCAGCTTTTCACGAGACCTTACTTTTGCGGGAGCGCCACGCATGGCCGGTGAAGATATCACCAAAATCCCTGGCGGGCTTTTTAACCTTGATCCCCCTGATCATAGCCGAGTTCGCCAGGTACTCAAACGCTTTTATACACCAGCTGGTACTGAGCGGCATCGCCCTTTAGTGGAGCAACACGCCAAACGATTGCTCGATGCGATGGAGCAGGGACCCAAGCCGACTGATTTAGTGGAAGCTTATTTGGGGGCGCTACCATTGCAGGCAAGTGTGGACATCCTTCACATACCCGTTGAACACCAAAAAACTTACTTGCAATACTTCCAAGCTCAGACAGGTTTATCCACTGATCTTATGGCGACTCCAGAAGATATCAGCATTGCTACTGACAAAATTAAAGAATTTGCTGAGGCCATCATCGAAACTAGGCGCTTAACCGACAATTCTAACGTTGATGATTCGACTGGCGCTCTCATTAGTGCTCGAAAAGAGGGCGTGATTAGTGAAGCAGAATTAGTCGGCACCATCTGCTATCTGCTTATTACGGGCTCTGACTCACTGGTTGCTCCAATGAGCACCGGCACTTTGACTTTAATGCTAAACCGCGAGCAAGTACTTGAATGCCTCAAGAACCCTGCGCTGTGGCCCAAGGCAGTGGAAGAGGTGATACGCTATCACCACAATAGTGTGCTGGGTCTGCCTAGAGTTGCTTTAGAAGACATCACTATGCACGATGTAGTTATTCGTAAAAACGATGCTGTTTGTCTACCAATGCTCGGAGCCACATGGGACCCCAAACATTATCCGGAACCCCATAAATTTGACATTCACCGCACCACAAATGCTTCGATTACCTTCGGTCACGGCGTCCATTTCTGTTTAGGTGCTTCGTTAGCGCGGATGTTCTTGCAGGTTGCTTTTTCTGCGTTGTTTACGCGTTTTCCAGATTTGTCTCTTGCTATTCCAGAGCGAGAGATCCCGTGGGACGATGCGACGATGTTTATCAAGCCACGTAGTCTACCGGTCTCCTGGTAAATCAATGAAGAGCTAACAGGCAGCATTCCGCGAACAAGTGGGATGCAAATAATTTTGTTCAAGCCTGTAAAACAATAAAGAGAATCAAGATTTAGAGCAAACTTGGTTCCTGTTCGATTAACAGCTTTTCCCCGGTCGTTATCTAAACTAGCAAGCGACCTGCGTGCAAGGCTATCCTAAATAGGTTTTTTTATGTTGGTGACGTCTATGTTTACAGCTGATTATTTGCGCGCTCCGCTGCGACATCTGCTAGATATATTTTCACCAGATACGCCTTTAGAAATCAGCTATGGCGATGTTATACCTAAACTGGCCGCTTTAAAAACGGGTTTGCAAGCACTGCCAGATACCTTGATCGTCCTCGTTAGAATCAAAGATTTGGTTGCATCTATAGAAGAAGGGGCCGTATTACAAGTTAACCTTGATGCGTTTGCCAATATTCTCTATGAGGTTAAAAGCAATACTTTGCCCATCATCGTTGCGCTATGTCCTAGCTACTATGAAAGTCCTCTGCAACAAAGCAAAGCACTGCAAGCCGAGCAGAAGCTCGCCGATCAACTTAAAGAGCACTGTAGCGCATTCATCACTTTGGAGGATATTCAGCAGCATTACTTTACGCTAACAGATATCCAAGATCCCATTAACGAAATCCCTTATCACATACCGTATCAGCCACAATTTTATGTAGGACTGGCTTGCCTGCTGGCGAGACGCTATCATTTCATTAAAACCAAACCTCATAAAGTCATCGCGGTGGATTGCGACGATACCCTATGGACGGGTACGGCTGCTTCTGTCGGGATAGAGGGTATACGCTTTGAGTCTCATAACTTAGCCTTACAATCCCACCTAGTTGAACAATACAAGGCCGGTGTGCTCATCTGCTTGGTTAGTCAAAATGACCCTGAAATCATCTTTCAGGTGTTTGAAAATCGCCAAAAAGAAATGGTGCTCAACCGCTCCCACATTGCAGCGTACAAAATTAACTATGGGCTTAAATCCGATAATTTAGAGATGCTTGCTCAGGAATTTGAGAACATGGAGCTGGGCCGGTTTATCTTTATTGATGATTCTGCCCAAGAATGTGCGCAAATCAAATATGCACTGCCCATGGTTTCAGTTATCCAAATGCCGCAGCAGTTACCGGAATTCGAAAAATTATTCCAACATGTTTGGGCGCTGGACCGTGGCAAGGCGACTGAAGCAGATCAACAACGTACTCAGTTTTATCAAAATAATGCTATCAGAGATCAGTTACTGACTCAATCTAAGAGCCACCATCAAAGCTATTCGCAATTTATTCAAACACTTAACTTAAGCAGCGTCATTGAACCTGCAACGACGTCCAAACACTATGACAGAATTGCCCAATTAACGGAGAACTGCACCCAATTCAACTTGACGGGGCACGTCAAGATATCCGCAAGCAGCATTAAAACCTATTTGTCAAAACCTCTGGCTCGAGGTTGGATGATGGAGGTTGAAGATAAATTTGGCAAATATGGCCTCGTTTGCGCAGCGATAGGCCAGTTCGCCCAAAATATATTTATCTGTGAAGAATTTTTTGTAAGCTGTCGTGGTTTTAAGAAGGAGCTTGAATATAAATTTATCCAACATATTGCTCATGAGGTTTCATCTCGAGCGAATATTTTTCAGTTACCTTTCCAAGCCACAGAAAGGAATATTCCTGCAAAAAAATTTCTGGATATATTATTTGAAGCAGCAGGTATAGAGACAGATGAACAGAATTTCATTTTCAATGTACTCGCATTAACCAAAATTAATCCTGCCGCATTAACAGAGCAGGCGATTGCACAAACACACTCTGCTAAGGTAAATCATTCTATCAATGGATATAAGAAAGCAGACTATGCACAGCTGGCTGATTGGACATCTACGCTTGAACCTCTCTTAGACCAATATTTTATTGGCAAAGAAGTGCTGTCTGATATTTCAAAAATAGACCTCGAAGAAGGTATTCATTACCTCTGTAAAAAATTATTGTCATTGGATCAGATGAAACCTGAGGCGGCTTTGATTTTTCAGGGATTAAACTCCCTGAAAGCAACACAACTCGCTTACTTTTTATATCAGCAATACAAAATAAAGCTTGCTATATCCTTTTTGTTGAGCGAGCAGCTGACTGTGCAATCACTGGTTCAGACACTTAGGCGGCAAGCTAACATTAACTTATCAGATGTGGCTACAGTACCTGAAATAAGCGGGGCTATTATTCCTGCTTCTTTTCAGCAAAGAAGACTGTGGCTGAATGAGCAAAATCATGCAGAGCGCTCCTTTGATAACCACATGGTGATTCCTTTTGTAAGTTCACCTTTTAACATTGAACCTTTACAACAAGCCTGTCAAATTTTGCTCAATCGGCATGAAGTGTTTAGAACGGGGTTGAGTGCCTCTAGCCAACATATTGTATCGCAACATATCTTCCCCTCCGACCAGGTTAAATTGGATTTTGAGATATTGACTTTGGAAAAATCTGCTGATCTTGGCACGATTATTCGCAAAGTTGCACGCGAACCTTTCGCTCTTGAAATACCGCCTTTGATTCGTTTTAAAGTGCTTAAAACAGATTCGCATTATTACTTTGCAATCTGTGCTCACCATATTATTTTTGATGCGCTGTCCTTAAATATCATCGTTAATGAATTATCTGAATTTTTGCGTCCGTTTGCATGCCAGTCATCAGCAGCACTCGATCCCTCCCCTACCCAATACAGTCATTTGGTTGCTGAGCAGCAGCAAAAATATGGTGAAAGGTACCAAACAGAAGCATTAGACTACTGGCTCAAACAATTAGAGAACACAGAAGTTGCTCAATTTCCCCCTGATAACGCGCTGGAAACATCTCTCACCTCTTTAAGCGCGCGTCATGAATTTACTATACCGAAAGATCTGCATATCAAATTAGTTCATGCAGCCTGTACTATGGGAGTGACGGTCAACAGTTTGATGTTTTCTGCCTATAGCTTCTTAGTAGGAACGTACGCCAATCAAAATCATTTTGTTATTCTGACAGCCGCATCTGGCAGAGAAGAAGACCCTTCTTTTCAAAATACGGTAGGATTTTTTATTAATTTAATGCCTTTAGCCGTGCATCTGAAAGAAGACATGAGTTTCATTGAGTATGTTAAAACCAACCAAACTGCTCTTTTGAGAAGCTTGAAATATCAACAAATTCTCTTTGAGAAATTGCAGCAGCAGCTTCAGCAAAACGGCATCTCGTCTCCTCTGAAAAATCCTGCATTTATTTATCAAAACTACCCCATGGCCACTCTGACGCTGGGTGACGAGGTAGCAAGTTTAGTCCCGCCAATATCTTCTACTCTATATGACTTACGAGAAACCACTCGCTTTGGAGACTTCACCTTGTTTGTTCGGGAGACCCCCGACAGCCTTTTAGGCATGATTGAATATGCAAAGGCGAGTTACTCCACAAAACTGATTTCTCAAATTACACGGAATTTTCTCTATCTCTTGGAAGGGATTTGCCAAGAGCCCATGAAAAAAATCCACCATATGACTTGTATTTGCGAAAAACAAAAAAAATATTTATTTAACTTAAGGCAAATACCAAGTTCCAGTGACGATAATCGAGGCTTGATCGCCCTTTTTCGGGAACGGGTTATCAAACAAGGTGATCAGCCAGCAGTTTGTCATGGTGAACGTACATTGAGCTACTACGAGCTTAACCAACAATCTGACTCCTTGGCGCTCACTCTGCTAGAGCCATGTCCTTACACACAACTATAAACAGCCAAGTACAATAAACCTTTAAAAGAAAGAGATGACAGGCAGAGATGAGCTGGGCAGCGAAAGAATTTAAGACAGTAGATTTAGGTGACAAGCGGTTAAACAAGAGGCTGATGTTGCTTGCAGAGCGTCTTGGGGAAAAGCCGACGGCGAGTCTGCCTGGGGCATGTAAAGGGTGGGCGGAAACCCAGGGGGCGTATCGATTTTTATCTCAAGAGGATATAGGTTGGGAGTCTATTTTAGAGCCGCACTGGTCCTGTTCGCGTGCGCGCTTACAAGAGCAGCGTACCGTTTTGTGCATCCAAGACACCACGGAACTGAACTTCAACGGACAATCGATAGAAGGCTTGGGTCCCCTGTGTTACGAAGCGCAACGAGGTATGTACCTGCACCCGACGTATGCGGTATCGTTGGAGCGTGAACCGTTAGGCGTATTAGATGCGTGGATGTGGGCACGTGCATCCAAAGAAGACGTAGAGAATCGGTCTGGGATCAAGGAAAGTATACGCTGGATCGAAGGGTATAGCCGACTGGCAGAACTCTCAGCCGAGTTACCCGAGACACGTTTGGTGTATATGGCAGACCGTGAATCCGACATGCTAGAACTGATATGCAAAGCCTCCGAACTGGGGAATCCGGTGGATTGGTTAATTCGCTCGTGTCACAACCGGGTGCTACCAGATGGTGCTCGCCTGTGGGAGGCAGTCGGTGCGCAGGCAGCGGTAGGCGAATTGCATTTTATGATGCCCTCACGGCATGGCCAAAAGGCTCGAGCGGTACGTCAGCAAGTCAGAATGAAACGCGTTGTCCTTGATGATAGAAAGGGCTCCCCGTTAGAAGTGACCTGCGTAATAGCCCAAGAAGTGGAGGTACCGTCTGGCTGTAAGCCTGTGGAGTGGCGCTTGCTCACTAATCGCGTGGTACTTGATTTCGACGCAGCAGTGGAGTTGATTGACTGGTATCGGGCTCGCTGGGAGATTGAGATGTTCTTCCACGTTCTCAAAAACGGCTGTCGCGTCGAGGCGCTGCAACTAGGGGCTATCGAAAAGTTAGAGAGGGCGCTGGCGGTCTATATGGTGGTGGCTTGGCGAATCGCTCGCTTGATGAGACTAGGCCGTACTTGCCCTGATCTGGAAGCAGAACTGCTGTTTGAGCCAGAGGAATGGCAAGCCGCGTATCTTCTCATGAAAAAACCTGTGCCAAAAAAGACGCCTCGACTCAATGAAGTAGTGCGGCTTATTGCGATGTTGGGTGGATTCTTAGGCCGAAAAGGGGATGGCGAGCCCGGCGTAAAAACCATCTGGCAAGGATTACAGCAGGTTACTGCCTTTGCTCAGGGTCTACGCTGGGCGCGCCAAAACCAGATATTTTGAGTTGTGTATAAGGATATGTGCTAGAGCAAGGGATTCAAGAAAATGATTTGGTCGGCATCTATGCCGGCAGAAGTCTGGAATTTGTGGTTGCAATTCTGGCTATTCTTAAAGCGGGCGCAGCCTATGTGCCCATTCCATCGGATTATCCAACTGAACGTCAAAAATATATTATTGAGGATGCTAGGCTGCGCGTTTTACTCCACGACAAACCTGACCTAATCGCACCTGATTCTTTTAGAGTTACTTTGCTCAATATCCAGAAGGCTATTCACTTCCCTTCTTTGGACTGCACTTTTCCTGAAACAACAGCCAGTCACCTAGCCTACCTGATGTATACCTCTGGTTCGACTGGAGCGCCCAAAGGGATAGAAATTAGACAGCAAGGGATTATGCGTTTAGTTGTGGCGCCCAATTACATTGAATTTGGTCCTAAAGATAGCATCGCTTTTGCCTCCAACCCGGCGTTTGATGCAGCCACCTTTGAGATTTTTGGCGCACTTTTAAACGGGGCGCGTTTAGTCGTTTTCGACAAAAACGAAATATCGGATATGGATCGGTTGGAACAGAAGCTTATTGAGGAACGTATCACCATTCTATGGTTAACGGCTGGTTTATTTCACCATTACGCCAACAATCGACCTTCATTGTTTAGACAACTAAACTACTTATTAGCAGGCGGTGATGTACTCAATCCGAGAGCGATTGAAAGAATCTTTGATTGTTCGCAAGGCCGTCCAAAACATATCCTCAACGGCTATGGACCTACAGAAAATACGACCTTTACTACCGTGTACGAGATTACCGATAAACAAGCTCTTCAGAATAAATCATGGGTGCCGATAGGCAAACCCATTAACAATACAAGCTGCTATATCCTAGGTAAGTGGGGGCAACAGGTTCCTTTAGGGGCGAAAGGAGAATTGTATATCGGCGGTAAAGGTTTAGGCTGTTATCGTCATCCGGCGTTGCAAGTACAACGTTTTGTCACGGTCTCATCAGTGACCCCCGATCTGCTTTATAAAACGGAAGATATAGTCAGATATGATTTGGACGGTAATATAGTTTATTTAGGTCGTGCAGATGACCAAATCAAGATCTCGGGCAATCTTGTTGTTTTAAGCGAAATTGAACACCATCTTATCTCTCATGAAATGGTAAAAGAGGCCGTCGTATTGGCCAAACCTCAAGCAGATAATAATAAACAACTGATTGTTTTTTATCAGGCTAAAAAATCTGGAAAGCTACCTACTGCGGAGAGTTTGCGCTTTTATTTAAGTCAACGGCTACCTGCTTTTATGGTGCCAGCGTTTTACATTCTGCTTGATGCATTTCCTCTTAACCATAATGGAAAAGTAGACAAAAAGGCATTGCTGAAAAAAGAAATTTCCTCCCCAGCTGAAAATAAAGAAGTGGAAGTTCCTCTTACTTCTATGCAGAATCAAATTATTGCTGCCTGCCGTAGCGTTCATTCTAACATTCACTCTATTGAACTAAATCGTACTCTCGATTTTCAAGGCTTTCACTCTCTCGACCGTATGTCTCTACGAGCTATCATTCAGCAACAATTTCCGCAGTTTAATTTTCCGCCAGCTGCATTTAACGCCAGCGTAACACCACAAGATATAGTTGATTTGATATCCGAGAGCGCGCTTGGCTGTCCCCCACCCTACTCCCCACTCCGCAAACTAAAATCAGGGGATGAGGCTCATCCTCCGTTTGTGTTTATCCACCCAGCTAGTGGTTTTTTATTTCCTTATGAAAAATTAATCCAAGCATTGATCTCAAATCGTACCTGCTTTGGCATTGAAGACCCAGCCCTTTCAAATCATGGGAAAATTCAAAATAGCATTCAAAATATAGCGCGCACATATCTTGAATATATTCAAAAACAGATTAAAGATCCGATTATTTTAATAGGTTATTCATTTGGCGGTATGTTATCGCTGGAGATAGCATATCAAGCAGAAATGCAAGACACTAACAACATACGAGGCGTTTTGCTGCTAGATACTTGGATTGTTTCAAATCTAAAAAATGATGGTGTGCGAGAACAGATCAAGCAAGGTGTATTTGAACTTTATAAAGAGATTGAGCAAGAATTCCTGAAGCAGGAGCAGGTGAGTACAGACATATTGAAGCGCCTTGCACCTCGCTATAAGCAGTTACAAGAACTTGGCTTTGCCTTTAAGCCCAAGCCTTTGTCTAGAACCCCTGTGGTTTTATTCAAAGCTAGCGAATCAAAGAAGCTGTTTTCTGGCATGCACGATGAAAATAATTATTTATCCACGGTTGTACCCAAAACCTTATTAACCAAATACAGCGTACCCGGCGAGCATATGACATTGCTGGAGAATGAAGAAAGCATAGCCGCTATTGTGCGACTTATAGAAACATTAGAGATTTGAAGCTGACTGCTTTTCGCGGACACTTTTAAACTACCGAAAAGGAGTTCGTAATGCGTCAATCCAAAGCGCCGTATCCAGCGGCATTTCGTCAACAAATCAAGGATAAAGACAAACTCTATGCTCTGCATGCCCCGGAAGTGGAATGCAGAGCCAAGGGCAAGGCACGTAAGCCCTACGAATTCGGTGTAAAAGTGTCGATCACGACGACTCACCAGGAAGGGCTAGTGGTTGGTGCGCGCTCGATGCCAGGCAATCCTTACGACAGTCATACGCTGGCCGAAGCGCTAGAACAGGCAGCGATCCTGAGTGATGTGACTCCAGAGGTTGCCATCGTTGATCGCGGTTACAAAGGGATCGCAATCGAGGGTGTAAAATCTATCACTCTGGCATACGTCGGGGTATTACCCGTACGCTAAGCGCGATAATCAAGCGACGCAGTGCCATTGAGCCCACTATTGGTCATATGAAAGCGGATGGGAAACTTGATCGAAATTGGCTCAAAGGGGCGTTAGGTCATGTTATACACGCCTTAGATCAAATAGTACGCAAAACGATTTATTCAGGACCGACTTTTAAAATTCGGAAATTTTATTTTTAATGAAACAAGATTTATGTTTAGCCCAATTTCAAGTTCGATCAATGCGCATTATCCGGCAGCACAAAAATCCACCGAATCTGGTTTTCTCTCGCTTCCGCTGGAGGTTCGAGAACAAATAGAAAACCATCTGGTTTTTTCGAACCGGCAGAATTTGTTTAAAGCCTTAACGACAGTGACTCGTGATGGTGAACTGATAGATTCCCCCGCACTGAAATTACACTTAATCAAAGAGAGGATTCAAACTGAATATCAACGCTCTTTAATCCGCCCAGACGAAGAATTAAAACAATTTGCATTAGTTCAATTGCAAAAGCTTTCTGACTCAGCGCAACTCGATAAGGTAGTAGAGAAATTTAGACTTTTTGAGCTGGTATGCGTTGTTAACAACCCAAAAATATTTGCGCTTTTACGAGACAGCGTTCAGCAAGATGTCCAGCTAAAAGAAAAGTTATTGCACTGGGTAGAGCGATCTAAAGCAGAAGAGGTGCAGGCGATAGCGGCTAATGCACTGACGTTGCTGGTTAAAGCAGGCGTGCAATTCAATCATAAAGACCTCAAAGGAATCCGCGTGCCTGGCGCAGATTTAAGTTATGGGGTATTCGATTCAGCCCAATTACAGGAATCGGATTTGAGCGGAGTCAATTTTAGTGGAAGCTGGCTGCGTCAGGCGAATTTAAGCGCAGCCAAAATGGCAGGGGTACGGTTTGGCGAATGGCCTTATCTCCAAGAAAAGAGTTCAGTCAATTCCTGCGTGTATTCGCCGGATGGGAAGGCATGTGCAGTAGGCCTCGGAGACGGCACGATCAGCATCTACGACACTTCGAGCTGGGAGAAAATTTGCACCTTACACGGGCATACCGGCGACGTTAAGAGCGTGACGTATTCGCCTAGAGGTCATCAGATTGCCTCTGCCAGTGCCGACCGGACGGTGCGTCTGTGGGACACGCAAAGCTGGCAGCTCAGTCATACCTTAGCGGGACATACCGGTTGTGTTAATAGCGTGGCGTATTCGCCCAGCGGTGATCAGATTGCCGCGGGCAGTCATGACAAGACGGTGCGTCTGTGGGACGCGCACAGTGGAGAGGCCGGCCATATCTTAGAAGGGCATACCGAGCGTGTTAGTGGCGTGGCGTATTCGCCCAATGGAAATCAAATCGCCTCCTCGGGTAGCGTGGACAAGACGGTGCGTCTATGGGACGCGCACAGTGGGCAGCTCAGCTATACCTTAGGACATACCGGTTGGACTTCGAGCGTGGCGTATTCGCCCGACGGTGATCAGATTGCCTCGAGCGCTTCGGATAAGACGATACGTCTGTGGAACGCGCACAGCGGAGAGGCTGATCAGACCATACAAGAACATATCTCTTCTGCTATGAGCGTAGCGTATTCGCCGAGTGGTAAACAGATTGTTTCGGGCGGTTATGGCAACACGGTGCGGTTGTGGGACGCGCACAGCGGGGAGGCCGGTCGCACCTTACAAGGGCATACCAGCGTGGTTCGTAGCGTGGCGTATTCGCCGAGCGGTGAGCAGATTGCTTCGGGCGGTGCTGACAAAACGGTGCGGCTGTGGGACGCGTTTAGCTGGGAGGCTGCCCACACCATACAAGGGCATATCGACGCTGTTAGTAGCGTGGTGTATTCGCCAAGCGGTGATCAGATCGCTTCTGCTAGTCGCGACAAGACGGTGCGTCTGTGGGACGTGCACAGCGGCAAGGCTGGCCACACCTTACAAGGGCATACCGATACGGTTAGTAGCGTGGTGTATTCGCCCAGTGGCCAGCAGATTGCCTCGGGCAGTTTTGACCAAACGGTGTGTCTGTGGGACGCGCACAGCGGGCAGTTCAGTCACACCTTAGTGGGACATTTCGGTTGGGTTTCGAGCGTAGCGTATTCGCCGAGTGGTGATCAGATTGCTTCGGGCAGTTGGGACAAGACGGTGCGTCTGTGGGACGTGCACAGCGGGAAGCTCCGCCACACGTTACAAGGGCATATCGACGCTGTTAGTAGCGTGGTGTATTCGCCGAGCGGTGATCAGATCGTTTCTGCTAGTCGCGACAAGACGGTATGTCTGTGGGACGCCCACAGCGGGGAGGCTGGCCACATCTTAAAAGGACATACCGACTCGGTTATGAGCGTGGTGTATGCGCCAAGCGGTGATCAGATTGCCTCGGGCAGTTTGGACAAGACGGTGCGGCTTTGGGGTACGCACAGCGGTGAGGCTGGCCATATCTTAAAAGGGCATACCGATGGGGTTAGAAGCGTGATGTATTCACCGAGCGGTCTGCAGATCGCCTCGAGTGGCTGGGACGAGACGGTACGGCTGTGGGACGCGAGCTCGGGTCAGTGTTTAGCGGTGGTGCGAGGTTTTCAAGGAAGCATTAATAGCTTTGCCTGGAAAGAGATATTAAATAGCACCTATTTGGTTACCGGCTCTGACGATAAATCGGTTCGTGTCTGGCAGGTCATCGAAAACGAGGGGCGCTATCAAGTACGACTCTCTTGGAGTTCTACGCATGATAGACTGGTTTTGGCAGACACCACTGTTCAAGATGCGCAAGGCTTAAGTCAGTTGAATAAGAAACTGTTACAGCAGCGCGGAGCCGTGGGTGTACCGGGGCACTTCGCTTAGGTAAGCTCAGTCAACGTTAAGCGATCCACTATCCCCACCTGCCCCAATGCATAGCGAATGGCTTTGCCGATCAGCGATTTGGGCAAGACTTCCGCTTCATTTTTAACGAGCCATAGATAGAAGGCGTCCAATACCGGACGTCCTCTACCGGAGGTAAAGCTTACGCTCATTGAAGCATGTAGACGGTCCCAGTTGATCAAACCTGCTAACCGCACGAGTGGATGCTACATATTGATCAACTCACTCAGAAGTTGGCGGAATAAACCGCATTCCCTTATAGGTGCCTTCGGACCCATTTGTGCCTCGTTTAATTTTCAGGATTATTCAGGACCAACTCATTAATTCCTCCAGCTTGCGCGCCAGAATGCGACCGATTTCCGCGGTCGGTTCTGGCTGATTCATGTCTCCGTGTTTGCAGGGAATATCATAGACTGCGATACTCCCAAGCACATATGGATTCCACGCGTCGGTGGAGACGAGCGTATGGGATTCATCCTCCGCTATGGTTGCACGAAAGAAGAGCGCATTCCCGCTATAAGTGGATGGGGAAAATATCCTCCGAATACGCCTATGGTTTTGCATAACCTTAAAGGCGTTTTCCCATCGCCGCTCATCCATGGCCGAAAACATTTCATCCCCATAGCGAGAAGCAGCCTGAGCATCTATCGCATCTCGGTCGAGCTCCCGTTTATCGCTCAAGCGGCCAGGGTCCGGATCGCTATCCAACAAAGCCAGCAGCGCCACGCTTTCGCCCTGCTGTTCGAGTTGAGTGGCCATGCTGTGCGCCACATAGCCACCGAAGGACCATCCTAGCAAATGGTAAGGCCCATTAGGCTGGATACGGCGAATGTGCTCGATGTAGTCCGACGCCATCGCGTCGATTGTTTCCGCCAGTGGCGCGGTGCCATCGAACCCACGGTCTTGCAAACCATAGACGGGTTGATCGGCGCCTAAGTGCCTTGACAGACCGATATAACTCCAGCTCAAGCCGCCGCCGGGATGAATACAGAAAAGCGGTGGGCGAGTGCCCTTTGGTTGGAGAGGAAGCAGGACGGCAAAGGCATTTTCTTGTATGCCGTCCGGCATGAGCAAGCGCTGCGCCAACTCAGCGACGCTCGGCGCCTCGAACAAGGTCCGGATCGTGATGTCGATGTTCAGGCTCGCATAGATACGACTAATGAGCCGCATCGCAAGCAGTGAATGCCCGCCCAGGTCAAAGAAGTTGTCATGGCTATGCACCTTCTCCAATCCGAAGATCTCCGCCCACAATTCAGCCAGCGCCTTTTCCATCGGTGTTTGGGATGACGTCGAATCCCATGCTGACAATGCCTTGTGGTCAAGCTTGCCGTTGCGCATCAGCGGTAAGTTGTCTAGCAATGTCACGGCGGCTGGGACCATCGGCGCGGGTAATTGTGTTGCCACATACTGGCGCAGATCCATCGGCTCGATGCGTGCGCCATCTTCTGCATCAGGCTGATGAAGGACCGCATAGCCAATCAGTTGTTTGTGGCCCACGCTATCCTTGCGGGCGATGACCGCGGCCTGCGCCACGGCCGAATGGCGTTGCAGAGCGGCTTCCACTTCGCCAGGCTCAATGCGCCAACCATCGATTGTGACCTGCCGATCGGTGCGACCGATGAAGTCCAGCGTCCCTTCCGGCCGCCAACGCACAAGATCGCCCGTGCGGTACATACGCGCGCCCACCGGACCGAACGGATGAGCCACAAAGCGCTCGGCCGTCCATCCCGGGCGGTGGACATAGCCTCGGGTCACGCCGTCGCCCGAGAGATACAACTCACCGGGCACTCCGATGGGAACAGGCCTCAGCCCCGCGTCTAGAACGTAAGCCTGGACGTTGTCCAGCGGGGTGCTGATCGGTTTAGCGGCTGGTTTTGAGTTTGCTGTTTGCATTGCATAACAGGTCACGAAGGCGGTGGTCTCCGTCGACCCATTACCATGGATGAGATCCATCTCGGGACACGCGCCGAGCACCTGCTGCACGGCATCGGCGCAGAGGGCTTCGCCTGCCACCAACACTTGGCGCACCCTCCCGAGACAGCTCGGATCGCCTTCGGTCATCCGATGAAACAGTTCTGCGGTAAGCCAAAGCGCGCTGACCTGGTGGCGCTGGATTACGTCTTGTAAGGCCGATACGTCAAGCGCCTCCGGAGGGGCAATCATCACCTGCCCACCGGTGAGCAGCGGCTGCCACAGCTCATACATTGACGCATCGGAGGCCGGCGGCGAATGCAACAGTACGCACTCCCGTGTTCCCGCCAGGGGCCCGTGCAACGCTAAATTGAGCACATTGCGATGGGTGATGCCAACCCCCTTGGGCTGTCCGGTGGAGCCAGAGGCATACATCAGACAGGCCAACTGCTCAGGGGCGCAGGCCGTAGCCGGATTATGGCTCGGCTCGCGGGCCAACAAGGAGTCGGCATCGACGACAATGATCCGGGCATTATGCATTTTGCCGCGTGTTTGCAAGGTACAGTCTGTCAGCAAGAGCCGCGCGCGCGTCTCCCACAGTACGGCTTGTAAGCGGCTGTCCGGATCTGTGTCATTAAGCGGCACATAAGCGCCGCCGGCCTTGATCACGGCCAGGGTGGCCACGATCCGCTCGGGCGTGCGCGGCATGAGGATCGCAACCGGCGTCTCCGGTACGATACCTTGTCGAATCAGGCAATGCGCGAGTCGGTTGGCTTGCGCATTAAGTTCAGCATAGCTGAACGATTGATCCTCAAAGACCAGAGCGATGGCGTCGGGTGCTTGGGTCACTTGCGCTTCGAATAACGCGGACAATGTTGTCTCGGGTAGCGGACGCGCAGTAGTGTTCCAGTCGACCAATAACTGCTGCCGTTCTGTGGCATCGAGCCATTCGATGCGTCCGACGGGCTGGGCGGGATCTTGCGCCATGGCCTCGAAGAGGCGAATCAGGCACTGCGTCAGCCGCTCAACCGTCTCACGATCGAACAGGTCGGGGCGATAACCCAATTGGAATGACAACTGTGCGCCCGGGACGGCGGTCAGACTGAGCGGATAATGCGTCGCGACGCTGCCGCTGATGCCCATGATCCGTAGTTTACCCGCCACCTGCCGTGCACTGTGATCGACCGGGTAGTTTTCAAACACGACCAGCGTGTCGAACAGCTGACCGAGTCCAGTCACACGCTCGATATCGGCTAGATCGAGGTGCTGATGTTCAAGTAGGCAAATTTGCTGATCTTGGAGGCGCGCCAACACATCGGCGATAGGCTGCGCCGGGCTGCATTGGAAGCGTAACGGCGGGGTGTGAATCAACAGCCCCACCATGTGCTCGATACCCGGCAATTCGGGCGGACGCCCGGCCACGGTCACACCGAAGACCACATCGCCGCGCCCCGTTAGATGGCTCAGTAAGAGGCCCCAAGCGCCTTGCACCAAGATATTCAGGGTGAGGCGCTGCTTGCGAGCCTGCTGGTTTAGCGCGCGGGTAAGCGTTTCGGATAGCGTCCAAGCCAAGGTTTCTTGGGGCGTCGACGTGGTCAGCCGTGCGGATGCGAGACGGGTCGGTTCTTGAAGCCCTGCGAGCACCTCGCGCCAAGCGCGCTCAGCGGCCGCGTGATCGCTCGCCTTGAGCCAAGCCAGGTAGTCCCGGTATGGCGTCACGCGCGGCAGCGCGCGCCCATCACCGCCATTGGCATATAAGGCGAACAACTCTCGGATCAGCACCGGCATCGACCAGCCGTCTAGCAAGATATGATGACATATAAAAACCAATCGAGATTGGTTCGACGTCAGACGGACTAAGCTGAAACGCAACAACGGTGGCTGGGTAGGATTGAAGCGGCGTGAGCAGTCTTCCTGTAAAAAGCGCTGATAGGCTACTTCACGCGTGGCATTATCCAGTCCGCTGAGGTCGATCTCCTGCCAAGGCAGCGGGACGGTGCGTGGGATCACCTGGACTGGCTCGTTCAGCCCTTGGTGCACAAAGCTGGCGCGCAGATTGGCGTGGCGTTGCAGCAGCGCCTGTATCGCAGCTCGCAGGGCTTGACTGTCCAGCGTGCCCTCCAGATTAAAAATCACCGGCATCGCATAGGCAGCTGATCCCTGGTCAGCCTGGAGGGCATAAAAGAGTTGGCCCTTTTGCAGCGGAGAGAGCGGCAAAATTTCCTCGAGTTCGGGTTGCCTCGCTTCCAATTGCTCGATTTGGTCCTGGCTAAGGCTCACAAGCGGCACGTCCGAGGGCGTCAAGCCGCCCGCATAGGGCTGCTCAGCATAGGCGACCAAGGCTTCCAAGACCTGGAACCAGGTCTGTGCCAGATCTTGCATCTGCTCGACGGTAAAAAGCGCGCCTGCCCAAGACCAGTTGGCAATGAGCTCGGGCCCGTCGGGGCGATCCAGAGTGAGTACGTTCAATGAAATCGCGTGGGACAGCGGCATGGCCGGATCGTTGCCCCCACCCAACGTGCTGCTCTCAGGCGCCGGTCCCCAATCTTGCGCTTCGGGAGCGGCAAAGCGGCTCAGATAATTAAAGCTGATCTGTGGCGTCGGCAAATGCTTGAGGATCAGCGCGGTCTCGGCGTTCAAATGTCGCAATAGGCCATAGCCTAAGCCATGGTCCGGCAACGCGCGGAGTTGCTCCTTGGCGCGCTTCACCAACCGGCCCAGCGTGGGGCCGCCCTCCAAGGCCGCATCGAGATTTAATTTACCCAATTCGAACCGTATCGGGAAGAGACTCGTGAACCAGCCCACCGTACGCGACAGATCCAGGCTCGCGTCAAGAGGCTCGCGGCCATGCCCTTCCAGATCGATCAGGACATCGGGGTGATGATGCCCTTGGCGCTGCCGCCAGCAGGCCACCGCCAGCGCGAACGCGCTCAGCAGCACATCATTGACACGCCCGTGAAAGCGCGCCGGCACTGCGCCGAGTAACGGCGCGGTAAGCGTGGCTGGTAACGTCAAGCTCAGATGCTGCGCCGTCGCCATGGTGTCATGCGCGGGATCCAGTGGGCGCGCGGACAAAAGCGCATCGGCGCCATCCAGCATTCGCTCCCAAAATGGCAATTCGGCATACCGGGTTTCGCTCAGCGCCTCATGCGAGAGCCATTGCGCCCAACGGCGCAAGGAGGTGCCGGTGGGCTCGAGCGCGATAGGCTGTCCGGCCTGCGCGGCTTGCCAGGCACTGGCCAGATCGGACAATAGGATGCGCCAGGATACCCCATCGACTGCCAGGTGATGAATCGTCAGCAGCAATCGGCCAGGCGCGTCGCCCGCCTCGAACCAGACCGCTTGCAGCATCACGCCGGCTTGTGGGTCGAGCCGGGTCTCAGCAGTTTGCGCTTCCTGACTGATCCGTGCCTGGCGGACGGACTCACCCAACGCCGCGATCTCGACGCGGCGCAGGCAGGCGCTAGCGGATACCGCTCCGGCAGGCGGAATCTGCAGCCCCCAGCCGGCGTCTTGTGCGGACAATGGCAATAGCTGTAAGCGCAGCGCGTCGTGGTGATCGAGCAGCGCTTGCAAGGCGGTGCTCAGGTGATCGGCCTGAAGCGCGGCCGGCACTTGCAGTAGCATCGTTTGATTAAAGCGGCCGATGGGCCCGTTACGCTCAAGGAACCAACGAATGATCGGCGTGAGCGGCACCTCGCCGGTAGCGATATCGGCCACGGCAGGCCGTGTATCGTCCAACGGTTTGGCCACGATGGCGAGCGCGGCAACGCTTTGATGCTGGAAAACCTCGCGCGGGGTGATCGCCCATCCTGCCTTGCGAGCGCGGCTAACTAATTGGATCGAGAGAACGCTATCACCGCCCAGATCAAAGAAGCTGTCATCGACGCCCACGCGCGGCACGCCCAACACATCGGTAAACAACTCGGCAAGTGTCCGCTCCTGCGGCGTGCGCGGGGAGCGATAGCAGTGGTCTGAGATAAACTCGGGTGTGGGCAGTGCTCGGCGGTCGAGCTTGCCGTTGGGGGTTAACGGGAACGCATCCAGGCGCATGAACGCAGCCGGTACCATATACTCGGGCAAACGAGTGGCCACATGCGCACGCAGCGTGCTCGCCAGCGACTCGTCCGGTTTGGCCACGACATAGGCAATGAGGCGCTTGTCGCTGGCCTCGCCCAGCGCAAGCACCGCAGCGTCGCGTACCTGAGGGTGTCCAGCAAGACACGCTTCGATTTCGCCCAGCTCGATGCGAAAGCCCCTCAGCTTGACCTGATGGTCGTTACGGCCGATGAACTCCAAATTGCCATCGGGCCAATAACGCGCCAGATCGCCAGTCTTGTACATCCGTGCGCCATCCTTGTCCGAGAACGGATCGCGCACAAAGCGCTCGGCGGTAAGCTCGGGCCGGTTCAGGTAGCCGCGCGCGACGCCTGCGCCACCGATATACAGCTCGCCGACCGCGCCCAGCGGCACCGGCTGGCCGTAGGTATCCAGCAGATAAAGCCGCGTGTTCGCAATCGGCTGGCCAATCGGGATGATCTGACCGCTAAAATCCCGTGAACTACGCCATGCTGTCGCACAAACGCTCGCCTCCGTTGGGCCATACGCATTGAATACGATGTGTTGCTCGCTTAAGATTCGAATCAATGTCGCACTGGGTGCTTCGCCAGCCAGAATCAGCGTCAGGGGTATGCTAAGGTTGAACAGCCCTTCACCATTTTGAAGCAGTGCAGGCGGTAAGGTCGCGTGCGTAATCGCATGACTGGTCAAATAATTGCACAGTGCATGCTGATCACGACGGGCCGTGTCGGGCGGCAAAAACAAGGCCGCACCGCTGCTGAAGGTCATCACGATTTCAGAGACGCTCGCATCAAAACTGAACGAGGCAAACTGCAACACTCGGCTATCTGCACGAACCTCAAAACACGCGATCTGCGCCTGGGCAAGATTGACTACGTTGTGATGCTGGACCATCACGCCTTTGGGCGTGCCGGTCGAGCCGGACGTATAGATCACATACGCCAAATGGCGGGCCGTGAGGCCCGGCACCGACGGATTCGTGTCCGCCCGATCCAGCAGCGTGTTCGGATCAAGCACGGTGCGCCCGGCGAGCGCTGCATCACCGAGCGCGGCGCGGCCCGCCGCATCGGCCAACACGATATCGGGCGCGGCATCGGCTAGAATATGCGTGAGCCGCTCGCCCGGATACGCCGGGTCCAGCGGCACATAGGCGCCGCCCGCCTTCAGAGTCGCCAGTAGCCCCACCACCATCGCAGGACTCCGCTCCACACAGATCGCCACGCGCGCATCGGGCTGCACTCCCAACTCGATCAGCCGATGCGCCAGGCGATTGGCTTGTGCATTCAACTGTGCGTAGCTAAGCGTCTGATCCTCGTACACCAGCGCTGTCGCCTCGGGCGTGCGCGCCACCTGCGCTTCGAACAGCTGGTGGATGCATTGGTGCGCAGGATAATCCTGTTGCGTCGCGTTCCATGTCTGCAGCAGTAAGGTCCGCTCGGCCGACGCGAGCAGTTCAACGCAAGCCACCGGTTGCTGCACGTCGGCCGCCATCGCTTGCAGCATCGCCTGCAGATATCCTACGTGCCGTTCGATTGTCGCGCGCTCGAACAACGCCGTCGCATAGCTCAGACTGCCGACGATCTCCTCGCCCGCCTCATACAGGTTCAGATCAAGATCGAACTTGACCACGTCATATTCCAGCGCAAGCGGCAGCGCACTAAGACCGGGCAGGTTCCACGCTTCGGTCTCGTTGTTCTGCCACGCGAACATCACCTGAAACAACGGCGTATGCGCGAGATGGCGCGGCGGCTGCACGATTTCCACCACCTGCTCGAACGGCAGATCTTGATGCGCTTGCGCGTCCAATGTCGTGCGTCGCACCCGCTCGAGCAGGTGCGCCAAACGCGGCTCGCCTGACAGATCCAGGCGCAACGCCAGCGTGTTCACAAAGAAGCCGATCAACGGTTCGATCGCGGTGTGCCCCCGGTTCGCGCTTGGCGTGCCGATCACCAGATCGGGTTGGCCCGACAAGCGCGAGAGCATCGCGCTCCACGCCGCGAGTACCGTCATGAACAGTGTCGCGCCGTGCGTGTGGCTCAAACGCTTGAGCGCGCGCGTCGTGGATGCATCGATATAAATGGGCACCCGCGCGCCAGCAAACGATTGCTGCGCCGGGCGGGGATGGTCCGTGGGCAACTCGAGCAGCACTGGCGCGTCGGCCAGCGTCGTGCGCCAGTAGTCGCTTTGGGCCTCAAGCCGCTCGCCCGAGAGCCACTGCCGCTGCCAGGCCGCATAATCCGGATATTGGATCGCCAGCGGTGGCAGCGGATCGGCTTGGCCGTCACAGGCCGCGCGGTACAGCGCACCAAATTCGCGCACGAGCACCCCGGTCGACCAGCCATCCGAGACGATATGGTGCTGCGTGAGCAGCAATACGTGCGCATCGTCGGCCAGCTGGATCACGCTCGCGCGGACCAGCGGGCCATGCGTCAGATCGAACGGCGCGTGCGCTTCCTCGGCACAGAACGGCGCCAGTTGCGCATCGGCATCGCTCACTTTACGCCAATCGTGCCAATTCAGCGGCATGCCCACCTCGGCGGGCAGCAGCCGTACCTGCGGCTGGCCGTCCACGCTCAAAAAGACCGAGCGCAGCGCTTCGTGACGGGCCCATAGCGCATCCAGCGCCTGCTGCCACGCGCGCCGGTTCAAGGACCCCCGCACGCGCAGCGCGAACGGGATGTGATACGTGGCGCTCACGCCATCGAGCTGCGCGAGGAACCACAGCCGTTGCTGCGCGAACGACAGCGGCAGCGCCCCTTCGCGGGAGAGAGGTGAGATCGCGGGCAGCGCGGCGCTGTCTGGCGTGCTCTGCACGTTGAGCGCGGCGGCGAACCCGGCCAGCGTGGGCGCGGCGAATAGCGCCGCGAGCGGCAAGTCGGCACCGAGCGCAGCCACCCGGTTCATCAGTCGCACGGCGAGCAGCGAATGCCCGCCGAGCGCGAAAAAGCTGTCGTGCCGGCTGACCTGCTCGACGCCCAGTAGTTCAGACCAGATTGCCGCGAGCGCGGTCTCGAGCTCGCCTTGCGGCGCCTCGTATGCTTGATGCGCGAACGCATCGGCGTCTGGCGCCGGTAGCGCACGCCGGTCCAGCTTGCCGTTCGGCGTCAACGGCAACGCGTCGAGCTGCACGAACGCGGCCGGCACCATATACTCGGGCAAGGTTGCGGCGACATGTGCGCGCAGCGTGCTGGCCAGCGCATCATCCGGCTCAGCCACCACATAGGCGACCAGGCGCTTGTCGCTGCCGTCGCCCACCACCAGCACGACCGCGTCGCGCACTTGCGGGTGCTGCGCCAGACACGCCTCAATCTCGCCCAACTCGATACGAAAGCCCCTCAGCTTGACCTGATGGTCGTTACGGCCGATGAACTCCAAATTGCCATCGGGCTGATAACGCGCCAGGTCGCCCGTCTTGTATATCCGTGCGTCATCCTTGTCCGAGAACGGATCGCGCACAAAGCGCTCGGCCGTCAACTCGGGCCGGTTCAGGTAGCCGCGCGCGACGCCTGCGCCACCGATGTACAGCTCGCCGACCGCGCCCAGCGGCACCGGCTGACCGCAGGCATCCAGTAAATAAATTCGTGTGTTCGCAATCGGCCGGCCGATCGGCACAGTGTCTTCTGCGTAATCCGATGGGCAACTCCAGGCCGTCACGTCAATCGCGACTTCCGTCGGACCATACAGGTTATACAGCCGCGCACCCGGTAATAGCGTTTGGCAAAGCCGGACACTCGCACCGGATAGCGCTTCACCACTGCAGATCAACCGTTGCACAGACGTACAGTGCTGAATCCCTTTATGGTGCAAAAACGTGCCGAGCATGGACGGCACGAAATGAACAGTGGTAATGCGCTGCCGGATTACCAACGCCATTAAGGCCGCGGTATCTCGGTGCACATCCGGTGCGGCCACAACCAGGGTGGCACCATTGAGCAAAGTCCAGAAAAACTCCCAGACAGACACGTCAAAACCAAAGGACGTTTTCTGTAGCACGCGGTCGGCCGTCGTCAAGCCATAGGCTTGTTGCATCCAGACCAGACGATTGATCAGCGCCCGATGCTCACTTTGCACACCCTTCGGGGTACCGGTGGAGCCGGACGTGTAGATTACATACGCGAGATGGCGGGCCGTGAGACCCGGCACTGACGGATTCGTGTTCGCCCGCTCCGGCAGCGTGTTCGGATCGAGCACGGTGTGCTCGGTGAGCGCCGCATCACCGAGCGCGGCACGGCCCGCCGCATCGGCCAGCACAATGTCGGGCGCGGCATCGGCCAGTACCTGCGCGAGCCGCTCGCCCGAATACGCCGGGTCCAGCGGCACATAGGCGCCGCCCGCCTTTAAGATCGCCAGTAGCCCCACCACCATCGCGGGACTACGCTCCACACAGATCGCCACGCGCGCATCCGGCTGTACCCCCAACTCGATCAGCCGATGCGCGAGGCAATTGGCCTGTGCATTCAACTGTGCGTAGCTGAGCGTTTGATCCTCATACACCAGCGCCGTCGCCTCGGGCGTACGTGCCACCTGCGCTTCGAACAGCTGATGGATGCATTGGTGCGCAGGATAATCCTGTTGCGTTGCATTCCATGTCTGCAGCAGTAAGGTCCGCTCCGCGTTGGGCAACACCTCCAACTGCCGCACCGGCCGCTCGGGTGTCGCCTCGAGCGCCTCGGCCAGGCTTGCCAGCGCCTGCTGCATATAACCACACACCCGATCGGGATCCAGCGGCTCCACCACCTGCGCCGTCAGCCCCAGCGCCTGCCCGAAGTCCTCCACCGACAGCAGCAACGGATAATTGGTGCGTTCCTCTGCACTCAGTAGCTCGACGCCTGCTAGCCCGCCGCGCTCGCCCGAGGGCACATTGTGCCGGTAATTGAGCAGCGCACTAAACAGCGACGCGCCCGCCGGCACCCCGCTGCAGCGTTGCGCCAGCGCCAACGACGCATGCTCATGTTCGAGTAGCGCCGCCAGCCGCGCATGCGTGTCGCGCGCGCTGTGCTCAACGCTGCCGTCGAGCTCCACGCGCAGCGGCAGCGTATTGATAAACAGCCCCATCGCGCTGTCGGCGCCGTCACCCGCCTGCATCCGCCCGAACAGCACTGTGCCAAACACCACCCGCGGTTGACCGCTCGCGCACGCGAGCACCTGCGCCCACGCCAGATGACACAGGCTGGCCAAGCTCACACCCAGGCGTCTGGCCTGCGCACGGAGCCGATCGTTCAATGCCGGCGGCAACATCCGCTGCGCGTCGTGCACGTGCGCACCGTCGCGATGCACCTGCGCAAGACCAAACGGCAACGTGGGTTCGTCCACGTCCGCGAGCCACTCGGTGAAAAAACGCGCATGCTCGGCTTGACTCACGCCCAGGCGCGCTTGCGCGACCAGATGACGGAACGGCTGCGCTGCCGGCAGTGTCTCGCCCCGGCCTTCGATAAACGCCTGCACCTCAGTGTGCAGGACTTCCAGCGTTGAGTGATCGCCAATCAGATGGTGCAGCAGCTGGACGAGCAGCCAACGGCCATCGGCATCTTGCGCAAACGCAAAGCGCAGCAGCGGCGCCTGGGTCAAATTCAGACGAAAGTGGCGGGGATCGAAGCGCCGCGCCAATTGTTCGGCGATCGGCCCGTCGGCGGCTTCCAGCACGAGCTCGGTCACCGACAGCAGCGCGTGACGCCAGACCACCTGCGCGGGTGTCGACACCCCTTGCCACACAAATGCGGTGCGCAGAATGTCGTGCCGGTTGACGACCTGCTGGATGGCGCCCAGATACTGATCGAGCCGCGCCCGGCTATCAAAGGCCAGTTGGCCGATCAGCAAATACGGATCGCCTTCGCTTGCCAGCAGATGGTGAAACAGGATGCCGTCCTGCAACGGCGAGAGCGCATAGATATCCTGGAGATTCGCGATGCCACCCGGCACCAGCCCGACAATCCGGTCGATATCGGCCTGCGTCAGGTCAATCAGTGGCAACATCGATGGTGTGAGCGCGGTGCTCTCGGGCGTGATGACGCTGGGCGGCACCGTCACGTCGCGAGTCTGGCCCAGCGCTTGAGCCAGCGCGCTGAGCGTCGGGGTGTCAAACAGCGCACGCACGGACAAGCCGAGCCCCAGACGCCGCAAACGCTCGATGAGCCGCACCGCGAGCAGCGAATGGCCGCCGAGTGCGAAGAAGCTGTCGTGCCGGCTAACCTGCTCGACGCCAAGCAGCTCGGACCAGATCGCTGCGAGCGCGGTCTCGCACTCGCCTTGCGGCGCCTCGTATGCCTGATGCGCGAACGCATCGGCGTCCGGCGCTGGCAGCGCGCGCCGGTCCAGCTTGCCGTTCGGCGTCAACGGCCACGCGTCGAGTTGCACGAACGCGGCCGGCACCATATACTCGGGCAGGCCGGCTGCAACGTGCGCGCACAGCGTGCTCGCGAGTAGTTCATCGGGCTCGGCCACGACATAGGCAATGAGCCGCTTGTCGCTGGCCTCACCCAGTGCGAGCACAACGGCTTCGCGCACGGCCGGATGCGTGACGAGGCGCGCCTCAATCTCACCAGGCTCGATGCGAAAGCCCCTTAGCTTGATCTGATGGTCATTCCGGCCGGCGAACTCCAAATTGCCATCAGGCCGATAACGCGCCAGATCGCCCGTCTTGTACATCCGTGCGTCGTCCTTGTCCGAGAATGGATCGCGCACAAAGCGCTCGGCGGTGAGCTCGGGCCGGTTCAGGTAGCCACGCGCAACGCCTGCGCCACCGATGTACAGCTCGCCGACCGCACCCAATGGCACCGGCTGACCGTAGGCATCCAGCAAATAAACTTGTGTGTTGGCGATCGGTCGGCCGATCGGGATAATCTCACCACTAAAATGCCGTGAGCTACGCCATGCTGTCGCACAAACGCTCACCTCTGTTGGACCATAGGCATTGAATACGGTATGTTGTTCGCTTAAGGTTCGAATCAATGCCGTATTGGGCGCTTCGCCTCCCAGAATCAACGTCAGGGGCGTATCCAGAGTGAGCAAGCCTGTGCCATTTTGCAGCAATGCAGGCGGTAGGCTCGCGTGCGTAATTGCATTATTTGCCAAATACTCCCACAGTCCATGCTCATCCTGACGGGCTGTCTCGGGCGGCAGATATAAAGCCGCGCCGCTAGCCAAGGCCATAAAAATATCGGCGGAGCTTACATCGAAACTGAAAGAGACAAACTGCAAGACACGGCTAGCTGCGTGCACGCCGAAGCAACCGATTTGCGCTCGAGTCAGGTTCACAATACCGCGATGCTCAACCATCACGCCCTTGGGCGTGCCGGTAGAACCGGACGTATAGATCACATACGCGAGATGACGGACCGTGAGGCCCGGCACCGACGGATTCGTGTCTGCCCGATCCGGCAGCGCATTGGGATCCAGCACGGTGTGCCCGGCGAGCGCCGCATCACCTAGCGCGGCGCGGCCCGCCGCATCGGCCAGCACGATATCGGGCGCGGCATCGGCCAGAATATGCGCGAGCCGCTCGCCCGGATACGCCGGGTCCAGCGGCACATAGGCGCCGCCCGCCTTCAGAATCGCCAGTAGCCCCACCACCATCGCGGGACTACGCTCCACACAGATCGCCACTCGCGCATCGGGCTGCACCCCCAACTCGATCAGCCGATGCGCGAGGCGATTGGCCTGTGCATTCAACTGTGCGTAGCTGAGCGTTTGATCCTCATACACCAGCGCTGTCGCCTCAGGCGTGCGCGCCACCTGCGCTTCGAACAGCTGGTGCATGCATTGGTGCGTAGGATAATCCTGTTGCGTTGCGTTCCATGTCTGCAGCAGTAAGGTCCGCTCCGCGTTGGGCAACACCTCCAACTGCCGCACCGGCTGCTCGGGTGTTACCTCGAGCGCCTCGGCCAAGCTTGCCAGCGCCTGCTGCATATAACCACACACCCGATCGGGATCCAGCGACTCCACCACCTGCGCCGTCAGCCCCAGCGCCTGCCCGAAGTCCTCCACCGACAGCGTCAACGGATAATTGGTGCGTTCTTCGGCGTTGAGCAACTCGACGCCCGGTACCAGTAGTCTGTCACGCTCGCCTGAGCGCATTGCATTGTGCCGGTAATTGAGCAGTGCACTGAACAGCGGCGCGCCCGCCGGCACCCCGCTGCAGCGTTGCGCCAGCGCCAACGACGCATGCTCATGCTCGAGCAGCGCCGCCAGCCGCGCATGCGTGTCGCGCGCGCTGTGCTCAACGCTGCCGTCGAGCTCCACGCGCAGCGGCAGCGTATTGATAAACAGCCCCATCGCGCTGTCGGCGCCGTCACCCCCCTGCATCCGCCCGAACAGCACTGTGCCGAACACCACCCGCGGCTGACCGCTCGCGCACGCGAGCACCTGCGCCCATGCCAGATGACACAGGCTGGCCAGGCTCACGCCCAGGCGTCTGGCCTGCGCGCGCAGCCGATCGTTCAATGCCGGCGGCGACATCCGCTGCGCTTCGTGCACGTGCGCACCGTCGCGATGCACCTGCGCAAGACCAAACGGCAACGTGGGTTCGTCCACGTCCGCGAGCCACTCGGTGAAAAAACGCGCATGCTCGGCTTGACTCACGCCCAGGCGCGCTTGCGCGACCAGATGACGAAACGGCTGCGCTGCCGGCAGCGTCTCGCCCCGGCCTTCGATAAACGCCTGCACCTCGGTGTGCAGGACTTCCAGCGTCGAGCGATCGCCAATTAGATGGTGCAGCAGCTGGACGAGCAGCCAACGGCCATCGGCATCTTGCGCAAACGCAAAGCGCAGCAGCGGCGCCTGGGTCAAATCCAGGCGAAAGTGGCGGGGATCGAAGCGCCGCGCCAATTGTTCGGCGATCGGCCCGTCGGCGGCCTCCAGCACGAGCTCGGTCACCGACAGTTGCGCGTGACGCCAGACCACCTGCGCGGGTGTCGACACCCCTTCCCACACAAATGCGGTGCGCAGAATATCGTGCCGGTTGACGACCTGCTGGATGGCACCCAGATACTGATCGAGCCGCGCCCGGCTATCAAAGGCCAGTTGGCCGATCAGCAAATACGGATCGCCTTCGCTTGCCAGCAGATGGTGAAACAGGATGCCATCCTGCAATGGCGAGAGCGCATAGATATCTTGGAGATTCGCGATGCCACCCGGCACCTGCCCGACAATCCGGTCGATGTCGGCCTGCGTCAGGTCAATCAGTGGCAACATCGATGGCGTCAGCGCGGTGGTCTCGGGCGTAATGACGTTGGGCGGCACCGTCACGTCGCGAAACTGGCCCAGCGCTTGGGCCAACGCGCTGAGCGTCGGGGTGTCAAACAGCGCACGCACGGACAACCCTAGCCCCAGACGCCGCAAACGCTCGATGAGCCGTACGGCGAGCAGCGAATGGCCACCGAGTGCGAAAAAGCTGTCGTGCCGGCTAACCTGCTCGACGCCGAGCAGCTCGGACCAGATCGCCGCGAGCGCGGTCTCGCACTCGCCTTGCGGCGCCTCGTACGCTTGCTGCGCGAACGCATCGGCGTCCGGCGCCGGCAGCGCGCGCCGGTCCAGCTTGCCGTTCGGCGTCAACGGCCACGCGTCGAGCCGCACAAATGCGGCCGGCACCATGTACTCGGGCAGTGCTGCGGCCACATGCGCGCGCAGCGTGCTGGCCAGCGCGTCATCGGCGGGCGCCACCACATAGGCCACCAGACGTTTGTCGCCGTCGTCGCCCAGCGCAAACACGGCCGCGTCGCGCACCTGCGGGTGCTGCGCCAGACACGCTTCGATTTCGCCCAGTTCGATGCGAAAACCCCGGAGCTTGACCTGATGGTCGTTGCGGCCCAAGTACTCGAGATTGCCGTCCGCCAGCCAACGGCCTAGGTCACCCGTCTTGTACATTCGTTCCTGACTGTCGCCTTGAAACGGGTTAACCACGAAGCGTTCCGCCGTCAGTGCGGGATGGTTCAGATAGCCTCGAGCCACACCTGCACCGCCGATATGGATTTCTCCGACCACGCCTACTGGCACTGGCTGGCCGTGGCGGTCGAGAATGTAGATTTGGGTGTTCGCGATGGGCCGCCCAATGACTGCCTGTGGCGGTACTTGGTCCACACAGCCGTATTCATAGAACGTGACGTCGCCATTAACTTCCGACGATCCATAAAAATTTAGCAACCGAATGCTCGGCCATGTGGTGACAACCTGCCGTGCCAACTCGGGCGCTAGCCGCTCGCCACTGCATACGAGTATTCGTAGCATGTCGAGCTGATCCTTTTCCCCTTCCAAAAAAGCTTTGAGCAACGATGGCACGACGACCAAATGGGACACGCCAGTCTGCCTTAAACGTCGCGCGAATAAGGACGCGTCTTTAACCGTAGCATTGTCGAACGCAACCAACATGCCGCCAGCGAGCAACGCCCCAAGTACCTCGGTGACCGAGTCTACGAAGCCAATACTCGTCTTCAATGCAGTGACCGGCGCCTCTTTCACCACATTCAGGACAAACCACAGCAGGCGGTTAGTCAGTCCCCCGATGGTCGCGCTTACCCCCTTAGGCGTGCCGGTCGAGCCGGACGTATAGATCACATACGCCAAATGGCGGGCCGTGAGGCCCGGCACCGACGGATTCGTGTCCGCCCGCTCCGGTAACGCATTCGGATCGAGCACCGTGCGCCCGGCGAGCGCCACGTCGCCAAGCGCAGCACGGCCCGCCGCATCGGCCAGCACGATATCGGGCGCGGCATCGGCCAGAATATGCGTGAGCCGCTCGCCCGGATACGCCGGGTCCAACGGCACATAGGCGCCGCCCGCCTTCAGAGTCGCCAGTAGCCCCACCACCATCGCGGGACTACGCTCCACACAGACCGCCACTCGCGCATCGGGCTGCGCTCCCAACTCGATCAGCCGATGCGCCAGGCGATTGGCCTGTGCATTCAACTGTGCGTAGCTAAGCGTCTGATCCTCGTACACCAGCGCTGTCGCCTCGGGCGTGCGCGCCACCTGCGCTTCGAACAGCTGGTGGATGCATTGGTGCGCAGGATAATCCTGTTGCGTCGCGTTCCATGTCTGCAGCAGTAAGGTCCGCTCGGCCGGCGCGAGCAGTTCGACGCAAGCCACCGGTTGCTGCGCGTCGGCCGCCATCGCTTGCAGCATCGCCTGCAGATATCCCACGTGCCGTTCGATCGTCGCGCGCTCGAACAACGCCGTCGCATAGCTCAGACTGCCAACGATCTCCTCGCCCGCCTCATACAAGTTCAGATCAAGATCGAACTTGACCACGTCATATTCCAGCGCAAGCGGCAGCGCACTAAGACCGGGCAGGTCCCACGCTTCGGTCTCGTTGTTCTGCCACGCGAACATCACCTGAAACAGCGGTGTATGCGCGAGCTGGCGCGGCGGCTGCACGATTTCCACCACCTGCTCGAACGGCAGATCTTGATGCGCTTGCGCGTCCAATGTCGTGCGTCGCACCCGCTCGAGCAGGTGCGCCAGACGCGGCTCGCCTGACAGATCCAGGCGCAACGCCAGCGTGTTCACAAAGAAGCCGATCAACGGTTCGATCGCGGTGTGCCCCCGGTTCGCGCTTGGCGTGCCGATCACCAGATCGGGTTGGCCCGACAAGCGCGAGAGCACCGCGCTCCACGCCGCGAGTACCGTCATGAACAGTGTCGCGCCGTGCGTGTGGCTCAAACGCTTGAGCGCGCGCGTCGTGGACGCATCGATATAAATGGGCACCCGCGCGCCAGCAAACGATTGCTGCGCCGGGCGGGGATGGTCCGTGGGCAACTCGAGCAGCACTGGCGCGTCGGCCAGCGTCGTGCGCCAGTAGTCGCTTTGGGCCTCAAGCCGCTCGCCCGAGAGCCACTGCCGTTGCCAGGCCGCATAATCCGGATATTGGATCGCCAGCGGTGGCAGCGGATCGGCTTGGCCGTCACAGGCCGCGCGGTACAGCGCACCAAATTCGCGCACGAGCACCCCGGTCGACCAGCCATCCGAGACGATATGGTGCTGCGTGAGCAGCAGTACGTGCGCATCGTCGGCCAGCTGGATCACGCTTGCGCGGACCAGCGGGCCATGCGTCAGATCGAACGGCGCGTGCGCTTCCTCGGCACAGAACAGTGCCAGTTGCGCATCGGCATCACTCACTTTACGCCAATCGTGCCAGTTCAGCGGCATGCCCACCTCGGCGGGCAGCAGCCGTACCTGCGGCTGGCCGTCCACGCTCAAAAAGACCGAGCGCAGCGCTTCGTGACGGGCCCATAGCGCATCCAGCGCCTGCTGCCACGCGAGCCGGTTCAAGGGCCCCCGCACGCGCAGCGCGAACGGGATGTGATACGTGGCGCTCACGCCGTCGAACTGCGCGAGGAACCACAGCCGTTGCTGCGCGAACGACAGCGGCAGCGCCCCCTCGCGGGAGAGGGGTGAGATCGCGGGCAGCGCGGCGCTGTCTGGCGTGCGCTGCGCGTTGAGCGCGGCGGCGAACCCGGCCAGCGTGGGCGCGGCGAATAGCGCCGCGAGTGGCAAGTCGGCGCCGAGCGCGGCCACCCGGTTCATCAGTCGCACGGCGAGCAGCGAATGCCCGCCGAGCGCGAAGAAGCTGTCATGCCTGCTGACCTGCTCGACGCCCAGTAGTTCAGACCAGATTGCCGCGAGCGCGGTCTCGAGCTCGCCTTGCGGCGCCTCGTATGCTTGATGCGCGAACGCATCGGCGTCTGGCGCCGGTAGCGCACGCCGGTCCAGCTTGCCGTTCGGCGTCAACGGCAACGCGTCGAGCTGCACGAACGCGGCCGGCACCATATACTCGGGCAAGGTTGCGGCGACATGTGCGCGCAGCGTGCTGGCCAGCGCATCATCCGGCTCAGCCACCACATAGGCGACCAGGCGCTTGTCGCCGCCGTCGCCCACCGCCAGCACCACCGCGTCGCGCACTTGCGGGTGCTGCGCCAGACACGCCTCGATCTCACCCAGCTCGATACGAAAGCCCCTCAGCTTGACCTGATGGTCGTTACGGCCGATGAACTCCAAATTGCCATCGGGCTGATAACGCGCCAGATCGCCCGTCTTGTACATCCGTGCGTCATCCTTGTCCGAGAACGGATCGCGCACAAAGCGCTCGGCGGTCAACTCGGGCCGGTTCAGATAGCCGCGCGCGACGCCCGCGCCACCGACGTATAGTTCGCCCACCGCGCCCAATGGCACCGGCTGTCCGTATGCATCGAGCAAATAAACCTTCAAATCCGGAATCCGCACGCCCATCGGACTGCCAACTTGAGTGCTGTCCTGGGATCGAAGCGGCCGGTAGGTCACATGCACAGTCGTTTCTGTAATTCCATACATGTTTACCAATTGCGGAGTCTGCTCTGCGCGTGTCGCATACCACGTTTGCAAGATGGAAGGCTCCAACGCTTCTCCACCAAAAATCACATAGCGTAATTGATCCCGTAATGTGTTTTGCGCTTGGCTGGCGATAAATGTCTTGAACGCACTCGGGGTCTGATTCAATACGGTGACACCCTGTTCACAGACCAACCGGTGGAAGTCTTGTGGTGAACGAGCAATCTGATGGGGAACGATGATGAGCTTGCCACCATGACGCAATGCTCCCCAGATCTCCCAAACAGAGAAATCGAAAGCAAAGGAGTGAAACAGGCACCAGATATCATGCTGGTCAAAGTGATACCAAGATTGGGTCGCGTCAAACAGACGGACAACCTGTGCATGCTCGACCATCACGCCCTTGGGCGTGCCGGTCGAGCCAGATGTATAGATCACATACGCGAGATGACGGGCCGTCAGGCCCGGCACCGACGGATTCGTGTCCAGCCGATCCGGCAGCACAGTCGGGTCGAGTACGGTACGGGACACGAGCGCCACGTCACCGAGCGCGGCGCGGCCCGCCGCATCGGCCAGCACAATCTCGGGCGCGGCATCGGCCAGAATATGCGCGAGCCGCTCGCCCGAATACGCCGGGTCCAGCGGCACATAGGCGCCGCCCGCCTTCAGGATCGCCAGTAGCCCCACCACCATCGCCGGACTCCGCTCCACACAGATCGCCACGCGCGCATCGGGCTGTACCCCCGACTCGATCAGCCGATGCGCCAGGCGATTAGCCTGTGCATTCAACTGTGCGTAGCTGAGCGTTTGATCCTCATACACCAACGCCGTCGCCTCAGGCGCGCGCGCGACCTGCGCTTCGAACAACTGGTGGATGCATTGGTGCGCAGGATAATCCTGTTGCGTCGCATTCCATGTCTGCAGCAGTAAGGTCCGCTCCGCGTTGGGCAATACCTCCAACTGCCGCACCGGCCGCTCGGGTGTCGCCTCGAGCGCCTCGGCCAGGCTTGCCAGCGCCTGCTGCATATAACCACACACCCGAGCGGGATCCAGCGACTCCACCACCTGCGCCGTCAGCCCCAGCGCCTGCCCGAAGTCCTCCACCGACAGCAGCAACGGATAATTGGTGCGTTCCTCTGCACTCAGTAGCTCGACGCCTGCTAGCCCGCCGCGCTCGCCCGAGGGAACATTGTGCCGGTAATTGAGCAGCGCACTGAACAGCGGCGCGCCCGTCGGCACCCCGCTGCAGCGTTGCGCCAGCGCCAACGACGCATGCTCATGTTCGAGTAGCGCCGCCAGCCGCGCATGCGTGTCGCGCGCGCTGTGCTCAACGCTGCCGTCGAGCTCCACGCGCAGCGGCAGCGTATTGATAAACAGCCCCATCGCGCTGTCGGCGCCGTCACCCGCCTGCATCCGCCCGAACAGCACCGTGCCGAACACCACCCGCGGCTGACCGCTCGCGCACGCGAGCACCTGCGCCCACGCCAGATGACACAGGCTGGCCAGGCTCACACCCAGGCGTCTGGCCTGCGCGCGCAGCCGATCGTTCAATGCCGGCGGCAACATCCGCTGCGCTTCGTGCACGTGCGCGCCGTCGCGATGCACCTGCGTAAGACCGAACGGCAACGTGGGTTCGTCCACGTCCGCGAGCCACTCGGTGAAAAAACGCACATGCTCGGCTTGACTCACGCCCAGGCGCGCTTGCGCGACCAGATGACGGAACGGCTGCGCTGCCGGCAGTGTCTCGCCCCGGCCTTCGATGAACGCCTGCACCTCGGTGTGCAGGACTTCCAGCGCCGAATGATCGCTCACCAGATGGTGCAGCAGTTGGACGAGCAGCCAGCGGCCATCAGCGTCTTGCGCAATCACAAAGCGCAGCAGCGGCGCCTGGGTCAAATCCAGACGAAAGTGGCGGGGATCGAAGCGCCGCGCCAATTGTTCAGCGATCGGCCCATCGGCAGCCTCCAGCACAAGCTCGGTCACCGACAGCAGCGCATGACGCCAGACCACCTGCGCGGGTGTCGACACCCCTTGCCACACAAATGCGGTGCGCAGAATGTCGTGCCGGTTGATAACCTGCTGGACGGCGCCCAGATACTGATCGAGCCGCGCCCGGCTATCAAAGGCCAGTTGGCCGATCAGCAAATACGGATCGCCTTCGCTTGCCAGCAGATGGTGAAACAGGATGCCGTCCTGCAACGGCGAGAGCGCATAGATATCTTGGAGATTCGCGATGCCACCCGGCACCTGCCCGACAATCCGGTCGATGTCGGCCTGCGTCAGGTCAATCAGTGGCAACATCGATGGCGTCAGCGCGGTGGTCTCGGGCGTAATGACGTTGGGCGGCACCGTCACGTCGCGAAACTGGCCCAGCGCTTGGGCCAACGCGCTGAGCGTCGGGGTGTCAAACAGCGCACGCACGGACAACCCTAGCCCCAGACGCCGCAAACGCTCGATGAGCCGTACGGCGAGCAGCGAATGGCCACCGAGTGCGAAAAAGCTGTCGTGCCGGCTAACCTGCTCGACGCCGAGCAGCTCGGACCAGATCGCCGCGAGCGCGGTCTCGCACTCGCCTTGCGGCGCCTCGTACGCTTGCTGCGCGAACGCATCGGCGTCCGGCGCCGGCAGCGCGCGCCGGTCCAGCTTGCCGCTCGGCGTCAACGGCCACGCGTCGAGCCGCACGAACGCGGCCGGCACCATATACTCGGGCAGGCCGGCTGCAACGTGCGCGCGCAGCGTGCTCGCGAGTAGTTCATCGGGCTCGGCCACGACATAGGCAATGAGCCGCTTGTCGCTGGCCTCACCCAGTGCGAGCACAACGGCTTCGCGCACGGCCGGATGCGTGACGAGGCGCGCCTCAATCTCACCAGGCTCGATCCGAAAGCCACGGAGCTTGACCTGATGGTCGTTGCGGCCGAGGTACTCGAGATTGCCGTCGAGCCGGTAGCGGGCCAGATCTCCCGTCTTGTACATCCGCGCATCCTCGCAGTCGCAGAACGGATCGGGAACGAACCGCTCGACGGTCAGTTCCGGGCGATTCAGATAGCCACGCGCGACACCGGCCCCGCCAATGTACAGTTCACCCACCGCGCCCAATGGCACCGGCTGTCCGTGTGCGTCTAGCAGGTAAATCCGTGTGTTTGCGATTGGCCGGCCAATGGTGGGTAGCATTTGGGTCGGTTTCAGCTCAGCAAGCGTCGCATCCACCGTGCATTCGGTCAGACCGTAAACATTATAGACCGTCAAGTGTGGCGCATTGGCCAGTCCCTGCCAAGTAGGGGCAGCAATTGATTCGCCCCCAACGAGCAAGGTCAATGCGCGTGGGTGCTTGAGCAAATCCGCTGACAGCAACATCTCAAGCTGGAGCGGTGTGCAATCCAACACGTCGACGTTTGTAGCCGCGAGCCATTGGAGTAAAGCGGCACCATCGGCTCGTATAGGTTGCGGAATCGGCATGAGCGTGCACCCATTCAGCAGACTGAGCACGCTTTGCAACGATGCGTCAAATACAATACTGGCGTTCAAGCCCACCCTAGCATGCATTGGACAGCGAGCGAATACAGCATGCTGCAATGCGCTGTATAGATTAGCCAACGACTGGTGCTCGACCATCACGCCCTTCGGCATGCCGGTGGAGCCAGATGTATAGATCACATACGCGAGATGACGGGCCGTCAGGCCCGGCACCGACGGATTCGTGTCCAGCCGATCCGGCAGCACAGTCGGGTCGAGTACGGTACGGGACGCGAGCGCCACGTCACCGAGCGCGGCGCGGCCCGCCGCATCGGCCAGCACAATCTCGGGCGCGGCATCGGCCAAAATATGCGTGAGCCGCTCGCCCGGATATGCCGGGTCCAACGGCACATAGGCGCCGCCCGCCTTCAAGATCGCCAGTAGCCCCACCACCATCGCGGGACTACGCTCCACGCAGATCGCCACTCGCGCATCGGGCTGTACCCCCAACTCGATCAGCCGATGCGCCAGGCGATTGGCCTGTGCATTCAACTGTACATAGCTGAGTGTTTGATCCTCATGCACCAGCGCCGTCGCCTCGGGCGTGCGCGCCACCTGCGCTTCGAACAGCTGATGGATGCATTGGTGCGCAGGATAATCCTGCTGTGTCGTGTTCCACTCGACCAGCAGTCGATGCCGCTCCTCGGCATCCAGCAGCTCGACGCCGCCGATGGGCTGCGTAGCGTCGGCCGCAAGCGCTTCCAGAAACTGGACAAACCGGCGCTGATACGCAACCAGCTCCTCCATGGAGTAGCATGCGGGATTCGCATTAAAGTCAATCCGTACTTGACTGCAGTCCGGCAGCGGATACACCCCCAGCATCAGATCTTCGACCGGCCCATTAAGCAGATTATGGTTCGTTGACGCATGTTCGCCAAAAGACAGACCGTAGTCAAACGGCATCACGTTAACCCCAGTGCTGAACAGCAGTTGGCCTGGGGCCAGTCCAAGTTTGCGCCGCAGCGCTTCGCTCGGGTAGCGTTGATACCGGAAGCCGCGTCGGATCTCCTGCGCGGCCTGCTGCATCAAAGACGACAGGGTCATTTCCGGGTGCACCGTGAACCGAAGTGGCACAGCGTTCGCGAGGGTACCAGGAATGTGCCGGTCAGCGCCCAGGCGGGCGGTTACCGGAAAGCCCAATACCACGTCCTGTGCGCCGGTCATGCGATACAGATACGCGGCCAGCACGGCGGTCAGCAACTGGGCCAGCCGGCCTGCATCCGACGCGTAGTCCCCCACTGTTTGGGCCGCTAGATAAGTCGTCTGACGCAGCCGATGCTGTAATGCGGGCGCGCTGCGGCTTGCCAGTGTGGCTGGCTCGGGCCAAGCCGTGCAGCGCTTAAGCCAATATGCTTCGTCCCGTGCCCGTTGGGCAGATTTTTGGTAGCGCGCATCGCTTTCCAACAGCTGCTGTACCGAACCAAAAGCACACGGCGGCGGCTCAATCCCCGCACACATCGCGCTATACACTTGCGCGACGCGTTGCGCGATAAGTGCGCCGCCATATCCATCCACCATGATATGGTGACTGCGCTGATACGAAATAAATTGCTCGGGCGCGACTTTCAACAGTGCGTACTGAAAAAGCGGCCCGCGTAATATATCCACGGGTCGCTCATAATCGGCGCGCATCCAGGCTTCAGTGGCCGCCGGGGGGTTGGTTTGTGCGCTGAAATCAAGCAACGGCACGGATGCTTCCGGTGAGCCGATAGACTGCCGTAGACCTTCATCACTTTCGCCAAATTGCAAGCGCAGGCTGTCCGCCTCACCGATCACCTGCCGCACTGCCGCTTCATATAGAGCAGGCTCAACGGCACCTTCGATCACCGTGTATTGCGCAATGTTGTAGACAGGGCTGTCCGGATGCAGTTGCTGGGCAAGCCAGATCTCGGTTTGCGCGGCCGATAACGGATAAGTAATAAAAGACGTAACACAAGCAGACATCATCATCCTCCAATCCAGATTCTAGATAATAGAGCTTAAGACCGTCATCCCCTACCTTTCCCGAGTCCGTATCACTACTCCATGCGGGCAATGACAATATATCCCGCCTGTGTCGTCTAGGTTTGGGGGACACGTTTCGTCACCGCCCCACATCGTCTTGCCCCAAGGGTCGTGCCGCTAGTTCGCGTAACCGCTTTAATGCGCGATCAACAGATCAACCGATCAAAGACCGCATCCCATGTGCTCATGAGTGTCATCTCAATCGCAGACATGGGCAGACCCATTGTGCACGGCCAATAAGCCAGGGCGTGAAAAGAACTCTGCAAGCCGACAGCACCGGCCCGCGGGCTAAAAAAGACGGAAAAAGGGAAACGGATAATGTTCACCCGAGACGCTGGGTTTCATTTTTCTAGTGCTCCGTTCGTGATTTGCATGAAGCGTTGGTGTGCGAAGCTTTTATATCGTGCTTACCAACGCCACACGGTCCATTGTAAAAGTGAGTCGCGCGACTGTCAATTTTTGACGGCGAGGTCCGGGGCGATTGCGCTAGTGTGCTACAGCAACACAAATCATAAGTGAGAATCGGACGACATGAGGAGTGTGTAAGCTTTATAAAAGATGAAGAGCGGGTCTTGCAAATCTATTTAGAAAAGTATTAGGAATTTCATAGCAGTTCGCCTCCGGCAACCATGAGTCTCGCCTGGAAAGCGGCTGCCAGTGGCAACTATTTGGTGACAGGTTGTAGGGATGGGCCCGTTCTCCAGTGGAGGCGAAAAAAAGACGGGGAATATAAAGCGGCTCTGTGCTGGAGTTCAACGCATGACGTTCCGATAGTACCCGAGTCATATGCAAAAACCTTGCTTTTTTATCGTCTTTCGCATACAAAAGGGGAGTTGGTGCTTTTGACAGCGAATTAGATAGATCGCTTCCTTCTTCAGGGAGAGGGCCATTATCTGGCCATCGATAGATTGATTCAGGCTGAGATTTCCTACAGTTTTTTTCAAAAGCGCCCTAATCTGTACTAATCGCACCGTTGGCGACTCGATTTCGCTATTTTTCAACATGCCAACTTCTCTTGATACAGTCGATATTTCTAATTTAGCTGACACATTCAAGCAATCTTTGCCAGATAGCTTTCTATCACTTGGCCCTGATTTTTATACAAAGGTGCCAGCGACGCCTGTTCCTAATCCTTATCTCGTTGGCTTTTCAGCAGATGCAGCAGCGCTATTGGGCTTCGAAGCTCGCATTGCGCATGACCCCGCTTTTGTTGCCTGGTTCGCCGGCAACGCTCTGTCTGGGACATCTAAAAAAATGCCTTTCGCAACTGTGTATGCAGGCCATCAATTCGGTATCTGGGCGGGCCAACTTGGCGATGGCCGTGCGCTGAACCTTGGTGAAATTGAGCATGGTCAAAGCCATTATGAAGTTCAATTAAAAGGAACGGGACCTACGCCCTATTCCAGAATGGGCGATGGGCGCGCAGTGCTACGCTCTTCTATCCGTGAATTTTTATGTTCCGAGGCAATGCATTATCTTGGTGTGCCTACTACACGTGCATTGTGTGTCATCGGTTCAGATTTACCCGTGCGTCGTGAATGCGTTGAAACAGCCGCCATTACCACCCGCATTGCCCCAAGCTTTGTGCGCTTTGGCCATTTTGAGCATTTTTATGCACTTAACCGCCCTGATCTGATTGCACTGCTCGCCAAACATATCATTACGCGTCATTATCCTGATTGCGACAACACCGATACGCCTTATCTCGCCTTGCTTAAAGCAGTCACGTGGCGCACGGCAGATCTGATTGCGCACTGGCAGGCAATTGGCTTTTGCCATGGCGTGATGAACACCGATAATATGTCGATACTGGGTTTAACCATTGATTATGGCCCTTATGGTTTTATCGATAGCTTCAACTTTGACCATATCTGTAATCATTCAGATACAACAGGGCGCTATGCTTATCAAAAGCAGCCAGAAATCGCCTATTGGAACCTATTTTGCCTGGCACAAGCGTTGCTACCCATCATCAGCATAGAAATTCAGAGTGCCAGCGGCAAGCAAGATGCTCTCGAGGAAATAAGAGCTGTTCTTGGCGAGTTCAAGCCTCGCTTCATGCAGTCATTGCAAGCAAGGATGTGCGCCAAATTAGGCTTAGCGCGCCGGCATGATGGCGACGCTGGATTAATCGATCAGCTGCTTAAAATAATGCATGAGAACCGCGCAGACTTTACGTTGACCTTTCGCCGGCTTGCCCAAATTTGTCAACACGATACACGCGATGATGCAAGCGTAAGCTCTCTTTTTACTACTGATTGCGCAGCTTTTCATGCCTGGTTACAAACCTACCGTGCGCGCCTAGCATATGAAGGCCGCGATGATAGCCAACGTGCTAGCGCGATGAACTGCGTGAACCCTCAATATATTTTGCGTAATCATTTAGTCGAGCAGGCAATCGAGCTTGCTCAAGAAAAAGACTTCTCTGAAGTTGAGCGATTATTGAATGTGCTGCGTCGCCCCTTCAATGCCTTGCCAGAGTATGAGGCGTATGCACAGCTGCCTCCTGCTTGGGCAAGCTCGCTCCAAGTGAGTTGTTCGTCCTAAAGCGTCAAGAGGAGCAAAGTCTGAAAGTTACCCACAATTTGCACTAGCTGCCCCTTGTCAAACCTGGGCATTATTTGCAACAAAAACCCCGTCAACCCTTTTAAATACTTGTATTTTTTGTTAAGGCTTGATGACGTTGCACTATAACTGGCGGAGAGAGGGGGATTCACACATAACGTATTTATAAGGCTTTCCAGGGTTTATTAATTAAGATACCTACATTACAAAATGTACTGCGTTTGCTTCAATTATTAGTAGGAATATCTCTATCTTACTAGGATTCGAATCTGCCTCGCAACCACAAAATAATATCGGCATAAAGCTGTCGTTTGAAATCCTCAATCGACCATCCATAGATGAGAAAAACTTAGCCTTTACGAAATCATCTCAATGAGGCGAACAGGGTAATGTAGAACCCGCATCGAGGTACAAGGCGAGCCAGAATCTGGCCGCTATCCAAAGCGGAGCCACCATTCATAAATCCTAAAGGTAAAACCTTATGCCATGCGGCATATTGTGTAGTCAGACCTACAGCACATATTCTTCCATCCTTGAAAAAAGTAAAAATAATTTTCACAAGGAGAATGTAATGAACGCATTAACCACAGAAGAAATAGAAAACTTAGAACGATTCCGGCACGGCTTGTCTATTGAACTAGAGCAGGCTGCGGATATGATTAGGCACGGCCAAACGTTACCGCTTAATAAGCTTTTGCACGCTTCAATTAAAAATATAAAAAATATTCTTGCAGAAGCAAAAAAAGATGGTGTACAAATAACCTCTGAAGCGTGGATGATTATCTGCGCAGATGAAACCAAACGTGTATTTAAAAACAGATTATCCAATTATACCCATACGCTTTTTGAAGTAATTTAAAAATAAGATTTCAGTAGGATCACTTCGATATTTATTTATTGCGCCATCTGAAGTGACCATCAAGTTTTTACACATACCAGCCAAAATATTTGATGATCACTTCAAACTAATAGTTTTTTATTAAAAATTTAATTTAATATATTTTTTAATTTCCTATAATTTATTCTATATTCCCAGTTATTTCCTCTTTCAATTCTTCCGTCTTTTTTGAAATGTCATTTAAAATATAACTCTTATTTTCCACACTTGGATAAGAATGGATTACGTTTATTAAACGCTCCATCAGCAATAAGGTTCTACTTGCGATCCTCCCAGTTGGTTCTAGCATAATTTTTTCTAAGTTACGTGCGATCTCTCCTAAGTCTACTGCTCTATCATGCACAGCACGGCCATAATCTTCTACTTTCACTTTGCTTAATTCGTCTGCAAGCTCCGCTAAGGACTTTTTCGCATTTTTATTTTTTCCAGGCATGAGCGCCTGTTCTCCGTGGCTAGGATTATCACCACCACAGCCTATAAAAGGAAAAATACATAATAGTATGGAAAGAAAAATAGATCGCATCGTCATTTAAATAAAAATCTTACGAAATTATGCCTAGTAAAATAATTGCTGCAGTAATAGTCAGCGCCCCCCGTAGGCGAGTGGCTATTTGCGCAAACGGCATCAGTTCTAGTCGGTGTGCAGAAGTCAGAATCGCAATAATATCGCCAACGCCTCCCATGCCACTGTGGCAAGTATTAATAAGCGCACTTTCAATTGGATATAAACCGATCCATTTCCCTACGAAAAAACCGACTGTAGTAAGCGTAACGACTGTTACTAAGATTGTAACGATGTTGGCTAAGTTGAAAGCTGCCATTAAATCAGCCCAAGAAGTGGTAGTTACCCCAATGGCAAATAGCAAGGGATACGTCATCGCTTTAGAGAAGAAACTATAAACAGTGCGAGCACCATTTTCTAATTTGGGTGAGATCGCATAAATAAGTTTGACTAGCACAACAAGAAATAGCATGGCGACGGGCGCGGGTAAGCCAATCAGTTTATGGGCGACGATGCCTACGATATAGAAAGCGATCGCAACCATCCCCGCGGCTGCGATGTGCTCAACCTTGGCCGATGAGGTATTGATAGGCTCTGCTGGCATACCATCTTCAGCGTCGTATAAACGCCCTTGCCCGTTATATCGCGCATAACGCTTACCCAATTGATTAAGCAGGCTTGCGCAGATAATCGCCACCAAGTTTCCCAGCACGATAGCCGGTACGACTTGAGCGAATATCTGTTCTTGTGGAATAGTCAAAATCTCGCCATAAGCAAGGGTGAGAGGGATAGCGCCTTCACCAATGCCGCCCGCCATAATGGGGATAACGATATAAAAAAATGTGTAGTGTGCACTTAGCCCAAAGGCCATACCGGTCAGTGTTCCAACTATTGCCGCAATGGCAGAACCTACACCAAGGGGGATAAAAATCTTAACGATGCCAGTGATAAGGGCTTGGCGGTCCATGCTAAGAATACTGCCAACGATCACACAGGCAGTAAATAAATAGACAAACTTGGTTGTGTGCCAGAAATCGCTAATTGATCCGACTAATTCAGCCGGTAAAAATTTGTAATGAACTAGATAGGCGGGAAGGAAGATGCTCACGATAACAGGCCCGCCTATTTGCCTTAACCCTGAAATACGCGCTCCTATTTCGGCACAGGTAAAGCCACATGCGGCAAGTAGCGCGACCATGATTGAAATATCGCCGGAGACTTTTCCAAAGGCTAAAAGGATGCCCAAACAAATAAGAATAACACTATAAACCGGCAATGGAATAATGCCGATGCGCAGACTCATTATTTTCTGCCATTGAAGGCAACCAAACGGGAAGCGAAACATACCAGTTTTATGTCCCTGTAGAAAATATCGCCACCTTTTATTTGTCAAAACACTACTCTCAGCAGAAGAAATGCTCATTTTTTACGTCTCCTAGATTAGATCTATTCATCGCACACGTGCTACCGAAGACGCGCCCAAAAATTTTTAATCTTCCTAAAAAAGCAAAGACATTTTTCTATGGCGTTGTGTAGTCGAAGCACGAGCTATTGAGATCATGTTGTGTCGGAAACATTTTTATCTCCGAAAATGATTCCGATGCTAGTGTGATCGGTATAGAATATATAAAAAATAACAAGCGTAATTTTTATTGCTGCTGATCTAATGAGCAATTAAATGCGTTTTTAAAGTTGTGTGCTCCTAGATTAATTGAGATTTTCATTATTCTTAAAATACTTAAATCAATTTAATACGCAAAGTTTAATTTTCAATTAATCAATAGAGAAAAATTTGTTTCTTTTATACAACTGTATATTTAACCAGTTATTGGATTTTTTCTCTTCAGATTACACTGTCTAAAATTTATTAAGCAGCATTAAAAAACAAACAAGCAGCATTAGATTTTCGTTGCCAGCTCTATAATTCATTTGATGTTAAGCGAGTTACTTTTCAATGCGAGGTATTCTGTAAGGGGGAGAGGCAGTGATCATCAATCCAAAGGGGCTGTCTTACTTTCAAGCGGTTTATTCCCATAAAAAAATTCGCAAAGCCGCAGAGTATTTAGATTCGTACTCATCCGTGGTTACGCGGCAGATTCAGTTGTTAGAGGAAGAAATAGAATGCCAATTATTCGTGCGCCATCCTGGTGTCCGTGAAGTTATACCGACTCGAGGAGCGGAGGTGCTACTTGAATATTGCCGCCGAAGCCGTGAATTGCAGGAATTTTTAGAGAAAGAATTACAGGATGTGCGCAGCATGCGAGGAGGAAGTATTAACCTTGCTATACCCTCTACTTTTGTAGGCGCGCTTATGGGTGTATTAGAAGATTTTCGTTGTCAGTATCCGAATATCAATCTCCATATCGAAGAAATATTTGAATCCCCCAAAATAGTTCATCAAATCCTCGAAGATAGTTCCCATATAGGAATAGCCCACATCTGCCCCGAGGTTCCCGATATACAACGTCATGCGCATGTGTCTTTACCTTTACGCATGTTAGTTAGTAAAAATCATCCGTTAGCCGATAGGCATAAAGTGACTTTTTCAGAAGCGATGGGCTACCCGTTTACGCTGCCAGCCTCGGGGATGTTATTGCGGACAGTTGAATCGGTCGCACGTTCTGAAAAAATTATGCTCCCTTCCCCGGCGCTTGTGAGTAACTCAACGATAGCCCGCAAGAAATTTGTCTATACCAACCCAGGTACCGTATTTATGTCGACTTTCTCGGCACGCGAGGAAATTCAAGGAGGGGATTTAATTGCATTAGAAATAGACCATCCCGTTTTCAATTCTATCGATCTGTCTTTAATTACTAGACGCGGTAAGCCACTTTTTCCAGCTATGGAACACTTACTTAAATTGCTCCGCATAGGATTATCTGTTTTCAGGGAAACACCAGAAATTTATTCTGTTCCATCAACATCAGGGACGTAAATGGACGATCAAAATAAGCCTAACAATAACCGCCGCAACATGATTAAGGCAGTAGCGGCTGCGGGGATAACAGCAGCTTCCATTCCATTCATTATGACTTCTCGAAAAATTAATCAGAAACTCACCTCTCCAAAAAATCAGGAAATTGTTATCCGCACCTCGGGCGGGAAGAGTCACATCGCTTATACCAAAATACTTTTTGAACCTTTTACACAAGAAACCGGTATTAAAGTAACGGGCATTCCGTCAAATGTGGAACCTATCGCGGAAATTAAAACGATGGTCAAGACGGGGACATATCATTGGAACATGGCGTGTTTAGGTAGTAGAGCAGTGCCAATCCTTAGCCAGTTAGGCTACCTGGAACCGCATAAACTCGAGGATGATAATGTTGTAAAAACCATTATGCCGCAGGCTTTATCAACATGCGGTGTTGGGATGAACGTTTACTCTACAGTGCTTGCGTATCGGACGGATGTTTTTAAAGGACGCTCTATGCCGAGAACGTGGGGGGATTTTTGGAATGTGGAGAAATTTCCTGGCCTGCGCGGTCTACGTCAAATCCCGTTCGATACTATTGAAGAAGCGTTGATGGCTGATGGTGTGGCTCCGAGCGAAGTATATTCTTGCGTTGATGCAATTAACCGTGCATTTCGTAGCCTAGATAGAATCAAGTCACATGTCCCTATCTGGTGGCAAAATGCCCCGCAGGCTGAACATCTATTAAAAGCAGGGGAAGTACATTTGATCCCCGCTTTTTCCACTTCTGTCATATCCGCTATGGAAGCAGGCGCACCCGTTACATTCTCCTGGGATCAACACATTTACGCATATGACAATTGGACTATTTTAAAGGAAACGCCTAACGTTGATGCTTGCCGTCAATTTATCCAATTTGCTACGGCCCCAGAAAGGCAGGCGCGCCTTATCCCCTACGGGATTGCACCTACTCAACCTGCCGCGTTAGAACCAAGTATTTTGAAAAAAAAACAATATCGATCCCCAGCATGTAAAGCTACTTGCAACATATCCCGACAATTTAAAAAAAGGCTTGCTTAACGATGGTTTGTACTGGATGGATAAGCATAGCTCGGCCATCGAACGCTTTACTCAGTGGATGCTAGATTAATTCAACGCTTAACCTATTTGGGCTGTATTCATGGCCTCTGATGTTCCGCCGCGAGCATTGCTCGTATTTGGTTAAATGACTGACACAGAACAACATTCAAACTGGTTTACCAGTTCTGAATGGGGGTATTAATGATGTTGAAAGTAGTTAACGCGATATCGGCTCAACAGGTTCCCACCGCCTCCACTTCATCCAATGAGCAGAGGCACACCACAACGGATGCTCATACGGCGACGCATCCCCCCACTCTCGATATTGCCCCGCCCAATTCAGCAGGCATCTCGTATAACTCGTATCAAGAGTTCGATGTTACCTCCTCAAGCATAGTCCTAAATAATGGCCCTGCAGTGCGGATGATCTTAAATAAGACCATAGGGTACAGGCCATCCAAACTCGAGGGCATCGTAAAAATCGCAGGACAACGAGCCCAATTGGCCTTTTCCAATGCTAATGGCATTCATTTATGGGGATGCAATTTCCTCAATACCAGTCGCATTATATTTGCGGCGGGTGAGCCTATGGTAGGCAGCGACGGTAACCTTGATGCATTTCTCGTGAGCAAAAAAGGGCAAATTACTATCAACAGTGTCGCAAAGCTTAAGCAGTTTGATCAAATTGATCTCATCGCCTATTCCATCAAAATAGACGGAGAATTGCAGGCGAATACCATTAACATTAGCACTGGCAAGCATCAAGTTAATTATACGAAGTTAGGCGTCCCGGTGATTGCCACTCAACCAGCAGCGAGCATCCAGACTGGGCAAAATCTGTCCAAATTAAACCAGGTCAGCGCGGGGTGGCTGAAATTCACAAAGAATGCCAAATTACACGCGCGTGAACACCTAAGAATTAAAGCGGCTCTCTTATACAACTCGAGTCATCAGATTCAATCAGGCGGTGATTTCACACTTGAAGTTGATCGCTTAGACAATACCGGAACACTCCGTGCTCAGCGCGATATTTCGCTGGAGGCGAAAACCCTGACGAATCAAGCAAACGCCTTGATCGACGGGCGCATTCTGACGCTGAATACCCAAGAGCAGCTCAAAAACCAAGGGGTGATTCAAGGCAGCACGGTAGCCATCAGTGCGCAGAGCTTAATCAATGATGGTCTAGAAGATACAGAGGAACATCAAGCTGGGGCGATCATGGCACGCCGTCAGCTTACGATTGGAGCTCAGACTCTACACAATCAAGAACGTGGCTTAGTGCATAGCGATGGCGAATTGACGATAGGTGGTGCCCTCAATGCCCAGGGTAAAGCAAAAGGTTCAGCACAGAGCCTAACCAATGCTAAGTCTTCTACGATTGAGTCTAGAGAGAAGCTTTTGATTCACGCAAAACTTTTGGACAATCCAAATGGGCAAATCACAGCGAGTTCGGACCTTGTTCTGAGGAGTAACGAACTTAACAATATGTGGGGCCATATAGAAGTTAGCGAGGGTCAAAGCGTATTGAATCTGCAGGCAGACACGATTGACAATACGTCCGGTCGACTGCTTCATAATGGCACAGGACAGATTGAAATTGTGGCTCGCGCCTCGATGGTGAACGGCAATTCCCGAGGAATAAAAGGGCTGGGTTTGATCAGTGGCAAAGGCTCTGTTACCGTCACCGCTCCTCAAATATCAAATGATGAGGGTGGGACATTTTTTTCGGACCAATCGCTCAAAATAAAAGCGGCCATCGTTCTGGACAACCAAGGCGCATTGCACGGTAGGGAGCACGTCTGGATCGAGGCTGGAGGGATAAGCAACGGTATAAGTCAATGGCTTGAAGATCTTGAAGAGTCTGAAATAGCTGAAGGGCCTAAAAAGGCTCTATTGAGCGCATTGGCTAAATTAAGTCATGACCTATTCAGGTCGATACAAGAGTCTCTTCAGGCGAATCCGTTTAAAACCCCCGAGTATTTGATTACTGGCAATACGATTTCAATAAGCGTGCAGGATGGCTTGATCAATAAGAATGCCGTGATCTTCGCACAAAACAGCCTCGAGATCGGCGCTAAACAAGTTAAAAATCTCAAACATGGTGTGTTTTATAGCGGCGGTACCCTGACCATCGGCGGTGAACTTGATGCTCAGCTCAAAGTACGGGGTATTAGTGAGCATATCCTCAATCATGGATCGACGATTGATGCGGTAGGCGATCTCTCGATCCATGCAGAAGAGCTGGTCAATGAAAATTCACACTTTACGACTCAAGAACAAACCATCGCCGAATCTCCGGCTATCCAAGATGTTCAGCCGGTCGATACCGACTACCGCCATAATAGGTCTGAACTTGAATGGGAGCACGGCAGCGGAGACTCTTTCATTGTTCGCAGCACAGGTTTTAGATTTCATGCTTTTACCATCTACAACTATATCCAGAGGGTAACAAGGACTGTGGTTGCCCACAGCGAGCCCGGTAAAATTCAAGCCGGGGGTGCGATTCGATTGTCAGGGCAGGTGATCAACGATAAAAGCCAGATTGTAGTGGGGGGAACACTGAGCGATTTTGATGGCGCGCCAGCACAGATCGACAACCGTGATGCGATGGGCCAGCAGGTCACCGCCGATATCGGTACCGCGGAATGGTCAGACAGAGAATGGCGAGGCGGGTTTAAACGGTATTTTCAGCGCCATTGGTTTGGCCAAACCCCCTACCATATGAGCAAGGTAGAGCAGATCAATTTGAATGTAGCAAGCTATCAACAACAGACCGCGGTTACCCACCAAGAGCCCTCTACGGCATTGACGCTCAACACCTCTGCGCTAACGAGTATGAGCCCACTCTTAAATAGCGGCTTGCAGCAGTTTCAGCGGGATCCAAATCAACCCTATCTGATTCAAACCGATTCCCGTTTTACGCGCAATAGCGATACCGTTTCTAGCAATTTCTTGCTGAATTTACTCAATCTTGACCCCCAACGCGTACCCAAGCGCTTAGGGGATGGCTTTTATGAACAGCAACTGATTCGTGACCAGATTATCGGTTTGACGGGTCACTACTATCTATCCGGCTATCGAAACCCGATTACTGAATTCAAAGCTTTAATGCATAGAGGTGCAGACTGGGCCAAGCAACATAATCTGACGCTCGGCATAGAGCCCACGCCGCAGCAAATTGCCGCCTTAACCGCAAGTCCAGTCTGGATGGTGAATCAAAGCATCAAATTGCCCGATGGCTCAGAGCACACGGTCATGATGCCCAAACTCTATCTGGCTAAAAACGACGCCAACCCGGTCCCTCTGAGCGGCTCGCTGATTTCAGCCAACGCCATTGAACTACACAGCGACCGCCCATTTAAAAATGCCGGTACGATGATCAGCCGCGGTAAGGTGAATCTCAATGCGCGCAACATTGATAACCAGCGCGGCGCAATCGTCAGTTTGGACACCCTATCGATGCAGGCTAACAATGACATCGATAGCCGTGCTGGCCAGTTAATTGCCGTCAAAAAAATCATCCTAAAAGCCGGCCATGATATCCATCTCCAGAGCCAAACCCAAACGACTCATGCCGCCAGTGGTAGCCAGACGGCACTAGAGGGCATCACTCAGGTCCAAGCCGAGCAGTTAGAAGCGTATGCCGAATCGGACATTCATCTGGCAGCAACTCAAATCAAGGTGGATGAAAATGCTAGTTTAGAAGCCAAAGGTGATCTAACGTTAGGCACGGCCACGGTAGGCGCTCAGCACCAACTGAAATGGGATACGCGTAATTGGTTAAGCGTAAGCAAAAATACCGAAGTCGGCTCTCTCATTCAAACCGGTGGAGCACTTGAACTTAAAGCAGGCCGGGATATCCGTGCGGCTGGCGCTTATGTGAATGCTGGCAAAGGGCTTTCTGTCAAAGCGGATCGAGATATTAACGTGGCAGCAGCCCATGAAGAACTCGATTTTGCCGAATCTCACTATTCTGAATCCAGTGATTTATTCTCTTCCTCGAGTGAATTAACGCAAAGCAAACTGTATAGAAAACAAGCATTGGGCAGTACCCTCTCGGGCGAAACCGTCAAGATGGAGGCTGGGCATGATCTTAGTGTGACGGGCTCAAATATCATTGGCATGCGCGCTGTGGGTTTGTACGCTGACAATGACATCAACCTAAACGCTGCGCAGCAGATTGAGAAAGCCAGCCATTATTCAGTCAAAGAGCGCTCTGGCTTATTGGACAGCGGCAGTTTGGGTTTTACCATTGGCGAGCGCCAACAAAAAGATGAATTTGAAGGCGAAAGCACTCCGCATATAGGCACCGTTATTGGCAGTGTCTCAGGTTACATCCAAGCCATCGCGGGCCGCGAATATCACCAAAGCGGCAGCCAACTGGTAGCGCCTGAGGGTAATATCGAGGGGAAAGCACTCAAAGGCACCGTCGTTCCGGTCTATGAACAAGGCCGACGCTGGCAGCATAACGAATGGCATCAATCCGGCTTGACCGTCTCAGTCAGCGCACCAGTGATTGCTGCTGCGCAAACAGGCCAGCAAATGCTTCAAGCCAGCACGCAAGTGAGTGATCCACGCATGCACGTTTTAGCCGCTGGCGCTGGCGCGCTCGCGGCTAAAAATGCTTACGATGCAATCAAAGCCGATCCAAAAGCTGCTGGCGGCGTTACCGTCAGCGCTATGATAGGTGAAAGTCATCAGGAGTTTCAGCAAACCCAGTTGAGCACCACAGCGTTGGGTAGTGCGATCAAAGCTGGCGGCACTGTGCGCTTGGATATGAAGGGTTTAGGTGACGCGTCAACCCTCGCTGTCATCGGCTCTCAGATTGAAGCCAAGCACGATGTCGAGCTCAATATAGAAGGTCCACTGAGCGTTGAGGCAGCGACTAATACCTTTAGTCAGCACAGTACGCGCCATAACCAGAGTAGCGCAGTAGGAGTGGCAGCCACATTCGGTACCCATAGCTCAGTGGGGGCATCCGCCACACTCAGTCTTGGGCGTGGCCACACAGATGGCATTGAAGTCAGCCATACACCTGCTCAGATCAAAGCGGGTCGCACACTGATGTTAAACGCGCAAAGCGATGTCCACTTAAAAGGCGCTCAACTCTCTGGCCAGCAAGTCGAAGCCAAAATCGATGGGGATCTTGAGGTTGAAAGCGTGCAGAACACAAACAGCTATAACAGCCACTATCACAGTATCAGTGGCAGTGCCACGGTAGGACCCACTTCTGCGGTCAGCATTAACTTCTCGCAACAAAAGATAGACAGTACTTATCGGAGCGTAGCGGAGCAAACAGGCATACAAGCCGGTGACGGAGGTTTTCAAATTAAGGTTGAAGGCGATACGAAGCTGGTTGGCGGGGTGATCGCAAGTACAGATCAAGCGATCGCAGAAGGTAAGAATCAATTTGTCACGGCGACGCTGGTTGCCAATGATATAGCCAATCAGGCTAAGTACGATGCGCACAGCCTAAGCTTAGGCATAGGGTATAGCTCAGGTGGAAAAAACGTTGGCTCGAGCCAGTCTGGCGAAGCCATCACGCCTGCGCATAGCGGCAATCAGCTGGCGAGTCGGAAAGGGATCAGCCCCTCGATACCCATTGCAATGAGTGCTTCAGGCACCGCATCGTCTACGACAAAGAGCACCCTCAGTGGCGCTCAGATCGTGATTACGGATGAGACTCGACACAAGGCATTAACAGGACAAAGTTCAGAGGACACCCTCGCCAGCCTAAACCGTGATCCAGCGCTCAACCATTCGGCGCTCGCGCCCATTTTTAATCAAGCTGAGATTGAAGCGGGCTTTGAGATCGTGCAGGCCTTGGGCCGGGAAGTGAATACGTTCATTCAACATAGAGCCAAAGATGCGGATCGTAAAATTCAGCAAGCTAAAAATAAAGAGACGCTCGCCAATGAAAACGCGTTGATCCCTGAGGAGCGGCGGCAGCAGTTAAAGGAAGACGCAGCTGAGTTGCGTGTGCAAGCGAAAGCGTTAAATAATAAGTGGGGTCCAGGTGGCCTCAACCGGCGGGTATTGACTGCGTTAACAGCGGCAGCCTCTGGCAATGTAACGGGTACAACCGCACAGTTCGTGCAAAGCGGCGTGGTGAACTTAATCCAGCAGCAAGGCACAAGCTATATCGGTCAGTTGGTGCAAGCTAAGGCTCTAGAAGAAGGCAGTCCAGCGCATGCGACACTACATGCCTTAGTGGCAGCTGGCGGAGCAGTCGCGAGCAATCAAAGCATAAGTGCTAGCGCAATAGGAGGAGCCACGTCCAGTTTATTGACGAACTTATTCAAAACAGATTCTGATGCAACGCAACAAGAGCAAGAAGCGAAACGCAATCTATTGGCGGGTTTAGTCACGGGTATTGCTGCAGCCGTTGGCCAGGATCCATCCTCAGCGCTAACAAGCGCAAGTATAGCGATAGAAAACAACTGGCTGGCGAGCGAACAAAGGATCCAGAAGCAAAAGGAAGTGGATGCATGTGGCCAAGATACGATGTGTCGCCAGCAAAAAGAAGAAGCGTGGACAAATATATCTGAGACTCAAAATATAGAGACTCTGTTAGGTGTAGGGGCGGGTTTAACTGAAGCAGGTATGCACCTTGCTGAGGGCTTATTTGAGTTAATACAGGATCCAATCGCAGGATTGAAAGCGGTGAAAACCCTGATAACTGATAAAGAGCTATTGCAGCAATTGGGTGAAGTAGTCGTTAAAGGAATAAAAGAAAAGATTGCTCGAATAGAAAAGGCGGGAGAAGTAGGGGGAAGTACACTCACTCTACAAGCAGGCCAGGATATGGGGAATTTGCTTTTTGAAGCCGGTTCGACAATTATGGGTGCAGTGGGTGTAGTAAAAGTAGCTGGGGTGTTGGGCAAGGCTGGTTTTCATGTGGGTAAGAAAACACTAGGAGATTTTTCTAGTCCCTCGAAGTTTGAACACTTGGCGAAAGCGGGTGGCGCTTCTGTCGCTGATGGTAAGTTGCTGACGACGGTTAGCCAGCCAGCAAATGTTTCAAAAATAGAGGAAAAGTTACAGTATTTTTTTGGAAAAGCAACGGGAATAGAACACAACATTGAGCGCTCTCGAGATATGCTGCGCCAACTTGAAAGAATTGGGCTATCTGATACCCCTGCTGCTCGGCAATACCTATCTAAGTCTATTTTAGAGGCTTACGGTAACCCTCGAAGTTTTGTTCGCACCCTAGAAAATGGTCATGTGTTACGCGAGTCGCTGTTAATGGGGCCGAATGGTGCTGCGACGCTGGAAACAATTTGGGTAGGTAATCTTTTGTCTACAGGAAAAATAATTAAGTCTAAGGGTGGCCGGTACCACCACAAAATCACTCCAGGAAAATAATGATGATCTCTATTGCTGAGTCTTTTGATAATGTCAGTGACCTTGAGTACATACTCAAGGGTAAATATGAAAAATGGCTAATCTTGGGTTCCAATCATCCAGTAATTAATGAATGTTATTTGCTTGAATCTGATTCAAATGAACTGAATTTTGGGCTTGGTATAGCAGTTACAGGCACAGGCATAATGCCTAAAATATTGCTTGTTGAAAATTATCAAACTGTGTATATAGGCTTTGATTCTTACATAGCTGCAGTCTCTACTATTCGACCATCCTCAACAATTGAAAGCCGATTGTCTGAGCTAGATTGGATATTTTTTGATATGTTTCTACTGAAAAATGGAAATATCTGCGTTATTCATGAAATAGGTGCTCAAGTTTTTATGAGAGACTTGACTAAGGTATGGAGTTTTTCCAAAGACATTGTTTCAAATTGGGTTATTAGTGAGGAACAAGGAAGACTCTCACTGACCCAAATGGATACAGAGGAAATTATAAATCTTTCGATCTCGACGGGTGCTATTTTGGCAGCTTGATATTAAGCTCTCTACAATAAATTTTTTGGCAAGAGAATCTCCTGAGAGTTTGTATTCATCGTCAATGCTAGAATTTTTTTCACGGGAAACTTCTTATAGAGAGCTTAGGCCACCAAAATTATCCAGGCGATTTGCTACGGCCCAATGACCCATCTACTCATCCTGAGCAAGTAAAGCAACCAGATAGCGATTTAACTGCTAGAGAAGAACATGAATGCCCTTAATCCAAGCCCGACTTAACTACTGGATACCCTGCCTGAAGCGCTTGGGTATCCGCTATCGACGCCCTTACAATATGTGGCATTCTTACGCCACGATGATGCTTATGGCTGGAATGACTCCCGCTTTTTGCGCTCGACAGCTTGGACACAGTATTGAAATGTTTTTGCACACCTACGCAAAGTGGCTAGACGGTGCACAAAACGACTTAGAAATGGCGCGGTTTGAATCGAGCCTTGGAGAGAATTTGCCCAAAATTTGTCCCAAAAAAAGCAGCTTAGGCTTCTACGCTACTGAAATATAAGGGAATTTTTGGCGGAGAGAGGGGGATTCGAACCCCCGATAGGCTATTAACCTATACACGCTTTCCAGGCGGGCGACTTAAACCACTCATCCATCTCTCCGGAAGCCGAGTATTATAGCAAAGATAAAGGCCAAAAAGCCGCTACAGATTTGTCCGCGATGATATTTATCTATGATAGATCCACAGCAAAATTCAATCGGCAATTATCAGAGGTACAATAACGCTTTCAGCTATGATGTTATTCTTCCTAGCTCTCATCTATTCGTTTCTTGCTCATTTTTACCCATGTCTGCTAAAGACCACTCGCCTAAGCTTCCCCAGAAGCCATCGCTAAAACCCTTGCCCGCGCTGATTTTTTTCAGTCGCTGGTTACAGGTCCCGTTGTATCTCGGGCTGATTGTGGCGCAAGGCGTTTACGTGTATCTCTTTTTGGTTGAGGTCTGGCACCTGCTTAGCCATACGCGCACTCTTAATGAGACCGCCGTTATGCTTGCCGTACTCAGCTTGATCGATGTCGTCATGATCTCAAATTTATTAATTATGGTGATCATTGGCGGCTACGAGACTTTTGTGTCTAAGCTCGGGCTTGAAAACCATCCGGATGAACCGGAATGGCTCGATCACGTTAATGCTGGTGTCTTAAAGGTGAAACTATCGATGGCGTTGATTAGCATTTCGTCAATTCATCTGCTTAAAACTTTTATTGATGCAGGCCAGCGCGACACACATATTGTTATGGCCCAAATCCTCATCCACCTTTCTTTCTTACTTTCAGCCGGGGTGATGGCTTGGGTGGATAGACTCATGTCACGCCCTCATTCGGATGTATCTCCGTCAAACGGCAGCCACCCACTTAAATAAAGGAGTCTCACTATGCAAGGTGATAAAAAAGTCATCGACTATCTGAATTCTCAGCTCAAAAATGAATTAACCGCAATCAATCAGTATTTTTTGCATGCCAGAATGTACAAACATTGGGGTTTAGATAAGCTGGGACAGCATGAATATCAAGAGTCGATTGGCGAAATGAAACATGCCGATCTACTCATCGAACGTATTTTCATGCTTGATGGACTGCCTAATTTGCAGGATCTGCACAAATTATTAATCGGCGAGGACACGCAAGAAATTTTACAGTGCGATTTGAAACTTGAATACATCTCTCAGACAACGTGTAAAGAGGCGATTGTTTACTGCGAATCCGTACGGGATTTTGCGTCGCGTGAGATTTTTGTGACGATCCTGAACGATACCGAGGAACATATCGACTGGCTCGAAACTCAACTTGAGCTGATCGGTAAGCTTGGTCTGCAAAACTATCTGCAAATTAGCATCAACCCAGCGGCAGGTTAACTCGTCAATCGCAGCGCGCATGGCAAGCGCGCTGCGATTAGCCTCTTTGCTTTTTGCCCAAAGCAAGACACTCTAACTTATGATGGAATCAGTCTCTAGCCGTGCCCGTGCACCCATTGGGGTATTTGATTCAGGGGTCGGCGGCTTGTCGGTGTTACGCGCAATTCATGCGGCACTACCAACGGAATCTTTGATTTATTGTGCCGACTCCTATCATGCCCCTTATGGTGGGCGTGATAGCGCATTCATTGTAGAGCGCACACTTGCCATCAGTGCTTGGCTCATTCAACAAGGGGTCAAGGCACTCGTCGTCGCCTGTAATACGGCAACGGCACAGGCCAACCACCTACTGCACCAGCAGTTCAGTATTCCAATCATCGGAGTCGAACCCGGCATTAAACCTGCCGCACAATATTCGAACTCACGAGTAGCTGGCGTGCTCGCGACGGCGAGTACCTTGCGCAGCGAAAAATTCCAGCGCTTAATCACGGCCTATGCGGCTGATTGCCGTTTTATCTGCCAAGCTGGCTCTGGACTGGTTGAGGCGATTGAGCGTGGCGATACAGATTCAACTGAAGTGATGGCTCTACTTAAAGCCTATCTCATGCCCATGCTCGCCGCTGGCGCCGATACGTTGGTGCTTGGCTCAACCCATTTCCCCTTTCTTGAGACAGCCATCCGGCAGATTGCTGGCGACCAGCTCAGGTTGGTCGAAACAGGTGACGCAATTGCCCGGCAACTCGCTCGACGGCTAGCGGCACAGCAGTTGTGCGCACCGGCTGATGCGCCAGCAACGCTGCGTTTGTGTTCGACTGCGAATGGCGCCCATTTACAGACTCTCGCCAGCCAATTCCTGAAAACTGACCAAATAGCTGAATACGTTATCATTCCTTCGGGCCCACTCAATGCTGCAAAGGTAGGGCGCTGAACCGCCCTGCTCTCCACTCTTGGGCTATAGAGGGCGGGTGCTAAGCCCTATACATTGCTCTTTTTTAACACTATAAAAATCGGCTTTCGATTTAGCTAAAAATCGAGCATTTGTATTTGACCGTGACAGTCACTTGCAAATTATTAAAACCTGAATGATAATGATTACTATTACGGATGCCTATTGTATCCGTACCCATCTGTTTCTATTGGGGCGATATCATGATCATCTGCGTGTGCAAGTCCGTTTCAGACCGCTCAATCCACTCCGCCATCCATGCGGGCGCGAATTCCCTAGAAGCATTGCAGTTTGAGTGCGGGGTGGCATTATGTTGCGGTAAATGCGAAAATGCTGTCTTTGATATTTTGGCCACCCACAATAGTGCAGGTGATACGGCTATACCGATCAGTTTTCATGAACGTGCAGCAGCATAAATTGAGAACATTATGGAACTGTGGATTGGCATGGCAACCGCGCTCTGTATCTCTTGGCTGATTTTCCATAAATGATACGCTCTGAAAGCGTGAACAGATAATCACTCGTGCAGGATTTGCTTGGTCAATTTGCGTCTCACTGCCGCCCTCTTCTGTGTTGTACTCGCCCTCCATATGGGGGTATTTCTCTTCTTCCTAAACACAGCTGGCCCGACACCCTCTCAATTAGTATTAGCGAGCACAATGGTAGTCGAATTACTCAGCCCCACGCCTATGCCAGTCATGCGGCTTGCCAAAGCCGCTGCAGCAACACGCGCAACCGCCAAACCAACGCAACCACCTGTCACGCCTAGTGCCAGCCCCCCGGTTGCTGAAACACGCTCGCCAGCCGCTTTGACTACGCGCACAACCGACCAAGGCGCGCCCCAAAGCATCTCTCAGCCTAACTGCTTGATTAACCCGCCAGCGTATCCCCCTCTATCTAGGCAACGCGAAGAAACCGGCACTGTATTAATTAGCATTATTATTGATACTCGTGGCAAAATTGAAAACGCCGTCATCAAGCAAAGCAGCCGCTTTAAACGCCTTGACCAGGCTGCCCGTGAGGCGGCCCTAGGTAGTTTATGCCGCCCCTGGCTCGAAAACGGCCAGCCGATACGTACAACGAGCGATATCCCCTTTATCTTTAAGTTCGAGGGTTAGTCTCTCAATATCTTGCTTGTCCCAAGTTGGGCAAGCATCCAATCCTAAAAGGAATCCGATGGAACACTATGGTTTAGCCCACATATGGAATCAGGGCGATCTGGTCACACAAGCGCTCATCTTAACGCTGGTTCTCATGTCCGCACTTTCGTGGACTGTGATCATTGCCAAAATCTGGCAACTCATTTGTTTGCGGCAGCTGACAAAAAATGCGGAGCAGACATTCTGGCATGCAGATAATATTGAGCACGGCGTCAAAAAACTAGGTAAACGAGCCGGCAATCCATTTCTTGCACTAGTGCTAGCAGGCCAAGAAGCTGCCAGCCACCATCAACAAAACCAGCCCTCCCTCCATCATCGTATGGATATTAGCGATTGGATCACGCGCTGCTTAAAAAACACTCTAGACGAAAGCCTGATACGCATGCAAAGCGGTCTTGCGCTGCTAGCGTCAATTGGTTCAACTGCGCCTTTTGTTGGCCTGTTTGGCACAGTATGGGGTATTTATCATGCGTTATTGGCCATTAGCGAGAACGGGCAAGCCTCAATCAATCAAGTTGCGGGACCCGTCGGTGAAGCGTTGATCATGACCGCCTTCGGCCTTTTTGTCGCTATTCCAGCAACGCTTGCTTACAATGCATTCACGCGCAGCAATAAAAGGATTGTGAGTAAACTCAATCGTTTCTGCCATGGCCTACATGCTTATTTTGTCACTGGCGCGCGTCTGCGCTCAAATAGACGCAGCGAGTTAAAAGCCGCTACCGCTAAAAGCGTGTCTTAGCCCTCTTATTACCCAGCATAAAGTACTTTTTTAGCAAAGCTTTTCAAGCTTAAACACCATAGACAAGAATGGCCGACAATCCTTTTATCAACGATAACGAAGATACACTGATGAGCGAAATTAACATGACGCCATTGGTTGACGTGATGCTTGTCTTATTGATTATTTTTCTGGTTACGCTACCGGTGATGCACCATGCTATCAAGCTCGATTTGCCACATGCCAGCAGCCAAACAACAGAGATTAAGCCCACGCAGATTAAATTAACGTTACAAGCGGATGGCACCATGCTTTTGGATCAACAAGCCGTCGATGACGCTACGCTACGGGCACACTTTTTAACCGCCGCAAAAGTCGAGCCGCAGCCAGAAGTTCATTTGTATGCGGATCGTGCTGTACGCTATGAACATATTGCTCATGTTATGTCAGCCGCGCAGTCAAGTGGTTTGGCAAAAATTGGCTTTATTACGCAACCGGAAGTGAGCCACTGATTATATGTGAGTTCTAGCCCACATCTCTCCCTTGGGCTGGGCGCACATTCATCTCGGACTCCTTCGACTCGCGCTCCTCGTCGGCAGCGACCACAGCAGGGCCCCCAGCACTGGGCTCCAAGTCAAGGCCATGCGACCACCCAGGCACATTGATGTAGTAGCGCACCGCTTTGCCGACGCCGTGGCTCCACAGTTGCCCACCCGCGACCATCTCCGAAAGGTCGCGTGTCGCCGTGGCCTTTGAGACGCCGGTCATCTTCATGTACTTGTCGACGTTCAAGCCGCCCAAGAAGCCACCGTCCCCGTCATCGAGCAGGCGCTGCAGCAGCTTGCGCTGCCGCTCATGAAGTCCACCGCCCTCGTGCTTCTCCCAAAAACGCCTCTTCTCGATTGCCTGGTCAATAGTGTGGCTCGCGGCATGACAGGCGGCCGTACATTGGCGCGCAAACCATTGCACCCACGCCGTGACATCGATGTCGCCACGCTGAGCTTGGTTAAGGGTATCGTAGTACGCCGAGCGCGAGGTTAGTAGCTGGCGCGAAAGGCTATAGAGGCGCACCGTTTGTCGCAAATGCTGCGCCATGGCCATGTCAGCGATGGCCCTCCCAATGCGGCCGTTACCGTCCTCAAACGGGTGGATGCTCTCGAACCACAGGTGCGCGATGGCGGCACGGGCGAAGCCTTCGATCTTCTTGCTGCCCGCCGGCACCGCCCAGGCCTGCGAAGGTGATGTCTCAGCAAACCACGTGAGGAAGCGCTGCATTTGCGCCGGCACGTCCTTGGATGGCGGCGCCTCGTAATGCACCACTTCACGGCCGAGCGGACCGCTCACGATCTGCATCGGGTCGTCATGATCGCGATAGCGACCGACGACGATGCGGTGAATGCCGGACGTGCCACCAGGAAACAGTGCCGATTGCCACCGGCACAAGCGATCCTCATCGAGAGGCATGTCAAACTCTGCCGTGGCATCGCTAATAACCTCAACAAGGCCATCAACATGGCGGTTGGAGGGTCCCGACGTTGAGAGCCCGAGTCGCCGCATCACGGATGACCGGACCACATTGAGCGACAAACGCTCTCCTTCTATGGCAGCGGTGGCCAGCACCTCATCCGATAGAGCATCCAGTGCAACTTGACTGGTACTTCCAAGGCCGATGGCCGTAGCCTTGCCTTCGACCACACCGTGTATCCGGTAGGCCTGCGCCAAGTCAGATGCGGTCATCTGCGCGTCGTAGGCGAGATCAGGCCATTCAGCCCGACGCCAGATCCAGGTGGATTTCGTGTTCATGAGCCGCAATCTACCATATTCGGCTCATATTGTGAGCCGCTTCCCCGGAATTGCGGCTCACGCAATCACCTGCAAACAACGGCATTGCATTCAACTCCAATCAGGAGAGTGTTTCATTGGGGTCCCTTTGATTTCGAGAGTGACCCAAACTGGGGGCTGACGTAATCAACTGATTTTTTGATTGTCGAGTGTGGTCCGGCTTTTCTGACGGCTGTTGGACGCTTTCAAAGCGCTTGCTTCCGCGGGCTCAGCCGTCAGCCCCCAGTTTGGGTCACTCTCTCTGGCCAGTTCCTCGCTATTTATCACTAAGGTGGAAACCCTGGCCGATCAATTAGAACAATGGGCAACGGATGAAAGAGGAGGGAGTGAATGAACGGGCCACTGGTATAGTACGTGTTGAAGCCGCAGAATATATCGTGTACCTCATATTCTGCGGTTCCAGTTTACAACTCCATTTAAGGCCGGCCCTTTCAGGGTGTTGCACACAGGAAGGTTTTTGAGCAGCAATTGCAGTTTAATTTATGATGTTTATTATTGAAATTGATTTATTTTTCACCTAATTTAGATGAGATTTCATTCAAGGCCTCTCAAATTCATACTGCAATTGCTTTAGTCCTCATTCTTTTTTGGATATTTCTCAAACACCCGGAAAGGGCTGCCATTTAAGGCAATGCTTTACGCGTCTTTACGTTACATATCGACAATCGACGTGAGATTTACCGATAAGCGGCTTAGGGTCAGTTTGATGACGATTAAATTACTTATCTTATTAATTGCAAAAAGTAATTTTCTCCATTAATTTAGAAATTTTAAATCGTATATGCAAGAGAAAAAATTAACTTCGAGTAAAATTAGTTTAGCGCCTTTGGTTATTGAGCAACTTTATAAGCAAGCTGCAAGTTATATCGATAACGCTCGCCAAACTGTTTATCGTGTCATCGATACACAAATGGTCAGCGCTTACTGGTGTATTGGCCGTGATATTGTGCAAGCAGAGCAAAATGGGCATGCGCGTGCTGAATATGGGAGCAATTTGTTGTCTGCACTTTCAGAGAAGCTTACAAAGAAATATGGCCGTGGATTCAGTATTTCTACTTTACGAGATACCCGCCAATTTTACTTGATTTATTTTGATCACATGCCAATTCACCACGCACTGCGTGGTGAATCAGAAAAGCAATTGAATTCTAGGCTGGGGTGGATCCATTACCGTGCGTTGATGAGATTGGATCGGCCTGAAGCACGGCAGTTTTATGAAATTGAAGCCGAAAAAAATCATTGGTCAGGTCGAGAACTTGAAAGGCAGATTGCGAGCTTATTGTTTGATCGGCTGGCTAGAAGCAAAGATAGAGATGGCATAATGAGACTAGCCTGTAAAGGTCAAGAAATTACTAAACCAGAAGATACTATAAAAGAGCCTATGGTTCTTGAATTTCTTAATCTACCAGAATCACATCGATTAGTTGAATCAGAACTCGAAGAAGCTTTAATAAATAATCTACAGCATTTTTTATTAGAATTAGGTAAAGGTTTTGCATTTGTAGCAAGGCAAAAGCGGCTCTCGCTGGATGGCGATCATTTTTATACAGATCTTGTCTTCTATCATGTCATTTTAAAATGTTACGTTATCATTGATCTTAAAATTAGAAAGCTATCACATGCTGATTTAGGCCAGATGCTGCTATATGTTAATTATTTTGACCGAGAAATAATTGAAAAAGACGATAACCCGACGATCGGACTGATACTCTGTACCGATAAAAGTGACGCAATGGTTCAATATACGCTTGGTGATAAGACTAAACAAATTTTTGCCAGTAAATACCAATTTCATTTGCCGACGGAAGAAGAGCTAGAAGCAGAGCTCAGACGAGAAATAAAAGAGATAAAGCAAAAATTAGATGGGTAGCGATTGTTCGAAAACCTTGGATCACAAAAAGAATGTCATCGCGCCTTCCCCAAGGCTGCTCGTTACTGCAGAAGTGATAGAAGAGAGTGATCCAAACTGGGGGCTGACGGCCGAGCCCGTGGAAGCAAGCGCTTTGAAAGCGTCCAACGGCCGTCAGAAAAGCCGAACCACACTCGACAATCAAAAAATCAGTTGATTACGTCAGCCCCCAGAATGAAACACTCTCTTTGATTCCGAGCCGACTCAGAATTCGGATTGCAAAGTACGCTAGTGCGTCGGGAGGCCAGCAAAGTGAGTAAGGGTGGGTAGGACTAACACTTTCGATGTAACGCGTAAAACCTTCTACAAGCGTTTTGTGTTCGTCACACCTTCTGAGGTACGTGTTTGCCAGCTAAAATCTCCGCTTCGACTTTAGCGGCCCATGCTTGGGCCTGCGCTTTCGTATCAATTTTTAAGGAAAACGCAAAGAATATTCGTTTTTGTTCTTATATGTCAAAAAGCTTGATGGTGCCCAAGAGAGGACTCGAACCTCCACGGAGTTACCCGCTAGTACCTGAAACTAGTGCGTCTACCAATTCCGCCACCTGGGCCATGCTTAGCTTCCAGCAAGGGCGCTATTATAGCCAATTATTTTGCATTTCGCCTAGCATATTGTGCTTACTTTATCACTCAACGGGCCAATATTACGCCCTGATAAAAAGCTTGTTACCGACTAAACGGCAAGAGCATTTCAATTTTATGCCCAAGGGCGGGTTAAAATACGCGGTTTCCGGCAGAATCCGCTTAAGTAGTCTTTTGATCGCCCGTCATCTATGTCAAATAAAAAAACTTCGTGCTTTGAACTACGCAATAGCTCCTTTGATACGCTACTTTTTACTGTTAAAACAGCTGATCTTGAGGTTTTACACCAAGCATTAAAACGCCGCTTCGAAGTCGCGCCAGAGTTTTTTGCGAATGATATTGTGGTGATCGATGTACGCCCTCTGCATACTGGCGAAACGATAGACATTGATGCTCTGGCTGCGATGTTGCGTAAAGTACGCATGTATCCCGTTGGCATTGCGGCTCATGAGGCACAACGTACCTGGGCGCAACGCAGTGGTCTGCCGTTCGTTGAAGTAGGCGTTGAGCGGATTGCGCCACAACCCGCGGCGCCTGTCACCAGCCCTGTAGCACCACCGCCAATACCCAAGATAGAGGCGCACATTGAAGACTATAAATCAGCACTGGTCATCGACAAACCGCTCCGCTCCGGCCAGCAAGTCTATGCAAAAGGGGATTTGATTGTGCTTGGTGTCGTGAGCTATGGTGCTGAAGTCATTGCCGAGGGTCATATTCATATTTATGCCCCGCTGCGTGGACGAGCGCTCGCTGGCGCACAGGGTAATCTCAATGCGCGTATTTTTTGTACCTGCCTTGAGCCTGAGTTACTTTCAATTGCGGGTATTTATCGTACAACCGAAACACCCCTACCGGCGCATGTGCAAGGCAAACCTGTGCAAGTCAGCCTCTTAAATGAAAAATTAGTGATCGAACCCCTCAAATTAACTTAATAAATTGATTTAATCCAGGTAACATAATCATTTTTTAAATTACTTTGATTTTTAAATAAATTGATGTACCCAAGGACTTAGCCAGATGGCGAAAATTATTGTAATTACTTCAGGCAAAGGCGGCGTGGGCAAGACAACCACCAGCGCAAGTTTTGCCGCAGGTCTAGCTTTGCACGGTCACAAAACAGCGGTGATTGATTTTGATGTTGGTTTACGCAACCTTGATTTAATCATGGGCTGTGAGCGACGCGTCGTCTATGATTTAATTAATGTGATTCAAGGCGAAGCTAAACTTAACCAAGCTTTGATCAAAGATAAGAAATGCAGTAATCTTTTTATTATGCCTGCGTCGCAAACACGGGACAAAGATGCATTGACCCTAGAAGGGGTTGGCAAAGTCATCCAAGAGCTGGTGGATATGGGCTTTACCTATATCGTTTGCGATTCACCTGCCGGGATTGAGTCAGGCGCGCTGATGGCGATGTATTATGCAGATGAGGCGGTGATTGTGACTAACCCAGAAGTCTCATCGGTGCGGGATTCAGATCGTATTCTTGGTATTTTAGCTTCAAAAACGAAACGCGCAATTGAAGGCCAAGAGCCGATTAAAGAACATCTGTTAATTACCCGCTACAATCCAAAGCGTGTCAATGAAGGTGAAATGTTATCTATCACAGATATCCAAGAAATCTTACGGATTGAATTGATCGGTGTGGTACCCGAGTCAGACGCCGTATTGCATGCGTCAAATCAAGGCCTGCCGGCAATTCACTTAGACACCACCGATGTCGCTGAAGCCTATAAAGATGTGATCTCGCGCTTTCTTGGTGAAACCAAACCGATGCGGTTTACTGAGTATCAAAAACCCGGCTTACTACAACGCCTTTTCGGCAATAAATAAGGTAAGGATATGTCAATACTTTCTTTTTTGCTTGGCGAGAATAAAAAAACTGCAACGCTTGCCAAAGAGCGCCTGCAATTGATTATTGCGCACGAACGCACAAACAATACCCCCGCCAATTATCTGCCAGCGCTACAGCGTGAACTGCTTGCGGTGATTTCAAAGTATGTGAAAATCGCTCACGAGGACATCAAAGTTAAGCTTGAACAACAAGATAATCTAGAGGTCCTGGAAGTCAAAATCGAAATCCCGCAAACCTAAGACACCAGCATTTCCTTGGATTAAAGGAAGTGCTGGCCCAGCCACCAAGCTAGCGCCGCCATGGTGGCGGAAGCTGGAATGGTCAAGATCCAAGCCCAAACAATATTGCCAGCAACCCCCCAACGCACAGCAGCCAGCTTCTGTGTCGCGCCAACGCCAACGATAGCACCGGTAATGGTATGCGTGGTTGACACAGGAATGCCTAGCCAAGAAGCTAAAAAGAGCGACACCGCTCCGCCAAATTCAGCGCAAAAGCCGCCAACTGGTTTTAATTTGGTAATTTTTTGCCCCATTGTCCGCACGATCCGCCAGCCGCCAAACAGCGTACCCAGGCCAATCGCCAAATAGCAGGCGGCAATCACCCATATTGGGGGGGCATCGATAGTCGCTGAAGTATAGCCCGTTGCCAGCAAGAGCATCCAGATAATGCCGATGGTCTTTTGCGCATCATTACCACCATGCCCAAGGCTATATAGGCCCGCCGAGATTAATTGATAACGCCGGAAACGCCGATCAACCTTGCTAGGTGTCGTGCGCAAGTAAAGCCAAGAAACCCCCAGCATCAACAGCGACCCTAAAAAGAAGCCGAGCAGCGGTGAAATAAAAATAAAAGCGATGGTTTTACATAAACCGTCGATATTTAACGAGCCAGGACCCGCTTTAGCTAACGCTGAGCCGACCAACCCGCCAATCAGGGCATGCGATGAGCTGGACGGAATACCATAATACCAAGTGATAATATTCCAGCCGATGGCACCTATTAGCGCACCAAAGACAACATAATGGTCAATAATCGATGGATCGATCGTGCCACGGCCGACCGTTGACGCCACCTTTAGATGAAAAATAAAATACGCAATGACATTAAATGAAGCGGCAAATATAACTGCATGATGCGGCTTAAGGACGCCCGTAGAAACGACGGTGGCAATCGAATTGGCCGCGTCGTGAAAGCCATTCATGAAGTCGAAGATTAATGCAATCGCCACTAAAAAGATGACGGCCCATAATCCCAAGTGAATCGATGACATTAAGGTTTCCTGAAATAAGCCGGTGCTAAGCGTTTTCTAGCACGATGCCTTCGATAATGTTGGCAACATCTTCACATTTATCGGTGACTTCCTCTAGCAACTCGAGAATCGCTTTGTGCTTGATCAACGACTTAACGTCGTCTTCTTCTCGAAATAGCTTAGAAATGGCTGAGCGCAATAAGCCGTCAGCCTCAGTTTCTAAGCGGTCAATGGTGGTGCAAATGGTTAAAATTGCGCTCGCGCTTTTCATGTCTTTGAGTAAAGCAACCGCTTGCGCCACTTGTTCGCAACCGCTTGCGCAAATCTGGGCCAGCTGGCCTGCCTCAGGCGTCAGAGACTGTACATCGTAGAGCCAGACTGCCGTCGCGACATCCTCCATTAAATCAAGGATGTCATCCATGGTCGTGATGAGTTTGTGGATTTCATCACGGTCAAATGGCGTAATGAAGGTCTTATGCAATAGGTCAATGGTTTCGTGCGTCAGTTTATCGGCCTGATTTTCTTTGAGCTGCACATTTTTTTTGTGAATTTCAGCTTCATCCAGCTTACTCACCAAAAGCACTAGATCATGGCTGGCGTCTACCAGGCATTTTGCATGCGCATTAAAAATTTCAAAGAACTTACCCTCTTTGGGCATAAAGCGACTGAACATGTCAATCCTTGAACAATGGTCTATTGGCTATTGATGCGAGAGCCATGCAAATATACAGCGGCTCTAACTTATAAAGTGCGCTATTGTACCTGTGCCAGCCGATTTATCGTGCATAGCAACAAATTATTTAGCTAACGGTATGGGGACGATGTGATTAGTCGTTATACATTTGCTGGCCCGCGAAGTTGTCGAATTTTGTATATTGACCCAGAAAGGTCAGCCTTACCACACCGATTGGCCCATTACGCTGCTTACCGATAATAATTTCGGCCGTGCCTTTATCTTGGCTATCAGGGTTATAAACTTCATCACGGTAGATAAAGAAAATAACATCGGCATCTTGTTCAATTGCGCCGGATTCACGCAGATCAGACATCACCGGGCGCTTATTGGGCCGCTGTTCAAGTCCGCGGTTAAGCTGCGAGAGGGCGATGACCGGCACATTAAGTTCTTTGGCCAAGCTCTTCAGCGAGCGTGAAATTTCGGAAATTTCAGTGGCGCGATTCTCACCGGAAGAAGCCGATGACATCAACTGTAAATAATCGATAATAATTAAACCTAGCTGTCCGCATTGACGTGACAGACGCCGCGCACGAGCGCGTAATTCAAGCGGATTCAGTGCGCTTTGCTCATCAACAAAAATCTGCGCATCACTCATTTTTTGCATCGCATGAGTCAGTTTCGGCCAGTCTTCATCCGACAGCTTGCCGGTGCGTAGCCGATGCGCATCAAGCCGCCCAACTGAGCCCAACATCCGCATCGCCAGTTGCGTGCCAGGCATTTCCATTGAAAATACGGCAATCGGCAAGCCATATTCAACCGCAACATATTCGCCGATATTCATGGCCAACGAGGTCTTACCCATGGACGGGCGCCCCGCAATGATGACTAGCTCGCCCCCATGTAAGCCAGAAGTCATTCGATCAAGGTCAACAAAACCGGTGGGTGTACCCGTAACATCGGTTGAATTTTCTTGATGGTATAGCGTATCGATACGCTCAACCACTTGCGACAGCAAAGGTTTAATTTCAATAAACCCTTGCACGCCACGCGCGCCTTCTTCGGCAATCGCAAATACTTTTGATTCAGCCTCGTCGAGCAGCTGGCGCACCTCTTTGCCTTGCGGATTAAAGGCATCACCTGAAATCTCATCAGCCACGGTCACCAGTTTACGCAGCACCGCGCGATCCCGCACGATTTCTGCGTAGCGACGGATATTAGCAGCGCTAGGCGTATTTTGGGCCAGAGCATTCAAATAGGCCAGCCCGCCTACTTCTTCCGCCTTACCGGATGAAGTCAGTGACTCAAACACCGTAATCACATCGGCTGGACGCACCGCCGTAATCAATTTAACGATATGCTGGAAAATCAGCCGGTGGTCATAGCGATAAAAATTGCTTTCTTGTAAAAAGTCGGCAATTCTGTCCCATGCGCTATTGTCGAGCAAAAGCCCGCCCAATACCGATTGTTCGGCCTCGATTGAATGAGGTGGGACTTTGAGAGCAGTGAGCTGCGGATCTGTATTAACGATATTCATGGCGCTTGAGATGAGCGTCTATTATAAGTAATTCAGACCATCCCACCTAATTTTTAAATACTTTTTTTATAATGTAAAAAAAACGGAAGCCAGTTGACCCAGCTTCCGTTTTTTTATCTTAGCGCCACTGCGCGGATTGGCTTACCGTTTAAACGTGCTCGCCAAGGACCGATACAGTAACCGTCACTAGAACATCCGTATGGAGTGAAACCTGCACCGTATGATCCCCGACCGTTTTGAGCGGTCCTTCGGGCAAGCGTAGCTGAACTTTTTCAATGTCAAAGCCCTGCGCTTTCAGTACATTAGCGATATCGTTGTTAGTGACAGAGCCAAACAAACGCCCATCCACGCCCGACTTTTGCGAGATTTGCACGGTCGAACCGGCAAGCTTTTCGCCTATCTGTTGCGCCGCCAGCAATTTTTCCGCAGCCGCTTTTTCAAGCTCAGCACGGCGTGTTTCAAACTCTTGTATGGCCTCGTCTGTCGCGCGGCGTGCTTTTTTTTGCGGCAGCAAAAAATTACGCGCATATCCTTTAGCGACTTTAACGATGTCTCCAAGATTGCCAAGCTTGTTGACTTTTTCCAATAAAATGACTTGCATTTTCATTTTGGCTTGCATGTGTAAGCTCCTTATATACTTTGCTAGATCAGGCGTTATGCAAATCAGTGTAAGGCAGCAACGCTAGAAAGCGTGCGCGCTTAATCGCCTGATCAAGTTGGCGCTGATAACGGGCTTGAGTGCCGGTCAAGCGAGCAGGCGTGATTTTGCCGTTTTCGCCAATAAAGTCCTTGAGTACTTCAAGATCTTTGTAATCGATTTTTTCCACTCCTGCCACCGTAAAGCGGCAGAACTTCTTACGCTTAAAAAGCGGGTTCTGTTGTGGACGGCGCTCAAATTTCTTCTTGCCAGTGAAACGTGCCATGTTAAATCCTTTGAATATCCTGCAATTCTGTAATATGAAATATCAATGTGCGAGCCTGACGGCGGCGCAGCGCCAAAAAGCCTGTGAAACGGAAGACTTGTCCCAGTGCGCAAGCGGCAATCGCACCGCTTACTTCACCTGCGCCAACGGCTGATATTGTTAAATCAACCTGGCGTGGCGTCCCCGCTTCACTCACTTGCGAACAATGCTGTAAAAGGCAATTCACCATCGGCACACCGGCCGGGGTATAGCGTACTGCCTCACGCTCAATCACAGATGCCTCAAGCACCAGCTGGTTCACTACTGAGTCCCTGCCTTACCGCACAGCCTCAACTGATATTTACGCTTCTTGTGCAACTTCTGCGGACGGTGCCGGTGCGGAAGAATGAGCTGTCTTCTTAGCCTCTTCGCGTTGCACTTCTTTCATCATTGGCGAAGGGGCCGTTTCAGCTTTCTTCGTTTTGATGGTCAAATGGCGCAGCACAGCATCGTTAAATTTAAATGCATGTTCCAGTTCAGCCAAGGTTTCGCCATCACATTCGATATTCATGCAAATGTAATGCGCTTTAGCGAGCTTGTTGATCATGTAAGCCAATTGACGCCGCCCCCAATCTTCAAGACGGTGGATCTGGCCGCCGCGAGCGGTAATCGTAGCCTTGTAGCGCTCGATCATAGCGGGGACTTGCTCGCTTTGATCAGGATGTACAATAAAAATAATTTCGTAATGTCGCATAGACATGCTTCCTTGTGGTTAATAGCCGCCCAGATAGAAAACCGGTGCGGCAAGGTAAAACCGAGCATTCTAGCCGGAAATCGCTCGTTGAGCAAATTTCCCTATTCAGGCCAGGCGCTAACAGCGCTCGCCCAAACTTGAGCTAAAATTTAATGAATTCCCTGGCTGTTTAAATACTCTTCGTAGCTACCGTGATAATCATGAATTGTCCCATCGCTACGCACTTCAATAATCCGGGTGGCTAGACCGCTGACAAACTCACGGTCATGCGAGACAAACACCAGCGTGCCGGCAAACCGCTCAAGTGCAATTTGGAGCGATTCAATCGATTCCATATCCATATGATTGGTTGGCTCGTCCATCAAGAGCACATTGTGTTTGCCAAGCATCAGGCTGCCCCAAATCAAGCGGCCCTTTTCTCCTCCGGAGAGCACGGTGACCGATTTTTTGACATCATCCCCAGAAAAAAGCAAACGGCCCAGCGTACTACGGATCACTTGATCGTCATCCCCTTCTTGCCCATAGCGCGACAGCCAGTCGGTGAGCGTCACCGGCGTCGGAAAGGCCGCCGATGCATCTTGCGGCATATAGCCTATATTCGCATGTTCAGCCCATTTAATGGTGCCCGCATCCAACTCTAAATCACCTAGCAAGGCGCGCAGCAAAGTCGTCTTACCGGCACCGTTTTCACCAATGATGGCAATTTTTTCGCCGGCTTGTACCGTAATATTAAAGCGCTCAAAAATCGTGCGCTCGTAAACTTTTCTCATCCCTTCGCCCGTTACCGCAAGGTTATGCAGTTTCTTATCGAACTCAAAACGAATAAACGGATTTTGCCGGGATGATGGCTTAATATCTTCGACCTTAATTTTCTCGATCTGCTTCATACGGCTGGTGGCTTGCCGTGCTTTCGATTTGTTCGCTGCAAAACGGCGCACAAAATCTTGCAACTCACCCACTCGCTCTTTCGCTTTTGCATTGGCCGCCAACTGCCGCTCACGGGCTTGCGTGGAAGCGAGCATATAGTCATCATAAGTGCCAGGATAGACTTTGAGCATGCCATAATCCATATCAGCCAGATGAGTGCAAACGGCATTTAAGAAATGGCGGTCATGCGAGATAATAACCATGGTTGAATTACGTTGATTCAAGGTATCTTCAAGCCAGCGAATCGTATTAATGTCAAGGTTGTTGGTCGGCTCATCAAGCAGCAAGACATCTGGATTTGAGAACAGTGCTTGCGCCAGTAGTACGCGCAGCTTCCAGCCTGGCGCCACAGCGCTCATCGGGCCTTCATGCTGGTCTACTGGAATGCCTACGCCAAGCAGCAGCTCACCGGCGCGCGCGCTGGCGGTGTAGCCATCATATTCGGCAAACTTAGCTTCCAGTTCAGCCGCGCGCATGTAATCATCATCGCTCGCCTCGGGATTAGCGTAAATCTCATCGCGCTCGGTCAAAGCTTGCCACATTTGCACATGACCCATCATCACGACATCGAGTACCCGCATCGACTCATAGCCAAACTGATCTTGCTTAAGTTTACCGAGCCGGGTGTTGGCGTCTAAGATAACATTGCCAGCTGAAGGCTCAAGATCGCCACCTAAGATTTTCATGAAGGTGGATTTGCCGCAACCGTTGGCGCCAATCAAACCATAACGATTGCCTTCGCCGAATTTAACGGAAATGTTTTCAAATAGGGGCTTCGCCCCGAACTGCATGGTGATATTAGCGGTCGACAGCACTGTACATGCCTTTTGTTAAAGAAAGTGCCTATTCTAACAGCCAACAGATATACGGAAAACCGCTTTCACAATAGATTGCCGACGCGCTGGCCGATTTGCGGCCAGGCTCGTTTCATGTAATAAAACATCGACCATAAGGTCAGCGCCGAAGCCAAATAGATCAACCACATACCCCAACTCTGAGTATCGATAACAATTTGATAGGCTGGCTCAGACCCCCACCCTATATTGAGCGGGCCATAAAACAATAGCATTGGAATCGCGATCATTTGGCACGCCGTTTTAACTTTGCCAAGCGAATTCACCGCAATGTGCTTTGATGCGCCGATCTGCGCCATCCATTCGCGCAGCGCGGAAATCGTAATTTCACGGCCAACAATCACCAGCGCAATCGCCGCGTTAAGCCGTGATAGCTGGACTAATACCAACAACGCAGCAGTCACCATCAACTTATCTGCAACCGGATCGAGAAACGCGCCAAAGGCAGAGGTTTGATTTAGTTTGCGAGCCAAAAAGCCGTCAAACCAGTCTGTAAGCGCCGCCAACACAAAAATCGTCGCCGCCACCAAATCTTTATCTCTAGGCGCCAGCATATGATCCGGTAAATAGAAAACCCCGACAATCAACGGAATGAGCACAATACGCAGCCAAGTTAGGCAAAGCGGTACATTAAATAGCATAAGACGCCTGCGGCAATGAAGAATAAAGTGGGATTGTGCCGGCTTGTAGCGCGCGGGACAAGTGTAATTGTATCGAGATACAGTTATGAGCAGGATCTAATATCTGGCTAACCTCCAAATACCCATTACTTTAATCGCGGCATTTCAATGCAACTGCCGGTAAATCTGCTCCGCCAGCGCGCGCGAAAGCCCCTCAACACTCGCCAACTCATCAATACTTGCATCACTCACTCCACGCATACTACCAAAGCGCGCGAGCAAGCGCTGACGGCGTTTCGCACCCACCCCTTCAAGCGTTTCAAGCTGCGAGCTTTGGCGCGTCTTCGCGCGTTTAGCGCGCATACCCGTGATCGCAAAACGGTGTGCTTCATCACGAATCTGCGCAATCAACATCAACGCAGCACTGTCTTTACCCAAGGCAACAGGAGAACGGCCATCAGCAAAAACCAGTGTTTCAAGCCCAACCTTGCGCCCTTCTCCTTTCGCCACGCCCACTAAAATCCCAATATCGAGCCCAAGTTCAACTAACACTTGGCGCGCCACTTCGATTTGCCCTTTACCGCCATCAACTAATATCAGATCGGGCAAGATACTGACCGGTGCTGATTGGGCGACCTCGTCATGGCTTGCAGTTGCATCTTGGGCCGCCGCCAATTCGTCACGCGCCCGGGCCGCTTGTGTCATGCGTTTCTCATAGCGGCGCGTCAATACTTGACGCATCGCCGCATAGTCGTCACCCGGCGTAATATCGGTAATGTTATAGCGTCGATATTGGGCAGACTGCATCTTATGCTGACAATAAACCACGCAAGAAGCCTGTGTCGCTTCGCCCATGGTATGGCTAATATCAAAGCATTCGATACGGAGTGCCGCTAAGTCTTCGCATTCGGGTAAAAGCGTTTGCGCGAGGGCGCGCGTACGCGCTTGTTGCGAACCTTGTTCTGCTAAAAGCTGGGCCAGCGCCAAGCGAGCATTGTGTTCCGCCATTGACAGCCAGATCCGCTTTTGGCTACGAGGTTGATAGACCACGCTCACCCGGTAACCGGCCTGTTGCGCAAAGAGGTCTATCAACTGACGGCTGACGTTCCCACCTCCGACGATTAAAGTAGGCGGCATTGTATGGTTTAAATAATACTGCCCAATAAACGCTTCGAGTATTTCTCTGGCGTAGGCGGCCGAAGTTGACTCAGCACCGGCCAGTTCGCTGTCAGCTGGCGGCATGTCCGCATCAGCCGCCGGTAAATCCAGCAACGCTAATGCGTTCTCAGTATGCGCAGGAAAATAAGCTTTGTCGCCCAAATGCCGGCCGCCGCGCACCATCGCGAGATTGACGCAAACACGCCCACCCTGTATCGCGATGGCCAGAATATCAGCGTTATTATCACTATCCGTCTCAACCGCCTGTTGCTGTAGCACACCCGCCAACGCACTAATTTGGTTACGCACCGCAGCCGCTTGTTCAAATTTGAGCTCAACAGCGAAATCATGCATTTTTTGCTCGAGTTCGCCCATGATCTCGCTTTGCTGACCCTGTAAAAAGCGCACTGCGTTTTGCGTATTGCGCCCATACTCGGCTTCACTAATTGCGCCTACGCAAGGCGCTGTGCACCGGCCAATTTGGTGTAATAAACAGGGGCGCGTGCGATTGCTAAAGACGGAATCTTCACAGGTACGCAACTGAAACACGCGCTGCAAAATCTGCATACTTTCGCGCACCGCACCGGCATTAGGGAATGGCCCAAAATATTGATGCTTTTTATCGATTGCACCGCGGTAATAGACCATACGCGGATAACGATGTCCGCTTAGCTTTAGATAAGGATAGGATTTGTCGTCGCGAAATAAAATGTTGTAACGTGGTGCGAGTGCTTTAATTAAGTTGTTTTCAAGCAGCAAGGCTTCGGCTTCAGAACGCGTCACGGTTGTCTCAAGACGCGCGATGCGCGCTACCATCAACTCAATGCGTGGCGACCGGCGTGCTTTAGTAAAATAGCTTGATACGCGTTTTTTAAGGTCGCGCGCTTTGCCAACATAGAGAACTTCACCTTGTGCATCGTAATAGCGATAAACACCGGGTAGATGCGGTAATTGCGCAAGTTGTTCAGTAAAATCAAAAATTGGAGCAATCGACATTTGATAAAATGAAAATGTTTATTTCAATAATTATAAATATAATCTTGTAGTTTATTACATACGGTTTTTTTCACAGTCATAATTCAACCAAAAGGCTTTACAGGCCTTAACATCTAGAATATAAAAACTCTAAATAAACCATTAGAAAAACTTATGAAAGTATTTCACCTAACAGTGCTATACTCAAAAATTACCTCGCGTCTAAAGCATGTAAGCCATCTTGTGTCAAAACAATAAGTTTTTCTAAATTATTTAATCAGATATAAAAAGATCAATGTTATGAAATTTATGAAACTTACCAGTATTATTGCATTGCAAGCACTCACCGCATGCGGTGGTGGCAGTGACGTAGAAGGTACTGGAACACCTTCACTCGCAACATCGACGCAGCGTCCTCATAGCGAGCAACAAACACAAGATGTAACTGAGCAGATGAATTCTACTCCTGTGGCGTCTCTTTATACTGAACAACAAGTAGATCATGTGAATGGGCAAGATGAACAGCAGGTGTGGAACTGTTACGTTAATAGGGTAAAACATACAGTCACTCAAAATGTGATGGATAGATTTAAAGACACAACATTACTTCTTACCTATCCGACCAATACTACTAAACAGCTTGCTTCTGCACTTGCCATAGGCCCTGATGCTGGACAGCAAACAAATCTTAGAGATGTCCAAGATAAACAGAGCCTACTTGAGCAGCAAGACACTCCCCTCACTCCTAGTAAAATTTACCGTGAACCAATCACACCTCCTGATGAGGGGCAACCAACCAAGCATACGGACATCCAATATATACAAGACTTTTATCCTGAACCAATCACTCCTCCTGGTGAGGGGCAACAAACTAAGCATACGGGCAACCAGCATAAATGGGGGGGAGGCGAAAGCACAGGTAATCAGGCTGTTATTTCAACGCCTCCCCGTACACCTAGCTTTTCTGATCAGAGCTATTCCTTGGATATAGACAGCGAAGAGCCACAAGATCTAGATCAACAACAAGATTCTCGTATCTACACGAATAATAATATAACTACAATCAATACAGACAATGCCTATGACACAAAAGCTCCTATAGAAAGAAAAATTTCTGACAATCTGGACAAAGCGACCATTATTGTAACGCGTGAGCAAAAGCCACCACAAATATCTGTACAAGAATTATTTTATGGAGAATCTAACCACCCCAATTTCCAAGATGCAGAAATTTTATTCCTCTTCGACGCTAATAACCATATTGCAGCCATATTGGGAAAAGATGATGAAAATAATTGGTATGGAATATCAAATTATTTTTCAGAAAAAATAATTAAACTACAAGTAGATCATAAAAATTGGCTAGGCCAGAATATTGTAAATAAGAAAGAAACAAAAATTATTTACTTTACTCAAAGTCAACTTGACCGCATAGAACCCATTACAATGGACGAACTCACCGAGAGTTTAGAATCCCTTCCTGCACAAGCCGATCTATCTATCATGGATGCTTTTGATCAACTTCCTTCTGGTTCTATTTTCGTTGAACAATCCAGTACTGAAGATGAAGCCAAATGGGTAAGATCATTTATAGAAAATATATTTTTCTCTAACAATTTTCTGACTAATGATCGCGTTGATAATCTAATAAAAACCGTCATACAATCTCGTGCAAAAAGACAAATTAGTGATGACACCGAATCATTTATTAAGGAGGCACTCAGCTCCATAAAAAATTGCGCTCCTAATGATGAATATTACAAAGCAATGGTAAATAATAGAAGAACCATCTTATACAAAAGCTTTGACATGATAAAGAAGAAGGATAAAAATACACTTAAAATCAATCCAATCATTTATCATGAAATAGTTAGTTTTTATGGAAACCCTTATCTATCCTATAGCCCTGAAAAGGAAGGTTCATTTATTGAAGTAGCGAGTAACAATAAAATAAAGAGAGCCATTACAAATGATGAGGATTTTGTAATTATTAACAAATAACACAGTGTAGAAATTATTTTCTGCCAATATTTAATTGTTAAAATATTATTTATGACAAACAAGCATATTGAGTGAGATAATGAGCGTTTGTATAGGGCATTGCCCTCTCTACTCATCAACCCATGCCAAGCTGCGACATCTTCTGCACCGTCATCGATAATTTCGGTGACATCGGTACAAGCTGGCGCCTAGCGCGCCAGCTTGCAGCCGAACACGGCTGGCACGTGCGATTATGGGTTGATAAGCTTGAAGCTTTTGCCCATTTATGTCCCACCATCGACCCTCATGCCTACAAACAACAGGTTGGCGATATCATCGTCGAACAATGGTCAACGGACAGCGATATAAAGATCAATATCGAAGCTGCCGACATTGTGATCGAGGCATTCGGCTGCAATCCGCCACCGGCTTACATTGCCGCTATGGCTAAACGTGCGGCCTATCAGCACGCCCCCGTTTGGATTAATCTTGAATATTTAAGCAACGAATCATGGGTTGCAGATTTCCATTTAAAATCCTCGCTCCATCCCCGTTACCCGTTACTTAAAACGTTCTTCTTTCCTGGTCTCATTGCAGGCTCAGGGGGCGTCTTGCAAGAGCGCACTCTATTGGCCTCACAACGGGCTTTTTTGTCAGCGCCTAACGCACGTATTGCACACTGTGCTTCGCTGGGAATACCTCCTGCGGCGGCTCAAGCTACGCTAATTTCACTTTTTTCTTATGAAAATGCAAATTTGGAGGCATTACTGAGTGCCTGGTGCAATAGCGCTACTCCGATCACCTGTATTGTGCCGGCAGGGATTATCTCAGCCGCCGTTGCATGCTTTTTCGGTATGCCAAAGCTGACAGCAGGCATGGTAGCCGCACGCGGGCATTTAACTGTATACGGGATTCCTTTTGTTGAACAAGATCGCTATGACCTTCTACTTTGGATCTGCGATCTTAATTTTGTGCGCGGCGAAGATTCATTTGTGCGCGCCCAATTGGCGCAAAAGCCCTTTGTATGGCAAATCTACCCGCAGCCAGATAATGCACATTACGTTAAACTTGAGGCAACCCTTGCGGCCTATGCGTTCGCTCTGCCAGACGAGGCGCGCCTAGCACTGAGTAGCTTCTGGCGGAAGTGGAATAACACTTCTGCCGCGCCTTTAGCGCTTGACTGGAATCATTTCTGGCAACCTCGCAACAGATTCGCAAACCATGCAATTAACTGGGCGCAAACACTTGCCAAACTGGGCGACCTCGCCGGTAACCTAGCGCAATTTTGCGAATCTCAGTTAAAATAGGCAGATTACTTTTTACAACTCATAAATATATATAACGTATCTTGCCTGGCCGCGCTTTTTGCGCGCCACGGTGATATGTGATTTATTTGCACAGGACCTTTATGAAACTCGCCCAAGAACTCCGCGCCGGCAATGTTGTGATGATCGGCACCGATCCAATGGTGGTACAAAAAGCTGAATACAATAAATCCGGCCGGAGTTCAGCTGTGGTCAAAATGAAATTGAGCAACTTGCTGACAGGCGCAGGCATGGAGTCTGTTTATAAAGCAGACGATAAATTTGAAGATATTGTACTTGACCGCAAGGAAGTGACGTATTCGTATTTTGCTGATCCGATGTATGTTTTTATGGATGCTGACTATAATCAATATGAGGTCGAGCAAGTCAACTTAGGCGATGCGTTGCATTACCTTGAGGCAGAGATGAATTGCGATGTGGTTTTCTATAATGGCAAAGCGCTGTCAGTGATACTGCCGACGATCTTAGTGCGCGAAATTGTCTATACTGAACCTGCAATTAAAGGCGATACGTCATCGGGTAAGGTTATGAAAAATGCCAAGCTGTCCACAGGTATGGAGCTTCAAGTGCCACTTTTCTGTAGTATTGGAGATAAAATTGAAATAGACACGCGCACACATGAGTATCGTAGCCGTGCCTAAGGGTGTTTTATTTTTCTAAAAGCAAACTAAACGTTAGGGGTTCATATGAAAAAGCAATTTGTTTTCTTGTTTTACGCCTTATTAACCGCTACGACTTTATTTAGCTTTACAGGAAAAAGTATTGCCGCCGATCCTACCCCGATTGCGCTGCCGAAGGATTTGCCCGCCGATTTGAAACTGCCCGATAACGAAATTGTCTTTTTGAAATTACATGCCGAAGGAATGCAAAACTATATCTGCCGAGAAGGCCAGGGGTGGATTTTCACTGAGCCGGTCGCTACTTTATATGATGATAAAAAAGTAGCCGTCGGCCGTCATTCTATAGGCCCAAGCTGGGTCAGCACCGTGGATGACAGCTGGGCGATTGGCCAGGCAGTCAAATCCTTCGAGCCGAAGAATAAAAATAATATTCCTTGGCGTTTGTTCACGGCCAAAGATCATCGCGGAACCGGCGTTTTTTCAGATGTAACCAGCATCTTGCAAGTTAAAACGCAGGGTGGCAAGGTCCCCCCTTCTAAGCCATGCAGCACAGTGGCTCATTTCAATAGAACATTTCCTGCGCAATACAAAGCAACCTATTATTTTTCAAAGCGCAAGCTCGACTAATAATGCTTTTGCCGCAAGATATTGCGGATGTTGTTCAAGTTCATGCCAAGGTATTGGCTCGCCACGAGCGGCAAGGCGCTTAATCCGGCTCGCTGAGGTGGCAGAAGGCGTGTAGCGCAATTCAGCCAGGACGCGCTCCGCCTCCTGCGGCAGGTTGCAAACAAGCACCATATCGCAACCTGCATCCAGTGCGACTTGGGCGCTTTCGACAAAGTTGCCGATTGTCCGCGCGCCTTCCATGGATAAATCATCGCTCAAAATAGCGCCGGTAAAACCGAGTTGTTCACGTAATATGTTTTGTAGCCAGATTTTTGAGAAGCCGGCAGGCCGCGCATCGACTGCCGGGTAAACAATATGCGCCGGCATGACAGCCGCCAGCGACACGTCTAACCAACGGTAAGGCTGCGCATCTTGCAAGAGAACGTCAAGTGTGCGGGTATCCACTGCCATTGCATAATGTGAATCGGCCTCAACAAAGCCGTGACCCGGAAAATGTTTGCCACAATTTGCCAGGCCTGCAAGCGCCAGGCCATGGCTTAAGCTTTTGGCGAGTAAGGTGATGACGCGCGGATCGTGATGAAAAGCGCGATTGCCAATCACCTTCGACTGCCCATAATCGAGATCCAGGATCGGCGTGAAGCTGAAATCAATATGACTTGCACGCAACTCTAAAGCCAATATATAGCCGACCGCAGTCGCCGCGCGGGTAGCGAGTAATACGTCTTGCTCCCATAGTTGGCCCAAACCGCGCATTGCCGGTAAGTGCGTAAAGCCATCGGTTTTGAAACGTTGGACTCGCCCGCCTTCATGGTCAACCGTGATCAGTAAATCATTACGCACCTCGCGAATCTGCTCAGTCAATGCGAGCAACTGCGCTCGACTTTGAAAATTGCGGGCAAATAGGATAATGCCCCCGGTTAACGGATGTACGAGCCGGCGGATTTCTTCTTCAGTCAGCTCAGTACCCGCAACGTCCAACATCACCGGCCCGAGCGTATTAGCAGATAGATTAGGCATTGGTTTTATCCTGTTCGGCAACCACGAAGGCGAGCGCATAATCGCGCTCGTCGCTTAGGGTTACATGGGCATGAATGCGCTGTGTAGTCAGCCAATCAGCCAGCGCCCCAAGTGCCACCACAACCGGCCGGCCACTGGGTTCATTTAGGGTTTGCAGCGCACGCCAGGTCATCGGCCAATGCATGCCAAGTCCGATGGCTTTTGAGAAGGCTTCTTTAGCTGCAAAGCGTGTGGCCAAAAAAGCCAAGCCGCGCGCGGCAGAACGTGCGGCGCGGGCATGATATTTTGCCAGCTCATCGGGACCGAGTACTTTGTCTGCAAAACGGCCGCCAGTGCGCTCCATCACACCTGCGACTCGGTCTATACTAATCATGTCAGTACCAATCCCATAGATCATCTCTACACTCCCGGAAAAGATGTTGATGCAGCGAGCCGAGCAGCCACCATCAGTGCTTTCATTTCACGTACGGCGTTTTCCCAGCCAACAAATAACGCATGGGCCACAATCGCATGGCCAATATTCAGTTCTGTGATGTCTTGCAGAGCGGCGATCGGCTGCACATTTGAATAATGTAGACCGTGTCCAGCATTGACTTTGAGTCCCAACGATGCGCCCAGTTCCGCAGCGCGCGCAATGCGCTCGAGTTCTTGTTGGCGTTCCGCCTCGTTGCATGCTGAAGCATAGCGGCCGGTATGCAATTCAATGACCGGCGCCAGCGCTTCACGCGCGGCGTGGATTTGGGCTGGATCGGGATCAATAAAAAGTGAAACGCGTATTCCTGCGCCCGCGAGCTGGCTACAGGTAGTTTTGACTTGGTTTAACTGACCGGCCACCTCAAGACCGCCTTCGGTGGTTAACTCTTGTCGTTTTTCTGGCACCAAGCATACGTCTTGTGGCCGTACGGTGCACGCAATCGCCAGCATTTCTGGCGTCAGAGCGCACTCGAGATTCATTCTGGTGTGCAGCAATGGACGTAAGGCATGCACGTCCGCGTCGCGAATATGACGACGATCTTCGCGCAAGTGGAGGGTAATGGCATCTGCGCCTGCCGCTTCAGCGGCTAACGCTGCCTGCAACGGATCAGGATAGGCGACACCACGCGCATTGCGTAACGTTGCAACATGATCAATATTGACCCCGAGGTCAAGATTGCCCGCAGGTGGCGACAAAAAACTCATAAAGTATGTAAATCAATTAGGATTTGGCGCGTATTGAGCACGACTCCGCCGAGGTGGTGATGCAGCAAAAAACGCATCAATTGCTTACTCTGGATAAGGGTTAAGGCGCGTTCATATTCGTCACGCTCCATATCGATTAAGGTTTGTCCGGCAATCAGCGGCCAATGCGAAGGCTCCATGCCCTTTGCCGCACGCACGCCATGCTCTGGATCAAAGACATAAATCCCGTCTGCCGACACCGGCTTACGGGTATGGGCAATATAGTCAAAAGCACTGGCGTGGCCCGTTTCGCGCAACAGGATACGCTCAAAAGAACGCAGTGCTTGTACTGGCGGCGCGCCAGCGCCAAGCCGGGTCAGCGTCAAGACGTAATGGTCGAAAAGCCGTTCACACGGGTCTTCACGCGCACAGAATTTAAGCAGGAGTTCATTCGCATAAAAACCACATAGCAAGGCGTGGCCGGTTAACGGCGGCATCCCTCCAACCCATTCAGCGCCAGTGAGCGTGCGCAACTCGGATTTGCCGGCCCAGGCTAGAGATAAAGGTTGAAATGTTTGCAACACGCCGCGCAGAGCCGAATAGGGACGTTTCGCGCCTTTAGCAACCAGTGCCAGCCGGCCGTAATCACGGCTAAAGATATCGAGTACTAGGCTCGTTTCGCGATGGGGGTAGCTATGCAGGACAAAACCGGGTTGCTCCACAACCCGGCGTTCAGGGCGCATTGCAGCGCGCCCAGCAGGCTTACTTGAAATAGTACGTGTTAGCGTTGCCGGCAGGATTTCATCGACCTGTAATTCATTCATACCCATATGATTTTAGGCCCGCTGCATTGTCTGCCCAACCGCTTTTGACTTTAATCCAGACTTCGAGATAGACCGGTGCATCAAAGCATTTTTCAATATCCATCCGGGCTTCACTGCTGATCCGTTTTAGTTTTTCTCCTTTGTGTCCGATCAGCATTGCCTTATGGCTATCGCGCTCAACTAAGATGGTCGCAAAAATGCGCCGCAAGCGGCCTTCTTGCTCAAATTTTTCAATCACCACCGTGCTGGTGTAAGGCAGCTCGTCGCCGGTCCAGCGAAAGACTTTTTCTCGCAAAATTTCAGCTGCCAGAAAGCGCTCGCTACGGTCGGTGAGATCATCTTCACCGTAAATGGGCTCACCTTGCGGCAAATAGGGTCGCAAGATGGTGAGTAATCTATCCAGATCGTCAGCACGCTTAGCGGATAGAGGCACGATCTCGCAAAAATTACGTAATGCCCCCATTTTTTGCAGGAATGGGAAGAGCGTAGCTTTGTCCGTGATCCGGTCAAGCTTATTGGTAATCAGTAGCGCCGGAGCGGAAGGCGGAATCATCTCAAGCACTTTTTGGTCTTCGGCGCCAAAGTGACCGGCCTCAACGACAAAAAGTATAAGATCAACCGAACTCATGGTGGCGGTCACGGTACGATTCAATGACCGGTTGAGCATACCGCCGTGTTGAGTCTGAAAACCTGGTGTATCGACAAAAATATATTGCGCCTCAGGCAGGGTCCGAATTCCCGTAATTCGATGACGGGTCGTTTGAGCCTTGCGCGAGGTGATGCTAATTTTGTGACCCACCAGGGCATTCAGTAGAGTTGATTTGCCTACATTGGGCCGACCGATAATCGCAATCGTGCCACAACGGAAATCAGCGGAAACATTCATGATTACTTCTCAAGTTGAATAACAGCTTTGTTTTTTGTTTTTGCGGGTGCGCTTGGTTTTGGCTTGCGCGCATGATTGGCGCGCTTCGATTTAGCTGGCAATGCGGCAGGCAAAGCTTGAATTGCTTCCAACGCGCATTTGGCAGCAGCTTGTTCAGCAGCACGACGGCTTGCGCCAAAACCAAATTCTTTAATTTCATATATAGGCACAGCGCACTCAACCTCAAATTGCTGGCTATGGGCGGCGCCATGGGTCGCCACCACGGTATAGTGTGGCAACGGGATTTGGCAGCTTTGCAAGCACTCTTGCAATAAGGTTTTTGCATCTTTACCCAGCGTACCCGGGTCAATATGCTCAAGGATCGGCAGATAGAGACCTTCAATCACCGCTTGCGCGGCTTCAAAGCCTCCATCCAAATAGATAGCGCCTAAAATAGCCTCAAGCGTATCGGCCAAAATTGACGGCCGCCGGCTGCCGCCGCTTTTTATTTCTCCCTCACCCAAGCGTAACGATTCGGCAAGATTGAGCGATTGTGCGATTTCATAGAGCGATTGTTGCTTCACTAAGTTTGCGCGCACCCGCGACAGATCACCCTCGTTTAATGCCGAGAAGCGTTTAAATAGCAGCGCCGCTACGGTGCAATTCAAAATCGAATCGCCGAGAAACTCCAGCCGCTCGTTATGGCTCGCGCTATGGCTACGGTGGGTCATTGCCTGCCGCAAGTATTCTCTATTACGGAATACATAGTGCAACCGGCTTTCTAATGAGGATAAAGGCATAGCGCTAAGTATAACGCGTAACGCATAGGCTCCGCTAAAACACGTCGCGACCAGTTTTTAGATTAGGAACTAAGCGCTACGCAAATAGGCCGATCACACAATTAACTAAAACGGCCGATGCGTTTGAAATGACCCAAATTAAGCCAAATAAAGAAAGCTCTGCCTACTAGGTTACGGTCCGGCACAAATCCCCAAAAACGACTATCTGCACTATTGTCTCGATTGTCGCCCATCACAAAATAGTGACCCGGCGGCACTTTGCAGACAACGCCATCACTACTATACGTGCAGTTATCCCGAAATGGAAAGTCATCTGCGCCAATGATAAACGACGGTGCACCGGGGCTATTTAGAATTTCGTTGGTTTTGTTGCCAACGGTTTGCTGGTATTGCTTAGCATAACCTACTCGTTCTTCGTCAAAATAATCCGACAGCGGGCTTTGTGGCACGGCCTGGCCGTTGATGGCCAAATGCTTGCCTAGATACGCGACCGTATCACCCGGCAGTCCGATCACCCGTTTGATGTAATCGATGGATTCATCTTTCGGGTAACGAAACACCACGACATCACCACGCTCTGGATTGCGGTTGGCGATCACTTTTTTATTCAACACCGGCAAACGAATACCGTAATCAAATTTATTCACCAGAATAAAGTCGCCCGCTAACAACGTAGGCAACATTGAGCTCGACGGAATCTTAAACGGCTCAACGAGAAAGGAGCGGAGTAAAAATACTAACAAAATGACCGGAAAAAAGTTAGCTGAATACTCAAGCCACCATGGCTGCTGCAAGGCTTCTTTACTCAGCCGCGCCCGTGTGGCAAGCATGCTATCCGTGACTGCGTCAAATTGCTCGAGCTGGCGGTCATATTCACCAAGTATCCGTTTAGCCTCGTTGCGGCGGCGCGACAGGAAGATCAGTTTCTCAGCCAGCCAAGCTAGCCCCGTGACCAGCACTAAAGTAAAAAGAATCAGCGCAAAATTCATGAAAAATCCACTCTTATAGATACTTTATTTATCTGATACACGAAGAATAGCAAGAAAAGCTTCTTGCGGAATTTCAACGCTACCGACTTGCTTCATTCGCTTTTTACCTTCTTTTTGCTTCTCTAGCAATTTCTTTTTGCGGGAAATATCGCCACCATAGCATTTTGCCAGCACATTTTTGCGCAGCGCTTTAATATTCTCGCGCGCGATAATATTAGAGCTAATGGCCGCTTGAATCGCCACGTCATACATCTGACGCGGAATAATTTCGCGCATTTTTGCGGCGACTTGCCGGCCGCGAAACATGCTTTGAGAACGGTGCACGATGATCGACAAAGCATCGACTTTCTCGCCGTTGATCAGCATGTCCACTTTCACCACGTCTGCGGGGCGATATTCTTTGAATTCATAATCCATTGAAGCATAGCCGCGCGAGACAGATTTGAGCTGGTCGAAAAAATCCAAGACGATTTCAGCCATTGGCATTTCATAAACCAACTGAACTTGACGGCCACGATAGACCATATCGAGTTGCACACCACGCTTTTGCGTGCACAGCGTGATGACCGAGCCGACATATTCTTGCGGCATATAGAGATTGACGGTGACGATGGGCTCGCGGATTTCTTCAATTTTTGAGGACTCAGGCAGTTTAGCTGGATTCTCAACAATCGCCAGTAAGCCGTTATTCTGCCTGACCTCATAGACCACCGTCGGGGCCGTGGTGATCAAATCCATATTGAATTCGCGCTCTAGCCGCTCTTGCACAATTTCCATATGGAGCAAGCCGAGAAAGCCACATCTAAAACCAAAGCCAAGTGCCTGAGAAACTTCAGGCTCATACTGCAAGGATGCGTCGTTGAGCTTGAGCTTTTCAAGTGATTCACGCAACGCTTCATACTGGTTGGCTTCAACCGGATATAAACCGGCAAAAACCTGTGGTTTAACTTCCTTAAAGCCAGCTAACGGTGTCAGCGCAGGTTTATTCGCATGACTGACCGTATCCCCTACTTTAGCTACGGTGAGCGTTTTAATGCCGGCAATAATGAAACCCACTTGCCCAGCGGATAAAGATTCTCTAGCTTGCGCTTTAGGCGTGAACACACCAATTTGTTCAACCGGAAATTGAGCACCGCAGGCCATTAATACAATCCGGTCTTTCGGCCGTAAAGTGCCATTCACAATACGCACCAGGATGACCACCCCGACATAATTGTCAAACCAAGAGTCGATAATCAGCGCCTGCAAGGGCGCTTGGGGGTCCCCTACTGGCGGCGGCACTTTGCTAATCAACGCCTCCAGCACATCGATGACACCTTCACCCGTTTTGGCGCTACAGCGCACCGCATCGGTCGCATCAATGCCAATCACCTCTTCAATTTCTGCAATTGCATTGGCGCAATTGGCCGCAGGCAAATCAATCTTATTGAGCACTGGCACGACTTCGACCCCAAGCTCAATTGCGGTATAGCAATTCGCCACTGTCTGCGCTTCTACCCCTTGACTTGCATCCACCACCAATAAGGCGCCTTCACAGGCCGATAGCGAACGGCTGACTTCATATGAAAAATCAACGTGCCCTGGGGTATCGATTAGATTCAGGTTATATATTTGGCCATCCCGCGCGCGATACGTCAGTGCCGCAGTTTGCGCTTTAATAGTAATGCCGCGCTCGCGCTCAAGCGCCATTGAATCGAGTACCTGCGCTTCCATTTCACGCGAGGAAAGACCCCCACACAACTGGATAATACGGTCAGCCAGGGTAGATTTGCCGTGATCAATATGGGCGATGACGGAGAAATTACGAATATGGTCCATGTAGCTTATTTCGCCCGTGGTCGTAACGGGACAAATTGTGTGTTTTCACCACGGTGTATCAAAATTGCTACCATTTTTTTAGAATCCAGTGTACGTACTACGCTATCGAACTGCTGCGCATTCATGATATCTGCATCGCCAATCCGCAGCACAATATCGCCTCTTCGGATGCCGGCCTGTGCTGCCGGGCCTTGCACCGCGTCAACGCGCACGCCATAGCCTAGCTTGAGGGCCTTCAATTGTGCCTCGGCCAAGCTACTGACAGTGAGGCCGATTGAGTTTGCCGTATGCATGCGTGGGTCTGCTTTAGGCAGCATCGCGCGGGCGGGTCTATCAGCTTGCATTTCTACAATCGTGACGCCTAGATCGCGTTTTTTGCCTTTACGCCATAATGTCATCGGCACGCGTGCGCCGGGTTTTGTGCTACCGACTAGACGAGGCAAATCGCTTGCCTCATCAATGGTTTTACCATTGAAGCTTAGGATAATGTCGCCGGCTTGCACGCCCGCCTTGTCAGCCGGCCCGCCCACTTCAACGCCGCTGACAAATGCGCCTTGCGCACGAGGCAGGCCCAACGAATGAGCGACATCTTTAGTTACTTGACCAATCGCCACCGCGATACGTCCGCGAGCCACTTTACCCGTTACCTTAAGTTGCTCAGCAACCCGGGTGGCCTCATCAATTGGAATCGCGAACGAAATCCCCATAAAGCCACCAGTACGGCTGTAAATTTGCGAATTGATCCCAATCACTTCGCCGCGCAGATTCATCAACGGGCCGCCTGAGTTACCTGGATTTACGGCCACATCCGTTTGAATAAAAGGCAAATAGTCGCCGGTATTGCGCCCTTTTGCGCTCACGATCCCCGCCGTCAACGTATTATCAAAACCAAATGGCGAGCCAATGGCGACGACCCACTCGCCAACGCGCAGTGTATTTGAATCCCCTAGTGTCACTACAGGCAGATCTTTGGCATCGATTTTCAGCAAGGCGACGTCGGTGCGCTTATCGGCACCGACAAGCTTAGCTTTAAATTCACGCTTATCAAGCAATGTCACATAAATAGTGTCCGCGTCATAAACGACATGCGCATTCGTCATGACGTAACCGTCCGCTGAGATCACAAACCCTGAACCCACGCCATGGTTACGTTCAATCCCTGAGTCCGGCGCGCCATCCTCCTCCGGCGCGTCTTGCTCAGAACGCGGCGCGGGTCGCTGCTGTGGCAGCGGGAAACCAAAAAAACGCTGGAAAAACTCCAACATTTCATTACTATTCATTCCTGGCGGCAATTCGATGCTGCTATTGCTAAACGGGATACGCCCAGTGGTGCGTATATTCACCACCGCCGGCCCTACTTTATCGATCAGTCCGGTAAAATCCGGCAAGCTGACGACCGGCGCAGAGGCCAGAGGTGGATTTGCCACAGCCGAGGTAAACGGCAAAAAAACAGCCGCCATCACTACCCATAACGGGCTAAATAAGCGCAACAAATTGCGTGTCGAAAAATTGCTCATGGTAAATAAGCCGCGGGTTCAAAAGGCAGCTGTAAGTTTACCGTATTAATGCATCCTGCGTGAGCTTACCAGCGTTTATTTTGCGGCGTATCGAGTAACCGGCGTAATTTAGCAGCGGTCGCTTTACAGTCATTTATGAATGCTGTTACAAGCGTTACAAAGGTTACAATTGATGGTTACAATTTTTGCTGAGTTGCCGGCAGCGCACGACTAACTCGCGCAGCATAGGAGAAGGTAAGGCATCGGCCAGGATGAGTATTTTACGGCTGCGGCCATCGCTCGCGCGCACGGTGATGCTTAACATCAGGCCACCCCAATAGGCCATATCCGATATTTGCGAGCAACGCATGCGTCTGCCCACACGATGCCAGGTGGTGATTCCCTGCGTGTTAATTTCTAGCCTAAAAGCTTGCTGCGCATCGACACGGTAAGCCATATAGCTGAGGACAAGCAGCACGACACCGGCGGCTAATAGGGCGCCAAGAACACTGATACGCGGTGTAGCAACACGCCACACCGCGTAAGTACAGCACAAGATAAAGGCTAGTGTTAGCCACCTTAGAACAGTAGAGGGTTTGAGTTCAAACTGAATCGGTGCCTGCATCATTCAGTCTGACCCTAACCATTACTGTGTTTTAGCTTGGACTGCTTAGATCCGCTTAAAAACTAGGGAGCCATTGGTGCCCCCAAATCCAAACGAATTCGACAGCGCAATGTCTATTTTCATCTCGCGCGCGACGTTGGCACAGATATCTAAATCGCACTGCGGGTCTTGATTAAAAACATTGATTGTCGGTGGCGCGATCTGATGCTTAAGTGCGAGCACCGTAAAGACGGCTTCAATACCCCCTGCGGCACCGAGCAAATGACCGGTCATGGATTTGGTCGAACTGACCACGACTTTTTTTGCATGGTCAGTCAAGGCGCGTTTAATGGCAATCGTTTCGCTTAGATCACCGAGCGGCGTTGAAGTGCCATGCGCATTAATATAATCGATTTGGCCAACGTTAATTTCAGCATTTTTCAGGGCATTGAGCATACAACGATATGCGCCATCGCCATCTGAGCAGGGTGCCGTCATATGGTAAGCATCTGCACTACGACCATAGCCGATCATTTCGCAGTAAATCTTCGCGCCGCGCGCTTTGGCATGTTCATATTCTTCGAGGACCAGCACACCCGCCCCTTCGCCCAGCACAAAACCATCGCGATCTTGATCCCAAGGACGGCTGGCCGTGGCTGGATCGTCATTGCGTTGTGACAGAGCACGCGCAGCAGCAAAACCACCCACCCCAAGCGGCGAAACCGTGGCTTCAGCACCACCCGCGATCATCACATCGACATCGCCATATTCGATCATACGCATGGCTTCACCGATCGAATGCGTACCTGTGGTACAGGCGGTAGAGATCGCCAGGTTAGGGCCTTTCAGGCCGAAGTGAATCGATAAATGCCCGGAGATCATATTGATAATCGAGGCGGGCACAAAAAATGGCGAAATCCGGCGCGGGCCACGATTGATTAATTCGGTTTGCGTTTGCTCAATCGACGGCAAACCGCCGATGCCTGAGCCAACAATCACGCCGATACGCTCGGCATTAGCCTGGTTGACTTCAAGACCGCTGTCTTGCATGGCTTGGATACCGGCGGCTAGCCCGTAATGGATAAAGGTATCCATATGACGCGCTTCTTTACTCGAAATATAGCGCTCAATTTCGAAGCCTTTCACCTCACCGGCAAATCGAGTCGATAGATTAGAGGCATCGAATTTGGTCACAGTAGCAATACCGGACTGACCCGCCACTAAATTAGCCCAGCCTGCGGCAACTGTATTACCGACCGGCGAGATATGTCCTAGACCTGTTACAACAATACGGCGACTCACGTTACCCTCTTTCATCACATAACAACAAAAAAGCCACAGAGTTCACAGAGAAAACCTCTGCGAGCTCTGTGGCCCACTTAAACCAATGTAAGGTGATTAAGCCTTAACGTTGGCACGTGCGTAATCAACTGCTTGCTGCACCGTAGTAATCGATTCAGCTTCCTCGTCAGGAATTTCCATACCGAATTCATCCTCAAGGGCCATGACGAGCTCGACTGTATCTAGCGAATCTGCCCCAAGATCATCAACAAATGATGATTCATTTTTGATTTCAGCTTCGGGAACACCAAGTTGTTCGGCTACAATTTTCTTGACACGTTGTTCAATATTGTCCATTCAGACCCCTCCGGGATAAGTTTATAAAGTTTCGAGTGCGCGCATTCTATCAGGTTTAAACAACAAATTATCACTTTGACAATATGGGTTGAATAACGCGCAGAATCAGGTTATATGAAATACAAAAGATGAATTAAGCCATAAACATCCCACCATTTACATGCAAAGTGGTTCCAGTAATATAAGCCGCCCGCGCAGAGGCCAGGAAAGCGACCGCATGAGCGATATCTTCCGGACTACCAAAGCGCCCAAGCGGGATCTGCGATTTGATTGCGGTTTGCTGTTCGGCAGGCAGAGCGTTGGTCATATCGGTCTCGATAAAGCCAGGCGCGATACAATTCACGGTGATGCCACGGCTGCCAACCTCACGTGCCAGTGCTCGTGTCATGCCCGCAACGCCGGCTTTGGCCGCTGCATAGTTCACTTGCCCTGCGCTGCCCATCGACCCCACCACGGAGGTGATGTTGATAATGCGCCCGCTACGGGCTTTGATCATCGGCCGCAGGACTGCACGCGATAGGCGGAAGACGGCTTTTAAGTTGGTATTGAGCACATCATCCCACTCTTCCTCTTTCATCCGCAAGATCAGTTGATCTCGCGTGATGCCTGCGTTATTGACTAGAATCTGCGGTGCGCCGAATTCTTTAGTCAAGTCTTCGATACGCTGATCTAGCGCTGGGTCATTCACGTCCAGCGCAATACCGCGGCCAGCAAAGCCAGACTCCGCTAAAGCTGTGGTAATAGAAGCCGCGCCCTCGGCGCTGGTTGCGCTACCAATCACCGTGGCGCCAGCACGCGCCAATTCAAGCGCTAGCGCACGGCCAATGCCACGAGAGGCGCCTGTCACCAGCGCGATTTGTTGATCCAGTATTTTTTCCATTGAGTCTCTATTTTTCAGCAAAATAAAGCTGCTAACGCAATAGCAGCAAAGCCTCGTCAAGCGAGGCAGTATCACATAAAGCTGCGCTCACGAGCGTACTATCAATACGTTTTGTTAAACCAGTTAGAACCTTGCCAGGGCCACATTCTACGATATGCGTCATGCCGGCATGCGCAATCGCTTGAATTGACTCAACCCAACGTACAGGCCCGGCGGCTTGTCGAGCTAGCGCGTTTTTAATCTCCGCTGGCTCAAACGCCATTGCAACATCAATATTATTGACGACCGGAATCTGCGGCGGGCGCACTTCAACCTGTGACAAATAGTCACGCAATTGATCCGCAGCGGGCTGCAGTAAAGATGAGTGAAACGGCGCCGATACCGGCAACAGCAACGCACGCTTCGCCCCTTTAGCTTTGGCTAATTCGCAAGCAGCTTCAACCGCCGCCTTATGTCCTGCGATCACGATTTGCGCCGGCGCGTTGAAATTGACTGGCTCTACCACGCCAGCCGCACTTGCTGCAACACAGACTGCGCTCACCGCAGCAGCGTCCAGGCCGAGGATAGCAGCCATGCCGCCCACCCCTACCGGCACCGCTGCTTGCATTACTTGCGCGCGAAAGCGCACCAACGACACAGCGTCGCTAAAGGTCAAGGCGCCGGCTACCACCAACGCCGTATACTCGCCCAGGCTATGGCCTGCGACCATAGCTGGCACAGGCCCGCCTACGCTAGACCAGGCGCGATAAACGGCATAAGCTGCGGTCAACATAGCTGGCTGCGTGTGGGTGGTGAGATTTAACGTATCAACCGGACCCTCAGCAATCAATTTGCCGATATCCTGATTCAATGCGTCGGACGCTTCTTGCAACGTCTCACGCACCACTGGCCAATCGGCAAAGGTCCCAAGCATGCCCACTGACTGCGAGCCTTGGCCGGGAAATACAAAGGCAAATTTCATCTTATTTTAAATCCTGACTCAATCAAAAACGAATAACCGAAGCGCCCCAAGTAAAACCGCCGCCAACGCCTTCGATCAAAATGTGATGGCCTCGTTTGATACGGCCATCCCGCACCGCCTGATCTAAGGCAAGCGGAATTGAAGCCGCAGAAGTATTGCCATGCTGATCGACAGTGACCACCATGCGCTCAAATGGTAAGCCAAGCTTACGGCAGGTACCTTGCATAATGCGGATATTGGCTTGGTGAGGAATCAACCAGTCAAGGTCCGCCGGCGACAGTTGCGCCTTAGCAAGGGCCTCAAGGGCAACCTTTTCAAGCACATTGACCGCCAACTTAAGAACCGCCCGCCCATCCATATGTAAAAACGCATTACCCGCAATCACGCCGGCATTCACCCGACCTGGCACACAGAGAATATCCGCATGACCGCCATCTGCATGGAGCGCGCTGGCCAAAATACCTGGCTCTTCAGAAGCGCGCAGAACAACGGCGCCAGCACCATCGCCAAAGAGCACACACGTTGAACGGTCATTAAAATCCAGTAAGCGCGAAAAAGTTTCTGCCCCGACCACCAATACCGTACTATATGTGCCGCTGCGGATAAACTGATCGGCTACCGTTAATGCATATGCAAAACCAGAGCACACTGCCTGCACATCAAATGCGGCACAGTTATTGCGAATGCCGAGCTTGTTTTGCAACAAACAAGCCGTGCTTGGAAAAATGCAATCCGGCGTTGAGGTCGCAACCAAAATTAAATCGACTGTTTGTGGATCAACCCCAGCAGCTTCCAGCGCCTGTTGAGAGGCGGTCAACGCCAGATCACTGGTATTTTGCTCAGCATTCACAAAATGCCGAGCACGGATGCCGGTGCGCGTGAAGATCCATTCATCGCTGGTTTCAATGCCACGCGTCGCTAGTTGGCTAGCTAACTCTTCGTTAGTGACACGCATTGGCGGCAAACAACTGCCCGTGCCAATAATGCGGGAATAAAGATTTGTGTGTGTCATTATGATTTGGATACAACTGTTTCTAGCTGCGTTCTGTGTCCATTATGAACTACAGTTTGGCTCGCTTCATAGCCTACTGCAGAAGATAGATTCGTGCCATCAGTCAATCGATCGCTTGCACCTGCCTGATTGGCCTGATGATCCGTTGGCGCGATGCGCTCGTCGCGGCCAAGATTGTTTTCCTCGATGGCGCGCTCAAGACGCTCTTGCAGATTATTTTTAATCGCATCATAACCGCGTTTAATCGCCCATTTAAAAGCATAGACATCCGCTGAACCATGGCTTTTGATGACTAAACCGCGCAGGCCAAGCAGCGCTGCCCCATTATAGCGCCGGTGATCAACTCGGCGCTTAAGGCGTGAGAGCACAGGCCAAGCCAAGCATGCCATCAATTTACTTAACCATGAGCGTGAAAATTCTTCTTTAATGATGCTATTGAGCATCTGCGCCAGCCCTTCGGAGGTTTTCAGCGCGACATTACCGGCAAAACCATCGCAGACAATCACATCCGTGGTACCTTTATAGATATCATTGCCTTCTACATTGCCATAAAAATTGAGGGTGCTGGCGCGCAATAATTCGCCCGCGCGCTTAATCGCCCCATTGCCTTTAATCGTTTCTTCGCCAATATTCAGTAAGCCAATCGTAGGCCTTTCTTTGCCTTCAACGGCCGCGACTAGGGCGTGGCCCATTTCAGCAAAGCTCAACAAATGATGGGGCTCGCAATCGACATTCGCCCCTAAGTCCAGCATCGTCGTATAGCCATACTGATTCGGCATGACCGCGGCAATTGCCGGGCGCTCAATGCCGGCAAGCGTTTTGAGCATATAGCGCGAAACCGCCATTAAAGCCCCGGTATTGCCGGCTGAGACACAGGCTTGCGCGTGGCCCTCTTTAATGAGACTGAGCGCCACTCGCATCGATGAATTTTTTTTCTTACGCAACGCGACTTCGATCGAATCATCCATAGCCACAACTTCAGTCGCAGCATATACGGATAGCCTAGGCTCATTCAGCGCCTTACATTTTTTGAGCTGAGCGCGAATCGAATCTTCCAAGCCGACCAGCAACAACTCAAGATCGTCATGCGCGCGCAGAAAACTGATCGCGGCAGGAACAGTCACGGACGGGCCATAATCGCCGCCCATACAATCAATGGTGATTTTAATCGTCATACTATTTGACGGCTTTTAATACAAAAGAGCGGCACACGAATGCCGCTCTTGCGCTGAACCGAAAACACTTGTAAGGCTGAAAATCTATCTTCACTGCAGACCAGCAAGCACGCAATAGAACCGCCGGCAACTTTATGCAATGAACCGTTCTTAGTCGTTATTAGACTTAACCACTTGCTTACCACGATAATAGCCGTTTGGGCTTACATGGTGGCGGCGGTGAACCTCACCTGACGTAGGCTCAATCGCCAGCGCCACGCCGCTCAAGAAATCGTGTGAACGATGCATGCCGCGTTTTGACGGCGATTTTTTGTTTTGCTGAACTGCCATGATTCACTCCGTAACTTTGAAAATTTTTCGGATTTTAACATAAGCTAACCGGGTTAGCTTCAATTAGATGTTTGCGCCCCATGTTCTGCGAGAGACTCATGTAGGAATGGACACACTGCATGCTTAGGTACAAGCGGTAAAGAGAGCAACAGTTCTTCATCAATCAGATCGATCAAATCAAAGCGACGCGACCCAACGATCACATCAACCTGCTCATCATTCACCGACACTGCATCAGCCTGCGCATTGCTTTCTACAATGCGATACCAGATATCAATGGCTAGCTGCTCCTCATAGGGTTCAAGGCAGCGCTGGCATGCAAGCCATAGTTGTCCTTGCAAGGCCAACCTTAAATAAGATACCGCAACTGTTTTGCCGCCGGTGGCCAGCTCCTGGCGTATTTCGCCGGTCACCGTCCAGCGCAACGCCGAATGATGGGCTAGCGTATCTGGCGTAACTTCGTTTAAGATTCGTGGCAGATCCTGCACTAAGACTTCACCGCATGCCTGCTGTTGATTGCGTACAAACGCAAACACATCAAACACACGCGGGTTGTCAAGCGCAGCCGAACTGCTTGGAGATTGACTCATGGATGCGACTCACCAACAATCAGCAGCCTCATGGCGGACACTACCGCTTAAGAAAAGCTAATGAAACTATGAAAAGCCCATCAGCTTATCGATTTTTAATTTTCAAGTCAAACTCTGAATATTTCTTTTTGTATTAACAAACGAATAATGTCCTCTTCGCTAACTCATCACACACGCTTAATTCTCGCTTCAAGCTCCCCCTACCGCCGCGCCCTGCTTGACAGGTTACGGCTCCCATTTGAAATCATTCTGCCCAATCTGGACGAAACGCCTCTGCCCAACGAAACGCCAGCCGCAACTGCCTTACGGCTGGCTGAAGCAAAAGCGCGCACGGTTGCAAATCATGCGCCAAACGCGCTGATCATCGGTGCCGACCAAGTGGCTCTTTGTGAGGGCCAACAGCTTGGCAAGGCCGGCACTCATAGCAAAGCGCTGATCCAACTACAATCTATGCGTGGCCGCATGGTTGAATTTCATAGCGCCCTGTGCGTTTATGACGCCCCGCGAGAGATCATGCAAAGCGCCGACATTATCACGCGTGTGCGAGTTCGCAACTTACCTGATGATGAACTGGATGCTTATTTGCGTTTAGAACAACCCTATGATGTTGCCGGTAGCGCAAAAGCGGAAGGACTTGGCATTGCTCTGCTTGAATCGGTTGAGAGCAATGACCCGACCGCCTTGATCGGCTTACCGTTGATTGAATTAACCCGCATGCTACGCGTCGCGGGTCTTAAACTCTTTGAGATGCAATGACAGGTATACTTTATTTAGTCCCCAATACGCTTGGCACAGGGGATGCCGACTCGCTCGCGGCGGTACTGCCACAAGGAGTTTGCGCACAAGCCGCTCAGCTAACCTATTACATCGGTGAAAATGCAAAGGCAACCCGCGCATTTTTGAAAAGAATCGGTACCGAACACGCGATTCAAAATATTGAAATTCGTGAATTGAACGTGCATACCCCCGCCGCCCAAATTCATGCATTGCTAGCGCCGATTGTCGCCGGCACAGATGGTGGTTTAGTCTCTGACGCCGGTTGCCCAGCCGTGGCTGACCCTGGTGCGTTACTGGTGCGCTATGCTCATCAATGTGGTGTACGCGTTGTGCCATTGGTTGGGCCTAGCTCGATTTTGCTTGCCTTAATGGCATCTGGCTTGAATGGGCAAAGCTTCGCTTTTCATGGATATTTGCCAGTCAATGCTAATGAGCGAGTGCGCGCTTTGCAGACCCTTGAGAAACAATCGCGCGAGACCCAGCAAACCCAAATTTTTATTGAAACGCCTTATCGTAATCAGGCTTTATTAGATGCGCTGCTGACGCATTGTGCAGCATCAACCCAACTATGTGTCGCAGTGGATTTGACCTTACCGAGCGAGTGTATTGTCAGTCGTACCGTGAGCCAGTGGCAGAGCAATTTGATTGATGTGTGTAAACGGCCAGCTATTTTTTTAATGCTGGGCTCATAAAGCAGAACCGCAGAATATATAGTGCGGTCAATATTCTGCGGTTCCGGCTGAACCCTCCTTGGCGCCTCTCCTCCTCCACTCTGGAGCCATCAATCCGCTACAGCTAATGCCATCATAGGCGACTCCTCTCCCAATGGAGAAGTCCAATCTTCATATACTTTGCGAGCGCTTATCTCGTTGATCACACCACACCTGCCCTTTTTATATTTCAATACAAGCATATGTAGATGAGTGACCCCATCATCATATGCGGTTTTTTTCATATGATTGATGACATCATCGGCGTAACCAAAAATATTCTTGAATCTGTCGACAAAATCAGAATAAAGAATCGGCTGTAGATCCAGCACGATATCCACTCCAAGCCCCGGCAGATACTTTTCTAACCTGAATTCGGGATAAGGAAATGCAGAGGTAAGGGAAGAAATTTTTCTAGAAAATGAAGCGGGCACTGAGTATTTCGAAGAGAATATAAGTTTTGCGAACAGAAACCTCTAAGAAAAAACGGAGCGCCCGTGGATAATCTTACAGAACTTTATTGCTTGATGGATGATTTTTGCAAAGAATTTGAGCCGGAGCTCAACAAAAAGTTGTTATCTAGCGGAAAACGCAAACGCTTGCGTGCTACAAGCCTATCTTTAGCAGAACTGATGACGCTAGTCGTGCTTTTTCATCAAATTCGCTATCGGCAATTCAAGTCATTCTACAGCAATCATGTTTGCCAGCATCTGCGTGAAGCCTTTCCGAATCTGCCTTCGTATAATCGCTGTATTGAACTGCTACCACGCTGTAACCTTGCTTTGGCCGCTCTGTTTGAAACCCTCAAAGGGCAATGTTCAGGGATTTCTATTGCAGACTCTACGCCTATTGCAGTGTGCGACAATCTGCGTATTAGTCGCCACCGTGTATTTGACGGCATGGCAGCGCGTGGTAAGAGTTCCACAGGATGGTTCTTTGGCTTCAAGCTGCATGCAATCATTAATCACCAGGGTGAACTGCTGAGTATTCGACTCACGCCGGGTAATGTCGATGATCGTAAGCCTTTGCCTGAACTAGCGCACTCACTGTTCGGCACACTTTATGCGGATAAAGGATATCTTTCAAAAAAACTCTCGCAGACCTTAAAAGAACTCGGCATTGATCTGATTACCAAGGTTCGACGCAATATGAAGCGCGTTACCTTGTCTGCTTTCGATCAAGCTTTATTGTGCCGCCGTTCAATTATCGAAACCGTCTTTGATGAACTGAAAAATCTTTGCCAGATTGAGCATACTCGACATCGCTCTCCTATTAATTTTGCCGTCAACTTACTCAGCGGCATCATCGCTTACTGCCTTATGCCAAATAAGCCTAAACTCCCTTTGGGACCTTGCCAGAATGCGTTGGCTTAACCCGAATTGAGGTTTTCTATGATCTCATATAGTTTGAACGGTTTCGTTGCATTTCCAGGCGCCATGGTCACCATCTGAAGTACCCCATCATCAACCAAATGTCGATCAACATTGGCTAAGATTTTATCTACAAAATCTAAGCCATAAATACCTGCTGCTGAGTTGATATAGTAATTAACGTCCGGAGGAGTAGGTTCAAATGGTGGATTAGAGCAGATAAATTCAAATTTTTTGTTAGCAACAGACCGAAAAATATCGAAAGGATCGCCATCAATCATCAAGAAATCTTTATCGATATTATTGATCATAGCGTTGTATCCAGCAAATAGCTTCGCCCGCGGATTGATGTCGAGGCCGATGCAAGATGCCGCTCCATTCAGCAAACAAAAAATACTGAGTGCACCTGACCCAAGTCCTATATCCAACACATTGGCATTTGCTAGATCCTCTTTGGACGTGTAGTCCATAAAAAACAATTGCTCTGGTTGTATCGGGAGGACTTGGTCATCGTGAAGATAATCAAAAGAATCGGTGACTATCCTCATGGAGCATGACGATAGAGGATTTCTGTTCTCATCAGCCCAGCGATTAAAAGCATTCTGTAATTGCCCTTGCTTGGTGACAAGCAAGGAATTTTCCACCTCATGGGAGTCATGCATCTGATCGTTCTTTTTAGTGATGGAGAAAAGAACTTTTTTCTGATTTGTATTGCTCATGCAACCTACTCCTTTTACTTAATCTGTCATTAGTCTCTATAGACGAAGGCTTTTTTATCTGGTGACAAACCTATCACCGATAAATAAAGCATCAATTGCTGTGCCCTGAAATGTTTTTATGGCATCAGATGGGGTGCAAACAATCGGCTCGCTGTCGTTGAATGAGGTATTCAGCACGAGCGGCACTCCCGTTTTATCAAAAAAATGCGAGATCAATGCATGGAACTCCGGATTGCTCTCTTTGCGCACCATTTGAACCCGGGCTGAATCATCTTTGTGTAATATCGCGGGGATCATTTTTCGACGATCCTGTTTCGCTGGACAGGTGAAAAGCATATATTGGTGGCTCAAAGAGTCTTGTCCCAACTCAAACCAGTCAGCTGCCTCTTCGGCCAACACGCTCGGCGCAAAAGGACGAAATTCCTCGCGGTGTTTAACCTTCACATTCAGCACTTCGCGGATTAACGGATTGCGCGGATCCGCTAGCAATGAGCGATTGCCAAGCGCACGTGGACCGAACTCCATCCGACCTTGGAACCAGGCAACAATCTTGCCATCGGCGATCATATGCGCTACGTCGTGTGCGGGATTGTTGGACTGCTTTGCCTGCAAACCAGCCTCCTGAAAGGCCTGCACAATATCGACATCTGAGAATTTCGGGCCAAGATAGGGATTACTATCCACATGCAATGAGCGTATATCGGAGTGAGAATAATAATGGTGAAGTGCCGCTCCAACCGCCGTCCCAGAATCATGCGGAGCAGTAGGGATATAGATATTTGAGAATATCCCGCTGTCTTTAAGCACCGAATTGCTCACGCAGTTCAGTGCTACGCCCCCTGCATAACATAGATTATCTGCCCCTGACAGCGCGCGAAGCTCGCGAGCCAGGCCGAGTATTGCTTGATCGGTCGCCTCTTGCAGCGCGGCAGCAAGATGGTAATGACGGTCCGTAATCGGCTCATGATCCGAACGAGCTACGCCGAATAATTTCTCGAGTTGACCGAAATCTGGCAGACGAAAACATGCAATCGCCGGATCAACCTGATATCGACCTTCGTTCAGATGCAAAAGCTTTTGGAAGTCTTCTCTAAAGACAGCCGGATCCCCATAAGCTGCCAAGCCCATGACTTTGCACGCATCATATTCTGAAAACCCTAAATATTTACTGAGCTTCTCCCACAAAAATCCGAGTGAATGCGGGTAATAGATTTGATCTAGGGTTGCGATGTGCGTCCCTTTCCCATGCGCAAACAATGTACATCCGGCTTCGCCAATGCCGTCAACAACTAGGATTGCGGCCTGCTCAAAGCCAGATGGGTAAAAACTGGAAGCTGCATGGGCGATGTGATGAGGCACAAATGAAAATTGATCACCAAAGTGTCGACCCAAGAATTGATCTATTGCTTTAGGGATTTGGCGAAGTTCGGAGAGAAATATTTTTTCACCCTCAGCACTTCCCCAATCACCTGGCTGGCTTAATGAATCGAGCTCAAATTCTTGCTGCCTCATGGAGGGATCAAATGAATACGCAACCCCATCTAAATCAGCGGCCGTCAAGCCTGCATGAGCAAGACAAAAACGAATACTGTTTTCAGGTAGTTCAGTTGGGCTAGTGACGCTTGCCTCTTTAGCATGTTTTTTTCGTGTGAATCTCTCTTCTTCTACAGCCGCTATGATTTTGCCATCTATGACAAGTGATGCGGATGACTCGTGATAGGCAGAATTAATTCCTAGAATACGCATAATCTTACTTCTCCTCCATTAGAAAATTGAATAATACGAACCTCTAAATGAGCTAAGCTTCCTAAAAAATACATCCCAATAGAACGCTCACTTCTTTATCTGCAAAGCAAAGACACGCCTATGATCCTCCAGTAGAATGGGTTAAGTTAAAAACTCCTCCTCGTTTTGGGGAGGCTGACGCCTCATTAACTCATTTAGCTTCTGTGCCAGAATACGACCCATTTCAATCATTGGCGCCGGCTGATCCATGTCATCGTGTGTACAGTGGATATCATAAGCTTCAATATCCCCAAGAACATAAGGCTTCCATAAATCAGGTGAGGGGAGCGGGATAGATTCATCCTCTTCTATTGTTGCCCTAAAGAAGAGCATGTCGCCGCAATAAATACGTGGGGAAAAACTCTTTAAAAGGTGTATATTATTTTTTAACGCATCTCGGGTTTTTTCCCATAAATATTCTCCCGCATCAGGCATATTTTCATCGCCATAGCGAGCAAGAAGCTTAATATAGAAAGCCTCTTGCATCGTTTCTAGTTCATCATCCTGCTGCGCAGAATCTGGGTAACTATCCAACAAAGCCAACAACGCTACTTTTTCACCTTGTTGCTCGAGTTGAGTGGCCATGGCGTGCACAACTTTGCCGCCAAAGGACCAGCCCAACAAATAGTAAGGTCCATTAGGCTGAATACGGCGGATTTGCCGGATATAGTCTGATGCCATGGCATCGATGGTTTCCGCAAGCGGCGGCACGCCATTAAGCCCACGGGCTTGCAGACCGTAGACCGGTTGGTCTGCGTCAAACTGGCTAACCAGGCCCATATAATGCCAACTCAAGCCATTAACGGCGTGCACGCAAAAAAGAGGCGGCTGGGTGCCTGTGGGTTTGATCGGAAGCAAGACATCAAATGAATCGTCTTGGGTACCATCTCGCTTAAGAAGGCGTTGTGCTAAACCTGCAATAGTAGGCACATCAAACAGCATGCGGATGGTGATCTCGATACCCAATGTGGAACGAATACGACTGATCAAGCGCACAGCGAGCAGCGAATGGCCACCGAGCGCGAAGAAGCTGTCGTGACGGCTGATTTGCTCGATATTGAGCAACTCGGCCCAGATGTCCGCGAGAGTAGTCTCGACCTTGCCTTGCGGGGCCTCATACGCCTGGCGGGCAAAGGCTTCACCATCCGGCGCGGGCAGCGCCCGGCGATCGAGTTTGCCATTAGGTGTCAGGGGCAGTGCATCCAAGCGCACGAAGGCGGCTGGCATCATATACTCAGGTAACCGGGTCGTGAGGTACGAACGTAGCGTGCTGGCGAGCTGTTCGTCAGGTTCCGCCACAACATAGGCAATGAGCCGCTTGTCGCTACCCTCGCCCAGCGCGAGCAGAGCAGCTGCGCGCACCTGCGGATGCTCAACGAGGCGTGCCTCGATCTCACCCGGCTCAATCCGAAAGCCACGGATCTTGACCTGATCGTCATTGCGGCCAAGGTATTCGAGAACGCCATTAGACAAGTAGCGAGCCAAGTCGCCTGTCTTGTACATGCGCGCCTCTTCATTCTTGCTAAACGGATCGCGAAGGAAGCGCTCTGCGGTCAATTCAGGACGATTCAGATAACCACGCGCGACACCAGCGCCACCAATGTACAGTTCACCTATCGCGCCCAGCGGCACGGGCTGGCCATAAGCATCCAGTAAATAAACCTTAAGATCCGGAATCCGCACCCCAATCAGGCTACCGGTTTGATGACTATCCTGTGGTTGCAACGGTCGATAGGTGACATGCACAGTGGTTTCCGTAATGCCATACATGTTCACCAATTGGGGAGAGTGTTCAGAGCGGGTGGCGTACCACGTCTGCAAGATGGTAGGCTCAAGCGCCTCGCCGCCGAAGATGACATAACGTAAACTGTCCTGTAATTCACTTTGCGCTTGGCTGACGATGAATGTCTTAAAAGCACTGGGCGTCTGATTCAATACAGTGATCCCTTGTTCGCACACCAAGCGGTAAAATTCCTGCGGCGAGCGGGCAATATGATGTGGTACGAGCACGAGCTTGCCGCCATAGCGTAAGGCTCCCCATAGCTCCCAAACAGAGAAATCGAAGGCGAACGAGTGAAATAGGCACCAGGTATCATGCGAGTTAAAGTGATACCAAGATTCTGTGGCGTCAAATAGTCGAACAATCTGAGCGTGTTCGACCATCACTCCCTTGGGCATGCCGGTGGAGCCGGAAGTGTAGATCACATAGGCAAGGTGATGAGAGGTCAGCTCAGGGACCTGCGGATTGGTAATAGGCAATTCCGGCAGTCTATTCGGATCAAGCACGGTCAACGAGGCAAGCGCCGTCTTGCCCAGTGCAGTGCGTCCAGCCACATCAGCGATCAGGATCGACGGCGTCGCATCGGCGAGGATGTGCGTAAGACGCTCGCTCGAATACGCTGGATCGAGTGGCACATAGGCGCCACCTGCTTTCAAGATCGCCAGTACCCCCGCCACTATCGCCGGTGAGCGCTCGACACAGATCGCCACACGCGTATCAGGTTGAACGCCCAACTCAATCAGCTGATGCGCAAGGCAGTTGGCGCGCGCATTCAATTCAGCATAGCTTAATACTTGATCCTCATACACTAATGCGGTGGCTTCTGGGGTGCGTTCGACTTGCTCTTCAAACAATTGGTGAATGCATGGGTATTCTGGAGAAGATACTGCTGTCGTGTTACAGCTCTGAAGCAAATGCTCGCGCTCCTCAATTGGCAATACCTCCAGTCGCCAAACCGGCATATCAGGTTCGTGCTCCAGCGCTTCAGCTAGGCTTTGCAGCGTTTGCTGCATATAGCCACACACCCGGGCCGAGTCGAGTGGCTGCACGACCTGGGCGGTCAGTCCGAGCGCTGTTCCAAAATCCTCTACAGACAACATGAACGGGTAGTTAGTACGTTCCTGTGCACCGAGGAATTCAATACCAGTCGCAATCGTGCTCTCGTTCGACGACATCGCATTATGCCGATAATTCAGGAGCGCGCTAAACAACGGCGTGCCAGCCGGCACGCTACTGCAGCGTTGCGCTAACGCGAGCGACGCGTGTTCATGCTCAAGCAACGCAGCCAGGTGCGCATGGACCTGGCGCACGCTGTCTTGAACACTGCGATTGTCCAAGTCAATACGCAGCGGCAATGTATTGATGAATAGACCCATGGCACGGTCAGCTCCCTCGCCGGCTTGCATGCGCCCGAATAACACGGTACCAAACACCACTCGCTGTTGGCCGCTGGCGCGGGCAATCACCTGAGCCCAGGCTAGATGGCATAAACTGGCCAAACTCACGCCCAACCGTTTGGCCTGAGCACGTAGGCGATTATTTAAATCCTGCGGTAGCATCCGGTGCGATTCTGTGACTTGAGATCCATCGCGATAGATTTCGGCCAGTCCAAAGGGCAGCGTGGACTCATCCACGTCGGCTAACATGTCTGTGAAGAAGCGCTCGTGCGCTTGCTGGCTCAACCCTAAACGCGCCCGCGCTACCAGGTTGCGAAAGGGTTGAGGAGACTGCAGGGCATCGCCCCGACCGTCAAGGAACGCCTGAATCTCAACACACATCTCTTCAGCCGTCGAGTGATCACCGATCAGATGATGCAGCAACTGGAACAATAACCAGCGACCATCACTATCTTGCGCAACTACGAAGCGCAGCAACGGGGCTTGAGTCAAATCAATGCGATGGTAACGGGGATCGAAACGCTGGGCTAATTGTTCAGTGATCAGTCCATTGACTAGATCCAAGGAGAGTTCTGTGATCGACAGCGGCGCGTGACGCCAGACCACCTGGGCGGGCGTAGATAAACCCTCCCAAACAAAGGCAGTGCGCAGGATGTCGTGGCGCTTGACTACCTGCCGGACAGCGTCCAGGTAGCAATCGAGCCGCTCTCGGTCGGCAAAAGCCATCTGAGAGGTCAGCAAATACGGATCACCTTTAGTCGCCAGCAGGTGGTGGAACAAAATGCCATCCTGCAGTGGAGACAATGCATAGATATCCTGGATATTGGCCACCCCATCTGGGGTTTGTTCTACGATACAGTCGATCTCAGCTTGAGCGAAGTCGATCAACGGCAACAAGTCGGGCGTTAGCTTAACAGTGTTAGGTGTAATGAGATTGGGCGGGGTGGGCACTTCGTGGTGTTGACCCAGAGATTGAGCCAACACACTGAGCGTGGGCGTATCGAACAGCGTGCGCACCGAGACTGTTAGGCCAAGGTGACGCAGGCGTTCGATCATCTGCACGGCAAGCAGCGAATGTCCGCCGAGTTCGAAGAAGCTGTCGTGACGGCTGACATGCTCCAGACCCAACAATTCAGTCCAGATCGCGGCGAGCGCAGTCTCGATCTCGCCTCGTGGCGCTTCATACGCCTGACGAGCAAAAGCCTCGTTGTCCGGAGTTGGTAGCGCTCGGCGGTCAAGCTTGCCACTGGGGGTCAGTGGAAGCATATCCAAGCGCACGAAAGCGGCCGGCACCATATACTCAGGCAATCCAGTCGCGAGGTACGCGCGCAGGGCACTCGCGAGCTGCTCGTCCGGTTCAGCTACGACATAAGCGACGAGGCGCTTGTCGCTGTGCTCGCCCAGCGCGAGTACAGTAGCCTCGCGCACCTGCGGATGCTCGACAAGGCGCGCCTCGATCTCGCCGGGTTCGATTCTAAAGCCGCGGATCTTGACCTGATGGTCGTTACGGCCCAAGAACTCCAAATTTCCGTCGGGCAGATAGCGGGCCAGGTCACCTGTCTTATACATGCGTGCCTCCTCACAATCGCTGAAAGGATCAGGGCGGAACCGCTCCGCGGTCAATTCTGGGCGATTCAAATAACCGCGCGTGACACCCACTCCACCAATGTATAGTTCGCCGACCGCACCCAGCGGCACGAGCTGCCCGTATGCGTCCAACAGGTAAATTCGTGTGTTCGCAATCGGTCGGCCAATAGGGACCGCTTTACTATTGAGGTCATGTGAGTAACGCCATATAGTAGCGCTAACGGTTGTTTCCGTTGGGCCGTAGGCATTGAAGATGACACCTTGGTGACTCAAGTTTCGAAGCAATGGTGCAGTGGGCGCTTCCCCCCCCAGAATCAGTGTCAGAGATATGCTCAGGCTAGGCAAATTCTCACCATTTCCGAGCAGCGCAGGCGTTAAATTAGCGTGAGTGATTGTATATCTTGCCAAATAGTCCCATAAAGCATTTCGATCACGACGGACACTATCGGGAGGTAGATACAAGCCGGCGCCGCAGCCTAAGGTCATGAAAATTTCCCCTACACTTATGTCGAAACTGAGAGAGGCAAACTGCAAGACCCGGCTGGATGGGAGAATCCCAAAATGAACCGTCTGCGCCTGGGCGAGATTCACTATCCCTCGATGCTCGACCATCACGCCCTTGGGCATGCCGGTGGAGCCGGAGGTGTAGATCACATAGGCAAGGTGATGTGGAGTCAGATCTGGGATCTGCGGATTGGTAATGGGCGCTTCCGGCACTCTATTTGGATCAAGCACCGTCAGCGAGGCAAGGGCCACCTCGCCCAGCGAGGCGCGTCCAGCCGCGTCGGCTAGCAAGATCGCCGGCGCCGCATCGGTGAGAATGTACGTAAGACGCTCGCTCGGATATGCCGGATCAAGCGGGACATAGGCACCGCCCGCTTTCAGGATCGCTAACAGCCCCACCACCAACGCCGGTGAACGTTCCACACAGATCGCTACGCGCACGTCCGGCGCAACCCCCAACTCAGTGAGTTTATGCGCGAGGCGATTGGCGCATGTATTGAGTTCAGCATAACTCAATACTTGATTCTCATATACTAGTGCGGTGGCATCCGGCATGCACTCGACTTGTACTTCGAACAACTGGTGGAGGCACAGACGTGCCGGATACGGTGCTGCTGTTGCGTTCCACGTCTGAAGCAACAACTCTCGTTCAGTGTCAGGTAACACCTCCAGTTGCCGCGCCGGGGTTTGGGGGGCGTGCTCTAGCGCCTTAACGAGACTTTCTAGCGCCTGCTGCATATAGCTACACACCCGATCAGGATCAAACGGTTGCACGATCTGAGCAGTCAGTCCCAGCGCCTCACCGAAATCTTCCACCGATAACCCGAACGGGTAGTTGTCACGCTCCTCTGCGCGCAACAATTCGATGCCTGGCATCATTTGACTCTCACCCGACGGCATTGCATTGTGCCGATAGTTCAGCAACGCGCTAAAAAGGGGGGTACCGGGCGGTACGCTACTGCAGCGTTGTGCTAATGCCAGCGACGCATGTTCATGTTCGAGCAGTGCGGCCACGCGCGCATGGGTATCGCGCACGCTGTCCTCGACACCGCGATCATCCAAATCAATGCGCAACGGCAGAGTATTGATGAACGGACCCATCGCGCGGTCAGCTCCCTCACCGGCTTGCATGCGCCCGAACAGGACGGTGCCAAATACCACCCGCTGCTGGCCACTAGTGCGCGCGAGCACCTGAGCCCAGGCCAGATGGCATAGACTGGCTAAGCTCACACCTAGCCGTCTGGCCTGAGCCCGCAGACGATCGTTCAAATCCTGCGACAGCATCCGATGCGAGTCAGTAACTTGGGATCCGTCGCGATGGATCTCGGCCAACCCAAAGGGCAGCGTGGGCTCTTCCAAGTCAGCCAATATGTCGGTAAAAAAGCGTTCGTGCGCTTGTTGACTCAATCCTAAGCGTGCCTGCGCCACCAGGTTGCGGAACGGCTGAGGAGCCTGCAAAGTGCCGCCATGACCTTCGAGGAATGCCTGAATTTCGGCATTCATCCTCTTCAGCGATGAGTTATCATCAATGAGATGGTGCAGCAACTGGATTAGCAACCAGCGGCCATGATTGTCCTGCGCAATCACGAAACGCAACAATGGCGCCTGGGTCAAATCGATACGATATTGGCGAGGATTAAAGCGCTGGGCTAGTTGTTCAGTGATTGGTCCATTGGCTGGATCCAAGAAGAGTTCCGTAATAGACAGCGACGCCTGACGCCAGACTACCTGGGCTGGCGTGGACAGATGCTCCCAGACAAAGGCGGTACGCAGGATATCGTGGCGATTGACCACCTGCTGAACTGCCTCCAGATAACGATCAAGCAACGCCCGGTTGGCGAAGGCCATCTGGGCGATCTGCAGATAAGGATCGCCCTCAGTTGCCAGTAGGTGGTGAAACAGCATCCCGTCTTGCAGCGGAGATAGTGCGTAGATATCCTGGATATTAGCCACCCCGCCAGGAGTCTGTTCAACGATACAATCGATCTCTGTTTGAGTAAGGTTGATCAGTGGCAACAGGTTTGGCGTCAGCGTAGCGGTGTCAAGCGTAATGAGATTGGGCGGTGCGGCCACTTCTCGATGTTGGCCCAAAGTCTGAGCTAACACGCTAAGCGTAGGCGTATCGAACAGTGCACGCACAGAGACCGTTAAACCGAGGCGACGCAAGCGCTCAATCATCTGCACGGCAAGCAGCGAATGGCCGCCGAGTGCGAAGAAGCTGTCGTGACGACTGATCTGTTCGATATTGAGCAGCTCGACCCAGATGTCCGCTAGAGCAGTCTCGACCTTGCCTTGCGGGGCTTCATACGCCTGACGGGCAAAGGCCTCACCATCCGGCGCGGGCAGCGCCCGGCGATCGAGCTTGCCATTGGGTGTCAGGGGCAGTGCATCCAAGCGCACGAAGGCGGCTGGCATCATATACTCAGGCAACCGGGTCGTGAGGTGCGAACGTAGCGTGCTGGCGAGCTGTTCGTCAGGTTCCGTCACAACATAGGCAATGAGCCGCTTGTCGCTACCCTCGCCCAGCGCGAGCAGAGCAGCTGCGCGCACCTGCGGATGCTCAACGAGCCGTGCCTCGATCTCACCCGGCTCAATCCGAAAGCCACGGATCTTGACCTGATCGTCATTGCGGCCAAGGTATTCGAGAACGCCATTAGACAAGTAGCGAGCCAAGTCGCCTGTCTTGTACATGCGCGCCTCTTCATTCTTGCTAAACGGATCACGCAGGAAGCGCTCAGCGGTCAATTCAGGACGATTCAGATAACCACGCGCGACACCAGCGCCACCAATGTACAGTTCACCTATCGCGCCCAGCGGCACGGGCTGGCCATAAGCATCCAGTAAATAGACCTTAAGATCCGGAATCCGCACCCCAATCAGGCTACCAGTTTGATGACTATCCTGTGGTTGCAACGGTCGATAGGTGACATGCACAGTGGTTTCCGTAATGCCATACATGTTCACCAATTGGGGAGAGTGTTCAGAGCGGGTGGCGTACCACGCCTGCAAGATGGTAGGCTCAAGCGCCTCGCCGCCGAAGATGACATAACGTAAACCGTCCTGTAATTCACTTTGCGCTTGGCTGACGATGAATGTCTTAAAAGCACTGGGCGTCTGATTCAATACAGTAATCCCTTGTTCGCACACCAAGCGGTAAAATTCCTGCGGCGAGCGGGCAATATGATGTGGTACGAGCACGAGCTTGCCGCCATAGCGTAAGGCTCCCCATAGCTCCCAAACGGAGAAATCAAAGGCGAACGAATGAAATAGGCACCACGTATCATGCGAGTTAAAGTGATACCAAGATTCTGTGGCGTCAAATAGTCGAACAATCTGAGCGTGTTCGACCATCACCCCCTTGGGCGTGCCGGTGGAGCCGGAAGTGTAGATCACATAGGCGAGATGATGAGAGGTCAGCTCAGGGACCTGCGGATTGGTGATAGGCGATTCCGGCAGCCTATTCGGATCAAGCACGGTCAACGAGGCGAGAGCCGTCTTGCCCAGTGCAGTGCGCCCAGCCACATCAGCGATCAGGATCGACGGCGTCGCATCGGTGAGGATGTGCGTAAGACGCTCGCTCGAATACGCTGGATCGAGTGGCACATAGGCGCCACCTGCTTTCAAGATCGCCAGTACCCCCACCACTATCGCCGGTGAGCGCTCGACACAGATCGCCACACGCGTATCAGGTTGAACGCCCAACTCAATCAGCTGATGCGCAAGGCAGTTGGCGCGCGCATTCAATTCAGCATAGCTTAATACTTGATCCTCGTACACTAATGCGGTGGCTTCTGGGGTGCGTTCGACTTGCTCCTCAAACAATTGGTGAATGCATGGATACTCTGGAAACGACGCTGCTGTCGTATTACAGGTCTGGAGCAAATGCTCGCGCTCCTCAATTGGCAATACCTCCAGTCGCCAAACCGGCATGTCAGGTTCGTGCTCCAGCGCTTCAGCTAGGCTTTGCAGCGTTTGCTGCATATAGCCACACACCCGGGCCGAGTCGAGTGGCTGCACGACCTGGGCGGTCAGTCCGAGCGCTGTTCCGAAATCCTCTACAGACAACATGAACGGATAGTTAGTACGCTCCTGTGCGCCGAGGAATTCAATACCAGTCAAAGCAGGGCTCGCGCTCGACGATATCGCATTATGCCGATAATTCAGGAGCGCGCTAAACAACGGCGTGCCAGCCGGCACACTACTGCAGCGTTGCGCTAACGCGAGCGACGCGTGTTCATGCTCAAGCAACGCAGCCAGGTGCGCATGGACTTGGCGCACGCTGTCTTGAACACTGCGATTGTCCAAGTCAATACGCAGCGGCAATGTATTGATGAACAGGCCCATGGCACGGTCAGCTCCCTCGCCGGCTTGCATGCGCCCGAATAACACGGTACCAAACACCACTCGCTGTTGGCCGCTGGCGCGGGCAATCACCTGAGCCCAGGCTAGATGGCATAAACTGGCCAAACTCACGCCCAACCGTTTGGCCTGAGCACGTAGGCGATTGTTTAAGTCCTGCGGTAGCATCCGGTGCGATTCTGTGACTTGAGATCCATCGCGATAGATTTCGGCTAGCCCAAAGGGCAGCGTGGACTCTTCCACGTCGGCTAACATGTCTGTGAAGAAGCGCTCGTGCGCTTGCTGGCTCACCCCTAAACGCGCCTGCGCTACCAGGTTGCGAAAGGGTTGAGGAGACGGCAGGGCATCGCCCCGACCGTCAAGGAATGCCTGAATCTCAACACGCATCTCTTCGGCCGTCGAGTGATCACCAATCAGATGGTGCATCAACTCGATCAATAACCAGCGGCCATCACTATCCTGCGCAACTATGAAGTGCAGCAACGGAGCTTGAGTCAAATCAATGCGATGGTGACGGGGATCGAAACGCTGGATGAGTTGCTCGATGACCGGTCCATCGGCTGGATCTAAGGTGAGCTCCGTGATCGACACTGGCGCGCGACGCCAAACTACCTGAGCTGGCATAGACAAGCTCTCCCAGACAAAGGCGGTGCGCAGGATATCGTGGCGCTTTACCACCTGCTGGACAGCGTCCAGGTAGCAATCGAGCCGCTCTCGGTCGGCAAAAGCCATCTGAGAGGTCAGCAAATACGGATCACCTTTAGTCGCCAGCAGGTGGTGGAACAAAATGCCATCCTGCAGTGGAGACAATGCATAGATATCCTGGATATTGGCCACCCCACCTGGCGTTTGTTTAACAATACAGTCGATATCCGCTTGGGTGAGGTCAATCAGTGGCAGCAAGTCTGGTACCAGATTCAACGTATTGAACGTTATAGCATTGGGCGGTACAACTACTTTCTGGTGCTGGCCCAGAGATTGGGCCAACATGCTGAGGGTGGACGTATCAAACAGAGCGCGTACTGAAACTGTCAGGCCTAGGCGACGCAGACGTTCGATCATCTGCACAGCAAGCAGCGAATGGCCACCAAGCGCGAAAAAACTGTCGTGACGACTAACGCGCTCGACCCCGAGCAGTTCGGCCCAGATCGTGGCAAGCACAGTCTCGATCTCGCCTTGCGGGGTTTCATACGTGGGACGGGCAAAAGCCTCATCATCCGGCGTTGGCAGCGCCCGGCGGTCGAGCTTGCCGTTGGGTGTGAGCGGCAACGCATCCAACTGCACGAAGGCGGCCGGCACCATATACTCAGGCAACCCAGTCGCAAGGTGCGCGCGCAGGGTGTTTGCAAGCTGTTCGTCCGGTTCGGCCACGACATAGGCGACCAAGCGCTTGTTGCTGTGTTCACCCAGCGCTAGCACGATAGCTTCGCGCACCTGCGGGTGCTCAACAAGGTGCGTTTCGATCTCGCCAGGTTCGATCCGAAAACCGCGGATCTTGACCTGATGATCATTGCGCCCGAGGAACTCCAGATTGCCATCAGGCAGATAGCGAACCAAGTCACCCGTCTTATACATCCAGGCATCCTCACAATCGCTGAACAGATCGGGAAGAAAACGCTCAGCGGTCAATTCGGGACGGTTCAGATAGCCGCGCGCAACACCAGCCCCACCAATATACAGTTCTCCAGCCACCCCTACCGGGGTCAACTGCATTGATGTGTCCAAAATATAGATACGTGTGTTCGCTATCGGTCGACCGATCGTGCGCCAGCGGCAATCACCAGCTGTCACCTCATGGACCGTGGCGCTAATCGTTGTTTCGGTCGGACCGTAAACATTCAACAAGCGCGGTCTATGGCCGGCGACAGCAAACCACGCGGCACGCGCTGATGCACTTAAAGCATCTCCACTAATCATGATCACGCGTGCGCTGCTCGCGATAGGTACACTTTCCTGGGCCAACTGCGTCCAGAATTGGGTAGGCAAATCCATCACGCTGATGCGGTTGGCCTCGCACAGAGACCAGAATTGCTGAGCCCCAGCCAACCAAGCATCAGTGCGCAGCAGCAAGGCTGCGCCAGAGATCAACGTGACAAAAACCTCTCCAACTGAGGCATCGAAGGACAGCGAAGAAAATTGCAACACCCGGTCCTGCGAGCTAAGCTCAAGCCGCTGAGCCATTGCCGTCACTAGGTTAACCACGCTCCGGTGTTGGACCATGACCCCTTTGGGCCGACCTGTAGAACCTGAGGTATAGATCACATAGGCCAAATGCTCGGCACTCAGTGCAAGCTTATGCGGATTAGGATTGCGACTGCTTCGGCGCTTCCATTGACCTGCGTCAGCCTGCAAATCCAGAACTGGCACATCGACTCCCAGACATTGGACCACAGCAGCGTGCGGCGGACCGATGCTGAGTAGGACCACCGGCGCACTGTCCGTCACCATGTCAACTAAACGTTCAGGGGGATAGTTAGGGTCCAACGGCACGTAGGCTCCACCCGCCTTGAGCGTGGCGAGCATCCCCACGACCATCTCTATGCTGGGCTGTGCGTACAGGGCTACGCGGCTGTCAGGGCACACGCCTAGGAGTATCAAATGGTGGGCGAGGCAGTTAGCCCGCGCATTCAATTCCGTATAACTGATTACCTGGTCCTCATGCACCAGTGCAGTATTGTCCGGTGTGCGCTTGACCTGCGCTTCGAACAACTGGTGGAGACACTGATGTGCCGGATACGGCGTCGCCATCTCGCTTCCCATCTGAAGCAGCAATTCACGTTCGGTGACAGGCAATACTTCCAGCTGTCGCGCAGGGATTTGAGGGGTGTGTTCTAGCGCCTGAGCTAGGCTTTCCAGCGCTTGCTGCATATAGCCACATACCCGATCGGGATGGAACGGCTGAACGATCTGGACAGTCAGCTTCAGCGCCTGTCCAGAGTCATCTATCGATAGCCCTAACGGGTAATTATCACGTTCCTCTATATGCAACAATTCGATGCCGGGCATCGTTCGACTTTCGCCCGATAACATCGCATTGTGCCGGTAGTTCAACAGCGCACTAAAGAGAGGAGCACCGGCCGGCACGCTACTGCAGCGCTGGGCTAATGCCAGTGACGCATGTTCATGTTCGAGCAATGCAGCCAGACGTGCATGGGTATCGCGTACGCTGTCCTCGACACCGGTGTCATCTAGATCAACGCGTAGCGGCAGCGTGTTGATGAACAGCCCCATCACACAATCGGCTCCCTCACCGGCTTGCATGCGCCCAAACAGGACTGTGCCAAATACCACCCGCTGTTGGCCGCTGGCGCGCGCGAGTACCTGAGCCCAAGCCAAATGGCACAGACTAGCCAAACTCACGCCTAACCGTTTTGCCTGAGCCCGCAGACGATCGTTTAAGTCCTGCGGTAGCACCTGGCGCGTTTCGGTGACCTGGGATCCGTCGCGATGGATCTCAGCCAGTCCAAACGGCAGCGTGGGCTCTTCAATATCGGCCAGCATCTCCGTAAAGAAGTGCTCGTGCATTTCCTCGCCTAGTCCTAAGCGCACCTGAGCTATCAGGTTGCGGAACGGCTGTGGAGCTGGCAGCGCATCGCCCCGGTTTTCCAAGAAAGCTTGCACTTCGGCATTCATCAATTCCAGCGTCGAGTGATCGCCAATCAGATGGTGCAGCAGTTGGACCAGCAGCCAGCGGCCATCGCTGTCCTGTGCGATTATGAATCGCAGTAGTGGAGCCTGAGTCAAGTCGATACGATATTGGCGGGGGTCAAAGCGCTGAACCAATTGCTCGATGACCGGTCCATCGGACGGATCCAGGGTGAGCGTCGTGATCGACAGAGGCGCCTGACGCCAGACCACCTGGACTGGTGTGGATAAATTTTTCCATACAAAGGCGGTACGCAGGATATCGTGGCGCTTAACCACTTGATGGACCGCGTTTAGGTAACGATCGAGCAACGTCCGGTTGTCAAAAGCCATCTGGGCAACCAATAGATATGGATCGCCCTCGGTCGCCAGCAGGTGATGGAACAGAATACCGTCTTGCAGCGGTGACAAGGCGTAGACGTCCTGGATATTGCCCACCCCGCCTGGGGTGTGTGCAACAATCCAGTCGATTTCAGTTTGCGTGAGGTCGATGAGCGGCAGCAGGTCTGGCGTTAGCGTGCTAGTGTCAGGGGTAATAAGATTGGGGGGGGCAGCCACTTCGCAATGTTGACCTAGAGATTGAGCCAGCACGCTAAGCGTAGGCGTGTCGAACAGGGCGCGCACAGAGACCGTTAGGCCGAGGTGACGCAAACGTTCGATCATCTGCACAGCGATCAGCGAGTGGCCGCCGAGCGCAAAGAAACTGTCATGCCGACTGATGCGCTCCAGACCGAGCAGCTCAGCCCAGATTAAGGCCAGCGCGGTCTCGATTTCGCCTTGCGGTGCCTCATACACCTGACGGGCGAAAGCTTCATCGTCTGGCGCCGGTAGCGCATGGCGGTCGAGTTTACCGTTGGGCGTTAGCGGGAAGGAATCCAAGCGCACGAAGGCAGCCGGCACCATGTATTCGGGTAGCTTAGCCGCGAGGTGCACGCGCAGGGTATAGGCGAGCTGCTCGTCGAATTCGGCCACGACATAGGCAACCAGCCGTTTGTCACTGTTCTTGCCTAACGCAAGTACAATAGCATCATGCACCTGTGGCAATTCAACCATGCGCGCCTCGATCTCGCCGGGCTCGATCCGAAAACCGCGGATTTTGATCTGGTGGTCGTTACGGCCAAGGAAAACCAGATTGCCGTCAGGCAAGTAGCGGGCCAGGTCCCCTGTCTTGTACAAGCGGGCATCTTCAAGATCGCTGAACGGATCAGGAAGGAAGCATTCAACTGTCAATTCAGGTCGGTTCAGATAGCCGCGCGTGACACCAGCACCGCCAATATACAATTCTCCCACCGCGCCTGACGGTACCGGCTGGCGATTGGCATCTAACAGGTAGAGCCGGGTGTTAGCAATCGGCCGGCCAATCGGAACCACTTCACTGCTGAAATCGCGCGAGCAACGCCATACTGTTGTGCCAGCAGTCGTTTCAGTTGGGCCGTAGGCATTGAAGACGGCGCATTGATGGATCAAGTTTCGGAGTAATGTCGTACTAGGCGCCTCAGCTGCCAGAATCAACGTCAGAGGAGTGTCCAGACGGGGCAAATCCTCACCATTCTGCAGCAGCGCGGGGGGTAAGGTAGCGTGGGTGATTGTATGTTTCGCCAAATAATCCCATAGTTTATTCCGATCAAGACGGACCGTATCAGGAGGCAGATATAAGCCTGCGCCACAGCCCAAGGCCATGACGATTTCCCAAACGCTTACATCGAAACTGAAAGAGGCAAACTGCAAGACCCGGCTTGATGAACAAACCCCAAAACAAGCAATCTCCGCCTGGGTGAGATTCACAACGTTTCGATGCTCCACCATCACACCCTTGGGCATGCCAGTAGAACCGGAAGTGTAGATTACATAGGCGAGATGATGGGGAGTAAGCTCAGGGATCTGTGGATTAGTGACGGCCAACTCTGTTAGCGCATGTGGATTGAGTATGGTCAGTGACGCGAGGGCCGCTTCATCTAACGCGGCCCGGCCAGCTGTATCAGCTATCAGGATTGTCGGTGCCGCGTCAGCAAGCATGTGCGCGAGTCGCTCGGGTGGATATGCTGGATCAAGCGGTACATAAGCGCCTCCTGCTTTTAGGATCGCCAGCAGCCCGACCACCATTGCTGGTGAGCGTTCCACACAGATCGCCACGAGCATATCCGGCTTGACGCCCAATTCGATTAATTGGTAAGCAAGGCAGTTAGCCCGCGCATTCAGTTCCGCATAAGTCAGTACCTGATTCTCGTACACGAGCGCAACGGCTTCTGGCGTGCGCTCGACCTGCTCCTCGAACACCTGATGAATGCACTGGTGTTTCGGATACGGCGCTGCCGTTGCATTCCAATCGACTAGCAATTGTCGCCGCTCTGCGGCATCGAGCAGGTCGATGTCACCAATTAGTTGCGTGGGCTCAGTGGCAAAGGCGTTTAGGAATTTTAAAAAACGCCGTTGGTGTGCACTCAGTTCATCTGCTGTATAAAGCGCGGGGTTCGCTTCGAAGTCGATCCGTAACGAACTGTCCTCGGGTAGTACATAGACCGAGATCATCAGATCTTCGACTGGCCCATTGACAAGATTATGATTGGTCGACGAATGCTCGCCAAAAGATAGGCCGCAATCAAATAACATGAGATTGATCATAGGACCAAACAATAGTTGGCTTGACGCTAGCCCAAGCCCTCGCCTTAAGTCTTCACTGCGATAGCGTTGGTGCTGAAGTCCACCTTGAATCTCTTGCGCCGCCTGTTCAAGCAATGAGGATAGGCTCATATCCGACCGCACGGTGAATCGCAGAGGCACAATATTAGACACCATGCCGGGAATGCACCGATTTTCACCAAAACGGGCCGTCACCGGAAGGCCCAACACCACGTCCTGAACGCCTATCCAACGATGAAGATACGCCGCCATGGCAGCCGTCATCAGCTGCGCCAAAAAACGCTTTGCACCAGCAGCGTGAGTGCGCATCGCTTGAGAGGAAAGATAAGTTGTCTGACGAAGATGATAATACAAAGCGGGGGCTTGCCGATTTGCAAGCGTCACCGGTTCGGGCCAGTCCACGCAGTGCTTAAGCCAATAGGTATGATCTTTCGTAAACTGTGCAGAAGCGCGGTAATGAATATCACTTTTCAGCAGTACCGATACCGGTCCGAAGGGGCACTTGTTCGCCACCAAACCGTTGGCCAGCGCGCTATACACCTGCGCCATGCGTTGCACAATGAGGGCACGTCCGGTTCCATCGATCACAATATGGTGATAGCGCTGATACCAAAAAAAACGCTGCGGTGCGATTTGTAACAATGCATAGCCAAACAGCGGGCCATGCAGAAGGTCAATTGGCTGATTGTAGTCGGCTCTCATCCAAGCTTCAGCGGCCGCCTGAGGATCAGCGTCTGCACTGACATCAATCAAAGGTAACGACCAATCCGGTGAACCGACAAATTGTTGAAAGCCATCACCACTTTCAATGAACTGAAGGCGTAAACTTTCTGCTTCTTCGACCACCTGCCGCAAAGCTGCCTCAAACAAAACCGGGTCAACAGCACCCTGGATTTCCGTAAACTGACCAATATTGTAAGCCGGGCTATCGAGATTGAGTTGCTGCGCGAGCCATATCTCCGTTTGCGCAGCAGATAAAGGATAGACTACCGGATTGGAGCAAGCAGGCATAAGTCACCTAGAGAAAAAGTTAGAGGTCGGCCACAGATTGGTGGACCGTACTAAAAAAACTTAAACCACTACAGAATTAAACAGATGCCAGCACACCAACCGAAGAATCAGCGCGCTTGGTAAACAATACTATTTCAAACTCACATATCAATCATTTCACTTTTATACGGTGGCTGAACTGAAATTAATGGAATTCGGGAGTCAGCGTACACCCTACCTTATTAAAGCCCTGGGACACGTTCACTCTCTCGGTCGGCACTGAAAGTTGAATCATCCCACCCCGGATAAAGCTGGCAATATTTTCCAGATATGGAGTGAGCGGCTTATCCTGATCAAAGAACGGTACAAAACGTCGCACAGCATTGTAGAGCGTAGTCGTGTGGGTCCCGAGTTTATCCGCACCACGAATGTCGGCGGCTTGACATCCGCACAGAAGTTCAAAGCTTATGACATAAACCGCATTGTCAAAGATTTCTCGGGCACGCCGAGCCGCTACAAGACCAAGCGAGACAATATCTTGAAAGTCAGCCGTGGAAGGTAGCGACTGAATGGAAAGTGGCACACACAGAGACCGATTTTCCGAGGTGAGGGATGCACTCATGAATTGACCTCCCATTAATCCCAAGCGAATTCCCTGCTCGCTAGCACAGAGAAAGGGCGGCAAACCATTACTATTATTGCTGTCCATGAATCGATCAATACGTCGGTCTGATAAATTACTCAATGTCGTTAAAGCAAGAGACAAATGGTCCATCGCCATGGCGATGTATTGGCCATGGAAATGACCATTATGATAAGCATCACCATGTTTCGGGATAATCAGTGGATTATCGCTACTAGAATTTAACTCATTTTCCACGACACGCTTAACATACTCGACGGAATCCCTGATTGGCCCAAGAATCTGTGGTGTGCAGCGCAAAGAATAGGCATCTTCAATTTGGTCCTCTGCACTATCGACCACATCATCAGAAAGCTTTGACCGAAGCTCTTTTGAAACACTATCTTCATCACTGAGCATGGTACTGTCTGCAAGTAGATTATAGATATTCGTTGCGGATGCCATCTGGCCTGGATGTGGCTTTTCTGCGTGTACCAACGGTGAAAATGCTTTGCGTTTTCCTTTTAACGTCTCCAGCGTTAAGGCCGTAATCGATTCATACGATTCAATAATTTTTTCTGTATCGTTTATCGTCAGACAGGCGAGCCCAGTCATGGCTGAAGTACCATTGATCAATGCCAGACCTTCTTTATAACTAAGTTTTAGGGGTTCGATCCCTGCCGCTTTGAGTGCGTCTGACGCGGCCATGACTTCACCACGATACCGGACCTGCCATTTTCCAGTTAATGCCAATGCAATTGCGGCAAGCGGCCCCAAATCACCGCTTGTGCCGAGAGAACCCTTCTGCGGTATGCAAGGACATATGCCATGATTAAATATCGCGACAAATTTTTTCATATTATCCAGCGAGATCGCAGATACGCCACGGGCGAGCGAGTTGATGCGCGCCAACATCGCCGCGCGGACTATAGGATCGTCGAAATATGAGCCGACGTTTGTTGCAACTGCCGCGATGAGATTGTCTTGCATGTGTGCAGCATGCTTTTCTGGGATGAGATATTTGACGAAGCCTCCCATGCTTGTATTCACGCCATAAATTACTTTTCCTTGTGCCAGGAGATCGTCTAATAACTGACGTGACTTCACAATGGCTTCACACGCACCTTCACTCAGCTTGATCTTAATATCAAAATCATAGGCTACTCTAGCAATGTCCGCAGCCTTCATCGATTCGCCGGAAATTTCAAAAATATTACTCATTTAATGTCTCCTTTAATTAGAATAGTTAAGATAGGTTGCTGGATTGACGCAAGCAGACATGAGCACCTAGAGCAAAAGTTAAAGGGGCGCTCTATGCTGATGAGCCGTACAACAGACATCAATACGACAGGCGAAAAATATGAATTAGAAAGATCTCAATCGTATTCCCAGTTTTATTCAGACTGTGAACAGTTCCGCTTTCTTTAGACAACGTAAAGTAGGCGCGGCAGTACTTAGCCGATTTAAAAATATGCTGGTTTTCTTGATCCATCGTGCAATTACCTTTCTTCTTGTTTCGGGTGGGCTCTCAACCCTGCACGTATTCATTTAGGCGACGATACTCAGCCTGCACAGATACTCCTTCCCTGCACTTGCCAAGCAACATTCTCCACCTATCTCCACGCTCGACTTTTACGACTGAGAGCAGCCCCTAGTTATATTAAAGAGGTCAGACAACAGTACTTTTTTTACTTTGAAGCTAATTTTCAGACGACTATAGCAAAGGACTTAAAGTTTAACAAGACGAAACTTCAGCTTTGTCAACCCAAAATAGATGGAATGGAAGGCTCCCTCTCTACGGGGAAATATGATATGGGGAAATATGAAAGCCGTTAAGACTAAATCGAGGTAAGTGTAATGGACAGCTTAAAGCTCAGGGGAATTAAAGAGCGCTCCAGGACCGAACGGCATCAATGTGTCGGAGTGGAAATGCTACTTACCACTAGAGAAACGGAGCGCTCAAATGAATGCTACTACATACGGGTTGGATATTGCAAAACGTTGTCCCGCTTTGCAGCATATAGATTGTTTGTTTTTTAAGCGTTATACATAACGTGTCCCCATCTACATACTACGACACGGCTGTTGTCCCCTACGCATAGCTATTAATGCCACTGCACCTGCTCTTGAACGATCAACGCGCGCACGGCCGAGGCTCCTGCTGACAGCCCAAATTTGCGGGCGAACCGGTCGAACACCCCTTCTTTCACCGTGTAATCAACCAATTTTTCCGCTTTTAAGACGTCACGGGCAACCGAGCGCGTATCGCCCAAACCATCTACCAGCCCAAGCTCAATGCTGCGTTGACCGGTCCACACTAGACCCGAGAAAATTTCTGGTATTTCCTTTAAGCGCTTACCGCGGCCCTGGCGGACTACATCAATAAACTGCTGATGAACCTCATTCAGCAAGCTTTGCATGTATTTCTTTTGCGCGTTGTCTGCTGGTAAAAAAGGATCGTTCAGCGCTTTGTTACGGCCAGCGGTTAACAACCGGCGCTCAACGCCGAGCTTATTCATTAAGTTGGTAAAGCCAAAACTATCCATGCGCACCCCGATTGAGCCAACAATACTTGCCTTATCAACGAAGATTTTGTCAGCCGCAACAGCAATGTAATACGCACCCGATGCGCAGATATCATCAACCACAACATAGAGTGGCTTATGCGGATAGCGAGCCCGTAGCCGGCGGATTTCGTCATTGACCATGCCGGCTTGGACTGGACTACCCCCTGGGCTATTCATTTGCAACACCACGCCCGCTGCTTGTTCAGCGGAAAATGCCCGCTCGAGCGCAGCATTCAGGTTGGCTGCATTGCTTTGCTTATCCGCCGCAATTTCGCCTTCAAGCGTAACCAGCGCCGTATGCTTGCCCCCCGCCCCGCCAGCTTTGCCGCTTGAAACAGAAACGGTGCGCCATGACATGACGACAAAAATAATTAAAAATGCTAAGCGGAAAAATATCTTCCAGCGCCGTGCCGCCCGTTGTTCATGCACGGCAGCCAGCACAGTTTTTTCGAGTAACTCGCGTTCCCAGGGTAGCGCCACTGGCGCTGCCGTGTCAGTTCCTACCTTGCCAGAACTAGAATTGGTAATCGAATTATCGTCAGACATGGTAAAAATGATCGGTTGCAGTTAAAGATAAGCTACGATAGCACACAACCTCACAGAATTAAAAAACTATCATCTAAAACCCTGCTGTTACCTAAAGTAGGCTCGTTTGAGCGAACTCTTTATCAATGGCCGAAACTATAAAATTTTTATGAGGGTTACCGTCGCACTGACAACAATACCGGCCACACTTGCTAGCATTATCCCCATCTTAACGAGTAAGCTCATTTCAAGTTTTTCGAGCTTGATGTCAAAGCGCTGCTCCATGCTCACCATATCTTTACGGACGTCTTGAATTTCGTGTCGCACATCTTGGATTTCATGTCGCACATCCTTAATTTCAGCTTTGACTTCATCGCGCAGTTCATTTATGTCGGCTTTGACTTCATCGCGCAGTTCATTTATTTCACTACGAACCTCTTTAATTTCATGCCGCAACTCTTCTTTAACTGCCTGCAAATCTTCTTTAGTCGGCAGCTCTTGCAAATTGACCGCAAATATCTCCGACAAAACTTCCGCTTCAGCCTCGGCTTGAGCACTCGGAACACCTGCTTCTTTTAAGCGTTTAGAAAATTTTAAAGTATCAAATATAACCATAGCCATCACAAGTCTCCTGAGCCCTTTCAAATCCAACACATGCGCCATTTTTACCTCACACACCGTCTTAACTGGTTAAATTATCAACCAAAATTTAAAGGGGTGCAAGTGATTTTTTGTCGCTCATGTGTTTTTTTTGCGGCGGGCTCAATTGCGCAAGAAAGCGCTCGCACTCTTTCGGCAAAGGCGCTTCGAGCGCCAGCACGGCGCCGCTGACGGGGTGCACAAAACTAACCTTATACGCATGCAAAAACATCCGTTTAAGCCCGGGCTTAGCTCCCGCGCGGGCGAGCTGGCGATTCAATGCAAAGTCGCCATATTTGTCATCCCCCACAATCGGCGCGGCTAAATGAGCCAGATGCACACGGATCTGATGCGTACGCCCGGTTTTTAACTCGGCTTCTAGCAATGCATACCCGGCAAAACGCTGAATCAAATTAAATACCGTATGAGCCAATTGACCTTGTTCGTGGATGCACACCCGCCGCTCACCTTCAGGCGTCAGAAATTTATGCAACCGTTCTTTTACAATTTGCCGCGGCGCCTGCCAATCAGCGTGGACACAGGCTAAATAACGTTTATCAACTTTATTGTCGCGTAATTGAGCATGCAATGCAGTCAATGCCGAACGTTTTTTAGCCAATAACAAAATACCCGATGTTTCGCGATCAAGTCGATGCACCAATTCGAGAAATTTGAGTTTGGAGTAGGTCTGCCGTAATTGTTCGATGACCCCGAAGGCAATGCCACTGCCACCATGTACCGCCACTCCGGCTGGCTTGTTAATGACCAGGAGACAATCGTCCTCGTACAGCACTGGAAAGTTCGCCACAGGCGCGGTGCTGCCTAAGCGCTGAGTCCCCTCATTATCTTTGTGCGCGATACGCATCGGTGGTAAGCGTATAATATCCCCTATTGCCAATCGATACGCGGTATCTACCCGGCCTTTATTGACTCGCACTTCACCGCTGCGCACAATGCGGTAAATATGGCTTTTGGGTACGCCCTTGCAGATGCGCAGCAGAAAATTGTCGATGCGTTGTCCAGCAGAAGCATCGTCAATTGTGAGCAGTTTGACCGAGTCGGATAATGGGCGCTGCACAGATATTTTGCCTAAGTTATTCATTCTGCATATAATTTGCCTTCAGCAAGTCCGCGTAGAGAGTGAATGTGCCCTCTACCCGTAGATTGCACCCGGCATGAGCATTCAACAGCCCGCCATTTTACTTGGATAACCGGAGGCTGTCGCTTATTTAAGCCGGGCAATATGTTGCACGCACGGATTTTATTTTAGCAAGAACACCCTTATAGGCAAGTTCAGCTAAGAAAAAGTACCGAAAGGCAACGAAGATTTGGTTGAAAAGAATTTTTATTGATTAGCCTTTAGCTTAGCTAGTCAATTGCGAAAATCGATACGACGCTTGGCGCGGAACAGATAAAAACTCAGCGCCAGCGAATTCGCATACGCCCTTACGCCGCTCAAAATAAGAGCCGCCAGGAAGGCAATTCTTTACCAAATCTTCGGCCCTAGCGTGTTTTTAGACACTAAAAGTGCAGCGTGCCATGCTTTGCCACCTAGCGCAAAAATTGGCCCAGCTGCTCCGGAGCCGTTCCATGAAACGCATACTTTTTAACGCCACGCAACGAGAAGAACTCCGTGTGGCCATCGTCGTTGGACAAAAGCTCATCGATATTGATATTGAAACGATTGGCCAAGAACAACGCAAAGGCAATATTTATAAAGGGGTGGTCACTCGGATTGAACCTTCGCTCGAGGCTTGCTTTGTCAACTACGGCGAAGAACGCCACGGCTTTTTACCCTTTAAAGAAGTCGCGCGCCAGTACATGAAAGAAGGGATCGATATGCGCTCGGCGCGGATCCAAGATGTACTGCGTGAGGGGCAAGAACTGATCGTTCAGGTCGAGAAAGAAGAGCGCGGCAATAAAGGCGCCGCTCTGACAACCTTTATTTCGCTTGCCGGCCGTTATTTGGTGCTCATGCCAAATAACCCACGTGGCGGTGGCGTCTCACGTCGCATTGAAGGCGATGAACGCCAAGAGTTACGCGACATCATGGCGCAACTGCAACTGCCAGATGGCATGAGTATGATCGCCCGCACGGCAGGCATTGGCCGTAATATCGAAGAATTGCAATGGGATCTCAATTATCTGATGCAATTGTGGCGCGCCATTGAGGAGGCGGCCAACGGCATGCAAGGCCCGCTCCTGATTTATCTTGAATCCAGCTTAGTGATCCGGGCAATCCGCGACTACTTCCAGCCAGATATTGGCGAAATCTTGATTGATACGGCAGAGATTGAAGAACAGGCACGCGCCTTCATGGGCATCGTAATGCCCGACAATCTGCATAAGGTCAAGCGTTACCACGACGATGTCCCGCTTTTTTCCCGCTTTCAGATCGAGCACCAAATTGAGACGGCTTATGCACGTACCGTCTCTTTACCTTCTGGCGGCGCGGTCGTCATCGACCATACTGAAGCATTGGTTTCAATTGACGTCAATTCCGCCCGCTCAACGAAAGGTGCTGACATTGAAGAAACGGCGCTGCGCACCAACTTGGAGGCCGCGGATGAGGTTGCACGTCAACTTAGACTACGAGACCTAGGCGGATTGATCGTTATCGATTTTATCGATATGGAGTCAACCAAAAATCAGCGTGAAGTCGAGCAGCGCCTAAAAGACGCGCTAAAACATGATCGGGCACGCGTGCAGATGAGCAAGATCTCGCGCTTTGGGCTGATGGAACTCTCCCGCCAGCGACTACGCCCGGCCTTGTCTGAAGGCAGCCACGTCACATGTCCGCGCTGTAATGGTACTGGCCATATTCGTAATGCTGAATCTTCAGCGTTGCAGATATTGCGTATCATCCAAGAAGAAGCCATGAAAGAAAACACCGCGGCCATTCATTGCCAGGTGCCAGTCGAAGTAGCGGCCTTCTTGCTCAATGAAAAACGGCAGGAAATCAACAAAATTGAAAGCCGCTTTAAAGTTGGGATCATTTTAATCCCTAACAAATATCTCGAAACTCCGCACTATAAGCTAGAAAGATTGCGTCACGACGACCCTCAGATGGATGAGGTGCATGTCAGCCACCGGATGGCCGAAAAAGCAGCTCTTGAGATGGAAATGGAAATGGGCTACAGCAAGCGCACTGAAGAGACCCGCCCTAAACAGGAGGCAGCCGTTAAGGGGATTTCGCCTGAGCGGCCTGCGCCACGCAGCAAACCCGGCCGTACAGCTGGGGCACACGCACTAGAGATAAAAGACACGGGTTTATTCAATTGGTTTAAGCGCTGGTTTAGTTCTGCATCAGCAGACTTGCCAGCTGCCACCGACAAACCCACAGCGCAACAAACACGCACCGCAACTGCTGCCGCTGAGAGCGCTGCGAATCAAGGTAGCGGACACGAACGTAATCAAAGCGGCCGCTCGCGCCGCGGTAGCAACTCTAACCGTACCGGCGAGCATAGCAGTGGCCGTACGCCGCGTAGCAGTTCACGTACTGCGCAAGCGGAAACTCCCGACTCTACAGCTACAGCCCAGGAGCATAGCGAACGTCAAGAGCGCGGTGGACGCCAAGAACGTGGTGAGCGTCAAGAACGTGGCGAACGTCCAGAGCGCGGTGAGCGTCAAGAACGTGGTGAACGTCAAGAACGTGGTGAACGTGGTGAACGTCAAGAACGCGGCGAACGTCAAGAGGACGGTGAACGTCAAGAACGCGGCAGACGTCAAGAACGGACCGGACGCCAGGATCCTAAACGAGCACAAACCGCTGCTACCGCTAATCAGGCTGTCGGCTCGCCCCCACTTGATGCGCCAACAGACCGTTCCCAAGCAAATAGTACTCATGAATTTGCCGAATCCTCAACGGCACAGCCAAGTCACACGCCGGCGTTCGTTCCACACACTACGGTGGCCCCCGAAGGCGAAGAACGCCGTCGCCGCCGGCGTGGGCGTCGCGGTGGGCGCCGTGAACGCGATGACACACATGTTCGCACCTCAGATGCAGGCTCTACTGAAGTTGCCGGCGCCGTGTCCGTGGAGCAAGCGACAGACTATGCGCCCTCCTCGCAGACTCAACCGCAGCAATCTGTGCAACCACAGTTAGAGAGTACGCAGTCAAGCAATCAATCGAGTAGGCCTGCCGCCGCCCCATTACCTGAAATCGCCGTGGCTTCTAGTCAACCGGCTTTTAAGGATGCTAATCCGGTGCAAGCTATCAGCCGCCCTGCTGCAGCTAGGCCCGCGCCTGAGGTGGTGTCAACCTCGAAAATGCTTGAGTCCACAGGCCTTGTCCTAGTCAATACAGATAGCAACAAACTGCGTAGCGCCGATGAAGCAAGCGCCTCAACCACTAAGTCCCGGCATGTCGGGCGCGAACGTAAGCGCTTGCCGTCAACAGACGCAGCCCCAATACAACAAGTTGAGACCTCAAAAACGTCAGATACAAGTCAGGAATGAGAGGGTTGAAATAAGTAGTGAAACCCAGCCTAGTGCACAATACGGCTAGGCTGGGTTTTTTGCATTCTTATAATTCCTCATAAAAACGCATAAAATACTTAAACTTGTGTTTAAAAATTTTCCATACGCTCGCAAATGACCAAACGCCTTTCTCCGGATGCCGAAAAACTCGTCGGCTTATGCCTTGCATCTTATGCGTCAGGCAGCCGCACTGAAGACCTTTTTTGGGAAGCTCAAACCGATATCCTCTTGTCAAAAATTCTGCGTAATGGGAATCAAGTTATCCTCGATACCGTGCTTGATCATCTGCAGCAGAATCATCCAGGTGCGTACGGTGTTTTAGCCGATATTGCCGATGCCCACAGCGAATCGTTCACGCTCTCTCACGAGAATCACAACTGGGACGCCGTGCTCATCGCGGCGCCCGTGCTAGCCTGGACGCGCTACACGATACCCTCTGGCCCGCTCAAACCCGATGCAGTCAATGCGCTCCATACTCATTTGCAAGCCCATGTACTAGCCAGTGGTGCCCGGCTAGCCATGGCCCCTTATTTATACAGTATCGATCAGCTGCCACAGCAACATATTGAGACCTATCGACTTACCCAACAGTTGGCTCAAGCCGCGATTGACCAGCGCCCAGTTCAACTGCAACCTAATCTCCGAGAGTTGCCGGAAACTTCTGCAGTCCTTGCGGACCCCCGCTTTCTATTAGCGGTTGCCGTTGCCCCCAAGACTCATGCCCTCTTTCGCTGGCAAGAAGAAGAAAACGGCATCCGCATCGAGCGTCATGATTGTCTTAAGCAGTGGGCCGTCCAAGGGGGGGCGAATTTCACACAGATATTACCTGGTTGTGAATTAGAATGCCTCTTGCCTGATGCTTACCATTCAGCCTGCCGCAATGCAGACGAGCAAATTCGGCCGCACACTTTGCGCACCGCGATACGCTATCTGAACGATGCCCTCGCGCCCAATGCCAACGGGCTGCGCGCCGTTATCGCGGGCTTTGGCGAACACCGCGTTGATGAATACCGCATTGGTTTTACCCAGCGAGGCGATAATACTGTGCTGTATGGTATTGTCTGGCCGCTTTACGGTCACGAAGATATTGCTGCGCTGGCGGCCGAACAAGATGAAACGGCGAATAGCCCACTTGAAGATATTGTCGCGCTCTTAAAAGCTGCGAATATCCTTGATATCCGCCGCCATGCGGGCCGCTTTGAACCCGAGTACTGCGAAGATTGTAATGGCCCGCTTTATGCCAACCCGCTTGGCGAAATCGTTCATGCAGAAATGCCTGCAGATATTGAACCCGCGCAACCACATTTTCATTAAATTTTTAGGCGTCGCCCACGGCTGGCCGCGATACAAAATTATGCCTTTTGGATAGGAGGCAAACATCCAGAAAATTTGTCAAGATACGCCCTAGGTTGCAATCTATCGATTGCAACCGTCTTGACACTTGAAAACCGGGCTTTTACAGCACAATCACCGTTAGCAATATTAAATTGGAGGGGGCATTCCAATGAAATTCTTTGTTTTAAACGACCAACCCGAACGGCGCGAGGGCCTCAAAGCACTGCTGCGTCAAATTGATCGCCGCGCTAACTTTTCCGAAGCAAAAGACTGGCGACAGGCAAGTCATCGATTAAAACGCGATTTACATGATTTATTTGTGATTGATTGGCAACTGCGTTGGATGCGAGTGGCTGATTTATTATGTTTATTACGCGAGCATCCAGCGCTACCCGTGGCGATTTTAACAGACGACACCACGCGTGCCACGGTCAATGCACTACTGCATGTGGGGGTGCTCGGGATCATTCCACGTAGTCTGAATCCACACCTGATTTTACGAATCTTTGAACTGGTTCTGCTAGGCGGACATTACGTCCCCGTATGCGCGTTGAACCCTACTTTATCCAGCGCCTTCCGAGTACCTGCTAGCTGCAGCGAGTTGCCAGCTGCACCTAAACCTCTACCGCGCAATACGCCGGTAAAGCTTTCGCCGCGCCAGCATCAAATTATGCGTCTGTTAATTATGGGTAATACCAATAAAGTGATTGCGCGGGCTCTCAATATCAGCGAAGGCACCGTCAAAATTCATTTAACTAGCATCTTTAAAATGCTAGGGGCCGCCAATCGAGCAGCAGCTGTAGCCATTTATAATGGCTGGCAATTCCAGACCCTAGAGGTGCTGCACAATACTGCGCAGACGATCAAGCCTAATGCTATCCACGATCTACGCTCACCGATTCCACTGAGGCAGTCTAAGCTAGCCCCAGCCGCGACATCAGAAAATGGGCCGGCGCTACTGATTGCAGCGCAAACAACCACCCCTTACAATGCGCTAGAGACGCAATCCGTCTCACCACAAAACGCGCCGACCCTGGCTCATGACAACGAGTGAAATCAACCCTGTGCGCGTACCCATTTTAGGAACCGCCATTTAACTCAAGCGGGCAGGTGCGCGCCTTTAGCCATTCTCGTGCAGCCCCGCTAACATGAGGCGCAAGCCGTGCATGCACCATTCTATGGTAGTCATTAAGCCAAGTTATGTCGCTAGCATTTAATAGGCTTGGCTCAATACAGCGTGTGTCAATCGGACATAACGTCAGGGTTTCAAATTCGAGGAATTCGCCAAATTCAGTAGGTGGCGCAGAGCGTGTTAACACCAGGTTTTCAATCCGTATGCCCCATTGCTCTGGCCGATAAATCCCCGGCTCAATTGAGGTGATCATGCCGGCTTCCATGGCGGTAGTAGGCTCAGCGGCCGCATAATGGGAAATAGCGTGCGGGCCTTCATGCACATTCAAAAAATACCCCACGCCATGGCCAGTACCGTGTCCATAGTCCACCCCTGCCGCCCAAATCGGCGCGCGCGCCAGCGCATCTAACATGGGCGCGCGAATAAAACGGGGAAAACGTGCGGCAGACAGCGCAATCATGCCTTTTAAGACGAGCGTAAAATCGTGCTTTTGCGCGGCGCTCGGGATGCCCACAGGCACCACGCGCGTAATATCGGTGGTTCCCCCCCAATACTGTCCGCCTGAATCGATCAACAATAGTCCTTGCCCCGCGATGGTGGCATGTGCCGCCGTTGACGCGCAATAATGCGGCATCGCTCCATTCGCGTTAAAACCTGCAATCGTACTAAAACTGAGGGTCACAAAACCCGGCCGGCGCGCACGCGCAGCACTCAGTTGCTCGTCAATGGTTAACTCGGTAATCTCCTCATGACCGAGCGCTTGCTCAAACCAGGCAAAAAATTCACACAAAGCAGCGCCATCTTGCTCCATCGTCGCACGAATATGCGCCACCTCAAGCTCGCTCTTACGAGATTTAAGTAAGGTGGATGGATTAATCGTTTCGATCAAGCTCACCTGAGCCGGAACATATTTGAGCATCTGATAATTGCTCCGGCGCGGATCGGCCAGTAACTTTGCACCAGTTGGCAGGCACGCCAATGCTGCGGCAGCCTGCTCATACGGCGCCAGAGTTACGCCATCGGCGAGCAGGGCGCGCTTGAGTGCCGCCGGCACTTTGCCGGCGGCAATAAATAAGGTTGCAGAACTTGGACCGATCAGGGCATAGGCTACAAACACCGGGTTATAGCTCACATCAGCCCCCCGCAGATTAAAAATCCACGCGATGTCATCAAGGGTTGATAGCCAATGCCAATCCGCTCCCTGCGCACGGCTTTGGGTCCGTACGCAGGCCAGTTTAGCCGTGCGCGTCATTGAGATATATGGCGCCGGATGCTCAAACACCTCTGCTGTCGGTAAGGCTGGACGATCTCGCCAAATCTCAGCGAATAGATCAAGGTCTGTGCGTAACGTAATCTTGCGAGCACTCAGTGCGCTCTGCAACGTCGACGCGGCCAAGACGCTGAGTACCAAGCCATCGACACCCACCACGCCGCCCGCTGGCACCTGCGTGGCGAGCCAAGCAAAATGCGCGTGTGCTTGACCTGGGACGATTTTCATTAAGGTGATGCCACTTCCTGCGAGTTGCGTATCGGCTTGACTCCAGTAACGGCTATCCACCCATAAACCAGCGAAGTCTGCAGTCACGACTAAAGTACCCGCCGAGCCTGTAAAACCGGATAACCATGCGCGGCTTTGCCAGTGCATTGGCGGATATTCCGAAAGATGCGGATCAGCCGATGGCACCAGATAGGCATCAAGGCCTGCCCGCTGCATCACGGCGCGCAATTGCGCAATCCGCTCAACCACAGGGGTGGTGGCTTGCTTGGTTAAATTCATTAAAATTAGCTCCTGTTTGACACACGCTCGATGAATCAATAAAAAGAATACTGCAGACGAAGAACATAAACATCAAGCAAAAGTTAGAAAAAGTTATAATTGCGTTATTCTTTTTAAAATACTTTCTAATGCAACTGCTTGCCATTGGGGTTAATCATCACACGGCGCCTATCGCCTTGCGCGAGCGGCTGGCTTTTTCGGTTGAGCAGATCAAGCCGGCACTGCAGATGCTGAAATCCGCATGGCTTAAGCGCGAGCATGCGCAAATTAAGCATGGCGTCTCGCCCTCACTGCTGGAAGCGACGCTCCTCTCGACGTGCAATCGCACCGAAATTTACTGCGTCACACATGGCCAGACGGCACGTGAGCACGCCATTTCTTGGCTGGCAGAATATCATCAATTTCCGGCTGACAAACTCGCTTCTCATATTTACACCTTGCCGCAATCCGAGGCAGTCCGCCATGCATTTAGAGTTGCCTCAGGGCTTGATTCGATGGTGTTGGGCGAAACTCAGATTCTTGGGCAATTAAAAGAGGCAGTGCGCACCGCCGCTGAGGCCGGGGTGCTTGGCACTTATTTAAATCAGTTATTCCAGCGCACCTTCGCCGTGGCTAAAGAAGTTCGCGGCCAGACCGAAATTGGTGCTCACTCCATCTCCATGGCGGCGGCTGCAGTGCGGCTTGCGCAGCGCATTTTTGAAGATATCGCCAACCAACGTGTACTGTTCATCGGCGCAGGTGAAATGATCGAGCTCTGCGCCACCCACTTCGCCGCTCATAAGCCGCGTACGCTGGTGATCGCGAATCGCACTCCCGAGCGTGGCAAAAAATTGGCCAACCGCTTAAACGGCCAAGCGATCACTCTGTCAGAACTGCCTGCTCGGTTGCATGAATTTGACATCATTGTCTCTTGCACGGCCAGCACCCTGCCGATTATTGGCCTCGGCGCAGTCGAGAGTGCGTTGCGGGCGCGGCGGCGGCGGCCCATCTTTATGGTTGACCTGGCGGTACCACGCGATATTGAACCTGAAGTGATGAAACTACAGGATGTCTTTTTATATACCGTTGACGACCTCGGCGCGATCGTGCGCGAAGGCCATGACTTACGACAAGCTGCCGTCACCCAAGCAGAAGCGATTATTGAAAGCCGGGTGCAGCATTTTATGCAATGGTTAGAAGCGCGTAGTGTCGTACCCGTGATTCGCGCGCTACAAAACCAAGCCGACACCTTCAAGCGCATTGAACTCGAACGCGCGCAAAAAATGCTGGCGCGCGGCAGCGACCCCGCTACCGTACTTGCCGCACTCGCTCAAGCCCTGACGAATAAATTCATGCACGGCCCAATGCAAGCGTTAAATCAGGCGCAAGGCGATAAACGCGAGCAGATTACCGAACTGCTGACGCAGTTAATTAAGCAAACCAAGGCCGAGTGACGGGCCTTGAGGCGACTTGCGCACACCTATAACTTGCTCACTATATATACGCTAGCAGATTCAGCTCTGCTTGCTTTAGATTCAATTCTACTTGCTTTAGATTCAACTCTACTTGATCTGCTCAATCATTTCTGCAAGATCAAATCGCTAGGCAACGCTTGCAAATAGGCCGCAATATCGTGCAAATCCCGCTGAGATAGGCCCTGCATTTGCGCAATCATAATTGGATTATTGCGCCCAAAAAGCGGATTATTGCTGCCGACTTGATATGAGCGCATCGCAAAATAGGCATAGTCAGCATGCTGACCGGCAAGCTTAGGGTATTCAGGAGTGATCGGATGATTCATGCTCAGGCCATGACAAGCGGCGCAATTGTTACGTTCTACTAACAGCTTGCCATTGGCAATATCGGCAGCATCCGCGCGCACGCTCAGGTGCATTGCACCGATTGCCGCCAGCGCCAACAAAAACTTTTTCATCGTTCTTATCCCGTGTACTTTAAAAGGCACCAAAATTATTTATTTGGATGGTTTGGGCTCAATCACTTTTGCGCCGCATAATACTCAGCAATGTCAGCGATATCCTGGTCACTCAGTGAAGCCGCAATCGCATACATGGTTGAATATTTACGGTCGCCATTCTTGTAACCGTGAAGCGCCATTTCAATGTATTTCGCATTCTGTCCACCGAGTATCGGCACCCGATAGACTTCAGGAAAAGCCGTGCGATAGCCGGCAATCCCGTGACAGCCAATACACATTGCCACTTTGTTTTGGCCAGCCTTTGCATTGCCGGTTATTTCGGTCGCAACGGCGCTGGCTGTGGCGGAGGAAAGCAGCACCAACGCAGCCATGGTAAGAGTTTTTTTCATAGGGCCCCAAGCGCAAACTAAAAACCGGGCTATTGTAGCTTGCTTGGCACTTAACCGTCCATATACAGACGCCCGGCATACCTTAACAGCGACAGCTAGCCATCGAGCGCGTCTATTTCTCGATGTCGCACCAAGACCTCCGCTTCACCCAGCAAACGCTGACCCAAAACTTGCGCAATATGGACCGAGCGATGCTGACCGCCGGTACAGCCCACCGCCACGGTTAGATAACTGCGATGATCAGCACGAAAGCGCGGTAGCCAGGTCAGTAGAAAACGCTCAATGTCATCAATAAACATTTGGACCTCAGGCAGCGCGTCCAAAAAATCAGCTACCGGCCGGTCTAGGCCCGTCAATAGACGGAGGCGCTCGTCATAATAGGGGTTGGGTAGCGCGCGCGCGTCAAACACAAAGTCGGCATCAAGCGGCAGGCCCCGTTTAAAGCCAAAGGATTCAAACATTAGCGTCATGCCCACATGCTCATGCTCGATAAATTGCCTGACCCAAGCGCGCAGGGTATGCGCTCGCAGGTTACTGGTGTCAATCTGATGACCAAACGAAGTCAGGCTAGAAACCAACTCGCGTTCAGACTCTATGGCATCCGCCAACGAAGTTTGTCCACGAGCGGTATGGTCACTTGAATTTAACGAGAGTGGATGACGCCGCCGAGTTTCCGAAAAACGCTGAATCAGCGCTTGTGTGCTGGCATTTAAAAACAACACATGGACTTCGTGGCGGCCCTGCAAGACATCGACGATAGCGGGCAACTCGGCCAAAGAACTGCCAGAACGCGCATCGATCGCCACCGCGAGTTGCGTATAGCCATCGCGAGCTAAAAAATCGCTTAACTCCAATAGAAAACGGGGCGGTAAATTATCCACACAATAATATCCCGCGTCTTCCAGCGCATTTAGCGCCACCGACTTACCAGAGCCAGAAATGCCCGTAATCAGAATAATCCGCATAGCAGAAAGCCGCCTATCGGTTTTCATTCATCGCCGCTCGTTGCTGCTCCATAAAATCCTGCAATGTATTAATCCCGCGCAACTGCAAAATTGTATTACGCACAGCAGCTTCAACCAGTACTGCCAAGTTCCGGCCTGCCGCGACTTGCAAAGTCACTTGGTTAATCGGCAACCCTAAAACATCTATCGCCTGCTTTTCCAGCGGCAGTCGCTGAAACTCTCCATCGGGCCGGCGCACCAGCCGGACCGCGAGCTTTAGCTTCATTTTGCGGCGCACTGCTGTTTCACCAAAAATGGTCTTGATGTCGAGCAGACCCAATCCTCGCACTTCAAGCAAATTTTGCAACAGTGGAGGGCAGCGCCCTTCGATAAAGTCTAAACCCAAACGCGTGAAATCCACCGCATCATCTGCGACCAAACCATGGCCGCGGCTAATTAACTCTAGCCCAAGTTCGCTTTTGCCTAAGCCTGAGTCACCGGTGAGTAGTACCCCCATACCAAGGATGTCGAGAAACACGCCATGCATCGTGATAGAGGGCGCTAGAATACGTGACATATAAAGTCGCAGGCTATCAATCACCGCCGCCGCAGATATCGGCGTTGTAAACAGCGGCGTAGATGAGCGTGTGCAGCGCAGCACCAAATCATCCGAGGCGTCAATGCCCCCCGCCACGACCAGAAACGGCGGCACCAAGGCAATTAATTCAGCCATTTGGCGCTGGCGCTCTTCATCGGATTGACGCGTGTAATACAACATCTCCGCTTCACCTAGTACTTGAATCCTATTTGGATGAATCAAGTTAAGGTGACCCACTAAATCCGCGCTTGACGTTGCATGAGCTACGGTTTCGCTTGAGAAACCACGTTCCCAGCCTTCATGGCCGGCGAGCCAACTCAGTTTAAGCGAGGCTGCGTTATCATCGAAAATACTTTGCGCATTAATGCCGTCTGACGAGTTCATAGAGTGAGCGGATCGCTATCAGGCGTCCATTGAGTCAGAAAATGACGAATAGCTACTCTATCTTGCTCATGAGTCAAGGTGGCGCGAGCTTTTTGATCAGAGAGCAACTGCGCAATCTCAGACAGAATATCAAGATGGTGCTGAGTCGCTTGTTCAGGCACCAGTAAAAAAATCAAGAGCGCTACCGGCAACTCATCCGGTGCTTCAAATGGAATCGGCTCAGCGAGTCGAATAAAAGCGGCTAGTGGGTGCTTAAGCCCTGCGATACGCCCATGTGGAATAGCCACCCCCTGGCCCAAGCCGGTCGAGCCTAGCTGCTCGCGGGCAAATAAATTATCGGTAACCACGCTGCGCGCGATCCCATGATGATTTTCAAAAATTAAACCGGCTTGCTCAAATACCCGCTTTTTGCTGGTTACAGCCAAATTCAAAACAACATTTTCAAGTGGTAATAGTTTGCTAAGGCGGTTCATTCTATCTGGTGTTTAATGGCTTCATGATGATGATTTTGTATCTTTCCTTTATAGCGAATCACTTGACGGTCAAGTTTATCGATCAGCAAATCGATCGCCGTATAAAGATCGCCCTCTGTGGTTTCAGCAAAAATATCTTTACCCTTTAGTCGCAGTTTAATTTCTGCTTTTTGGCGTTTATTTTTATCTTTATGATTATCGAGCGCTAACACCACCGCGCCATCAATCACATGATCAAAATGACGTGTCACTCTTTCCAATTTATTGACCACGTATTCACGTAATGCAGGCGTAACGTCAAGGTGGTGTCCACTGATTTGCAGATCCATAAAACCTCCGTGTTGAAAATTTAATGCAGTTCAATACTGTTGGCTTACTTAACTCCAGCGTATCAGCAATTTTGGATAAAACCAAGAACTGTATTACAATTTCACCCAATACGGACAAATTTCATCTGAAAACGTTACAGAGATCTAATTTTTACATACGAAAATGTTCGCCCAAATAGACGCGCCGCACGGATTCGTTTTCGATAATCTCTTCGGGTAGACCAGCCGCTAATACACTGCCATCGCTAATGATATAAGCATGGTCACAAATACCCAGGGTTTCACGCACATTATGGTCGGTAATCAAGACACCAATCTCGCGCTGTTTTAGGAAACGCACAATTTTCTGAATTTCCAAGACAGCAATTGGATCGACGCCCGCAAAAGGCTCATCCAACAAAATAAAGCCCGGATTTGTCGCTAACGCCCGCGCAATTTCCACGCGGCGCCGCTCACCACCAGAAAGCGATAGGGCTGGATTATCGCTTAAGTGAGTAATCTGCAGCTCCTCCATCAAAGCCTGGGTGCGCTCGCTGATGATATCCTCTGGCAACCGCTTGCCGTCCTCACCAAGCTGCAACTCAAGCACTGCACGAATGTTTTGCTCGACCGATAACTTACGAAAAACCGACGCTTCTTGTGGTAAGTAAGACAGTCCAAGCCGCGCTCGCTGATGAATCGGCAATAAGCTAATCAGCTTGCCATTCAGGGTAATTTCACCGCGATCAAGCGGCACCAACCCAACAATCATATAAAAAGAGGTCGTTTTGCCCGCACCATTGGGGCCTAGCAGCCCCACCACTTCGCCGCTTTTTACTTCCAGCGAGACATCCTTGACGACGGTGCGTTTACCATAACGTTTTTGCAAATTGCGGGCGGCGAGAATACTGTCTCTACCGACTGGGTAGCGGCTAGAAAAAGCGCTGACGTTCACTGCGAGATCTTCCTTTCGATGGGGCTTGAAGTACCTAATGATAGATTGGGGTCCGCGGGCGACAGCGTCTTATGACGCACGGCGTTGTGAGGAGACAACATTGCCCGCACACGAGGACTCGCTTGGCCCGCAGCGGCGCCATGACCCGCGCTGGCCCAGTAACGTTCTTTCTGTCCGTCGTAACTGATGACACTACCGCTCACCTCATCTAGCACTCGTTCACTAGGAAGCAGTCGCCGCCGCACCATGGCACGGCGCGTTAAAGTCGTGACCTCGCTTTGACTATTGTAATCGATTTGTTTGCCATAGCCCTCGATATAGCCTTGAGCGCCATTCAGCTCCTGCCGAAAATAAGCCAGGTTTTCTCGACCTTCGGCATAACTGGTCATAGATTGATAGCCCTCTGCATCTTGTTTCACGATGACTCGATCGCCTTTGATCGTCAGTTTGCCCTTAGTGATGATAACGCGCCCGGTCAGGACATTCACTTGTTTTAAATCATCATAAGTCCAACGATCTGCTTGCACATAAACGGGTTGCTCACTATCTGGGCGCACAGCATAGGCAGATTGGCCAAATAATACGGAAGACAACACTAGACAGAGCGTAAATATAGCTTCAGCCATGAAGCGTTGCGCAGCACAATAGGGGAACACACTGCTCATAAATTGACCCTAGCGCTTAGGGCTATTAGATATAAACGTATCCGCAGCAATCACGCCACGCACCTGCCCCACCAACTTGACCACCCGGGTGAGGTTGTTATAAGACATGCCACTCGCGGTCACCATTGACGCTCCTCGCTTCAATTTAACGGATTGTTCAGTTTGGACGATATCATCGTTGATCAAAAAGCGGAAATGTTGTGAATCTGCTTCCAGGGCAGGATCCTGATCCCCTTGTGCGCGCCGCACATGAGCATCGTCATACAAATCGAGAATGGAGCCATCGCCATTGATTTTGCCACGCTTTGCAAAACTGGTTACATCCGGCTGGCCGGCTACAAACGCGCGCACCGCAGGCAGCACTACATCCGTATTATCATTATCCTCGTAATGCACCATCTTTGCCGCGTTAATTCGATATTGGGTAGCGCCAGTTTGGTCAAGCAATGTAATCGAAAAATGCTCCGCAAAGTAATCGGGACGATGCATCTTGACCTGCGGCGCAGAAGATCTAGACGGAGGCAGGTGCAATTGCAGCAGCCAATAGCTGACGCCAGCTAAAAGGGCGATCAACAACAGCGGCAACCATTGTACCCGTGTGCGCATGATCATCAGACCCGACCACACGCCGCCAAAAGTAGCGTGTCATAGCTGTGCTGCGCTCGCAGTATCAGATCACACACTTCACGGGCAGCGCCATACCCCCCACGAGCATGCGCGACCCAATGGGCCCGAGCCAATACCTCCGCATGCGCATTTGCCGGCGCGGCGGCAAAGGCTACCTTCATCATGACCGGCAAATCGGGCCAATCGTCGCCCATATAACCGCATTGTTCAGCCGTACAGTGCGCACGTGACAACAACTCAGCAAAAGCGACCGCCTTATCGTGCACCCCCTGATACACCCATTCAATGCCAAGCTCTTGCGCACGCGCAGTCACCATCTGAGAAGCTCGCCCGGTAATCAATGCAATCTGCACGCCAGCGGCTGCTAGCAGCTTGATCCCTTGCCCATCGAGAATATCAAACGATTTGCTGGATTCTCCCGCGGCACTAAAATACAGACGCCCATCGGTCAACACGCCATCTACATCAAAAATCATGAGCCGGACCCGCGCTGCGCGTTCATTCACCGCGGCACTAACAGATGCCCTCTCCATCAAATCACCTTGGCACTAAAAAGATCGTGCATATTGAGCGCACCAAGCAGCTTATTCGCTTCATCCACCACCAACATTTGATTAATGCGGTAGCGCTCCATTAACTCGACCGCCTCAATCGCCAGCCGATCTGGGCTAATGGTGTAAGGCTGGGCGGTCATCACCTCGGCGATGTTCAGCGTGGATACATCGTTGCGTTTTGCAAGCAAGCGCCTTAAATCACCATCGGTGAAGACCCCTTTGACATACCCAGCATGATCGACTACAGCGGTCATGCCCAAGCGCTTTTCGGTAATCTCAAAGAGCGCATCATGCACGGTTGCGCTTAACTCTACACACGGTAATTGCCCATCGGCCCTCATCACATCACGCACATAAGTCAGCAGCCGGCGTCCCAGCGTACCCCCTGGATGAGAACGCGCAAAATCCTCCGGCCCAAAACCACGAGCATCTAACACCGCCATGGCAAGAGCGTCACTCAGCGCCAACGCAGCCGTGGTGCTCGCCGTTGGCGCAAGATTGAGCGGACACGCTTCTTTCTCAACCCGAGCATTCAAGTGGACATCGGCGAGTTTAGCTAGGCTGGATGCTGGGTTGCCGGTCATGGCAATCAAGCGCGCACCGGTGCGTTTGATTAACGGAAAAATATCAACCAACTCTTCGGTTTCGCCGGAGTTAGAAAGAACAATCACCACATCTTCCGTCATGATCATGCCAAGATCCCCGTGGCTTGCCTCGGCGGGATGCACAAAGAAAGCAGGCGTGCCGGTACTCGCGAGAGTCGCCGCGAGCTTACGCGCGATATGGCCGGATTTGCCAATGCCTGACACAACAACCCTGCCGGTGCAAGCCAGGAGCAGTTCGACTGCCGCGATAAAATTCTGGTCAAGTTGACTGGCCAGCGATAAAATTGCTGTAGCTTCAGTCTCGAGTACATTACGCGCGAGGGATAATACCCGGTTAGTGTGGCTTGTTATCATGCAGCGAGTATAGCAAAAACTAGACAACCTCAATGAGTTAGAATACTCGTCTTTGATTTGCGCTTCTTAAGCATAGACACTCTAAAACATGAGTACCACCAGCCACAGCCCGACCAATTTTATTCGCGCCATCATCGACCATGATCAGCGTTCAAGCAAACAACAAGGCCGCGTGACCACGCGCTTTCCGCCTGAACCCAACGGTTATCTCCATATCGGTCACGCCAAAAGCATTTGCTTAAATTTCGGCGTTGCGCGCGACTATGATGGCGTTTGTCATTTGCGCTTTGATGATACAAATCCAGAGAAGGAAAGCGTTGAATACGCCCAATCCATCATTGATGCCGTACACTGGCTCGGCTTCTCTTGGCAAAAAGATAATGTTGAGCACTTGTATTACGCCAGTGACTATTACGACACCCTGTACCATTTTGCAGAAATTCTGATTGAGCATGGCTATGCTTACGTAGATAGCCAATCCTCCGAAGCAATTCGCGCAATGCGCGGCACGCTCACCGCACCCGGCACGGCATCCCCTTATCGTGAACGCTCCGCGGCTGAAAACCTCGATCTTTTCCGGCGCATGCGCGCCGGGGAATTTAACGAAGGCGAGCACGTGCTGCGCGCAAAAATCGAGATGGCTTCGCCAAATCTCAATTTACGCGATCCTGTGTTGTATCGGATTCGCTATGCGCATCATTACCGTACCGGCGATACATGGTGCATCTACCCGATGTACGACTATACGCATTGTATTTCGGACGCGCTTGAAAACATTACTCACTCTCTCTGTACACTTGAATTTGAAGATCATCGGCCGCTCTATGATTGGATCTTGTCTCGACTCGCTGAGGCCGGTGTATTCAAACAGCCATTACCGCAACAAATTGAATTTGCGCGGCTTAACTTAAATTATGTTGTAACCAGCAAACGCAAGCTTTTGCAACTCGTTCAGGAGCACCATGTAGAGGGCTGGGACGATCCGCGTTTACCTACCCTTGCTGGCTTGCGCCGGCGCGGTTTTACGCCGACGAGCATTCGCTTGTTTTGCGAACGCATTGGCGTTGCAAAAGCAGACTCATGGATCGAGATGAGCGTACTTGAACAGGCGCTACGCGATGATCTAGAGCCGCAGGCACCCCGCGCGATCGCCGTGCTTGATCCGCTTAAATTGATTATTGATAACTATCCAGCGGGTCAATCCGAGCTATGCAGCGCGCCGATTCATCCGCATCATCCAGAACGCGGCACACGCTCCTTCCCATTTAGCCAAGAACTATGGATTGAGCGCGAAGATTTCAGCGAACAGCCCGCCAAAGGCTATTTCCGGCTCTTTCCAGGTAACCGTGTACGGCTGCGCTATGGTTTCGTGGTTGAGTGCACGAGCGCAGAAAAAGATGCAGAGGGCAAGATCATTGCGGTGCATTGCAATTATTTCCCAGATAGCAAATCAGGCACTGAAGGCTCGAATAATTACAAGGTTAAAGGTAATATTCACTGGGTCAGTGCAGCACATGCCTATGCGGCTGATGTGCGACTGTATGACCGGCTCTTTATCGAAGCGCAGCCTGATGCAAATGGACGAGATTTTTTGAGTGCGCTCAATCCGAATGCAAAACAGCTGGTACGCGCTTATCTTGAACCCGGTGTGCAAACCATGCAGCCTGAAGAGCGTGTACAGTTTGAGCGGCACGGTTATTTTGTGGTGGACTATGTCGATTCAAAACCACAACAACCGGTGTTTAATCGGATTGTCAGCCTCAAAGACAGCTGGGGTAAATAAGCCATTTGGTGTCCATGACCTTTTAAAATTGAGCATGACTGAATCTGACCTTGCCCATCTTCGTACAGAGTATGCGAGCCACTCATTGAGTGAAGCTGAGCTCGAAGCCGACCCGATCCGCCAATTTGAGCGCTGGTTTAAGCAGGCACTCGCAGCTCAAGTGCCAGAACCCAATGCAATGACGTTGGCTACAGCAGGCGCCGATCTCCGTCCATCAGCACGCATCGTGCTGTTAAAGGATTTTGACCCGTGCGGTTTTGTTTTTTTCACCAACTACGACAGTCGTAAAGGCCAGGAACTGGCCGAAAACCCTTATGCGAGCTTGCTTTTTCATTGGATCGCATTAGAACGCCAAGTACGCATTGACGGCATTGTCGAAAAAACCGATTCAGCACAAAGCGATGCCTATTTTGCAGTTCGCCCATTGGCCTCAAAAATTGGCGCTTGGGCGTCTGAACAAAGTGCGGTGATCCCAAATCGGGCGACGCTTGAAGCACGCATGACGCAATTCACCGAACAGTTTAAAGACAGTGCGCCGCGCCCGCCCTGCTGGGGCGGCTATCGGCTGCGGCCTCATAGAATCGAATTCTGGCAAGGCCGACCCTCACGGCTGCATGATCGCATTCAATATCAACGTAACACTGATGATGACTGGCACCTGGTGCGGCTGGCGCCCTGACCGCCTTTACCCGAATATGCTGGTTACGTATGGCATATTATGCTCCTGCTCTAATTCCTTGATTAGTGCCAAATGGATTGGCTATTTCCAGTAACAGCGCTTCCTGGCCGCGATAATCAAGCATAAACTATAGACTACTCGATGTCCTTAATTTGAAAAGGAGCGCGTATGTTGTGGGAGAAAAAGCTAGCGCAGTGGGCTGCCGAGATCCAAGAGCGAGCCAATATCAGCGCACGCCTAGTCTTATGGAATGGGCAACACTATGACTTTGGGCACTTTGCAACGCCCCAAATCATCTTTCATATCAATAGCGCTGCCGCTTTACCTTATTTAATTAAGCCAAATCTAAGCACGCTTGGCGAGGCTTATATAAAGGGCAAAATCGACGTCACAGGAAAGCTGGCGGATCTGATTGAGATCGCTTATTCACTGGTAGAAAACACCACCAAACCAAGCGCCAAACTCAGCCACATATACCGTCGTTTCGCGCACTTATTTGCGCATACCCGCACCACAGATAAAAAATCGATCCAGTATCACTACGATCTTTCCAATCAGTTCTACCAGTTGTGGCTTGACCAAAACATGGTGTATTCATGCGCTTATTTTGAGAACGGCGACGAAGACCTGGACACCGCCCAACTCAAAAAGATCGATCATATCCTCACCAAAATTCAACTCAAGCCAGGCCACACTTTGCTGGATATTGGTTGTGGCTGGGGTGCATTAGTGATGCGCGCGGCGCAAAAATTTGGCGCAAAATGTGTCGGCGTCACCCTCTCCCAAAAACAATTTGAGTTGGCCACTGAACGCATCAAGCAAGCCGGCCTTACCCACCAAATTGACCTGCGCTTGCAAGATTACCGTGACATTACACCAGCATTGAGTGGACAGTTTGACCGTATTACCAGCGTTGGTATGTTTGAGCATGTAGGTCGTAAAAACCTACCCTCGTATTTCTCTAAAATCAGCGCGCTATTAAAAGAGGGCGGCATCATGATGAATCATGGCATCACCTCAACGGCGCTTAAGCCTGGAGAAAATTCATTGGGAGGCGATGAATTTATTGATCACTACGTGTTTCCAAATGGCGAATTGCCCCATTTAAATCTTGTGCTTGCCGCCATGCAGCAAGGCGGGCTTGAAACATTTGATATCGAAAATCTGCGGCGCCATTACGCGCGCACACTCACTTTTTGGAGTGAGAGATTTGAACAGCAGGCACCCCAAATTAAAGCATGGGTCAATGAAGAGAAATTTCGCATTTGGCGTGTTTATCTGGCGGGCAGCATCTACGCTTTTGAACATGATGATGTTGCCATTTATCAAATCGTATGCGGCAAAGCAGGCCGCAGCGCACACTCATTGCCATGGTCGCGCCGCTATATGTATAGTTAATGCGGCGAGATCAAACGGTTCGCAAATTTTTTACGGAATTGCGCCAGCTTAGGCGCCACCACCAATGCACAATAGCTTTGTTGCGGATATTTTGCAAAATACTGCTGATGATCCGCTTCAGCAGGCCAGTAATTGGTATGAGATGGGACCACCTCAGTCACAATTGGGTTAGGATAAATGTGTTCTTCAGTGAATCGATTGATCACCGCATAGGCACTCTCATGCTGCGCCCGCGAATGGGTAAAAATCACTGACCGATACTGAGTTCCTATATCATGGCCTTGCCGGTTCAATTGCGTCGGGTCATGAATCGCAAAAAAGATTTCAAGCAACTCTGTATACGATATTTGCGCTGGATCAAATTGCACCTGTACCACTTCCGCATGACCTGTATTGCCGGTACAAATTTGCGCGTAAGTAGGGTTAGGTACCAGGCCGCCCGCATAACCTGCTTCAACTAAGTGTACGCCGCCCACTTCACGAAAGACTGCCTCTAAACACCAAAAGCAGCCGCCCCCTAAGGTTGCCGTTTCAAGTTGTGCCTTCATCGCCGGTTTCCGCAGGCACAAAACCACCACGTTGCATGCGCCATAATTCAGTGTAGCAGCCTTCATTCGCCAGTAAGCTGGCATGCGAACCATCTTCCACAATCATGCCATTTTGAAAAACTAAAATTCGATCCATTTCAACCAATGTAGATAAACGATGTGCAATCACAATCGTAGTACGCCCAGGCATTAATTGCGCTAGGCCATCTTGGACATATTTTTCTGTAATTGAATCCAACGCAGAAGTGGCTTCGTCCAAAATTAAAATCGGCGCGCCTTTTAATAAAGCACGGGCAATTGCAATCCGTTGACGTTGCCCACCCGATAATTTAGTTCCTCGCTCTCCCACCAACGTTTGATAGCCGTCCGAAAGTTGCTGAATAAATTCATCGCAATGGGCCAACCGAGCCGCTTCATACACTTCCTTATCGCTGGCTTGTGGCTTGCCATAGCGGATATTTTCCAGTACATCACGATGGAACATCACTGGCTCTTGCGGGATAAAGCTAATTTGTTCGTATAAAGAGGCTTGTGTCACCTGACGTATATCCTGCCCATCAATTAAAATACGGCCTGCGTCCAGATCGTAGTAACGCAGAATAAGCTGGACAAATGAGGTTTTACCACTGCCTGATAAACCTACTAAACCCACCTTTTGTCCCGCCGGCACCACGATTGATTTATCTTGAAACAGATTACGCTTAGCGTGATAGCTAAAAGTTGCACGTTCAAAGACAATTTCCCCACGAGTGACCTTTAAAGGGACAGCATCTGGCGCATCTTGCACTTCTGGCTCAGCCTGGATAAAAGTCAAGGCTTGACGACAGACGCCAACTTCCTTGAATAAATTAGGCAATTGCGCACCTGCCATCCAAGCCATACCCATGATGCTAAATGTAGCGTTTAGAATGAGCAAAGTCTCGCCAATTGACAAATGCCCTTCACGCCAAGCATAGATGATCCCACCCATCTGCACCATGCCAATACATACAAAAGCGGCAACACCCAGTGCGAGCTTCATTCTTTCAATATAAAACAACGATGTGGTTTGTTTAGATTGCTCATGCTGCTGGTAAGACAACAGGTTTCGATATTCAAACCGTTGCCGCGCGAAGATACGCACACTCACCACATTGCTAATCACATCAACAATCCTGCCTTGTAAGGTGCTCCGTGCTTGTGCATGCTCTTCCGAGCGCTGATTGCAACCGTCCGCAAAATACATACAAATGCCGATATGGATCACAATCCAAACCGCAAAAGTAATCACAAAAAATGGTTTGAAAGTGGCGAACACCGCCAACACCACTAACGTAGAGACGATGGTGGGGATAAACAGAGCCATCACCATTTCAAAGATACGGACTGGACTTTGCGTAATATCCGTAATCTTATTAGACAAGCTGCCCGCTAAGTTATTCGCGAAAAAACGATGAGAGTGCTGCAGCAAGTAATCGAAAACCGTCGTGCGCACCTTAGCCTCAAAGCGGGGGAAAAGCCAGGCAAAACAAAACCCTTGCAAACGGTACATCCCTTCAATCAGCAGCCAACCTCCCACCAGCATAATAAATAATGGCAGAAAGGTTTTGTCAAACGACATGAGCGCGGGTTGATAGCTTTCCATCGCATCAACCAGCAACTTGACCAAATAAGGCCAAAGAATCGCATCGCCAGTCCAGGCTAACGCGCACAATTGACTACCGACGAACTGCCAACGGTAGGGCCGAATGAAATACCAGAGAAAAGCGGAGAGTTTTTTGGGGAGTATTAGCATAAACTAAAATGGTTTGATCTATCAAACTAAGGACTTTTTATTTAAAAACACTCGCTATTAGCAGTCAATTTCGCTAAGATAAAGATGTAACTTGCATCAAATTTTAATCAAAAAGGAACTTATACCATGTTAAAAGTTGATAAGGAAAAACTCATGACCGATATCAAAACTATTTTGCTCGATGCTGAGGACCTCCTAAAGCAAGCATCCACTGCTACCGGCCAACAAGCTACTGAGTTGCGCGAAAAAGCCCTTGCACAACTTGCACAGGCAAAAGAAAAAGCAGCCGATATACAAGTTGTCGTCGTCGAAAAAGGCCGAATGGCTGCTCGCGCCACAGATGATTATGTACACAACCATCCGTGGCAAGCAACTGGGATCGCGGCTGGTGTTGGTATTCTAATTGGCCTGTTGATTAACCGCAAATAAGCATAGCGGCGGCCAATATGCAAGATAAACAACCTCAACCCGGCGCACTCAACCGTCTCCTCAGTTCGATTTTAGCGCTCGCCCAAACACGTCTTGAGTTAGCAGGAATCGAGTTGGCTGAAGAAAAAGCACGATTATTTTCCCTGCTCTTTCTCAGTTTCATCGCCTTATTATTTGGCACGATCGCGCTCACTACGTTGACGGCCTTAATTGTAACAGTGCTGTGGGACACACATCGGTGGCAAACGCTGGCAGCGCTGGCTTCTGTATACTCGGTCGCCGCCTTATTTTGCCTGTGCGCTATCCGTGCCAAATTGCGCAAAGCAGCGGTGCCTTTCGAGGCCACCCTTGCAGAATTTAGGAAAAATCATGAGGCATTCGGGAAAACACCTTGAGCGCGTAATGCGTAAAGAGTTGCTGCTCATTCGCGCTGATCTTGAACGCGCTGAGCTTACTCAAGCAAGAGCGGAATTAAATAATAAATTCGGGTATTTCAGTTGGCTCAAGGGGTTATTGCCCCAGCCAGCCGTCGCTAGCGCGCTAGGTAAGAGTCCTTTGCGCTGGCGCGATTACCCTATGCTGAGTTCAGCGTTATCGTTATTGCTACTTGTTCGCCCAAGCTGGCTAGGCGCATTCCGTACGGTTAAACCACTCGCAAAATGGACCGCCCTCGGAGTAACTGTCTGGAAGGGGATTCGTCTCTGGCGTCGTATCGTCCCCCATCGGCGCTGATCCTACGCTTTAGGCAACTCTGTTAGCGCCCCTGCCAGCAATACGTCACGATTTCAGCGCTTGTTTGAGGGGCTTTGCCCGCTACCTCATTCGAGCGCCGTCCATTCGCATCAAGCAAATATTTACCGCAAACATCGCCACTCATCGGCCCCGCGCTGACCGGCTCAGCTTCTATTGTATAGCCCCCGTTCACCTCGTTTTGGGCGCGCACGCGTAAACTATATACCGCCGTTGCGTCTGGCGGCGCTTGCTCAAAGCCGATAGGCAATGCCCTCGCTTTACTGCTGGCGATTCTATTAGGATCTGCAGCTCTATATTCAATCATCTGTGCCGCCCGATAGAGAGCGGTACAAGCCGCCAAACGATGTCCGCGCCGGCTATAATTTTGATAGCTAGGAATAACATAAAAATTGACTAGCGCAATAATCGCCAGCGCCACCATTAATTCAAGCAGACTCATGCCAGACAAATCATGAGGTTGGCAGTGTTTCTTTTTTATCACTGGATCCTACCCGTGCTAAAGCACAGTAACCCACGCTGCGGCCTAAATATGAGCCGCACCATGGCATTATGAAAATTAATCGGGCCGCGCCACTATCGAACGCCATCTATGGTGTAGGGCCCCCCGGTCAAATACGATGATAGATTGCGCCCATGCCTGTGCTTCAAGCGTTGCGCCAAAGCCACGAACGGTTACCAAATAAATAGCTTGTTTAGCTTGCGTCGGCACCAATGATGGGGATGATGGCAATGAGGACAGCTGCGCTGGCTTGGTCTCAATCAAACATTGCGGCGGTTTGGCCGTATCTGGCCATGAGATGGCGAGGCTAAACGCCGCCGGCTGTAGACCATTAAATGCAGCAGGCGTACGCCAATAAGCTGGCTCACCCTCACCTAGCCAGTTGCGTACTGGCGCATGTCCGTTGACCAGCCTGCGCAGACATAAGATCAAGCCGGCATCCGCTGCGTGCAGCGCTCGCACATTGTCTTCTCGATTCACCGCAGTACGCGTATCCAATATCACTCTATGCAGAGTCGAGATGGCAAGTAATTGCAAAATAGCCACTAAAGTGAGTACTAACAACAAGACTGTACCCAGCTGGCGAGCAGGCCAATCGTGACAGACCACTACCATGCTAGGCCACGCTGATTACGCAAGGCAACCCACGCCGTCAAAGCCTCACGCGGCAGGCCATCAGAGGCCACCATACGCACCCCATCACAATCAATATACGAGGTTGCCAAACTCCGTTGCACCCCGCGTACAACTACGCACAGCTCAACCGCGACCACCTGCGGCCACCCGGCAGGCGGCACTTCACTCGCCGCCACCAGCCGGCTCGCGCCTATCAGCCAATAGCGTACGCGTAAGCGCTCGATGCCTTCAGCCACCGGCTGGGCAACCCCATAGCGGCCACTTCCCTCACAATATAATTCTGGCTCGCCGGTCGATCGACTAACGCGCACAAAAAATCGATTGACGGCAAGCGCCGGCATACCTGCTCTGTGTTCATCCTCAATCGCGATAGCTTGCCCCAAACAATCTGTAGCGGACCCCTCCGCACTGGCCCAAGTGCTGACCTCATCAGCCATATAGCGCACTTCAATGCCATCTGAGCGACCTGCTGCAGTTGGCTCACAGACCGTTGCATGAGGCGTTGAACCTAGCGTATTGCGCGAATGCCCCAAGCCACATCCTAAAATAGCTGCGCCCGGAATGGCATTGCCTGGCGTGGCAAAACCCGCTAGGCGCACATGCACACTGATTAGCTGCAAAGCAGCCAAGCCGGCATCAATACGGCGCGCGCGTTGCGCAATATGCTCAAATAGCTCGCGCTGCCCACGATAGAGTGTCAAAGCCACCAATGTAATCAAGCTCCCTAGGGCAACAGCAATAATCAACTCTAATAGAGTGTGCCCATAGATGCCGCGAGGTTCTGCGAGATTTACCCGGCGCACTTTATTCAGCTGACTCATACTTATTTGGCAACGGCCAGCACGACACATTGCTCTATCGCCTCTGTGGCGTTGGATGGACACTCATCAGCAGCACTCCGTTCCGGATCAAAGTGACTCAACCATTGGGCGGGTCTTTGCCAATGCAACACAATCAATCGAGTCTCAGGCGCTTGGTCAATAATGCGTATCCCACCAGACGGCAGTAAGTTAGCGGCACGTGTTTGCCACTCCGTGGCAACACGAGTGGCCGGATAACCAGCGCGCAGCGCTTCAGCCGCAGCATCGGCTAAGTTCAGGGCATGAGTACGCCAAAGTATCGACTGCTGGGAACGCACGGCCCATAGCTGGATACGCATTGTGCCAAGCGCCGCCAGCCCAATTAGCCATAGGGCGAGCATCACTTCAAGCAGAGAATCGCCCGGCATAAAGCGCACCCAATGCTTTAGCTGGCGTAATTTGCAGCGACACATGAGCCATTCATAATCCGGCTGCGGCCGCCTGCCGCAACCCGCACACAGCGGCACACTCTAACGTGACAAGAGCCAGCAGCGGCCGTGCGAGCAGCAATTTCAAAACTGCGAAAGCCACCTATCACCTGCCCAGCAGGCGGCGTGAATGAGAGGGGTGCAGACGCACCTTGAATCGTAACCGCCTCAATCGGTGCTTGTATTCGCAAAACCTGAATATCTCTACGCTGCTCAAGATGAGTTGGCAATTCAGCGAGCACCAAATAACCGCTGGCCCAGTTGTTGAGTCCCGTTGCTGCCCGCTGTTTATGATTTGCGGAGCAGCGCCCCTGACCGTCATCACGGCAGACGGTAATGCGCATGGCACGCCGGATTGCTTCGCTGCGCGCATAGGTCAATGTCGCCAGCAACGCCTGCGCTTGCATCTCTACATGATCACGCACCAGCCAATCCCTAACCGATGGCGTTGCCGCCACTGCCATCGCTGCTAACACGCTCAGCACAAGCAAAAGCTCAAGCAGCATAAAACCCGCGTTGACCGGCCAGATCACGTAACGATACCGCATCAAAATTTCCCTTTCAGCACCGCATCAACTCTGCGCGCCCCAAAATACGCTAGCGCCACCCTTTTACCTACGCCTTTGCTGCTCACTGTACGCAACTGAACACGCTCGCGCAATCGGCCAAAAGATAGAGTTAAAGCAGTCATTCCAGTAACGAGGCGTTATCTGGTATATCATCTGGCCTACTCAAGCTTTTTCTTTTTCGGTTGCCTCATGTCTATTTCGATTCAGCGCATGTCCGCTTGTATTGCCCGTTTTTTATTGTCGATAAGCTTATTTGCCGTTAGTACATTTGCACTAGCGCAGAGCACGTCGCAACCCGCTGCTGCCTCAGCCGACGCGCCACCACGCCTGCTGCTGGTTGCCGCGGAGAATTTTTATGGCGATGTCCTGGCCCAACTAGGCGGTGAACATGTCACCGTCACCAGCCTCATCACTCAGCCCAATCAAGACCCACACCTCTTCGAGGCCAGTCCATCCACTGCGCGCCAGCTGGCTAATGCTCGCCTGGTGGTATATAACGGCGCTGATTATGATCCATGGCTACCCAAGCTGTTAGCTGCCTCAAAAGCGCCGCAGCGCGAGCAGATTGTGGTGGCTTCACTGGTCGGCAAGAAAGCCGGGGATAACCCCCATCTTTGGTATTTACCGGAAACAATGCCCGCGCTGGGTGCTGCGGTTACCGCTTTTTTAATTCGCGCTGATAAAACTCACCAAGATGATTACAACGCACGTCTTACAGCATTTCTTGCTTCATTAAAGCCGATTGAGACAAAAATTGCCGCACTACGGGCAAAATATCGCGGCACACCGGTCACGGCGACAGAGCCTATCCTGGGTTATCTCATGGAAGCACTTGAACTCAAAGTCAGCAATGCGCGCTTTCAACAGGCCATCATGAACGACACCGAGCCAAGCGCTGCCGATATCGCCGCCTTTGAAACAGATCTCCGGCAACGGCGAGTAAACGTATTGATCTACAATGCGCAGACCTCGGATGAAATGACCCGGCATATGCTCAAACTCGCTCGTGCGGCTCAAATTGCCGTGGTCAATGTTAGTGAAACCAAACCTGCTGATATCTCGTATCAAGCATGGATACTGTCACAATTAAACGCGCTCGAACAAGCACTCGCAGGACCGCCAAAATGAACCCCAATAGGATGCCCGATCAGGGCGCCAACCACGGTAAAAACGCGATTGAGCTGGCACACGTCACGCTTGACCTTGGCAAGCACACCGTTTTGCGTGACATTACCCTGTCCATTCAACAAGGTGAATTTATCGGCTTGCTGGGTCCAAATGGCGCAGGTAAAACGACGCTATTGCGCGCCCTGCTAGGCCTGATTACACCACGGACAGGCACACTGCGGGTACTCGGCGCCAACGTCATGCGCGGCAATCCGGTGATTGGCTATATGCCGCAAGCGCGCAGTGTCAGCGCTTACCCGCACCTATCTGGCTTTGATTTTATTGCCTGCGCAGCCAACGGACATCGCTGGGGCTTACCTTGGATGGATCGTGCGGCGCGGCGTTCAGTTGAGCACGCGTTAGAACTTGTCGACGCTCAAGATTTAGCAAAACGAGCCCTCTCCAATATGTCTGGCGGCGAACGACAGCGGCTTTTGCTCGCACAATGCTTGCTTGGCCAGCCACGCTTGTTATTGCTTGACGAACCTTTAATCAGCCTTGACCCCTCGCATCAACACAGTATCGTTGAATTAGTCCGCCGTATCCAACAGCAACTTGATATCACGGTATTATTTAGCGCCCATGAACTTAATCCGCTGTTGCATGTACTTGACCGCGTGCTCTATCTCGGCCGCGGCAGTGCGGCTTTAGGTGAGATTGATGAAGTCATTACCCGCCCTGTGCTGTCCCGGTTATATGGTTCAGCCATCGAAGTATTACGTATGAATGGCCGCATCTTTGTGATGTCTGGCACCAGCGAAATTGAAAAAGACGAGCACCGCCACCACCATGACCATGTTTGAATATGATTTTATGATTAATGCCTTCGCCGCTTCTGGGATGGTTGCGGTAGTCGCAGGTATGGTTGGCTTTTTTCTTGTGTTGCGACAGCAAAGCTTTGCTGGACATGCGCTCTCACATGTCGGCTTCACGGGCGCTACGGGCGCAGCATTATTCGGCATTGCGCCACTATGGGGTTTACTGGGTTTTACGTTAGCCGCCGGTATGGCAATGGGCGCCCTAGGTGAAAAGCTAAGCGGGCGTGATGTTGCAATCGGCATGATTTTATCGTTATCGCTTGGCTTTGGTTTGCTTTTTTTGCATTTTTTTACTGCCTACGCAACGCAAGTGAGTGCGCTTTTATTTGGCAATGTCCTTGGCGTCAGCACCTCGATGCTAAGCATTCTGGCAATCCTTAGCTTTTTCTGCTTAGCGGCACTCGCACTGATTATGCGACCGTTAATCTTCGCCACGCTGCAGCCTGAACTCGCACAAGCCAAAGGACTCTCTTTACGGCTTGTATCCGTGCTGTTCTTGGCCCTAGTTGCGCTAGCCGTAGTCGCGTGTACACAAATCGTCGGCGTGCTACTCGTCTTCACTTTAATGGTGGGTCCAGCAGCTGCCGCACAAAACTTGACCACCCGACTAGGCATGGGTATCGCGGTCTCGGCACTTTTTGCCCTGCTCCAATCATGGGCTGGCATTACTCTCGCCTATTACACTGATTGGCCAACCAGTTTCTGGATCACCGCATTAAGCGCATTAGTCTACGGCTTAAGCCTCGTTAGTAAGTGGCGTAACTGATTTTTGTGCAGCCAGCGGTCACAACGATATAAGGAAATTGCTTATGAGGTGGGTATCGAAACCAAAAATATGGCAAATCGGCCCGCCGGAATTGGATATTTAGTATTTGCATCGCATCATCATCTCTCAAGAAAAATGAGAAAATAAGCACTGCTTGTTCGTCGAGGATACTGACTTCCCAGTCGATGGATTGGATTGCTTCGTAGACAGAATATCGAGTGCTCCGCGGTTTGACGGCATGCTAGTGATCTTCTTATCTGTCTCGTGTAGATTTAAAGGTAGAGACGGCTCACTTATCGCGCCGCGCTGCTTTAAAAGCTGCTTATTCATTCGGCTTAAGCCCTGTACGCCTTGGGTAGAGGTATCCGTCACGGTAAGCAGAGCATGTGTCGAACTCCAGCGCAAGCGCACCTGATATTGATCCCCTTCTTTTATCACCTGCCACAAGCGAACTGATCTATCTCTACAGCCGGTCACCAAATAGTTGCGGTCGCGGGTTACGTTCCAGGCGACACTCAAGACTGTTTTGTGAAAACCTCGAATCACAGCTATACACTGGCCCGAGGCAACATCCCATAGCCTCACGGTGTGGTCCTGACTGCCAGAAACGATTTGCTGGCCGTTCGGCGAATACACCACGCTCCAAACTGGACCGCTGTGGCCGCTTAAAGTGTGGCCAGGCTTGCCGGATTGCGCGTTCCACAGCCGCACGGTGGTGTCCTCACTGCCGGAAGCGATCTGCTGGCTGTTCGGCGAATACACCGCACTCCAAACCGTGCCTTTATGGCCGGTTAAAGTGTAGGAAAGCTGGCCGGATTGCGGGTCCCATAGCCGAACAGTGGCGTCTGCACTGCTGGAGGCGATCTGCTGGTCGTTTGGTGAATACACCACACGCCAAACCGTGCCTGTATGGCCGCTTAAGATGTGGCAGGACTCACCGGATTGCGCGTTCCACAGCCGCACGGTGGTGTCCTCACTGCCGGAAGCGATTTGCTGGCCGTTCGGTGAATACACCACACTCAAAACCTTGCCTTCATGGCCGGTTAAAATGTGGGAAAGCTGGCCGGATTCCGGGTCCCATAGCCGAACAGTGTTGTCCTCACTGCTGGAGGCGACCTGCTGACCTTCGAGCGAATACACCACGCTCCGAACCGGCCCTGTATGGCCGCTTAAGATGTGGCAGGGCTTACCGGATTGCGCGTCCCACAGCCGCACGGTGGTGTCTGCATTGCCGGAGGCGATCTGCTGGCCGTTCGGCGAATATGCCACGCTCCTAACCCAGCCATTATTTCCGCTTAAGGTATGACAGATCTGCCCGGATTGTACATCCCACAGATGCACTATCCCGTCATAACTGCCAGAAGCGATTTGCTGGCCGTCGGGTGAATACATCACGTTCGGAACCCAATGTGTATGGCCGTGTAAGGGGCGGTTAGGCGGATCGGTTTGCACGTCCCACAGCCGCACGGTGGTGTCTTCACTGCCGGAGGCGATCTGCTGGCCGTTCGGCGAATACACCACACTCCAAACCGAGTCTTTATGGCCGGTTAAAGTGTGGGAAAGCTGGCCGGATTGCACGTCCCATAGCCGCACGGTGGTGTCCTCACTGCCGGAGGCGATCTGCCGGCCATTGGGTGAATACACCACGTGTACAACCTGGCGGGTATGGCCGACTAAAGAACTGAGGAGCTTACCGGATTGCACGTCCCACAGCCGCACGGTGGTATCCTCACTGCCAGAGGCGATCTGATCGCCGTTCGGCGAATACACCACGCTCCAAACCGAGCCTTTATGGCCGGTTAAAGTGTAGCCGTGATTACTGGATTGCGCGTCCCACAGACGTATGGTGGTATCCGCACTGCCGGAAGCGATCTGCTGGCCGTTCGGCGAATACACCACGCTCCAAACCGGATCTTTATGGCCAGTTAAAGTGTGGGTAAGCTGGCCGGATTGCACGTCCCACAGGCGCACCTTGGTGTCTACACTGCCGGAGGCGATCTGCTGGCCGTTCGGCGAATACACCACGCTTCGAACCGGGCCGCTATGGTCGCTTAGGGTGTGGCCGGGCTTACCGGATTGCGCGTCCCACAGACGTACGGTGGTATCCGCACTGCCGGAAGCGATTTGCTGGCCATTCGGTGAATACACCACGCTCAAAACATCGCCGGTATGGCCGTGTAAAGTGTGAATTTTTTTCCAGTTCGAGGCCTCATACACACTGATCGTGCCATTGTAAAGACCAACGGCGCAGCGTTTCCCATCCGGTGAATACATGCAGGTTATCACCGCACTGTCTTCTTCGAGAAAAGGCCATTCACCAAACTGCACACCGGTCATTTTCGCACCATCTAAATTTGCTTGGCGCAGCCATATCTTCCGAAGAATAACCTTTCTTAAATCAGCACCCTGCAACTGAGCATGATCGAATACACCCTCACTCAGATCCGCGCCTGGAATCCGAATTCCCTTTAAATCTGCTCCATTAAACTGCACGCCTGCTCGGATCAATATCGTGATCGCATTGGCGGCAGCTTGGCGGACATCGGCATCGGTTTTTGAGCGCTCGACAATCATTAAGAGCTTTTCCTTAAAGAGAGGCTCTTGCTCAACCCGCTCAGTTAACCATCGCACAACGCCCAGGTCGCCGAGCCAATGCTTTGGGGCTAATGATACGTCTGGCAGCGTTCGGGTGGGCAAAACAGATTGGTTTTCAAAACTATAGACGGAAGCGTCGCTACCACGGCGGTGGTGGGTATCTGACACGCTGCACGCATCGAACGACTCGAAGAGCGAGCGTGCCACACAATATTCAAGTAGCGATTTATGGATAAAGCGATATTGATTGCCGCTTCGGGTCAGGGGCCAGGCTTCTCGTAGCAGTTGTTGTTTGTCTTCCAGCCCGAAAAAGGCTTCCGGCCAATTTCCCTTGTCGTTGAACAACGAATAGTGGAGCACCGGGTTACCCGCATTCTCTATATAGAGATGCACCGCTAAGTCTTGCACAAATTGGAGACCGTGCCGGGCAAAACCATCGTCGGATAACTCCCTGAAGATGACTCCTCTGGTCCCCGTTAAATCTTGTGTGCTTAAACGCTGCTGGTTACGCTCAAACCAAAGCTTAACGAACTGGTCATACAGGTCCAGGCGTAACTGGACCACACTGCGCACTTTACCTTCGTTTTCCAAGTACGGCAAGGCATCGAGCACCACGCGTAATAAAAAGGGGTTGCTGACCAAGGCTTTTAAATGTGGTTGTTGTTCAAGGGCTGCTTGATAGCGTTGCGACGCCCAGCCCAACTGGTTGTGGGCCACATATTTTTTGAGATAGCATTCGCGCTCTGCTTCTGAAAATGGCTCAATCACGACTTCTTGGAAAAATGAGTCCTTACCCTTCAAATTCGGATTCGGTTGAAAACGGCTTAGGTAGTCCTGGCCCAGATATTCACTGCGACAGCTGATCACCATCTGTCCCTGCCAACCGTCGGACTGGTTGATCCGATTGCTCAGATACAGATTCTGCGTCTACCGAATCTCATCGTAGCCATCTAAAACAAAGATAAATTTTTGTTGTTCTTTCTTTAAGGTCTGAATCTGAAATTCGGATAGCCCTTTTTTCTTTAACGCTTTGGCGATTAGATCGTGCTCAGGCTTGTCAATACTAGCCAGAGAGATAAATAGCGGAATTGCACCCGGTTCTTCTTTCTTTTCCCATAACTGCTTTTCGAGCAGACGATTCAAGGTAGATTTGCCCGCCCCAGAGTCTCCTGTCAACAGCACCACCTGTTTATCTGTCAGCAGCGCTTTAATTTTAGATAAAAGGTCAAAGGTTTCGGCCTTTCCATCTAAACTCGCTTTGCCGCGCGGTTCAACATACAGCTTTTCAGTTTCCTTAAACGCTTCATCTTGTTTGAGCGCAGCAAAATATTGTGCCTTCAGTGCCTCTCTGGGATCCGCATTCAGCACCCATAGTTGGTGGTGGTGTTGCTGCACGGTGGAGGCCAGCCGACTGTGCAACCCGGTACGTATATCATCGAAGATACTGTCTATTAATCGGGCAAACTCAAGATGACCAAGTGAAGGCTCTTTTTTTAAACGAGCTATAAAATTGCCGTACCCCTCCCAAAACTTGCTCAGAAACGTTTTGGCCTCATTGTTGCCAGCTAAAAGCCGCTCGATTAGCTTAAAAATGACTCCATGCTGTTTTTTTTGATTAGGATGCACGTCTTGTTCTGCTTTGCCCTCCACATCAAATCTAAGCATACCCTCCATGCGCACCGTGGTCGATGTAATAAAACGCGCCAGGCATTGCTGATAGCTATCTGGGGTTAAGGAAACCGGAATAATGCCGTACCGATCCTCTCCCCGTTCCTCTGCTCGAATTTCCAAAAAAGCCATTTCCGTTAACACATGATGGAACCCAGCTTTATAGTCCGGATCTTGTGAAAATTTCTTGACCACCTGACGTATTGCCATAGCGCTCGCTCGTTCAGCGTCTTCGAGATAGGCTTTTCGATCTTCGGCATAAGCTTTTTTAAGTTCCTGATAAAACTTTTCATAGTCCGACCATTCTTTCAGGTAGCTTCCTAATACCGCGGAACAACAGACCACGACCTTATCGACCGGTTTCACTCCTTTTTTTAACTGATCGGGCAACAAACAGAGCTGATTGCTTAAGATATTTTCTAACCGTGCGTCCTCTTTCAGCTCTTCTTCAGAGCTTGAATACGGTTGCGCCATTGGTGCTTGATCGGAATATAAAATGACTTGGATTTCAGATAGTTTTTCGATTAAATATTTAGACGTAGAGGCTTTGGCCTCTCCGTGATCTTGATTATCGTGGGCATACACCAGAAAAAGACTCGGTTTATTCGACACCTCTAAAGAGCTAAGCGTCAACAGCGCTTTTTCAAATAGATAGTCGGTCCTGAATAATTCGTAAGTTCTTTTGTGGTAAAGGCTTTGCGTCGAGATAGGGTGGCATAAATTGCAAGAAAATGGCATATTAAGAAAATAAATCATGCAATTTGTGATGAGGCAAGAATGGGTCCAAAGGCAACGGCGAGCACAGGAGATTTATTCCGGCATCCGCTAAACGAACAGATCAATATGAAGCATCCGTTGGTGCGACTGGCGGGTTTAATCAACTGGGATCAGCTTAGCGCGTTGATGAGTGAGAGCTTCACCTCAAACAGAGGTCGACCTGCGACCTCGCCGAGGCTCATAGCCGGCTTACTGTATCTGCAATACGCATTCAATTTGTCTGATGAAGAGGTGGTGTTGGGTTGGCTGGAAAACCCCTACCAACAATTTTTTACAGGGGAAACGTACCTTCAAACTGAGGCACCGATTGACCCGTCAAGTCTAACGCGTTGGCGTAATCGGCTTGGTGAAGCGGGCGTAGAAGAGCTATTAGCGGAGACGATCGAAGCGGCCAAACGTAGTGATGTCATCAAAGCATCGAGCGTAAAACGAGTGATCGTTGACACCACGGTGATGGAGAAGGCGATATCGCATCCTACCGATTCGCGATTGCTAGAGCGTTGCCGAGAGCATCTGGTGAAAGTGGCGGCACAATACGGTTTAAAGTTACGGCAAAACTACAACCGAATTGCGCCTCGCCTATCAACCCAGATCAGCCGTTATGCGCACGCGAAGCAGTACAAACGAATGAACAAGGCGTTGGGTACACTACGTTCGCGAGTGGGGCGAGTGATGCGTGACGTTGAGAGACAAATCGAGTCAGTGGCCGTACAAGGCCGTGATGCATTGAGAGAGTTGATATCCCGCACAAAACGAATCATTTCGCAAAGGCCCAAGGATAAAGACAAACTCTATGCTCTGCATGCCCCAGAAGTGGAATGCATAGCCAAGGGCAAGGCGCGTAAGCCTTACGAGTTCGGTGTGAAAGTATCGATCACGACGACTCACCAGGAAGGGTTGGTGGTTGGCGCACGCTCAATGCCAGGAAATCCTTATGACGGTCATACGCTGGCCGAAGCACTAGAACAAGCAGCGATCCTGTGTGATGTGACTCCAGAGGTTGCGATCGTTGATCGCGGTTACAAAGGCATTGAGATCGATGGCGTAAAAATCTATCACTCTGGTATGCGTCGGGGTATCACCCGTACGCTACGCGCGGTCATCAAACGACGCAGTGCCATTGAGCCCACTATTGGCCATATGAAAGCGGATGGGAAACTCGGTCGAAATTGGCTCAAAGGCGCGTTAGGCGATGCCATGCACGCGGTGCTCTGTGGTGCTGGGCATAACTTACGTATGATCCTCAGAAAGCTTCGGCTTTTTTACGTCTTTCTTTTATCCGTTTTATTCCGTCATACCTTTACTGTTGGTTTGAGTTTTTAGCTCACATAGTACGCAAAACGATTTATTCAGGACCGACTAGATAATCTACCAGTTCGCTTTTTTGCTGGGCAGATAGGGAGGTAGAGGTGGCCGTCTGAGCCACAGTTGGCGCACTGCGCGCAGACAGCGACACACCGAGAACAGTTGAGGAACTTTCCTCAGGGCCCCACTTTTTCGCCTTTTTATAGCTTGCCTGCGCCCTATCAGTTTGCTCTAACTGCTCTAACACCTTGCCATGCTCTAAATACACGGTGGCGATTTTATCCCGCAGAGTTTGATCTGCTAGGGTTTCAGGAGCGTGCGCCTTTCTCACGGCTTTTTTCATCTCGGATAACGAGGCTTCTGCGTCGTCACATAACACCAACGCGATCTTGGGATCCTTAGCCTTGCGGGCAGTCTCTAAGTAAGAGCTAGCGAGATCCAGCGTTTCCTGTAGCGAAAGCACGCTTCGTGATGACGAAAAAACGCTGCCCAACATAGTGTTCTCCTATTATTTTTTATAATTTGTCATTGTAATATGGCATCGATTTGAGCAAACCCACCCCGAGACAATACGAGTTTGCTCTTATTTTTCAAGGAATTAGTGACAAACTTCAACAGCCCCTAATGAATATGGTAAATTAATTAAGACATCGATGGTCTTGGAGACGAAAATGAGCAGCGGTGTTGAAAAGCGTTTCGAATCGTATTGTCATGAAATCGTGAAAGCCTTGTCGCATGCAGATCGTTAAGCGCCGACGCAGTGGTAGCAAAGGGCGTGATGCTACCTAAAGGCAGGAAGAGCGTAGAGCCGATGGCAGCGCGAGTGCATCTTAAGGATATTTGCTCGGTGCATCATCTGGTTACGCGGTCAGAATGGAGTGATCGGTCGTTGTTGGAGACAGTAAGCGGTAAAGTGTTGTCGGCCTTGACTCAGTCAGAGATTGAGAAGAGTGTATAGATACTTGATGACACGGGTTTTCCAAAGAAAGGTAGGTATTTGTGTACGCGCCATTTTTCAACTCTGTTGACCTCTAATTCTTTATGAAAATTCCTTCTTTTATTTCACTTTTGTTTACAGGTGTCCCACTAGGCAGTCCGCCTCCTTCTATGGCACGCCATGCGCATACTAATGCAGTATCCCAAGAGAATATGGTAGTCGACAGCTTGGATGGTCCCGTCACTAAAAACGAAATTCAATCATTTATCAGTTATACGCAGACATTAAATCCAGTACCCACGAATGAGCATAATGAGTGGGTCCAAGGTCACAGCGGTGAAATTTTAAGTCCATGGCATTGGTCTATGAGATTGCGCCAAAAAAAGAAATTCTGGACAAAACGGTGTCGTTCTGTGACACGCTTTTGTCCATACGCAATGATCTGAGTGGTAAGCGTGTTATCTGGACGGGGCGTGTCGATCCAGTTTGGCCCAATCAACCTAATGCAAATCCGATTCAAACTGGTGGAGAACAAGGTGACCCCGTTGGACACCTTGCCACTTGCGCTAAACAAATTCTGCAAACATGTGCTACCTATAATGAGGTCGTTCCTGATGGGGACCCTCATCATTTTGGAAAAACCTATCTGAAACGCGCTAAGCGCTATGTGATTGAAGCGGACAAAACGGTCGATCAGCATATTCTGAAATCATTACTCACGCTGCGTAATGGCAAGCATATGTACTTCTCAAATGCCTCACCGTATAAAACCGGGCTGCCAGTACCGTGGAATCAGCAAATGATGTTCGATTATGGCTTTATGAATCTAGCCCAAGCGCATGAGTTGCTAAAGGATGCGCCAGAGCGAGTCAAGCTTTACGATCAGATTGTTAAATCCAACATTGATTGGTTCTTTAAAGATGGCGTGTCACGCTATACCGATAAAGCGCATCTTCCCGCGGATGACTGGGGCTATTCGATGCCCCAGAAAACGGCCGAAGATTGCAATCACGGCAGTCTTGACGTAGCAGGCGTCTATCGGCTGTATGCGAGTGGTCGGTACGGCATCCATGCCCAGCAGTTAGCGCCTATCGCTAACACCGTTATGGACGTGGTTCCTCTCAGCGGAAAGGAATATGCAGGCCGCTTGAACGGCACCAGTGGCTCTGGTAACTCGAAAGATACCAAGCAATTGCGCAGCGGCTATTTATTTACGGCGCAGTTTAAGCCACAGGCCTATCAACAGATGATGGCGGATGCCGGAATCAAGAGCGGAGATAGTACTAACAGGATTGATGCCTACTCTCGCTTCTTGTGGGTTAAGCATGAGCGCTCACGAGGCAATGCGTCGGCAGCACAGGATTGAGGGCAAGCCCTAGTACTATTTGTTATGAAATTCTCAGAACACGATTATTCTGTGTCCCGCAACGACAGCCGCGGACCTGATGCTCCTGTTGACGACGGCTTATCAGCAAAACAATATGAAAGCCACTTTACACCATATCCTTATACACAACTCAAAATATCTGGTTTTGGCGCGCCCAGCGTAGACCCTGAGCAAAGGCAGTAACCTGCTGTAATCCTTGCCAGATGGTTTTTACGCCGGGCTCGCCATCCCCTTTTCGGCCTAAGAATCCACCCAACATCGCAATAAGCCGCACTACTTCATTGAGTCGAGGCGTCTTTTTTGGCACAGGTTTTTTCATGAGAAGATACGCGGCTTGCCATTCCTCTGGCTCAAACAGCAGTTCTGCTTCCAGATCAGGGCAAGTACGGCCTAGTCTCATCAAGCGAGCGATTCGCCAAGCCACCACCATATAGACCGCCAGCGCCCTCTCTAACTTTTCGATAGCCCCTAGTTGCAGCGCCTCGACGCGACAGCCGTTTTTGAGAACGTGGAAGAACATCTCAATCTCCCAGCGAGCCCGATACCAGTCAATCAACTCCACTGCTGCGTCGAAATCAAGTACCACGCGATTAGTGAGCAAGCGCCACTCCACAGGCTTACAGCCAGACGGTACCTCCACTTCTTGGGCTATTACGCAGGTCACTTCTAACGGGGAGCCCTTTCTATCATCAAGGACAACGCGTTTCATTCTGACTTGCTGACGTACCGCTCGAGCCTTTTGGCCATGCCGTGAGGGCATCATAAAATGCAATTCGCCTACCGCTGCCTGCGCACCGACTGCCTCCCACAGGCGAGCACCATCTGGTAGCACCCGGTTGTGACACGAGCGAATTAACCAATCCACCGGATTCCCCAGTTCGGAGGCTTTGCATATCAGTTCTAGCATGTCGGATTCACGGTCTGCCATATACACCAAACGTGTCTCGGGTAACTCGGCTGAGAGTTCTGCCAGTCGGCTATACCCTTCGATCCAGCGTATACTTTCCTTGATCCCAGACCGATTCTCTACGTCTTCTTTGGATGCACGTGCCCACATCCACGCATCTAATACGCCTAACGGTTCACGCTCCAACGATACCGCATACGTCGGGTGCAGGTACATACCTCGTTGCGCTTCGTAACACAGGGGACCCAAGCCTTCTATCGATTGTCCGTTGAAGTTCAGTTCCGTGGTGTCTTGGATGCACAAAACGGTACGCTGCTCTTGTAAGCGCGCACGCGAACAGGACCAGTGCGGCTCTAAAATAGACTCCCAACCTATATCCTCTTGAGATAAAAATCGATACGCCCCCTGGGTTTCCGCCCACCCTTTACATGCCCCAGGCAGACTCGCCGTCGGCTTTTCCCCAAGACGCTCTGCAAGCAACATCAGCCTCTTGTTTAACCGCTTGTCACCTAAATCTACTGTCTTAAATTCTTTCGCTGCCCAGCTCATCTCTGCCTGTCATCTCTTTCTTTTAAAGGTTTATTGTACTTGGCTGTTTATAGTTGTGTGTAAGGACATGACTTTACACCGGGCCATCAGGGCTTATCGGCTGATGATTATTGACGAAGTAGGCTATGTACCGATGAATCTAGAGAAACTTATTGACCGTACCAATGATCCATTAGGCCTAGATATAAATGAAAAGATAAGGTCCAATAGCGCCTAAAAAGTCCTTACGCGATTGGACCCAACCTATATTTCTTTATGATGCGATAGGCACATCCGCTGGCCGCGGCGTATCACCAGTACGCTCAAGCCAGCCTCCGCCTAAATATTGATATAGATTGACCAGATTAACCAGCCGTGCCAAGCGGCTTGAAATCAGTGCTTGCTCGGCTGCATATAAGCTCGTCTGCGCACTCAACACCCGCAGATAGCTATCAATGCCATTGCGATAACGCAAGGTGGACAGATCAAGCCGACGTTGTTGAGCTGCGGTGTAGCGCTTAAGCGACGCAATTTGTTCATCGTAGGTACCGCGCGCGGCAAGCCCATCCGCTACTTCGCGAAAGGCCGTTTGAATCGCTTTTTCATATTGTGCAACAGAGACCCGCTTACCTGCTTGCGCCGCATCAAGATTGGCAAGATTCGCACCACCGCTAAAAATAGGCAGTGAAACCTTTGGCACAAAACCCCAAGCAATCGAGCCTGGTTTAAACAACCCACCCAGGTCCGGGCTCGCACTGCCAAACTGTCCGGTGAGCGAAATACTCGGAAAAAATGCAGCCCGAGCCGCGCCAATATTGGCGTTAGCCGCCCGCAAATTTTCTTCAGCTGCGGCAATGTCCGGGCGACGCACCAGCAAATCCGATGGTAAGCCTTCTGGAATATCAGCCAGTATCGACTGGTGATCAAGCGGCAATGGCTGCGGTAAATCGGCGGGCAACGGTTCGCCGACTAAGAGCGTGAGCGCATTTTCAGACTGGGCCCGTAGACGCAGTTGATTTTGGTGATTGGCCTGGGCTTGCTCAACAGTACTCTCAGCCTCTTGCAAATCAAGCTCAGAGCCAACGCCTGCGTCAAACTGCACGTTGGCAAGCCGGTAAGATTCCTGAGCAGCGCTAAGGGTTGCTTGGGTGACTTTGAGCTGCTCGTCATAGGCATGGGTGGTTAAATATTGGTTAGCTAACTGCGCCACTAACGAAATTTCAACCGCCTTGCGGGCCTGAGCCGTCGCTAAATATTGCGCCAGGACTTGATCTTTTAAGCTCCGTAGCTTGCCAAAAAGGTCAATTTCCCACGCCGCAGCCGCGCCCACCTCATACTGGCTAGCCACCACTGCACGGTTAAGCATGGAGAGCTCAGCGGGGGTGCGACTACGATTGCCAGCCCCTTGCGCACGCAAATCCGGCACCAAGCCTGCGCGCTGAATCCGATATTGTGCACGTGCTTGTTGCACATTTAATGCCGCTACGCGCAAATCACGGTTATTGCGTAACGCCAGCTCAATCAACTTTTGCAAACGCGGGTCTGCAAAGAACTGGCGCCAGCCCAAATCAACCGGCGCTGAGGCTGACTCGGTCAGCAAGGTATACGCATCCCCCGTAGGATAGGTGGCGGCAACCGGCGCTGCTGGGCGCTCATAACGAGGTGCCAGCGTACAGGCAGCTGAAACTGCTGCGATTGACAATGCAGCTAAAAGAGAAAATTCACGCATTTACATGTTCCTGAGGTTCAAATTTTCGGGTGAGTATCTGCATCCGAATTGCTCTCATGACTCGAAGCGTTCACCATCGGGTCAGCGCCAGCTTGCACCTTCTGCTTTGATTTAGATTGACAGAATTTGCTACGCACCACCACAAAGAACATTGGGATGATGAAAATGGCGATAAAGGTGGCGCTCAACATCCCGCCGATAACCCCCGTGCCAATCGCATGTTGACCAGCAGAACCGGCACCACGGCTAATTGCCAAAGGCAGCACACCAAGCACAAAAGCCAATGAAGTCATCAAGATTGGCCGCAAACGCAAACGCGCGGCTTCGATGGCAGCTTCCATTGCAGTTCTGCCCTGTGCCTGCAGTTCTTTGGCGAACTCAACAATCAAAATTGCGTTTTTTGCAGACAAACCAACAGTGGTCAATAAGCCCACCTGGAAATACACATCATTAGATAGGCCGCGACCTGTCGCCGCCAATAAAGCACCAATGATTCCAAGTGGCACCACCAAGATCACCGAGAATGGAATCGACCAGCTTTCATAAAGCGCAGCTAGGCTTAAAAACACCACCAAGATTGAAATGGCATACAGTAATGGCGCTTGCGAGCCGGATAAAATCTCCTGGAGCGACATACCGGTCCACTCATAGCCAATGCCATGCGGCAATTTTGCTGCCAGGTTTTGCATTTCTTGAATTGCATCCCCCGTGCTTTTGCCAGGAGTTGCTAAGCCCTGGATGGCTACCGAGGAAACACCGTTATAACGCTCAAGCTTAGGCGAGCCATAACCCCAATGCGAACTGACAAATGACGAGAACGGCACCATCTCGCCTTGCGCATTGCGGATATACCAACGCTGAATGTCTTCCGGGGTCATACGAAAAGGGGCGTCGCCTTGGACCAGAACCTTTTTGATGCGGTTATCCCTATCTAGGAAACTGTTAACGTAAGTTCCGCCCCAAGCAATCGAGAAACTCCGATCAATCAAAGACAATGGAATCCCCAGCGCGCTGGCCTTCTCACGATTAATATCCACATGAAATTCCGGCGTGTCATTCAGACCGTTCGGGCGCACCTGCATCAATATTGGGCTTTGTGCCGCCATCCCTAGCAACTGATTGCGCGCTTGCATCAAGGCATCATGGCCGAGACCGGCGCGATCTTGCAATTGCATATCAAAGCCAGAGGCTGTGCCAAGCTCGATAATCGGCGGTGGATTAATCGGAAACACCATGGCATCTTTAATCTGCGAAAAACGCATAAAAGAGCGCTGCATGAGTGCTTGTACCGATTGATCCGCTCTCGTACGCTGTTTCCAATCTTTTAATCTAACAAAAACCATACCCGAATTTTGGCCACTGCCAGCAAAACTAAAGCCATTGACCTCAAAGGCCGATTCAACCAGCTGGCTTTCATCTTGCAACAGGTATTGGCTAACTTCGCTCAGGACTGCTTGGGTCCGCTGTTGGGTTGAGCCTGGCGGGGTTTGCACCAGCACAAATAAAATCCCTTGGTCTTCATCCGGCAAGAAAGCCGTAGGCATGCGCATAAACAGCACACCAACGACCACGATAATCACCGCATAAATGCCAAACCAACGTCCAGAGCGAGCGATGACACCACGCACGCCTGACTGGTATTTATCGCGACCACGCTCGAAAGTCCGGTTAAACCAGCCGAAAAACCCTTTTTTCTCTTCGTGGTGTCCTTTAGGAATCGGTTTGAGCAAACTCACGCATAAAGCTGGCGTCAGAATCAGTGCCACTAATACTGAGAGCACCATCGCCGACACAATGGTCAGTGAGAACTGACGATAGATTGCTCCCACTGAACCGCTGGAAAACGCCATCGGTACAAATACCGCGGATAAAACAAGCGCCACGCCAACCAGCGCACCCGTAATCTGGCCCATTGCTTTACGGGTTGCCTCGCGCGGTGAAAGCCCTTCTTCCGCCATGACCCGCTCGACGTTTTCAACGACCACAATCGCATCATCGACTAATAACCCAATCGCCAGCACAAGGCCAAACATCGACAAGGTATTAATCGAAAAACCGACCGCCGCCATCACGCCAAACGTACCCAACAACACAATTGGCACGGCAATGGTTGGGATCAGCGTAGCACGCCAATTTTGCAGGAATAAGTACATCACCAAAAACACCAGCACAATCCCTTCAAATAGTGTCTTGATCACTTCTTCGATCGAGATGCGCACAAAGGGCGTGGTGTCGTATGGATATTTCACGACTAAACCGGGCGGGAAGTATTTCGATAATTCTTCAATCCGTTCACGTACCAGCCGCGCGGTTTGCAAGGCATTCGCGCCCGTCGCCAGTTTAAGCGCAAAGCCAGCGGTAGGCTGGCCGTTATAGCGGGTATCTACGTTATAGCTTTCACCGCCGAGTTCAATCCGTGCGACATCGCGCAAACGTACTTGTGAACCGTCTGGCATCACCCTTAATAAGACATTGCTAAATTGTTCCGGCGTCCTTAACAAGGTTGCTTCGGTGATCACCGCATTGAGTTGTTGCTTGTCCACGGCCGGTAAGCCACCTAACTGACCCCCTGGCACTTGGACATTTTGCTCAGAGAGTGCGTTGGTGACATCGACTGGTGTTAGGCGGTAGCTAGCCAGTTTATCTGGATGCAACCACACTCGCATTGCATACTGGGTGCCAAACAGCGTCGTGGTGCCGACCCCATCAACCCGGCTAATTGGATCTTGCACATTGGCCGCAACATAATTGGCCAAATCAAACTTATTCATGCTACCGTCGGTAGACACGAAGGCTAATACCATCAAGAAACTACCGGACGACTTAGTAACTTTGATACCTTGTTGCTGCACGGTTTGCGGCAATAGGGGTAAGGCCAGTTGTAGTTTGTTTTGCACCTGCACTTGCGCCACATCCGGGTTGGTACCCGGCGCGAAGGTCAGCGTAATATTTGCGCCCCCCGAGTTTTCACTGGTGGAGGACATATACAGCAAATGGTCGATCCCATTCATTTGCTGTTCAATCACCTGGGTGACTGTGTTTTCAACGGTTTGGGCCGATGCGCCTGGATAGGCTGCGCTGATTTGCACTGCGGGCGGCGCTACCGATGGATACTGTTCAACAGGCAAGGTGCGAATCGACAACGCTCCGGCCATCATCAAAATAATGGCCAGCACCCATGCAAAAATCGGTCGATCGATAAAAAACTTAACCATGGAAATGGTTTTCCTTATTTTTAATACGGTTATTCTGCGTTGGCGTTAGCGTCCGCGGCGTCGCTGGCCGCAGGCTGTGGCCCAGCAGCAGCTTCAGTCGTCGGCGATACCTGTGTGGTTACCGGTTTGACGGTCATCCCAGGCTGCACTTTTTGCAATCCTTGCACAATAACTCTGTCGCCTGCGTTCAATCCACTCGCTACCAGCCAATTATCATCAGCCGCTCGCATCGTGGTCAGTACACGCAAAGCGACTTTATTATCTTGATCGACAATCAAGGCAGTCGGTTGGCCTTTTGCGTCATGAGTCACGCCAACCTGCGGCACCACCAGCGCACGATGGTTCACGCCTTCTTGGATGCGCGCACGAACAAACATACCAGGCAGCAAGGCTTTTTTCGGATTTGGAAAGAGCGCGCGTAAGGTGATCGTGCCCGTACCCGGTTCGACCGCGATATCGGAAAACTGCAACTTTCCTTGGAACGGATAAGATGAGCCATCTTCCAGCACGAGGTCGACCTTGACCTCGTTACGACCAGTCATTTGTAATTGGCCGTCTGCCATTTCACGGCGCAAACGCAAAACGTCACTGCTCGATTGCGTCACATCAACATAAATCGGGTCGATTTGCTGCACCGTGGCTAACAACGTTGCCTGGCTGGCTTGCACATAAGCGCCTGGAGTGACATAGGATTTGCCAATCCAACCTGCAATCGGCGAGCTCACTTCGGTATAGCCAAGGTTAATGCGCGCCACTTCAAGCGCGGCCTTAGCAACACCAACGTCCGCCATCGCTTGGCCATGCTCAGCCAGCGCATTGTCATATTCTTGCTTGCTAATCGCATTCGCTGCAAGCAACGGTTTGTAACGTTCGGCCTTAGCCGCGACTGCATTTAAACTAGCGTGTGCTTTTGCCAACGCAGCTTGGCTACTCTCAAACTGAGCTTTATAAGGAGCTGAGTCAATTTTGTAGAGGCGCTGGCCCGCTTTCACTTCGCTGCCTTCTTTAAATTCACGTTTAAGCACAATGCCATTGACACGTGCGCGCACCTCAGCAATCTGCCAAGCAGAGGTGCGTCCAGGTACATCAATTGTCACTGGCACAGTTTGCGGCTCTAGGGTGACAATCCCCACTTCCGTTACCGGCGGTGACGGAAGGGCCTGTTTTTTGCCACAAGCGGCCAGTGCAAGTAGCGCAACAAGACCAATCAAATTGAAAAAGAACCGATTGATATGCATGGAGCGACCTCTTGTATTAATCATTATTGAAAGAATTTCGAATGGCTTATTATATAGACGGATGGCATACCAAGCTAGCGCATGTATTAGAGCAACGTATCATGGGCTAGAATGCGCCCTTGTTGATTCATGCCGGCCGATTTTTAACCGTCAGGCACCGCTGTGTACGTCTCACTAACCAAGCCACCACAGCCCAATAAATAAGATACGCCAACACATTCATTAACGATGGATACGCACGATAGCCGGTCAATGCCGCCAACAATGTACCCACAGCATTAGAATCATCGAGTAACGCTGAAGTATTCCACAGTGGGTCAATCAGAGCAGGAAGTATTTCTTTATCAATGAGTTTATCAACGCCTGCTTGGACCAATCCCGCAGCGAGAAAGAGCAACATCATTTCAGTCACGCGAAAAAAAGCGCGCCAAGAAAACAATTTGCCACCCAGCTGCAATAGGTAAAACGTTAGGAGGGCTAGACCAAAGCCTATCAATACGGCAGCCAGGTGCATAGGCAAAATATATCCTGCTTGCCCAAAACCCAGTCCATAGAGAAAGATGACCGTCTCACTTCCTTCGCGCGCAACTGCTAATGCAGCAAGCAGCGTCACCCCCCACCAATGCGCATTTTGAGTACTTTTTTGTAAAGATGCTTCGATGCCTTGTTTTAAGGTACCGCCGTGATACCTCATCCACAATACCATCTGTACAATCAGCACAGCCGCAATCCAGACCATTGCGGCCTGGAAATAATCCTGGGTTTCACCGGAGAGGGTTTCACTAAAGTTCACTAATGCCGCGCCAAACGCAACCGCCACTAGCAGACCTAGTCCAACTCCTAGCCACAGATAAGGCAGGCCCTGCCGCGCCGTCTTGTCACCATTGCGCAACCACGCATATAAAATGCCGATCACAAGCAATGCCTCAACACTTTCACGCCATACTACAAACAGCACCTGCCCCATTGAGCTCTCCAAAGCTACCTGATTACCGCCTACGGCTATCCCTATCCTTGTTTCTACTTAAACTCAAATTTATCTCGCGACGATTACCCCTTGTGCCGTCGCTTGATGAAAATCATCGAAAAATTTGTATTCGCCCGGTGCCATTTTTTTAATCACAACAAAAGATTTGGCGCCAGGGCTGAGCACCTTCTCTTTACGCAATTGAATGCTTTCAAATTCAACCGCGCTTTTGCCGGTATTTTCAATTTCAAGTTTGATCGCCTGATTAGCCGGCACCTCGATGCGAGAGGGCATCAATTTCCCGTCAGCCATCTCAAGTTTGAAGGTCGGTAACTCTTCTTTTGTTTCTGTGCGCGCGTGTACACCATTGGACAACGCACAAGTCAGCGTGAAAAGAGTAATTATGAGACTGATTTTCATTTAAATATTCCTTGATGAGAGGATTTAATATTGAGTTGGACAAACGGGCAGTACTAAAAAGCAATGGTAGCGCTAATGCGAATCATTCTCAATGAGAAATAAGTATACCACCCTTTTAATTTATCTCACGCTTAGATCTGAATAAAAAAAGGGCCACACGAAGTGTGTGCGGCCCTTTTTCTAACCTACTGCGACTTCACGTAACACAGTGCGGTGTTGTTGATGCAGAAGATGTTCGTAAGCAACAATATAATCTTCCGCCATCCGTTGCGCGGTAAAGCGTGCTTCAAATTGTTGGCGCACTGTATCGCGCGACACTGTATGCAAGCGCTTCACCGCAGCCACCGCCTCCATTTCATCACTCACTAAAAAGCCCGTCACGCCGTGGTCGATCACTTCGGGGACTGAGCCACGCTTGAAAGCAATCACCGGCGTACCACAGGCCATCGCCTCAATCATGACTAAACCAAATGGCTCAGGCCAGTCAATCGGAAACAGCAGCGCATGGGCGCCGGACAAGAAAGCGGCTTTTTCCGCTTCAGAGATTTCACCGATATATTCAACGTGCGGCTGCGACATCAATGGCTTGATCTGCTCGTCGTAATAGGCCTGATCGGCGCGGTCAATTTTGGCTGCAATTTTGATTGGCAAGCCACATTTAGCGGCAATCGAAATCGCTGTATCAACTCGCTTTTCAGGCGAAATACGACCCAGAAAAGCTAAATAGCCAGGCTGGATATCAGGACGAGGCATCAACATTTTTTCCGGCAAGCCATGATAAATGGTTGACAGCCAATTTGCCTGGGGCAGTGGCGAACGTTGACTATCGGAAATGGACACCACCTGAGCTTGCGTAAACAGATTGAAAACCGGCTGTAACTCAGGTAAATCAAGACGGCCATGCAAGGTCGTTAGAAACGGTGTGGACTGGCGGCTAAAAAGTGCGAACGAATGGTAATCAAGATGAAAATGCAGGATATCGAATTCGTCGGCGCGTTGCCGCACCTGTTCGAGCATCCGCATATGGGGTGCGAACATATCGCGAATCTTTGGATCTAAGCGAAGGGCTTGCGGCCATACTGGTTCGAGTTGCGCTGTGGTGACTGAGTCACCACTGGCGAACAAGGTCACATCGTGGCCCAACTCAACTAAGGCCTCTGTCAAATAAGACACCACTCGTTCTGTACCGCCATACAATTTCGGCGGCACAGCCTCGCATAACGGCGCAATTTGAGCGATTCGCATGACATGATTCTCCTAATATAAAGTCAGGGCAAAAGTTGAAGTACGGCTACCCAGTAGTCAATCACTTCATCACGGATTATTTGCTGCTTAAAATAAATTCAAGCGGTGAATTTCAAAGTATTTAACTTGTTACAATACAGAAACACTTTGTCGGTCTTTGTTTTACAACGCTGCTTTAAATTATCTGTAGTGATTTGATAAACAAGTTACTTGCTTTGCCGCTTGTCGATTCCGACATAAAAAGGATCAGGAGCATGGACGCATCCATGTTCCACCCAACAAGTAGCAAGTAGCTTATTTCACGCAGTCAAGCCGAGGCCATATGATAAACGTCAAGCTTGCAGAAGCCCACTCTTTTGTAGGCACGAATGAAATGAAGATGCGCTCGTCTACGACTCAGAGCGATGCGTATAACGCTAAGCTCGCTAGCTATGCTGATCGGCCGCTGGCTTTTCTGTATCAATATATTCGCCGTCACCCAGTCGCCCATGGCGCCGTGTTCATCAGCGTACTGGCCGCAGTAGGTTGCTCGCTTGCTGCTCAATATGGGATTAAGCATCTGATCGATATACTGAGTCAAGGACGCAGCCACTTCACGCAACTATGGAGTGCATTTCTGCTGTTAGCGGGCTTAATCGCTGCCGATAATCTACTCTGGCGCATAGGCGGCTGGGTCAGCACCCACGCGTTTGTCACCGTGACCGGCGATTTACGGCGAGATCTATTTCAATATTTGAGCGGCCATGCGCAAACCTGGTTTACAGAAAAGCCGCCCGGCCTGCTGGCCAGCCGGATTACGGCAACCTCAAATGCGGTGTTCACGGCTGAAAATACCATGGCGTGGAATGCTCTGCCGCCCTGCATCGCAGTAGGCGGCGCCATTGCCATAATTGCCGCAGTCAATCCGCTCATGGCCGGCGGTCTGCTATTGGTATCGACGGTGCTCGCGCTGATCCTCTTCAAATTGGCGAGTTACGGCGCCAAACACCACCGTGGCTTCGCCAAAGAAGCCGCAGCAGTCGATGGCGAGCTCGTCGATGTCATCAGCAATATGGGGCTAGTACGCGCCTTCGGAGCGACGGTCCGCGAGCAAACCCGCTTTGGCGCGAAGCTCCAAGAAGAAATGCGCGCCCGCCGCAAAAGCTTGCTACATCTTGAAAAATTAAGGCTGTTCCATGCTGTTTCGACGGCTTTTTTGGCCGCGGGATTGCTCGGCTGGGCCCTTTGGTTATGGACACGCGGCCAAGTCAGCACGGGCGATATTGTACTGGTCAGTTCACTTGGCTTGACGATTTTGCACTGCACGCGCGACCTTGCCGTCGCCCTAGTGGATGTGATTCAACATATTGCACGGCTTGCCGAAGCCATTGAGACCTTGCTTGAACCTCATCAATTGCCCGACCATCCACAAGCACAGACGCTGGTTGAACAAGGTGGACGCGTTGATTTCAATCAAGTTTGTTTTGCCTATCCAAATCGGACGCGCACGCTCGAGGCATTTGACTTGCACCTCGAGCCAGGCCAGCGGGTTGGCTTAATCGGCAGTTCTGGAGCCGGCAAATCCACGGTACTTGCGTTGTTGCAACATTTTTATGAACCCCAAGCGGGCCGCATTTTGATCGATGGTCAGGATTTGAGCATGATTACGCAAGAAAGCTTGCGTCAAGCCATCGCCGTCGTGCCGCAAGATATTTCGCTCTTACATCGGACGATTTTTGAAAATATCGCTTATGGCCGACCTCATGCTAGCCGCGACGAAGTTCTTGCCGCCGCTCATGAAGCACGCTGCACTGAGTTTATCGAAGCGATGCCGCAAGGGTTTGACACCCTAGTGGGCGACCGTGGCACGAAACTCTCAGGCGGCCAGCGGCAACGCATTGCGATTGCCCGCGCGATTTTGAAAAATGCACCTATCCTGCTCCTCGATGAAGCCACTTCCGCCCTCGATAGCGCCTCAGAAGAAGCAATTCAACAGGCGCTCGATCGACTGATGCGCGGCCGCACGGTGATTGCCATCGCCCATCGACTGTCCACGCTACAAAACTTTGACCGTATTATTGTGATGAGCGATGGCAAAGTCATTGATGATGGCGCCCCCGATGCTTTGCGCGCACAAGCGGGTCTTTATCGTGAACTACTGATGAAGCAATTGGGCAATGGTATGAGCGCCGTCAATTACGATGATGCGCACAGTGCTGAACACGCGGCATAATTTCCTGGCACAGACATAACCTGAAGCGGCTCAAGCACGCATTCACTTGAACCGCTGCCAAGCAAAAGTAAATAGTAAGTTTAGCTAGTCTCTCTCTGTGTGTCTGTGCGTGCGTGCTTCCAAACAAGCGCACGATCTTGATTCTGAGGTCATTGAGAATTGAAGCTTTTGTTTCTTTAACGCACCTTGCGGCCGATAGGCCGATGACTACGCTTGCTTGGCAATGCGCTTTTGCAAGGTCTGGGTTTCCCATTGGTACATCGCCTCCGAGAAGACGAGCACCAGCGCTATTGGATGCCAGCATAGTTGATATCGAACGAAGTGTGTCGATCAAAAATCAAATTTTTAGATGGGAGATAGCGGAAAGTAGGCTATAAGTGAGTGACGCTTATGGACACTCGAATGTCTGAAATTGTCTGAAATTTGAATCCCATTGAGAAAATGTAGAGTAAGGTGAGACCCTCCCTACATGGGGCTAAAGCTCGCACACATCAGGCTTTACAACAGGCCGTATCACACGCTTTGGATTCCATATGTATCACATGCTGGCGTTATATTTTAAGTATCTCCACCCTCTTGCCCTTGCTGCAGGCGAATCAGTTCACCCAATACCGAGATCTTGCTTGCCTAGACCCCGCACACCTGACTCCGATGAACGGAAAAATTTTAGGGGGTCTGTTAAAATAGCGTGCCTAACACATACATGCGCGCGCACCAGCGCGACTGTCCGCTATTCAACAAAATCGAGTTAGAAGGCTTTTATCATGCAGCGAGTCATGTTCCAGCAGCGAGCGATACTTTACTGTGCGCTCTTGGCCGGCGTCTTATCAATGCTCTTTCTTGGCTGTAGCCGGCAGCGCGATGAAAATTGGCAGTTAACCCAAGTGCGTCACCACCTGCCTGATCTTGATTTTGCTTTGACTGACGATCAGGGACAAAAGGTTAGCGCGCAAACTTACCAAGGCCAAATCACCCTCGTCTACTTTGGCTATACGCATTGCCCGGATGTTTGCCCTGAAACCATGGCGCGCCTCATGCTTGCGCTCTCGAAACTGGGCGACGATGCACGCGCTGTACGCATTCTGTTTATCTCGATCGACCCAGCACGTGATACGCCTACCTCAATGCACCGTTACGTCCGGGCATTTGATGCGGAACATGTCACAGGTCTGACCGGCACACTCAGTCAAGTCGAGGCATTAGCTAAACGCTACCGCGTCGCGTATCAATCTGAAAAGCCCGATACTGACAACCGCTATGAGGTGATGCACAGCTCAGCGATTTATATCTTCGATCAAAAAGGTCGGGCGCAATTGATGGCGACCGCCGCCGATTCTGCGGATAATATTGCGCACGATTTGCGTATTCTGCTTCAACCATCATCATAACGGGGAGTATCAACTCATGAAATGGATTACTTTTCTTTTAGCCAGTCTATGCTTTAGCGCATCTTCTTCAAGCGCCATCGCCGCGGCCTCACCAGAAGTGGTAGCCGAAGCCGGCTGGGTGCGCTGGCTACCTGACGGACGGCCAGCCGCCGGTTATATGACATTGCGCAACAACAGCGCTCAAGCTATCGATGTCGTCGCCGCCTCCAGCCCTGATTATGGCCATGTGATGCTACATCAGTCGATATCGGATGGCACACACAGCAGGATGATTCACCTCAAAAAATTAACCCTGCCAGCTCACAGCGAGGTCAGGCTCGCCCCTGGTGGTTACCATCTGATGCTTGAAAAAGCGCGCGCGGAACCGGCGATCAAACCAGGCGACACCGTGCAGGTTACACTCACCTTATCAGATGGCACATTCCTCCAGCTAACCTTGCCAGTACGTCCGCCCGCGACTTTATAGCTTGCTTTAAGCCCTATTCAGGGCGCAGACATAAGCGTAACGCGTCATGCCAATGAGGCGCAAATAAGTTAAAAGTCCGCGCCAATTTATCGTTAGATAGACGAGAATTGGCTGGGCGCTTGGCCGGTGTCGGATACTCTAGCGCCGAAATCGGCGTCAACTTTGGTTGCCTAGCAGGTGGCGCAAGCGTAAAGATCGCTTGCGCAAATTCATACCAAGAAGTCGAGCCGGCGGCGCTTAAATGATAGATACCTGATTTTTCTTGCCACCAACTCCGATCTTGATGGCCTAGCGCGATGCCTTGCGCCAAGATTTGCGCACTGAGGGCGGCAATGGTCGTCGACCAGGTCGGGGCGCCATATTGGTTAGCCACAATCCGCAACTCAGGCTGCTGCGCCGCCAGTTGCAACATCGTTAACAGAAAATTCTTGCCCCGCTTGCCGTAGATCCAGCTCGTGCGCAGCACGAAATGCGCCGCGCCTACTTCAGCCAGCGCCCGTTCGCCAGCCAGTTTACTGCGACCATAGGCATTTTGCGGCTGCGCGCTATCCTCTTCGGTATAAGCACCATCCTTGTCTCCAGCAAATACGTAGTCGGTTGAATAGTGGAATAAAACTGCATTGAGCCGCTTCGCCTCTTCAGCCAGCACGCCCGGTGCTAAAGCATTAATGCGCAGCGCTACAGGCTCTTCAATTTCAGCTTGATCGACCGCTGTATACGCGGCCGGGTTGACAATTAAAGCCGGCCGCAATTCGCGCACCACACGCCGAATTTGATCAAAATCTGCCAAATCCAGTGCTTGCCGATCCAACGCAACAATCCGGCCAAGACCTTGTAAACTACGCGCTAACTCAAAGCCAAGTTGGCCTTGAGCGCCAGTGATTAAAATCGTTCGAGAAGACGTCATGATAGAAATCCGCTCAGCGAGCGTTCAAATTCAAACTTTAAGCAAATACTTCCGCCGCTGCTAAGCGCACTCCAGCGATGTCCTTTGCGCTCAACACCGGCTCCCCATCAAGCGGCCATGCAATGCCCAACTCTGGGTCATGCCATAATAGAGTACGCTCATACTCTGGATAGCAATAATCGGTTGTTTTATAGAGAAATTCAGCCTCTGCCGAGAGCGTCAAAAAACTGTGAGCAAAACCCGGTGGCACCCATAACTGGCGTCGATTATCAGCCGATAAATGGACCCCGACCCATTGCCCAAAGTGAGACGAGTGCCGACGCAGATCCACAACCACATCAAAGACCGCTCCCGCCACCACCCGCACCAGTTTGCCCTGGGGGTGCTGAATTTGATAATGCAAACCGCGCAGCACATTTTTAGTCGAGCGTGAATGATTATCTTGCACAAACTCGAACCCTGTTGCCACTTGCACGGCAAATTCACGCGCATTGAAACTCTCAAAAAAAGAGCCCCGCGTATCATTAAAAACCTTAGGCTCGATGATTTTAACTTCAGGCAATGCAGTAGTGATTACGTTGATGGCCATATCAGCTGGTCCGACAAAATGCGTTTTAAATATTTTCCATAGCCGTTTTTTTCAAGCGGCGCGGCCAGCCGGTTAAGTTGCTCGGCGTCAATCCAGCCACGATAGTAGGCAATCTCTTCCGGGCAAGCGACCATCAGGCCTTGCCGCTTTTGCAAGGTTGCGATAAAGCTGGCGGCATCAATCAGTGAGTCATGAGTACCCGTATCAAACCATGCATAGCCGCGGCCCATCATTTCAACCTTGAGCTGCTGGTGTTGCAAATAATGCAGATTAATATCCGTAATCTCAAACTCACCGCGTGCTGAAGGCTTAATCTCGGCAGCAATATCGCAGACTTGCTGGTCGTAGAAGTAAAGCCCAGTCACCGCATAATTGGAACGGGGCTTAACCGGCTTTTCTTCAATCGACAAGGCGTGAAAATCCTCATCAAACTCAACCACGCCGTAACGCTCAGGATCGTGCACATGATAAGCAAATACTGTCGCTCCCTGATCACAAGTGCTGGCGCGTTCAAGCTGCCCGGTTAAACTATGCCCATAAAATATATTGTCGCCGAGAATTAAAGTCGATGGATGATTGCCAATAAATTGCCGGCCAATCATAAATGCTTGCGCTAATCCCTCTGGGGAAGGTTGCACTGCATATTGGAGATTGAGTCCCCACTGGGCGCCATCGCCCAGTAGCGTCTGAAAGCGCGGCGTGTCGGCCGGCGTAGAAATCACCAAGATGTCACGTATGCCCGCCATCATCAAAGTGGACAGCGGATAATAGACCATTGGTTTATCGTAGATTGGCAGCAGTTGTTTAGAGACTGCATGTGTAATCGGATAAAGCCTGGTACCCGAGCCTCCGGCTAAAAGAATCGCTTTACGCATCTTAGGTGTCTCCTGATGCGCGTAGCGCATAATGCGTTTCAAGCCATTTAAGGTAATCGCCTGAGATAACGTTATTCACCCAATCTGGATGCTCAAGATACCAGCGCACCGTTTTCTCGAGCCCAGTTTCAAATGTGTGCGCGGGCCGCCAACCCAATTCACGCTCGATCTTCGTCGCATCTATTGCATAGCGGCGGTCATGGCCTGGGCGATCTTGCACAAAGGTAATCTGCTCGGCATATGAACCAGACGATTTCGGCTTCATCTGATCCAACAACGCACACAGCATATGCACAACCTCAAGATTGGTTTTCTCATTCCGACCGCCAATATTGTAGGTTTGACCAGGACCGCCACGCGCCAAGACTTCTCGTAGCGCCGCACAATGGTCCCCCACATAGAGCCAGTCGCGCACATTACCGCCATCGCCATAAACTGGCAGCGGTTTATCAGCAAGTGCATTGGCGATAAGCAATGGAATCAGCTTTTCTGGAAACTGATAAGGGCCGTAATTGTTTGAGCAATGGGTGGTCAATACCGGCAAACCATAGCTATGATGATACGCTCGCACCAGGTGATCCGAGCCCGCCTTGGTGGCCGAGTATGGACTATTAGGCGCATACGGCGTAGTTTCACAAAACGCTGGATCATGGGGCTCAAGCGAACCATAAACCTCGTCGGTGGAAACATGCAGGAAGCGGAAGTTAGCTTGCTCCACGCCGGCCAACTGAGTCCAATAAGCACGAGCCGCCTCAAGCAACGTAAAAGTGCCGACTATATTCGTGTGCACAAAATCAGCCGGTCCATGCAATGAGCGATCAACATGGCTTTCCGCGGCAAAATGCAGTACCGCGCGTGGTTGATGTTGAACAAAGAGACTTTTAAGCGTAGCGGCATCAGCAATATCAGCCCTGACAAACAGATGACGGTGGTCCGCTTGTAACGAATTTAAAGTATTCAGATTGCCTGCATAGGTCAGTTTGTCAACGTTCACCACTGCTTCGTTGTGACCCGCTAGCCAGTCGAGCACAAAATTGGCGCCAATAAAACCAGCGCCACCAGTTACTAAAATCATCAAAAACCCTTCATTGAATTCAAATGCGACCGGCTAACGCTAGCGCCTCATCATGTAGGTGCTGCGGCCCAAATAAACCGCTCATTGATGCTACGGCAACTCTTATATGACAAACACCGCCCATTATCTCTTCAACACCTTAGCGCAATTTTTCTTAGTCTATATAATAATTATAACTTTGAAGAAAGATTAACTTCTTTAATATTTTACAAACGCTGCGGAAATAAGCTTATTCATCGTTTTTTAGATGATGGCGAACAATTCAAGCAGGTCCTTTGAATCACAGACTTCAGATATCCTCACCATCCAAATGAGCGTCAATACAGCGTCCTCCCCTCCTCCTCTTGCCTTCGGCGACCTACAAGGCTGCCATGACGCTTTTCATCATTTGCTCGCTAAAGCAGCGCCCACGCCTAACACACCGCTTTGGTTCGCTGGTGATTTGATTAACCGAGGGCCTAGTTCACTCGCTTGCCTACGTGATGTCATCGAATTTGGTCAGCGCGCAGTGATGGTGCTAGGTAACCATGAATTGCATTTATTGGCCATTGCAGCAGGCACACAACGTCTGCGCAAAGGCGATACCATAAGTGAAATCCTCGCAGCTCCTGATGCGGCCGATTTAATCGATTGGCTACGCCACCGGCCGCTGGCGCATTACCAAAACGGTATGCTAATGGTGCACGCTGGTGTGCTGCCGCAGTGGGATCTGGCGCTCACCCTCGAGTTGGCGCATGAGTTGGAACAGGCGTTGCGCGGCCCCAATTGGCGAACCTGCATCGCACAGCTGAGCCAGCCTACGCCGGCTCGTTGGCATCATGGCTTGAGCGGCGATGAACGGCTACGCATCATTGCTCATACGCTGACGCGGATTCGTTTCTGTAATCCAGAGGGGGGGCTAGAATTCCATGCTAAAGGCGAACCCGACACGGCACCGCCAGGCTATATGCCATGGTTTGAGGTGCCAGGACGGCGCACCTCTGAGCTAACGGTTATCTTCGGGCACTGGGCAGCGCTCGGTCTCTTGCTGCGCGATAAGTTGTGCGCACTGGATAGCGGTTGCGTCTGGGGCAAGCAACTCTCAGCCATCACGCTCAACGCTGAGCCAAGCAAACGGACACTCACCCAGGTTACCTGTCCAATCACGAGCGGCTAATTGCCTGGCTAATAAAATCAACCTCTAGCTGTAATAACCCGCGTTTAAAAACGCCCCGACCTGCAATCAACGCGGTTTGCCATAGTCGATACGGTGTGTCGCACGGGGCTTAAGAAAGTCTTTTAGGGCACGATACACTGAACTGGTCGAGATCCCATAAAGTTCGGCTACGGCCGATATTTGTGCAGACCGCTCCGTACTTTTGTGAGGTAAACGATCCAGCAGCTGTCGCAAACGCAACAGCGCATCGAGCGGAATTTGCTTACACCACCCCGATGACATGGCTCGCATCCTTGTCGAGATAGTTATACAACGTCGACTTGGAAATGCCCATCATTTGGCAGATTTCATCGATCGTATGATGACGTTCGTGATATAGCTTGAGCGCTAGCGCTAGCTTTATAGGATCGAGGCGTTTGGGACGCCCACCCATACGTCCCCGTGCGCGCGCTGCTGCTATACCTGCTTGTGTGCGTTCTCGGATAAGATTTCTTTCGAATTCAGCTAATGCGCCGAATAGGTGAAATATCAGCTTCCCACCGCTCGATGTGGTATCAATGTTCTCCTGCAAGCTGCGCAATCCAACCTTTGCAGTTTCAAGATCTTCCACCAGTTGAATCAAATTTTTTAGCGTCCGGCCAAGCCGGTCCAAGCGCCAGATGACAACCGTATCACCGGCACGTAGCACATTCATAAGCCCTGTCAGTCCAGTACGTTCTGCTTTGGCACCGCTCACTGTATCCTCGAATATCCGCTCGCATCCGCTTTCTTTTAGCGCATCTCGCTGAAGATTGAGATTTTGGTCGTCAGTGGATACCCGTGCATAGCCGAACAGCATGGTGGAAGGTCCAATAAGCCCTAAATTTTAAGTATAGCTATACTTTGAATATTGGAAAGGGATTTTGGAATGGCACTGAAAGGCTTGCCGGCACATCACGGGTGCTGTTGACAACAGTGCAAAAAACGGCCGTTTTTTGCACTGTTTGGATTGGGGTAGGTTTGCTCAACTAGATGTCATATTAGAATGCTCAATTATAGGAAATAACAGGATAACCCTATGTTGGACAGCATCTTTTCGTCATCCCGGAGCGTGCTTTCGCTACAAGAAACTCTGGATCTCGCTAGCTTTTACTCAAAGACTGCCAGCGAGGCTAAAGACCCCAAGATCGCGTTAGTGTTATGCGATGACGCAGAAGCCTCGTTATCCCAGATGAAAAAAGCCGTAAAAAAGGCGCTCGCTCCTGAAACCCTAGCAGATCAAACCCTGCGGGATAAAATTGCCACCGTGTATTTTGAGCATGGCAAGGTGTTGGACAAGTTAGGGCAACCCGATAGGGCGCAGACGAGCTATAAAAAGGCGAAAAAATGGGGCCATGAGGAGACTAAGCCAGCCACTACTATGCCAGTCATGCCGCTGTTTATGAACAGTGCGTCGGCTGTGACTCAGGCGGCTACATCGACCTCAATGTCTGCCCAGGCAAAAAGCGATCTGGTGGACTATCTATTTGAAAAGGCGCTATTGACGCTGAGCTCCTTAGAAGTATCGAATAAACCCAGCCTTTTTTTGGTGTATGCCCATGATAATCCAAATCTAAAACATCCAGATCTAAAGCAAGTGGAGGCGAAGGCCTCAACGTCTAAATATTTAATCGAAAAGTTATCTCAAATTCGAGGCTTGACGCTTTATTCGGATCAAACGCCGATAGGGCAAGCGTATTTAAGCTCGGATGAAAATCTGAAAGAGGATGGCAAGCTAGAAGACATCTTAACCAATCAGCTCTGTTTGCTACCCCATCAACTGCGAGCGGATGTGAAGCCGGTCGATAAGGTGATCGTGTGTTGTTCTGATGTATTAGGAGGCTACCTAAAAGAGCAGTCCTATAAAGAGTTTTGCGATGAGCTTAAAACAGCCTATGAAAAAGATCGAGAAGCCTACGTCAAAGACAGCAAACAAAAGAGTACTACAGCTTTACGTGAGGTGGTCAAAAAATTTTCCGAAGAGGAAGACTATAAGGCAGGGTTCCATCATGTGCTGACGGAAATGGCGTTTTTGGAAATTCGTGCAAAGTATCGCGAAGGTCAGCACGGGATAATCCCGGTTTCGTTAACGCCCAATAGCTATGACTACTGCCTGAAGGATTTTATTAGATCGACAACGGTACGGATGGAGGATTCTCTGCGCTTTGATTTGCAAGCCAAAAAGGGAGAAGAAATCTATCTGAACCAAGGTTCACATGGTGTACTGTTTAAGGTGATAGAGCGGCTGTTAGCGGGCAGCAATGAAGCGAAAACTTTTCTGGACAAGTTTTGGACGGGGCACAGCCATGTTATATCTCGTTTAAAGAGTGATGCAAATTTTGGCAAGCTAGAATTTGCGAAGCTATTAGACGGTATCTTCGACGACATACGGACCACGCTGCACAAGCAGCTTGCCTCGACCGTGCAGCAAGAACACGAACAATTGCAGGCGTTCCGTGCCGACCCTAGGACCGCGCTGAAGGAGCAGTATTTTGCTGCCTTAACGCAAAATGAGGCGTTTCAAGAGACCCTAAATCTCTATGTCGAGCCGCGCTGCCGAGCGAGTATGAATGGGGAGAGCAAAACCTTTGAACTCTTACCCCAAGTTCAAGCGTTTCTAAAAGATAAAAAAGTGATCTTGTTGACGGGAGACTCTGGGGCGGGCAAAACCACCTTCAATCGCCGTCTAGAAAAGCACTTATGGGAGCATAAAAAAGAAGGTGATGCGATTCCGCTGTTTATTTCTCTGTCGAGCATTGACAAGCCTGAGCACGATCTGATTGCCAAAGCGCTAAAGAAACGAGGCCTGTCAGAATTTCAGATTCAGAAATTAAAAAAAGAAAACCAAAGGTTTGTTTTTATTTTGGATGGATATGATGAGATACGTCAGACGCAAAATCTGTATGTGAGCAACTCCATCAACAAGTCTGACGGCTGGCGGGGTCAGATGGTGATCGGTTGTCGCAGCGAATATCTGGGCCAGGACTATCGAAGCCGTTTTCAACCGAATCCGATTGAGAAGGACAAAGACACGGCGTTTCAAGAAGTCGTGGTCTTGCCGTTTTCAAAAGAAGAGAGCGATCAATACCTAGAAAAATATGTGGAGCACAATCCAACGGGCTGGACGGCGCAAGCCTACCAAGAAGCCTTCTCCAAACAATCTAATTTAAAAAATTTGATTAGCAACCCATTTTTGCTACGTGTGGTACTAGAAGCCTTGCCGTACGTCGAAAAAAAAGGGAAAGCGGTATCTGCCATCCAGTTACGGATGGACCTGTATGATCAGTTCGTCAGACAATGGTTCGAGCGTAACCGGCAGCGCTTAAGCACGCAAAGTTTAACGGAGATGCAAAAAGAGGTATTTAGAGAGTTGCATGATGATGGTTTTGCGCAGCATGGGATCGGCTTTGTGAAAGAGTTAGCGGTGCATCTGTATAAAGAGAATGGAGGTAATCCGCTTGTCGAGTACTCGTTGTTCAAAGACAAGGGGAGTTGGAAGGATGTTTTTTTCGGTCGAGAAGAAGAAAATCGACTTCTGCGAGAAGCGTGGCCGTTGATCCGAAGTGGCACAGAATACCGATTTATCCATAAATCGCTGCTGGAATATTTTGTGGCGAGGTCGCTGTTTGAGTCGTTCGATGAGTGTATGGATCTAAGCACCCGCCAGCGTCGAGGTAGCGCTGCTTCAGTCTATAGTTTTGAAGAGCACGCTGTTTTGCCCCCCAAAACGCAGCGAGATTTATCGTTAAGCCCAAAGCATTGGATTGGCGATTTGGGCGTTGTGCGTTTGTTGACTGATCGCGTTCAGCAAGAGTCCATATTTAAGGAACAGCTGTTAGCGATAATCGAGCGCTCGAAAGTGGATAAAAGCGTACGGCAAACGGCGGCGAATGCAATGACGATTTTGGTCAGAGCGGGAGTACAGTTTAATGGTGCGGATTTAAAAGGTATCCAGATACCCGGAGCAGATCTGAGTTTTGGGGTATTTGATTCAGCGCAGTTGCAAGGGGCGGATTTAAGAAAGGCGACGCTTCGCACGATTTGGCTACGCAGCGCCAATTTAAGCGGAGCGCAGATGGCCGGGGTGCAGTTTGGCGAATGGCCGTATCTACAGGAAGAGGGCGGGGCACGGTCCTGTGCCTATTCTCCGGATGGAAAAAGCTGCGCGGTAGGGCTTGAAAACGGTAAGGTCAGCGTGTATATGACCTCGAATTGGGAAAAAATGCACACCTTAGAAGGACATAGAGGCGGTGTTAATAGCGTGGTGTATTCGCCGAGCGGAACGCAGATCGCCTCGGGCAGTTGGGACCATACGGTACGTCTGTGGGACGCGGAAAGCGGAGTCCTTGGTCACACCTTAGAAGGACATACCTGGCTTGTTACTAGCGTGGTGTATTCGCCGAGCGGTTTGCAGATTGCCTCGGGGAGTAATGACAAGACGGTACGTCTGTGGGACGCGCAAAGCGGAACCCTTAAGCATACCTTAGAAGGACATACCTCCATTGTTAATAGCGTGGTGTATTCGCCGAGCGGTTTGCAGATTGCCTCGGGGAGTAATGACAAGACGGTACGTCTGTGGGACGCGGAAAGCGGAACCCTTAGGCATACCTTAGAAGGACATACCTCCATTGTTAATAGCGTAGTGTATTCGCCGAGCGGAAAGCAGCTTGCCTCGGGCAGTGATGACAAGACGGTGCGGGTGTGGGATGCGCACAGCGGAGCCCTTGAGCACACCTTAGCAGGACATACATCCACTGTTAGTAGCGTGGTGTATTCGCCGAGCGGAAAGCAGCTTGCCTCGGGCAGTGATGACAAGACGGTACGTCTGTGGGACGCGGAAAGCGGAGCCCTTGAGCACACCTTAGAAGGACATGCCTCCATTGTTTGGAGCGTGGTGTATTCGCCGAGCGGGTTGCAGATCGCCTCGGGGAGTACTGACAAGACGGTACGTCTGTGGGCCGCACCCAGCGGAGTCGCAGGGCACACCTTAGAAGGACATACCTCCATTGTTAATAGCGTAGTGTATTCGCCGAGCGGAACGCAGATCGCCTCGGGCAGTAGAGACCATACGGTACGTCTGTGGGACGCGGAAAGCGGAGCCCTTGGTCACACCTTAGAAGGACATAGAGGCGGTGTTAGTAGCGTGGTGTATTCGCCGAGCGGAACGAAGCTCGCCTCGGGCAGTAGTGACAAGGCGGTGCGGGTGTGGGACGTGCATAGCGGAGCCTTTGGTCACACCTTAGAAGGACATAGAGGCGGTGTTAGTAGCGTGGTGTATTCGCCGGGCGGAACGCAGATCGCTTCGGGCAGTTGGGACCATACGGTACGTCTGTGGGACGCGGAAAGCGGAGCCCTTGAGCACACCTTAAAAGGGCATACCAACACTGTTAGTAGCGTGGTGTATTCGCCGAGCGGTTTGCACCTCGCCTCGAGCAGTTCTGACCAGATGGTGCGGGTGTGGGAGGCGGAAAGCGGAGCCCTTGTACACACCTTATACGGACATACCTCCTGGGTTAATAGCGTGGTGTATTCGCCGAGCGGTTTGCAGCTTGCTTCGGGCAGTTTTGACAATACGGTGCGAGTGTGGGACGCGCACAGCGGGGCGCTCGACCACACCTTACACGGACATACCGACGATGTTAGTAGCGTGGTGTATTCGCCGAGCGGAACGCAGATCGCCTCGGGCAGTTGGGACAATACGGTGCGGCTGTGGGACGCGCACAGCGGAGCCCTTGGTCACACCTTAGAAGGACATACCGACTCTGTTAGTAGCGTGGTGTATTCGCCGAGCGGAACGCAGATCGCCTCGGGCAGTTGGGACAATACGGTGCGGCTGTGGGAGGCGGAAAGCGGAGCCCTTGTGCACACCTTAGGAGGACATACTGACTGGGTTAATAGCGTGGTGTATTCGCCGAACGGCTTGCATCTCGCCTCGGGCAGTGAGGACAAGACGGTGCGGCTGTGGGACGTGTCCTCGGGTGAATGTCTCAGGGTGATTCAAGAATTTACCGGGGCGGTCAATAGCGTTGAGTGGAAAGCGATGCCCGACGGTGCCTATCTAGTGACCGGTAGCGAAGATAAGTCCGTGCGGACGTGGGCGGTAAAACAAGACCGAGAAGGCTATCAAGTGGCGCTGCACTGGAGTTCAGGTCATGACGTTCTAACCGTGCAGGGGGCCTTATTGGACGGCGTACACGGCTTAAGCGAGGTGAATCGAGCGCTGTTGAAGCAACGGGGAGCGAATGATAGGGTTGTATTGTAGGATTCGGAAGAGTGCTCTCCCGAAGAGGAAGAAGCGTACTCTTTTGGATACGTGGGACAAGCGATCGACCGGAGGCAGGGGTTCCCTGCCTCTAGGGGCGTTCAATTGAACATAATGCCCGATTAGAGACAGTTTTAGAATTTTCCTATTAAAGTACTTTTAACAGCATTTAAGCGGTCTACGCGTTCATAGGCCGACATTAACGTCAACTATGACCTGACTTAAATGTCCCCGTTGATCCATCCTCTCTGCATTTGAGTCCGTTGCCCATACTGCGGGTTTGCGCCGATGGAGTGCAGGTCAGCGCGGATAAATACAGGTTCATTTGCAGTGGATGTCGGTTTGGACATCCCGTCATTCTCGGTTATTTCGGGTCGAAAATCCCGCTGATTGCAGGTTGGAACATTTTCAATTGCAGGTTGCAACCTCTAGCCACTGACTTCAGCCTTCACCACCGCCGTGTCAGATAGCACCACCCGCTGGCGCTGCAACTTTTGCAGCGCGCCCTGGACTGCTGCCTGTGCACGCATAGCCAGTTCCCGCCGCTGGTCACACGCCTCAAGCGGGGCCGTCACATATAAATGAGCGGTGAGCGGAGCGGCACGCAAAATCGATATGAGTGAAGCGAGTAATGAGATGTCACCGATATAGGCGGGCGCCAGTGACTGCCGGCCTTGCGCATCTTCATACAGCAAACAGATTGGCTGCACCGCAATCATCGCTAATACCGGCGCTTGCAGCAAATTAGCGTGAAATGGCAATAGGCTTGTACCATCAGAAGTCGTCCCTTCTGGAAAAATACAAATCGTTTCACCGCTTTTTAATACATCGGCTAACTGCTGCACAATCCGTCGGGCATCGCTACGCTTGTCACGCCGAATAAAAATCGTACCGATGGTTTTTGCCAACCAACCCAGGATCGGCCATTTCTCAACTTCAGCTTTAGCCACAAAAGGGACCGGCTGCCAAGCATTAATCACATAAATATCTAGCCATGACACATGATTGCCAACCAACATCACACCGCGCTCAAGCGCTTCGCCCGGCTGGTGTACGATCAACGTAACACCGCACGCCTTAAGTAAACCCTGCGACCAATCACGCACGAGCTGCTGTTGGCGAGCCCGTGCCGCACGCGGAAAAACAAAAGCCGCCAGCGCCATACCACGAACCAGATGGAATATGAGCCGCACGATGCGTAGGCTGACTTGCATCATCATCTATTTCCTTTATTGCGAACCCAATCAAATGCAACCATTACAACATCTAAGTAGAATAACTTTATGTTTTGCTTGCCTGATAAACAAAGTAGCAGCGCTTTAAGTTTTACTTTCCTGATAGACAAGCTGGCCGGAGATGATCGTAGAACGCACACGCACTGGCAGTTCATACCCTAAGAATGGTGTATTGTGGCCCTGACTCTTGAGCCGGTTTGGCGCAACCAGCCAATGCGCAGCAGGGTCAAATAGCACCAGATCAGCCGGCGCGCCTAACGCCAAACGACCGCTGTTCAAATTCAGTACATCCGCTGGCGCGCAGGTGATTTTTGCTAATGCTTTGGTTAATGGTAGTTGCTTTTCTTGCGCCCATTTCACGGTCAGTGATAGCAGCAACTCAAGCCCCGTGGCGCCGGCTGAAGCTTCGCCAAATGGCAAGAGTTTTTCATCGTCGTCAACTGGCGTATGGGCAGAACAAATTGCGTCGATGGTGCCATCCATTAGCGCCGTGCTGATGGCATCCCGGTCACGCTGCGAGCGCAGCGGCGGATCAAAACGGTATTGCGCATCAAAATAACCAATATCTAGATCAATCAGATGCACATGATTGATGGTGACATCACAGCTTAAAGGCAAACCTTCCTGTTTTGCCGCGCGTACCAGCTCAAGCCCTGCGGCCGAAGAGAGATGTGATATATGGACCCGCGCACCGGTGATGCGCATCAATTCAATGATGGTATGCAAAGCGATGGTTTCCGACGCTTCCGGCACGCCTCGCAAGCCAAGCCGCGACGCCAAAGCCCCGCTTGCAGCGACACCACCTTGCGCCAAATACGGATCCTGCGCCCGCAGCCAAACCGTATAGCCATAAGTCGTGGCATATTGCAAAGCGTGCAATAACACCTGGGGATTCAGCATCGGCGCATCCGCCTGAGAAAAGCCGATACACCCCGCATCAGCCAATTCAGCCATTTCAGTGATGGCCTGCCCTTTGAGTCCAACCGTCAGCGCACCCAACGGATACACACGCGCTTGGTTGAGAGTACGGGCGCGGAACTTCAACATTTCAACTAAACCTGGCTCATCCAGCGGTGGGTCCGTGTCCGGTGGACACACTAAGCTCGTGACTCCGCCGGCAAGGGCGGCGGCCATTTCGGATTCAAGCGTTGCTTTATATTCGTAGCCAGGCTCACGCAACCGCGCCAACAAATCAATCAAGCCCGGCAGCACGATCAAACCGCTAGCATCAATTGTTTGATTGACCTCAAAAGCGGTGGGCGCCTTACCAATACTGGCAATTTTGCCTGCTGCAATGAATAAATCGGCCTCGGTGTCCAGCCCTGTCGCAGGGTCAATTAATCGGCCACGCTTGATATGAAGATTCATTGTTTATTTTTTGATCAATTGATATTTGACAAAGAGACTGGCTCAACTCAACGGCGCAGCACTAACCATTATTCCCAGCAATAATCCCCATGACCGCCATCCGCACCGCAATGCCAAAAGTGACTTGATGCAAGATCACGGATTGCGCGCCATCGGCGACAGATGAACCAATTTCAACTCCGCGGTTCATTGGCCCGGGGTGCATCACAATCGCATCAGGAGCCGCCAGTGCAAGGCGCTCAGGGGTCAGCCCCCAACTTTTGAAATATTCTTGCGCAGAGGGCAAGAGGGTGCTATTCATTCTTTCATTTTGCAAACGCAGCATAATGACGACGTCCACCCCCTTTAAGCCCTCGCATATATTATGAAAAACACGCACGCCAAATTGCTCAAGCCCGTTGGGCAGCAATGTGCGTGGCCCAATCACATGCACTTCTGGCACGCCCAGCGTAGTCAGCGCATGAATATCAGAGCGCGCAACGCGAGAATGTAGAATATCACCCACAATCGCCACTTTAAGCTGCGTAAAATCTCGCTTGTAATGGCGGATTGTGTACATGTCTAGCAGGCCTTGCGTCGGATGCGCATGCCAACCATCACCCGCATTAATCACATGCAAATGGGGTGGGCAATGTTGTGCGAGCAAATAAGGAGCGCCGCTTTGCGCATGACGCACGACAAACATATCGGCCTGCATGGCGGATAAATTAGCGGCGGTATCCAGTAACGATTCACCTTTGCTGGTTGATGATGCATTGATATTCAAATTCAGCACATCAGCCGATAAGCGCTTTGCGGCAATTTCAAAAGTCGTACGAGTGCGGGTCGAGTTCTCAAAAAAGAGGTTGAATACTGATTTGCCACGCAATAGCGGCACTTTTTTGACCTCACGTTCAGCGACCCCAACGAATTGCTGAGCGGTGTCGAGGATGTGCGTAATGATATCCCTTGGCAAACCATCGATCGTCAACAGATGCTTAAGTTCACCATTTTTTGTGAGTTGCGGATTACCTTTAAAACCAGGGCGCAAGGTTGGCGCAGGTGGCCAAATGTTTGACATCTACTCTCCAGCGAAGAAAGCTACGCAAGGCTGCACAGCTTTAATGCATGTGTGTTTGTATAGTTTAGGACGCACCCACACAACCCTATCTTTAATCGGTACGTGTTTCACTATGAAACTCAAATAGGCCGCTCTCATGACGTCCCAATACCAGGGTACGATCAACCGGCAGGTCGGCTGCGGCACCCACAAAACGGGCAGCGATTGGCAACTCGCGCCCACCTCGATCAACCAATACGGCTAGGTCAACGGCAGCAGGCCGGCCAAAATCATACAGCTCGTTTAGCGCAGCTCGAATCGTACGGCCAGTATAGAGCACGTCATCTAGCAACACAATCCGGCGGCCCTCGACTTGAAAGGGCAATGAGGTTGGACGCGCTTGTCCATGCAAACCTTTTTCTGCGTAATCATCGCGATGCAAGACAACGCTCACAACGCCAAATTCAGCCAGCTTCAGATCGTGTGCAAGCCGCTCGGCAAGCCAAGCGCCGCCACTCCAAATGCCCACCAGCGCAACCCCATCTGGCTGATACAAACTATCGCCATAGGTGGTGTGAATTTGGTCACGTAAAACATGGTACAACGACTCAGCATCAGGCAAGTGCATATTCATCAAAAAATTGTTGCAAAATAATGCGGGCAGCTTCGGCATCAAGCTGCGTTAAATCACCACCCAGCGCAGCCGCCGCCGCGACCGACGAATAACGTTCATCTACCCAACTTACGGGCAAGCCGAAACGGCCATACAACTGTTGGCCAAAGCGCTTAGCCCACTGGGTCATTTGGTGCGCTGCGCCATCTGGATACATCGGCAAACCAACCACCAATTGTTGTGGTTGCCATTCTTGAATCAGTGCGCCAATCGCCTTAAAGCGATGCTCACGGTTAAGATTCATGATCACGGTTAAGGCTTGTGCTTGCCGCAGCAGCAAATTGCCTACCGCAACGCCGATTCTTTTCTCGCCATAGTCAAACGCCAGAAGCGTTGCCATGTGGCTCATAGCGGCCTGCGGGCTTGCAGCTTGCTCAGCATTAACCTTAACGCAGCTACGCCACGGACTTGGCCGACACTCGCTTTATGCATGGCCCACTTCGCCAGACAAGGTTGCGGGCGACACGCCTAATAGCGATAACGCTGCCGTAAAGCGCTGCTCAGCTGGCACGTCAAACACAACGTTTGGATCCGCTTCTACAGTCAGCCAACCATTGCGCAAAATTTCGTCTTCGAGCTGGCCAGCACCCCAGCCAGCATGGCCTAGCGTTAGCAAAAATCTCTTCGGTCCTTGACCAAATGCAATCTCCTCCAACACATCTTTCGAGGTGGTCATAGCTAAGCCGCCAGGCACTAACAGGGATGAAGTATAGTGCGTGGCGGTGGGCTCATGTAAGACAAAACCGCGCTCCGCTTGAACCGGGCCACCAAAATAAACCGGTAAGTGCAGCAAAGGCTCGATTTCGAGCTTGAGATCGATACGGTTAAACAGTGCTTGCAACATGATATCCGTCGGCCGGTTGATCACTAAACCAAGCGCACCGCGTTCACTATGCTCGCAAATATAAAGCACCGCGCCAGCAAAAACCGCATCGGCCATGCTCGGCATAGCGATCAAAAACTGGTTCGTCAGATTAATACGATCAGAGGATTTGGACATATTGAATTCTAACCCGTGCATTCCGTTAGCAAATAGCCATGCCGTCAAATCAGCCCGCACGTCCCAAGGCTTTGTTTTGCTCACAGCTGCTCAAATTGACACCATTTCAAAATCCTCTTTACGGGCACCACATTCTGGGCAAGTCCAGTTGATTGGGACATCTTCCCAACGCGTACCCGGTGCGATCCCCTCTTCTGGTAAGCCGGCTTCTTCATCATAAATCCAGCCGCAAATCAGGCACATCCAATTTCTATATTCCATACTATGATTATCGCTATGTCTCACAAACTATGATTCAAGCGTTACCAGAACACCTCAAAAAGGTGATGGTACCCCGGCTGCAACGCAATTTGCTCATATTTTGAGATAAATCTTGTCAAAAAAGGTACAAAAAACCCGCATCGCTGCGGGCTTCTTGTTCAGACATTCGCGCAGTGTGCCCGAAAGCACACCGCTCAAACACAGGCGAACCTGGGCTATTACATATCCATGCCCATACCACCCATGCCGCCCATACCACCAGGCATGCCACCTACAGCCGCTTCTTCTTTCGGCAATTCAGTGACGGTGCAGTCCGTGGTGAGCAACAAACCGGCAATTGACGCTGCATTTTGTAATGCAGTGCGGGTCACCTTGGTTGGGTCAACCACACCAGCTTGCACCAGATCTCCGTACTCACCAGTAGCCGCGTTATAACCAAAGTTGCCTTTGCCATCGGCCACTTTTGCAACCACTACGCTGGCTTCTTCACCACCGTTTGTAACGATCTGACGCAGTGGCTCTTCCATCGCACGCAGTACGATTTTGATACCAGCTTGCTGATCAGCGTTATCGCCTTTCACGTTAGCCACTGCGTGGCGAGCGCGGATCAGGGCAACACCACCGCCTGGCACGATCCCTTCTTCAACCGCTGCGCGGGTTGCATGCAAGGCATCTTCAACACGCGCTTTCTTTTCTTTCATCTCAATTTCAGTCGCCGCACCCACTTTGATCACGGCTACTCCGCCTGCCAACTTGGCAACACGCTCTTGGAGTTTTTCGCGATCATAGTCAGAAGTTGCTTCATCCATCTGCACACGGATTTGCTTAACGCGAGCTTCGATATTTTTTGCATCGCCTGCGCCATCAATAATCGTGGTGTTTTCTTTGGCAACTTCAATGCGCTTGGCTTGACCCAACTCGGCCAGTGTCGCTTTCTCAAGCGTATGCCCAGTTTCTTCAGCAATCACTTGACCACCGGTCAAGATCGCAATATCTTCAAGCATTGCTTTGCGACGGTCGCCAAAGCCTGGCGCCTTCACTGCAGCGGACTTCAAGAAACCACGCATATTGTTCAGAATCAGGGTAGCCAATGCCTCGCCCTCAATATCTTCAGCGATGATCAACAATGGACGGCCTGACTTCGCAACCTGATCAAGCAAAGGCAACAAATCGCGAATATTGGAGATTTTTTTGTCGTGCAGCAACACATATGGATTATCAAGAGCAGCAACTTGCCGATCTTGATTATTAATAAAGTAGCCAGACAAGTAACCGCGGTCAAACTGCATACCTTCGACCACATCAAGCTCGTTCTCTAGTGATTTACCATCTTCAACGGTAATCACGCCTTCTTTGCCTACTTTATCCATCGCTTCAGCAATCAGTTTGCCGACCAATTCATCGCTGTTAGCCGAGATTGAGCCAACTTGAGCGATTTCTTTAGTGGTCGTGCATGGCTTGCTGATGTTACGCAACTCTTCAACCGCAGCGGCTACCGCTTTGTCGATGCCGCGCTTCAAATCCATTGGGTTCATGCCCGAGGCAACAGATTTCATGCCTTCACGCACAATCGATTGCGCCAGCACGGTTGCTGTTGTAGTGCCATCGCCAGCATTGTCGCTGGTTCTTGACGCTACTTCTTTAACCATCTGCGCGCCCATATTTTGCAGCTTGTCTTTGAGCTCAATTTCTTTTGCAACCGAGACACCATCTTTAGTGACAGTTGGGCCACCGAAGCTACGCTCGAGCACAACATTGCGTCCCTTTGGACCCAATGTAACCTTAACTGCATTGGCTAGAATATTAACGCCTTCAACCAGTTTGGCACGGGCCAAATCACCGAATACAACTTCTTTAGCTGCCATCTTTAACTCCTTGAATTCTTTAACTTGATGAACTGAAAACTACGCTTAGCTAACTAGCACAGCCATGATGTCTTCTTCGCGCATCACCAGCAACTCATTACCGTCGATCTTGACCGACTGGCCGGAATATTTGCCGAATAGCACGCGATCGCCCACTTTAACGTCAAGCGCAATCGAAGCACCTTTGTCATCTTTTTTACCTGGCCCAATCGCCATCACTTCACCTTGATCAGGCTTTTCAGCAGCAGTCTCAGGAATAACCAAACCTGAGGCGCTTTTGGTCTCTTGGTCCAAACGCTTGATAATCACACGATCGTGCAAAGGACGCAGCTTTTTCATACAGACTCCTCTCAATAAATACTAGAAATACTAGAGAACAACTAAATTTTTAAGCTTCAAAGGGAAAAGTATCCCCGAGCCCAAAAGGGAAGATTTATTAGCACTCCTTGCTAACGAGTGCTAATTATACTTAATATGGAGATACATTGCACAAATTCAAGGGTGATGCGCAGCTTTACAAGTTATCGTCATTAAGCGCGGCTCGCCGATCAGCCAATACGCTAGGCTGGCTGGGCGGCGCCTCTGCTACTTTATCGCAAAGGCGGCCAGATATTCAGCCCAATGCGCGCCAACTTCAGCGGCTAACGCCTCTTTAACCAGCATCACTTCCTGCTCATATTCTTGCGGCGTAAAGCCCCCCCGCATTTGCTGGAAGCGGCAGTACATTAAATACGTATTGACCACATCCGTTTCGCAATAACGACGAATTTCATCGATCCGCCCTTCGCTAAAAGCCTGCCAGACCTGGCTCCCATCCATCCCCAGTTTGCCAGGAAAGCCACAGAGCTTAGCCAGTGCATCAAGCGGTGCGTTGGCGCGTGGCTGATAGAGGGCAAGTAAATCCATCAAATCCGTATGGCGAGTATGGTAACGGCTGATGTAGTTATTCCATTTAAAATCGCGATCATCTTCGCCCAGGTCCCAGTACTTTGGCGCCGCGACGCCATTCACCAATGCACGATAGTGCAGTGCCGGCAAATCAAACCCGCCACCATTCCAGGACACCATCTGCGGGCTATATTTTTCGATGATGCGAAAAAATAATTGGATCAGCGTCGCTTCCGAATCTTTGCCGGTACCGAGCGATTTTACCCGGAAACCTTCCTTGTCTCTGAAGACACAAGCAATCGCAACCACCCGATGCAAATAATGCGGCAAAAAATCGGAGCCGGTTTTTTCGCGGCGAGCAGCAAACGCACGTTGCGCCACTTCTTCGTCAGACAGGGTTGCGGGCCAACCTTCCAACTGGCGCACGCCCGCAATATCAGGAATCGTTTCAATATCAAAAACTAAAATAGGTGTCACAGCATTGCGTCCTTACGTACGCCATTAGAGATGAAATAACGCTTTAAGCGCACCATTGCTTCTTGCTGAATTTGCCGCACCCGCTCACGCGTCAAGTCCATTTCGTCAGCCACTTCCTCAAGGGTCGCAGGTTCAACATTACCTAAGCCAAAACGGCGCTCAATCACATGCCGATGCTTGTCCGGCAGACGCGCTAACCAAGCACGCATCAATTGCTCAAGCTCGCGTTGCTGGATCTTAGCCTCAGGCAATTGGCTCTGCTCGTCAGATAGAAAATCAAGCAAACTACTGCCCGGATCTAATTCTAGCGGCGCATCGAGCGAAGTCGTGCGTTCGCCTAAGGCCAGAATATCGGACACTTCATCGACCGTCTTGCCCGTCAGATGAGCAATATCATCCACACTCGCGTCACGTTGATCAGAGGGGCCGTCGGCATTCGCCGCGCTTTTTTCTAAATGACGTTTAGCTCGCAAGACTTGATTTAACTCGCGAATGACATGGACCGGCAAACGCACAGTGCGCGCTTGATTCATAATGGCACGCTCAACACTTTGCCTAATCCACCACGTCGCATAAGTAGAAAAACGAAACCCTCGCTGCGGCTCGAATTTGCTGATTGCGTGCATCAGCCCGAGGTTGCCTTCTTCGATTAAATCCAGTAGCGGAACGCCGCGGTTTAAGTAACCTTTAGCAATGCTGACGACTAGACGCAAATTACGCTCAATCATGATTTGCCGGGCTTCAAAGTCTCCCTGCTGCGCACAGGTTGCATAGTGCTGTTCTTCGAGCACCGTCAGCAAAGGCTTAGCGCTAATTCGATTTAAGTAATGCTGAATCGTGTCGGCAGTTAATTCAGACCGTAACAGCGCTTTAAAATCACTTGGGTCTGGCTCATCAACGGCCAACGCATCTGGCTCACGTTGGTTTTCATTTTCGTCGATTGCCTCTTCGTCAAGCGCCTCTTCAGCCGCCTCACTGTCTCGCTCAAATAGCAAATCAGTGGCCTCTTCCGAGTTTAATACCTCATCCAGCTGACTCAATCGTGAATCAGCTATCGGGTACGACTGCGAGCGCTTTGAGTTCGGCATATTGACTTGAAAGAGCTAACTTATTGGGGAGTGGATAAATACTTCATTGGATCTACCGGCTTGCCCTGCTGACGCACTTCAAAATGCAACATCACGCGATTTGCATCGCTATTTCCCATCTCGGCAATTTTTTGCCCCTTGGCTACGGCCTCACCTTCCTTAACGAAAAGCGCTCTATTATGCGCATAAGCCGTTAAAAATGTAACATCATGCTTGATAATGATCAAATTGCCGTAACCTCTCAAGCCATTGCCGGCATACACCACCCGGCCTTCAGCCGCAGCTGAGATTGGCGTTCCGACAATACCACCAATATCCAAGCCTTTATTTTTTAACTCATCAAAAGTACCCAGGATTGGGCCCCGCACCGGCCATGCAAAGGCAATTGCACTCGCGGCCGGAAGCGCTGTCTGCGTAGTACCTGGCCCAATATTTGCGACAGGGGGAGCCGCGCCGTAAAGGTTGGCGCCGCCGCCATCCAGCGAACGCACCTCAACCGCGCCATCTGCCACCGGCGCCGTCGAGACACCCGGTGTATTCGGCGCGGGTTCCGCACCTGGCGGCACGACGCGCAACAGTTGGTCAACTGCGATTTGAGACGAGCTTTGCAGATTATTCCACGCCACAACATCCTGATAATGCTGACCATGTTCAAGGGCAATTCGATAGAGCGTGTCACCTAACTTCACGCGGTAGTAGCCGGGAGGCGGCGACGATGGCGCCAAGGCTAACTGGCTAGCCAATGCACTCGCCTCAAAACGGTCGCTGATGGGCGCATTGATAAGTCGCGTCGAACACGCACCAAAGGCCAGCAGCGACAAGGCGCAAAGGATGCCCTGAAAAATCGCTGGACCGCGGGATATACCCAATCTTTGCAACGTAACCATCAATTTCAAATCACTCCGGATTTCAAGGGGACAAAAAAAACGCGATCGAGTCTTGACTCGCGCCATTGGGTGGCTGAGACACGTTCAATCAGCGTCAAAACTTGTGTTTCATTGCTTGTTTCTTGCTCGGCGGGGATCACCACGGGTGCGATCAAACGCCCGCCAACCGCAAGCTGCTCAAGCAACCTATCGGGAATACCGATGCCAGCCGCGGCAATAATAATCGCATCAAACGGCGCCGCCGCCGGCAAGCCCAAGCAACCATCACCATAATGTAGCCGAAGATTCGCTACGCGTAGCGGGCGCAGGTTTTTTTTAGCGCGCTCAAACAACGGCCGCACCCGCTCAATCGAATAGACTTCGCTCGCGACATGGCTCAGCACGGCAGCCTGATAGCCGCAGCCGGTGCCAATTTCAAGCACTTTTTCCAGCGCCCTGTCGGCAGCGGCCAGTTCAATCATCCGCGCCACCACTGCGGGCTTAGAAATCGTTTGTTGATGACCAATCGGCAACGCGAGCTCTTGATAAGCTTGTGCCGCTAAACCCGGATCGACAAACAGATGTCGTGGCACCGCGTTCATCGCCGCGAGCACCCTCGCATTGCTCACACCACCTGCCCGTAAGCGCTCAACCATGCGCTCACGCACCCGTTCTGAGGCCAAGGCTGGATGTAACACGGTGACCCGCTTAGACAGGCTGGGTTGAGAAGCCATCGTCTCCATCCGCGCAAGCGTACTTACCCAGCTCTTTGCAGTAGGCATGGCGCCGACTCCGAGATGACCCCGATTAGCCTGGCTGGCACGTACTTCAGCCAAGCCAAGCGGAAAACGCTTAGCTTGCGTCATAACTCTGACTCCACCATCGATACCCAGTCTTGCACTAATGGCAGCAATTGCGTGTGAGTGAGATCCAGTTGCAGCGGAGTAATGGATACGCGACCCTGCGCCACGGCATGAAAATCCGTGCCCTCACTGGCATCGCAGACATCGCCCGCAGGCCCAATCCAATAAATTGGCTCGCCACCTGGACTCATCTGCTGAATCACGGGTTGCGACGGGTGCCGCTTACCAAGTCGCGTCACACACCACGGCCCTAATTCATGATAAGAGCGGTTGGGGATGTTAATATTCAACAAAAGTGGCGCCGCTAACGGGTTTTCAAGATAGTGTGCCACGATATCGCCGGCTACACGAGCCGCGGCCCCTAGATGCTCCCAGCCTTTATCGGCCAGAGAAAAAGCCAATGAGGGAACACCGAACATAAACCCTTCCGTGGCCGCTGCCACCGTGCCTGAATACAACGTGTCTTCGCCCATATTCTGCCCATTATTGATACCCGAGACAACTAGGTCCGGTTTGTAATCAAGCACCCCCGTGAGCGCAATATGAACGCAATCCGTTGGCGTACCATTCAGGTAGCGGAAGCCATTAGCCGCGGTCATCACTGACAGCGGCCGCGATAAAGTCAATGAATTAGACGCGCCGCTACAGTTACCCTCAGGCGCGAATACCGTGACTTCGGCCAATGGTTTTAAAGCTTCATAGAGCGCGGCTAGGCCAGGAGCCAGGTAACCATCGTCATTACTGAGTAGAATTCGCATATTTACGATTGTAACTGAGGAAACACCACACATGCTAAGCTACCGCCACGCCTTTCATGCGGGCAACCACGCCGATGTGCTCAAACATAGCATTATCGTGCATATCTTGCGTCATCTCGCCCAGAAAGATAAAGCCCTCTGGTATCTCGACACACACGCAGGCGCAGGTGTCTATGAGCTATTTAGCGCATATGCAACAAAAAACGCCGAATACGAAACCGGCATTGCACGACTATGGACACAACGCGATTTGCCCCCTTTGCTAGCGGAGTATGTCGCTCAAATTCGCGCCCTTAATCCAGCTGGGGATTTACGCTTTTATCCAGGCTCACCCTGGCTTGCATGGCAGCTAACTCGAAGCCAAGACAGGCTGCGGCTGTTTGAGCTCCATCCAACCGAAATTAAAGTGCTACGCGATAATTTTAGCCAGCTGGAAACTGACCAAAAGCCGCGTGCTTTATTGTCTGCGGGCGATGGCTTTACGGGACTCAAGACCTTGCTGCCACCCCCTCCCCGACGGGCGTTGGTGCTCCTTGACCCGTCTTATGAAGATAAACAAGACTATCAGCGCGTACTGGATACACTACAACAAAGCTTACGCCGCTTTGCAACAGGAACCTATGCGATTTGGTACCCGCAGGTGCAACGCCTTGAGTCGCAGCGCTTTGCCGAGCAGCTAAAAAAAATCTCGGAAAAAAGCTGGCTGCACGCCTCGCTGCAAACGTGCCAACCCTCGCTAGACGGCTATGGCTTATACGGCAGCGGGATGTTTATCCTGAACCCACCTTACGCATTAGCAGAAAACTTAAAAGTCGCTTTACCTTACCTCGTGCGAATACTCGGGCAGGATGCGACGGCAACCTTCAAGCTTGAACAGCATACAATATGATGACGACCCTTGAGACGCTTAAATGTAGCCGTATAAAGATACCTCAATGGCAAAAAAATCGCTAAACGCCGACTAAGGTAAAATAAACTTATAATTGACTGAACGGCAATAAAACAAATTAGGTATGCGCTAATATTTGGTAGGCTGGAGACATGTTTCAAAGCCACTTAATCGTAGCATCTTAAAAGGGCCTGCGGTGATAGAAATTAATCAACAGCGGCTACGTTACTTCTACGAGGTCTGCATTCGTGGAAAAATTCGTAGCGCCGCCGACAGTTTGAATACAAGCGCATCCGTGATTACGCGCCAGATCAAATTGCTGGAAGAAGAAATCGGCTTCAAGCTGTTCGAGCGGCGTCCCCGCGGGGTTGTGCCAACTGACGCAGCTGAGTTATTACTCGAATATTACCGCCACAATCGTAATGCGCAAGTCGATTTCGAAATGGGGTTACAAGAGCTACGCGATATGCGGCGAGGCACGATTCGTCTTGCCATGCCCGCTACTTTTGTCGGTGCGCTGATGAGCGTATTCAATGACTTTCGCCAACAATATCCTAATATTAATCTACATATCGAAGAGATCTTCGAATCGATTCAGATCGTGAATCAAATTCTCGAGGACATTTCGCATATAGGGGTGGTTCATGTTTGCCCAAACTACGCAGACCTTCACTATTATGCACGCGTGCCTTTGCCCTTATACATGTTAGTTGGTAAAAATCATCCGCTCGTTCATCAGCACAAAGTCACCTTTGCAGAAGCCATCCGCTATCCGCTGTCGTTGCCCGCTTCAGGTGTTTTGCCGCAAATGGTTCAATCGATCGCACGCGCGGAAAAAATCGAGTTTCCTACGCCAGTGTTTGTGAGTAATTCAACCACCGCTCGCAAAGAATTTGCCTGCGCCGGCTCAGGGGTAATCTTTATGTCAGTTTTCTCAGCGCGCAAAGAAATCGAAGCGGGCGAATTGATTGCGTTGGAAATAGACCATCCGGTTTTTAAGTCTACTGACCTGTCTTTAATCATCAGACGCGGCAAACCGCTTTTGCCAGCCACTGAGGAATTACTCAATTTACTCTCCGCGCACTTATCTATTTTTACCTTTGAGCCCAAAATTAGCCATCCCCTAACCACGATGTCAGGAGCCTCACATGAGTGATCAAAAGCAACCTCGCAACTTTAGCCGCCGCAACACTATCAAAAAAATGGCCGCTTTAAGTACCGCAGCACTGTGCGCGCCATTTATTATCATCCCCTCCAGAGGACTTGCCAAAGAACGCCAACAAAAAATCTTCATCCGCACTTCAGGCGGCTATATTCAGCAGGCCTACACAGAAATATTATTCAAACCCTTTTATCAAGCATCTGGGATTGAAGTGATTGGCATTCCATCCAATGCGGAGCCTACTGCAGAAGTTAAAGCAATGGTCGAAACCAACACTTACAATTGGAATATGGCGTGCCTCAGTCATCGGGCGATCCAGTTTTTGGGCCAGCGTTACCTCGAACCGCATAGACTGGAGCAAGACCCCATCATTGCAACGATTATGCCGCAATTTATGACGCCTTATAGCGTTGGGACAAACGCCTTTACTATCGTGCTGGCGTATCGTACGGATGCCTTCAAAGGACGCCAAGCACCCAAAACATGGCGGGATTTCTGGGATGTGAAAAACTTCCCTGGCCGCCGCGGGTTGCGTAAATCCCCCTTCGATACCATCGAGGAAGCATTAATGGCGGATGGCGTATTGCCAAATGCCGTCTACCCGTGCGACCTCGACCGCGCCTTTCGCAGTCTGGACAGAATCAAGCCGCACATCTCCGTCTGGTACCAAAATGCCCCGGAAACCGAACAACTCCTGAAGTCTGGCGAAGTCGATTTAATCCCAGCTTTTACCGACCGCGTGCTGTCTGCCATCGATGCGGGCGCACCCGTTGCCTATTCCTGGGATCAACATATCTATGGATACGATAATTGGACCATTCTGAAAGGCACGCCCAACGCCGACGCCTGCCGTGAATTCATCAAATTTGCCTCGCACCCGAAACGACAAGCGCTGCTCGCACCCTATGGGATTGGCCCGACGCAACCTGAGGTTTTAAAACCGGGCTATATTGATCCAAAGCACGCAAAACTCCTGGCGACCTATCCAGACAATTTCAATAAAGGCCTGGCCAGCAATGGTGTGTATTGGATGAACAACCAAAGCTCAGTGATTGAGCGCTATAACCACTGGCTGCTAGACTAATTTTGATTTTTTGAGCCGCAGCTTAATGGTAGCCTGTTGACCACAGCTTCATGGTAATCAACTGAGCAACCAATGGTTAAATTGTTGGATGATGGCATCTTGCTTAAGCCAATACGACGCATCGATGAATAAACCTTTCTTAAGATTATCGGGATGGGTCGGAAGACGCTTGGCATAGTTCGGATCAATCCGGTTTGGCTTGAAAGCGCCAGGATGGGTAGGCCCAATTCCGTACGGCGCGAGCAGCGCTTGCCGCTCTGGTTGACAGGCAAATCGAATAAATTTTCGGCACGCATCGGCGTTAGGCGTACCTTTTAAAATCGCCCAATTGTGGCATCCATAAAGATGCTGTTCCCATGAAATGGCAACCGGCGCACCGGCATCGATGGCAGACTGCGCCCAAATACTAAAAACTGGAACTAAATCGATCTCACGGGTTTTCAACAGGTGCTCGGCGTGAGTCCCACCGCCTCCCCACCAGACCGGGACTTGAGATTTAATTTTATCGAGACTGCGCAATGCCCTATCCAGATCACACGGATAAACGCTGCCTGCCGGCACACCATCTGCCATTAGTGCAATTTCAATGGTGTCAAAAGGAAGCTTACGTAGACTACGGCGGCCTGGAAAATTCTCCACATCCCAAAAATCCTGCCATGATTTCGGCGCTTGACGCCCTTTGAAAGCGTCCGTCCTGTAGGCCAGCACAGTCGCATAGGCATTCGTTCCAACCCCGTAGGCAGATCTAAAATGGGGCGGCAGCGATGAAACAATAGGATCATCTTCAAGCCCGTGCTTTTCCAGATAGACCTTGCCAGTTGTCATGAAGTGCACGGCCCGATGACTGATCGCCACCATATCCCATAGGTAACTCTGGGTCTCGACCATCGTCCGAATCTGCGCCGTAGGCTCTGCATCTGACTGGATGCTCACCACGGCGATACCGGTCTCTTGCGTAAACGGTTGATATAAAATTTCGTTATATATTTTGGTGTAAATACCGCCAGGATCGCGTAAGACGATGCGCTGTGCAGCCGCCCGCGAGGGCGTAAAGATAAAAGGGGCACTGATTGCAGCGGTAGCCGCGACTATTTTTTTAAGGGCGTTGCGACGAGTCATCAAAGGTTTCTCCACATTTCATCTGGCGATGTATTAATGAACGCTCAAATCTTTGGCCGCATGTGCACAAACCAATAACTTGGCTTCAAGCACCCTCAGCAGTTGATTCACCGCTGGCGGAAACGGCTTACTCTGCTTAACGGCCAGACAGAACTGGAACGATTTAAAACTGGGATGGTCCACTTCAAGCGCGACCAGTTGGCCAGCCTTAATTTCCTGACGCGCAGCAAGCGCTGACATAAATGTTCCACCCTCGCCAATACTAGAGAATTTTTTCCGACTAGAAATAGAATCACTGACAAAAACCGGAGCCAACTGGACATTCTCAGAGCGCTCAGCCTCTCGAATCACCGACCATAGGTTAGAGGCCGCGGATGGCAAGGCAAGAGGATAGCGCGCCGCCTCCAAAAAAGTCACCTTTTTCTGGCTGGCCAACGGGTGATTGCAACTCACCACCAAGCAAATAGGGAGCGGTACACGTAAACTATATTTAATATTGGGCTCATTGAGCGAATAATGACTCATGATTCCCATATGCGCTTCGTCCGCCACAACTGCAGCCACAATTTGATCCGCTGTACTGGCTTCTTTAATACAAATATTTAAACCAGAACGCTCCTTACAGAAATCGTGCAGAACATCTTCTACCAGAATCTCACTATACGCTTTGAGCACAATAATATTAATCATGCCCCGCTTCATGCCGCGTAATTCTTGTAAGCCGGTCTCTAAATTCTGCCGTAGCGTATAGCAAACTTGATAATATTTTTGCAGCAATTCAGCGGCCTCAGTGGGCGCCACCCCACGCGGGCGACGCTCAAAGAGCTTAGCCCCGACCTCCTCCTCCAAGAGCCTAATTTGACGCGTGACAACCGACGTGTCCGTATTCAAATTGGCAGCTGCTCCACGGATTTTTCCGCAGGTGTATACCTCATGAAAATAGCGTAGTCTGCGCTGATTAATTTCTTTCATCGCGCATTCCTTTGAAGGTTGGTATGTACAGTTTTAAAAACCATGAGTGTGGTCGATAAAGTGGGAAAGATACACTATCATATTTATTCTTGTTCAGCGGATAATACTGCACCCTATCTTTCTCGCAATTCCGGTACCCGGCACGTTCTTTCTTGGCGAATTGAAAATTAAAAATTTATTGCTTAATATTTCTCGCCCCCTTATAGTAAACAAACACATAAGGTAAGCGCCGCGTGTGGTGATGTTTGTATCTTAGTTTTGGCAGTGCTAATTAACATTTGACCATTCTTCAACTAAGGAAATATGATGAACAAAAAGAACTTCACTCATCTAACCGGGACAAAAACGAAAAGAAATCGTGTATTTGCTTGTCTCGCATTAGTGTGCGCCAGTCTTTTCGCCGCACCTTTTTTTACCACCCACGCGGTAGCAGAAGGGAGCAAAAAAATGAGAGTGATTAGAGTAGCACCACACACAGCTTGGGCGCGCTGGCTACCTAATGCGCAGCCTGCGGCTGGCTATTTCACACTTCAAAATCCAAGTAAGAAAATCTTGACAGTGACCTCTGTTACGAGCCCAGATTACGAAAAAGCATCATTCAAACAAAGCGTTGAAAACGACGATGGCACCACAACACTGGTCAATATTGATACGCTGACTGTCCCTGGACAGGACCAAATTTCCCTCAAACCGGGTAGCTACCATGTCTTTCTTGAGACCCCTAAACGTCTCATTGCCCCTGGCGACAATGTGCGCGTGAAATTAATTTTTTCAGCAGGTGAAACGCTCACCATCAGGTTACCAGTGCGTACCTCGCCTGAACTTTATTAATGCCATTTCTCACCTGCCCCTGCCCGCGCTAGACATCTTCAGTATGCATGTAAGCCCAGCGCGGGCTTGCTTTCTTTTCCTTGCCGCAACAGTTTCCCCGAGCGATTTTGCTTTAGTGTGACAACCGTTAACATCACGCCCTACCGTTTACAAGCGAAATTCGTTACGTCGCGCGAACAAGCTGCTCCGCCGATCTTGACGAAGCCAGCCGACCAAACAGCGCAGCGTTGTGCGATGGTTGCCCGGGTTATTGAGAAGATACCGGATAAGGTCGTCAGTGCAGGCGGGGCTGCAAACCGACATTCCGCTACTCCCTTTCCTCAATCTGATAGATTTTACAAGCGGTATCGCCAAACAACCGGATAATCTTGATTCTGACGTCATTAAGGTTGGAAACGGCTTCATGGATTAACGCGCGTTGATGATCGAAGATACGCACCAACGCAACGCCTTCCATTAACTGGAATATCCATCGCAAGGTAGGTGTACTGGTGGGTTTGCCCAGTTGATTGGGTAAGGTGTCAGCATAGGCCTCGAGCTTTGCACGCACTTGAAATTGTGCGAGGTTGTAGACCATGAGGCATAAGGTCATCACCATCATCAATGCAGCGATACGCTGTGGCGATTTTAAAAAGAGCGTATCCGCTAGGAAGTCAGGATTTTTCAAAAACCGAAAGCCATTCTCAACCGTTTGCTGAGCTTTGTAGTCGGCGAGAATGCGCTTGTCGGGGTAACCCTGCTTGTCACCCTCGTTGGTGGCCAGGATGAAACGCCCTTTAGTTTGCAGTAGCTTCTGGATCGCTTCGTCATTGCGCTGGATCTGAACCTGGATTTGATACCCCATACATTGTTTTGTTTCTCCCTTCTTGGGACGACCTGCTTTCTCATACTTTTCTACTGGCGCAACAGTCGGGGCCAAGATGAATAGCGGGTGCGACTTCTGTTCTCGCCTGAATGTTTTATGCGCGTCGGCTTCACACGCAAACAGCTCGGTGCTGAATTGTTTCATTTGTTTTTGCAGCGCTTGTTCTTGTTTGGTCAGGCGCTTTTGGAGAGACTGTGCTTCGCGTTGGTATGCCTGTTCTGAGAAGACGAGTAACCAGCGTTGTTGGATGCCGGCATAATCCATATCGAATGATGCATGTCGATAGCCGTCTTCCTGTTCACTCCAAGCTATTTCTTGCGTTGATTTGCTCACTAACTCCCGAGCTTCCAGGATTGTTTCTGGTACACGTGATACCCAAATGGTGTGCTCCATCTTTTTGAGGTTTTCAGCTGTGTAAAGCGCCGAATCGGCCACCCAACGCAGCGTACGGGTGCAATCAATTTCTTGGCGAAATGCATTGATGCGTTCTATTGTTTCTGGCAACACCGTCTTGTCTGAGGCGTTGCCATCGCAAGGCATCATCCATAACGGAATGCCTGAACCGCCTGCCACCGCCAATGACAGCACGACTTGTTTCAAATCAGGGCGATGGTCTTTGGAGTACCCATGAGTCACAGTAATTTCAACCGCCTCGCCTGCGTCCTCTCTTTGTTCGCTAACTCCCTCATCGCTTGCATATTTGCCATGCACAGAAAAACTCGTCGTATCCACATGCACCAACTCATCAAGAAGGTCATGTTCCAGTGCAATCTCAAAGGCCACTTCCCCGAATAGCTTGCTCGGCCCATACTGCGCTATCGCGTCCAATGCGTCTCCCAACGCATCATCATTCAAATGCCTGGCCTCAATCCCAGACCCTAATAAAGCTTCTAATGGTTTGCTTTCAAAAAACTGTGGCGTCAGATACAGTCGACGGTTCGTAAATCCCAGTCCATTCAGAATCATCGCAACGCAGGCTGTGCCATAGCTGACAATTCGCCCAGGGTGGCTAGTCAAATGCTTATCTATCCGCTGAGCAAGTTGCAAGTCCTGGCATTTCGATGCAACCAAGCCATGATGATCTAGTACATGTGTGATGATTGCTGGTGCACTTTGACCCATATTCCGCCCTCTGAAAAATCAAATGGCTATCTCAACATGATGTAAAGTGAAATTCAAGTTTTTTTGAAGGGGAGGTGGCGGAATGTCGGTGCAAAGGAAATTTATGTTAAATTGACACTAAAAACCTGTAGCGAAAGCGCCTCACCGCGCTTTCGCTACTCCCTGTCAAAACCACACTTTCAACTCCACACAACTCTACAAAAACATCAAAGGGCCCCTCTCTCTACATTATTAGGCTCCGGCGCTTCCAACTTCCTTTGAGTTGAGCCCAGCATCATTATTTTCCTCCCTACCTCCCCCAAGCGCGACACAGATCCTCGCTGATCAAGGAGTGCCCTGTTTAACTCGCTTAAGCCTTCTACTCTATGGATCGAGACACCTTCCACTTTCAGCTCCCCATGCGGGGACATCCAGCGCAGGCGTACTTTATATCCGCCTCCCTCATTACTCCGAGGCAACATCCCACACTCGCACCGTCTTGTCACCACTGCCCGAGGCAAGCTGATCTCCGCTCGGCGAATACGCTACGCTATTAATCTCACCGGTATGGCCGCTTAAGGTATGGCGGACTTCTCCCGTGTTAGCGTCCCACACTCGCACCGTCTGGTCATCACTGCCCGAGGCTAGTTGATCTCCGCTCGGCGAATACGCTACGCTCAAAACCCAGGAGGTATGGCCGCTTAAGGTATAGCGGGCTTCTCCCGTGTTAGCGTCCCACACTCGCACCGTATTGTCCCTACCGCCCGAGGCCAGTTGATCTCCGCTCGGCGAATACGCTACGCTATAAACCCTGTTGGTATGGCCGTTTAAGGTGTAGCGAGCCTTTCCCCTGTTAGCGTCCCACACTCGTACCGTATGATCCCCACTGCTCGAGGCAAGCTGATCTCCGCTCGGCGAATACGCGATGATAAAAACCCAGGAGGTATGGCCGCTTAAGATGTAGCGGGCCTCTCCCGTGTTAGCGTCCCACACTCGCACCGTCTGGTCATCACTGCCCGAGGCAAGCTGATCTCCGCTCGGCGAATACGCTACGCTCCAAACATAGGCGGTATGGCCGCGCAAGGTGTGGTGGGACGCTCCCGTGTTAGCATCCCACACTCGCACCGTATTGTCCCGACTCCCCGAGGCGAGTTGATCTCCGCTCGGCGAATACGCTACGCTATAAACCCTGTTGGTATGTCCTTCTAAAGTGTGCACAAGTACTCCGCTTTCCGCCTCCCACAGGCGTACCGTATTGTCCCAACTCCCCGACGCGAGCTGCGAGCCGCTCGGCGAATACACAACGCTAGTAACGTCTCCGGTATGTCCGTCTAAGGTGCGGATTACTTCCCAATTCGAGATCGAATCCACATTACTTTCTTCTTCAAGATACGACCAATCTCCATACTGTACCCCTGACATCTTCACGCCACTTAAATTCACACCCTCCTGCTTTATATTCCGTAAATTCACCTTTCTTAAATCCGCCCCCTCCAGCTGCGCACCATTAAACTCACCACCACTCAGATCCGCTCCAGGTATCTGAATTCCCTTTAAATCCGCCCCGGTAAACGGCACCTCTGCTCTAACTAAAATCGTTATCGCGTTCGCTGCTGCTTGCCGCAACTCACCATCCGTTTTCGACCGCTCGACTATCCTTAACAGCTGAGCCTTAAAAGCAGTCTCTTGAGCAACACGATCCGTCAACAAGCCCACAACACCCTGATCCCCTACCCAATGCTTCGGCGATAACGATAACCCTACCAGCGTTCGACGCGGCACAACAGCTTGCTTTTCAAAACTATAAACTGATGCATCACTACCTCGACGCGAGCGGCTTTCCGGCTCTATGCACGCATCGAATGAATCAAACAACGTCCGCACTGCGCAATATTCCAGCAGCGATTTATGGATAAACCGGTATTGATTCCCGCTTCGGATCAGCGGCCACGCTTCTCGCAACAGTTGCTTTTCGTCTTCTCGACCGAAAAAGCTCCCCTTCCAATTTCCCTTGTCTTGGCGCAACGAATACTCAACAACGGGGTTACCCCCATTCTCTGTATACAAATGCACCGCTAACTCTTGCACAAATCCAATTCCGTGCTCGGCAAAATCATCATCGCACAATTCTCTAAACAGCTCTCTTTTTGCCCCTGTTAAATTTTGCGCGCTTAACCACTGCTGGTTGCGATCAAACCACTGTCTAAAGAACTGATCATACAGATCCAACCGTAACTGCACCGCACTTCGCTCTTTCAACTCATTTTCTAGGTACGGCAAAGCTTCCAGCACCACTCGCAGCAGAAACGGCGTGCTCGCCAATTCTTTTAAATGTTCTTGTTTAAGCGCAAACTGATATCGTTGCGCGGTCCAGCCCGTAGCGTTGTGCTGCACATATTTTTCTAGATACTGATTGCGCTTTGCTTCTGAAAACGGCTCAATTTTCACCTCTTGAAATAACACGTCCTCCCCCTTAAGACGCGGCTTTGGTTGAAAACGTTTGCCATACTCTCCGCCAAGATACTCGCTGCCACAACTGATTAACATTTGGCCCTGCCAGTTGCCCGCACGGTTGATCTCATTACTCAGATACAGATTCCGCGTCTGACGTATCTCATCATAACCGTCCAAAATAAATACAAATTTATGCTTTTTCTTTAACTTCTCTATCTGATATTCTGACAACCCTCTTTTCTTTAATGCTTTGCCAATCAGATCGTGCTCTGGCTTATCGATACTCGCCAGAGATATAAACAGCGGAATCGCTTCATCCGCTTCTTTTCTATTCTCCCATAAGTGCTTTTCTAGCACTCGGCTGAACGTCGTTTTCCCCGATCCAGAATCTCCCTTCAACAAAATCACCCGTTTATCTTTGAGCAACCCTTCGACCTGCGCTAACAGGCCGGTAGCAACTCCTTGCAGACTCGCTTTACCCTGCGGTTCAACATACAGCTGTAGCGTTTCATTAAATGCCTCATCTTGCTTCAGCGCAGCAAAATACTGTTCCTTCAGCGCAGCTCTCGGGTCTGCATTCAGCAACCGCAGTTGCTGATGCTGCTGTTGCATGGTCGACGCAAGCTGGCTGTGCAACGTTGTCCGTATACCGTCGAAGATGCCATCTAATAGCTTCGCAAACTCTAGCCTGCCAAACTTTGAATCACTCTTTAAACAGGATATAAAATTGCTGTGACCATCCCAAAATTTGCTTAGAAACGTTTTAGCCTCATCACTGCCCACTAACAGCCGCTCGATCACCTTAAACAGCACACCATGCGAACCTTGGTTCAGATAAACTTCCTCTCCCTTTTTCGCTTGCAAATCAAATCGCAGAGGATCCTCCATCCGAACTGTCGTCGACTCAATAAATTCCTTCAGACAGTAGTCATAGCTATTTGCGGTCAATGAAACCGGGATTATGCCGTGTTGACCTTCCAGATGCGCTGCGCGAATTTCCAAAAAGGCCATTTCCGTCAATACATGATGGAACTCCAACTTATATTTTTCCTCTTGGGAAAATTTTCTGACTACCTCACGTAACGCTGGAGTACCCTTTTGTTTATCGTCTTTGAGGTAGACTTCTCGATCTTCGTCATAGGCTTTTTTAAGCTCATCACGAAACTCTTTATAGGACTGCCCTTTTAGGTAGCTTCCTAAGACATCAGAACAACACACAATCACCTTATTCACCGGCTCCACATCAGCTCGCAACTGAGCGGGCAGCAAGCAAAGCTGATTGGTTAAAATATCTTCTAGCTTGCCATCCGCTTCCAGACTTTCAACCGAGCTTGAATACGCTTGTCCTATCGGCGTTTGATCCGAATAAAGCGTCACGCCTCGGATTTTTGATAAATTATTGATTAAATATTTAGATGTCGAGGCCTTCGCCTCTCCATGAGCATCATTGTCATGGGCATACACCAGAAACAGGCTCGGTTTATTCGACACCTCTAAGGTGTTAAGCGTCAACAGCGCCTTTTCAAACAGATAATCAACCAACTCGCTTTTTTCTTGGAGCGATGTGGCAGACAGCCGCTGCATTGAGGCAGAAGCCACCGTCTGTGCCAAAGCCGACACTCCACGCGCAGGTAACGACTCAGGCGGCACAGGGGCTAACTTGCTCGCGTCATAGCCCCACGCTTGCGCTTTCCTGTAACTCGCTTCCGCTTTTGCCGCTTTGCCCAATTTTTCCAACAGTTCCGCGCGCTCAAAATACACCTCTGCAATGCGCCGGTGCAGCAACACTTCTTCCTGTGTCTTAGGCGTCATGGCTTCGATCAAAGCGTCTTTCACCTCCGATAACGAAGGCATAAGTTGGCGACCATTTGCGACATGCATAAAGGTCACTTTTGCTTGGTCATACAAGGCTAAGGACACCTCGAAACTCTTCGCCGTCTTTTGCTGACGGGCTTGATCCAGATAGATTTGCGCGAGCACCTGTGCTTGATTACGGCTCATGGCTTGCGAAATAGGATTACCTAACATAATGAACTCTCACTAAGGATTTTCGCCACCCCCTGCACTGGTGTTGACCTCATTTGTCAGACAGCGGAGCGTTTCAATTCATCCGCACAAAGGCAAGGCGCGTGAGAATATGTTGCGAGGAGATATTTACACTCAGAAAAAGGGACTGGGCTTTCCCTGGATTTAGACGGCCTCATTTATGCAATAAATAGGCCAGCTTAATCCAGCCATTTTGCAATGAACTTATTTCAAAATGGAAAAGAGATAGAGGATTGGGCGCCAATTACATGCACTTGCCTTAACCTTGCTATTGGACACTCAACCTGAGCATCCTATCGCACACCCACATTCCTTTTAATATAAAACACTTCAATGCAAGCATACAGCTTACATTGCCCCCTAATCTATGTTCATGCCCAAACTAGACCGCTACATTCAACACTTTTTGTACTTCGATTTCAGATGAACTGCTGAATGGATAATAGGCACGAAAAAAATGTTCGTCAAGGAAATTTTGCAGGCTGCGTAGCAACGCTTATCGAACGATTAACGCTCCCTTAAAATCCTGAAAGTTACCCACAATTTGCACTGGCTGCCCCTTGTTAAACCTGGGCATTATTTGCAACAAAAACCTCGCCAACCCTTTTAAATACTTATTTTTTTAAATCTTGGCAAGGTTTGCGCTATAACTGGCGGAGGCGGTAGGATTCGAACCCACGGTACGGTCGCCCGTACGGCTGATTTCAAGTCAGCTGCCTTCAACCACTCGGCCACGCCTCCAAAGAGGACGCTATTGTAACGCATGGGCTCACAAAAACAAACTCTGTAAATCATTTAAAAAACGCCGGCCAAGTGGCGTTGGCGCAATCGTTTCATGGTCACGCAGCAGTAGCCCGCGTGCTTCGGCTGCACGCAATGGCGCCTCGATGGTGCTGAGCGACAAGCCAGTACGCTCAATAAAACGATAGACTGGAAACCCTTCCGGCAAGCGCAATGCGTTCAACATAAATTCAAACGGCAGGTCATGAGTACGCACCTCATGTTCTTCCTGTACGGGAAGCGCCTGCTTGCATTGCGTGAGATAGGTCGCTGGATGCTTATACCTGATTTGCCGGATGATTCGCTCTGGAAAAGATAATTTGCTATGCGCGCCTGCGCCAATGCCGAGATAATCACCAAAACGCCAATAATTCAGATTGTGCCGACAGGATTGGCCTGGCTGCGCATAGGCGGAGACTTCGTACTGAAGGTAGCCCGCCTCCTGCATCCTCAGTTGAATCCACTCCTGCATATCCGCGCAGAGATCGTCATTAGGTAAGATCGGCGGGTATTTTGCAAAGCGGGTGTTAGGTTCAAGCGTGAGCTGATACAGCGAGAGATGGGGCGGGTTATAGGAGAGCGCGGTTGCTAGATCTGCGCGGCATTCCTCTAGGGTCTGACCTGGCAGCGCAAACATTAAATCAAGGTTAAAGTTACCAAACACGTGTTGCGCAATTTCGGTGGCTCGCCGTGCTTGCTGCGCATCATGGATGCGACCAAGCGCAGTCAGATGTGCGCCATTGAAACTTTGGATCCCAATCGATAAACGGTTAACGCCACTGGTGCGAAATTGGCTAAATTTCTCAGCCTCAAAGGTACCAGGATTCGCTTCTAATGTAATTTCCGCATCTGCCACCAGCGGCAAGCGCGCGCGTACATCCGCTAGCAAGCGGTCAAGGCCTGCTGCCGACAAAAGGCTAGGCGTCCCGCCGCCAATAAATATCGAATGAACCGGCCGCCCCCAGATCAATGGCAACGCATGCTCGAGGTCCGCACAGAGCGCATCAAGATAGGCCTCTTCTGGAAACTCACCAGCCCCCTTCCATTCATGCGAATTAAAATCGCAGTAGGGACATTTTTTAACGCACCATGGAAAATGCACATAGAGCGAAAGCGGTGGCAAGGCAGACAGTTGAATCCGCCCCGGCGCGAACAGCGGAGCGACTACGCTACGTTGCGCGGTTGGCAAGCTTATAACAACTGGCTTGACTAAGCTTATATCTAAGCTCATAGCGCGGTCTCAACGCCTTCGTTTTTGAGACGCAGCAATAAGCGCGCACTCGCGAGGGCACGATGACTGATGGTATTTTTAATCGTTGGGTCTAATTCAGCGGCCGTTTGTCCGAGTTCTGGCAGATAAAAAAGTGGGTCATAACCAAAACCATGTGCGCCGCGCGCAGCGGTTGCAATTTCACCGTACCAGCGTGCTTCAACGATGATTGGCTCAGGGTCATGCTCGTGTGCGACATAGACTAAGACACAAGTGTAATGCGCACGCCGGTCGCGATACGACTCAAGCTCGCTGAGTAACAGTGCGTTATTGGCCGCATCTGTTTTAGCGCCACCCGCGCGTTGCGCAAATCGAGCTGAATGCACGCCAGGCGCACCCTGCAGCGCGTGCACACATAAACCGGAATCATCCGCCAGCGCAGCCATGCCGCTTGCACGCGCGGCATGGCGTGCTTTAGCCAGCGCATTTTCAACAAAGGTTAGGTAGGGTTCTGCCGCTGGTGTCACACCAAGCTCATTTTGCGGCACTAATTTAAGTCCCGCTTGCGCCAACAAAGCGGTAAATTCACGCAGCTTATTGGCATTGTTTGACGCTAACACCACCTGGGCAGCTTTACGCAACATCGAGTCCCAACGCTTCTCTTTGTTTTGTGATTAGACTTGCGATACCGGACTGCGCCAGATCAAGCAACTGATTCATTTCTACTCGCGAGAAAGCAACTCCCTCGGCGGTGCCTTGGACTTCGACGAAATGACCTTGGCCGTTCATCACGACGTTCATATCGGTGCCACATTGCGCATCTTCATCGTAGTTCAGATCAAGCACAGGAACGCCATTGACAATCCCAACTGACACCGCAGCCGCCCAATCCGTGATGGGCGACAGCGCAATCCGCCGGGTTGTCAGTAGCTGGGTTACCGCATCGTGCGCGGCTACAAAAGCACCGGTAATACTCGCCGTGCGTGTGCCCCCATCAGCCTGAATCACATCGCAATCGATATGCAGCGTACGCGCGCCAAGCTTTTTAAGGTCAAATGCTGCACGTAACGCACGTCCAATTAAACGCTGGATTTCCTGGGTGCGGCCGGTCTGCTTACCGCGTGCTGCCTCGCGCTCGCTACGCGTATGGGTCGCGCGCGGCAACATGCCATATTCCGCGGTGAGCCAACCTTGATCTTGTCCGCGCAAAAATTCTGGCACTCGCTCAGCGACGCTCGCCGTACAAATCACTTTGGTATGACCAAATTCAACCAATACCGAACCTTCGGCATGTTTTGTGTAATCGCGGGTCACGCGTACTTCACGCATTTGACCAGGGGAGCGGCCATCCGGCCGTAGTGATAATCCATTCATAGAGCGCTAATTATATACTGCTACGCGGCCTAAGCGCGTTGCTACCAAGAATAAAGGAAGCGTATATCCTTTAGAATACGGTAATCTACCCTTGACCTAGTTAAAATGAATTTTCTCGCCGTTATTTAGATGGCGTTGCAACATCTAGCGAGCACAATGATGATTTATAGCATGACCGGCTATGCCAGCGTCACACACGAAGTACCTATTGTAGCGGATAGTGGTGATCCACCAACGAGTGTATCGGTTGAGTTACGCACCGTTAACTCGCGTTTTCTGGATCTCAATTTTCGTATCCCCGATGACGTTCGCGCCAGTGAACCCATCTTGCGCGAAATGTTGACACAAAAATTAGGCCGCGGCAAAGTCGAGATTCGCATCAATCTGCAGCGCAGTGAAATACTTCCTACAATCAATACGCTTAACCATGATGCGCTAGAACAGCTCGCTTTACTTGAGCCTCAGATATTGCGCCACTTTCCAGCAGCGGGACGGCTGACAACTAACGAGATTTTGCATTGGCCTGGCGTACTGAGTAGACGTAACGGCAGCGCTCAAATGGCAGATAGTTTGAGCGAAACCGTGATCAAATGCGCTCAGCAAGCCCTCCACGAATTAATTAGCATGCGCGCACGCGAAGGCGCGCAACTTGCAGCCATGCTGCTTGCCAAAGTGGCTGAGATGGAGAGCCTTGTCAGTCAAATTACGCCTTGGGTGCCAGAATTAATGGCCAAGCACCAACAGAAGATTGTCGAACGTCTACAAGAGGCGCTTGGACTGGCCACCGCAGGCAATGCGCCGGCGCTGGTCTCGCCAGAGGAAACCGCCGAGCGCATACGGCAGGAAATGACCATTTACGGCATTCGCATTGATATCAATGAAGAATTGTCGCGCCTATCGGCTCATTTAAACGAGACCAGACGCATGACCCAGCAAGGTGGTCGAGTGGGCAAGCGGCTTGATTTCATGATGCAAGAGCTCAACCGAGAAGCCAACACACTTGGCTCAAAAGCTGCCGCTAAGGAACTGGCCGATACCGCCATGTCGCTTAAGCTTTTAATCGAGCAAATGCGCGAACAGATACAAAATTTGGAGTAAGCTTCTGGCTTATTATTCAGCACCTATTTTCAAGCTATAACCCTTCTCTCGCGGTCCCCAATCATGCGAGAGAGCATTTTTAAACTGGAGCCCGTTTTATCATGAGCCAGGCCACCTCAGCTTCCATGCCTCCCTCTGCCACTCCACGCAGCCACTCAGCGGACAATCAGTATCCTGGCCATTTGTTTATGGTCATAGCGCCTTCAGGCGCTGGCAAATCAACGCTGGTCAATGCCTTACTTGAGCAAGATGCAGGCATTAGTTTATCGGTCTCTTATACGACACGCGCGCCTCGGCCTGGTGAGGTAGATGGACAGGCTTATCATTTTGTGACTCAGGAAGATTTTTTCGTGCGCCGCGCCAGCGGTGAATTTATCGAGAGCGCCGAGGTGCATGGACATTATTATGGGACTTCACGCCTGTGGATTGAAAAACAGATCGAAGCTGGCCACGATGTGCTGCTTGAAATTGATTGGCAAGGCGCGCGGCAAATACGCCGGCAGTTTAGTCATGCGGTGAGCATTTTCGTTTTACCGCCTTCGCTTGAGGCCCTCGAAGAACGGCTAAAAAAACGCGGGCAGGATGCGCCCAATGTGATTGTGAGAAGGTTGCTCGCCGCCGGCAACGAAATAGCACATGCCGCCGAAGCTGATTACGTCGTCATCAACGATGTGTTTGCACATGCACTCGCCCAATTGCAATCGATTGTCACCACGACACGGCTACGCTTTGCCTCGCAGTGTGCGCGTCATGCTCAGTTGTTTACTGAGTTAGGCATTCATGCGCCTAACGCCAATTAAACAACAAAATACCTTTAAAAACCTCTTTAAACCCTACTGAGGTAAAATGCACTTACTCTTATAAAGGAAGAACTCATCATGGCCCGCATTACTATCGAAGACTGCCTGCAACCCGGTACCAATCGTTTTGATCTTACGCTGGCGGCTACTTACCGGGCGCGCCAGCTCATCTTAGGACACGCCACTAAAGTGGGTAACCGCAATAAGCCGCCTGTTGCCGCTTTGCGTGAGATTGCCGACGGCGTTGTAGAGATTAATGAGATGTTAAAAAAAGTGCCGCTGTAAGCACATCCAGCCGCGCTCATCTCAAGCGAGTACGATTAATTTATGGAGGCAAATATGAACGAAAGTCCATCCTCTGCCTCCAAATCAGATACACCGGTAGCGCGCCAATATATCGATGAAGTGCTTGAGCAGTCGTTTAAGCATTTATTTGGCCCCACTGCCACGCCTGAACAGCCGCGTAAGCATGAAGTCGTTTCAATCGCACAATTAACCGCAGCTTTATCCGATTACCTCGAACAGTCAGAAATCGAGCAAATCAAAGTTGCTTTCCATTTCAGCGATCAAGCTCATCTTGGCCAGTATCGGCAAAGTGGCGAACCCTACATCACCCATCCGATTGCAGTTGCCGAAATTTGCGCCAGCTGGCGACTCGATGCGCAATCCATTATGGCAGCCTTGCTCCATGATGTGATGGAAGACCAAGGGGTCACCAAAGACGCGTTGGCGGAGCATTTTGGGCCGAAGGTCGCTGAATTGGTCGATGGTTTATCCAAACTCGACCGCATGGAGTTTCGCAGTCGCGAAGATGCACAAGCGGAAAATTTCCGCAAAATGATGCTGGCCATGGCGCGCGATGTGCGTGTGATCCTCGTCAAATTAGCCGATCGTTTGCACAATATGCGCACACTCGGCGCTGTGCCGGCGGAGAAACGCCGCCGCGTCGCGCGTGAAACGAACGATATTTATGCGCCGATTGCACACCGACTAGGCTTAAATAATACCTATCGGGAATTGCAGGAAACTAGTTTTGCGAATTTTCATCCGCATCGCTACGCAACGATTGAAAAAGCCATAAAAGCAGCACGCGGTAATCGCCGTGAAGTGGTTGGCAAAATCCTGGAGGCAGTCCAGTACGCATTTGCAGATGAGCAGATTGACTGCGAAGTCACGGGCCGCGAAAAAACCATCTATAGCATCTACCGTAAGATGCGTGACAAACAATTGTCGTTTTCGCAAGTTCTTGACGTATATGGTTTTCGCATCGTGGTCGAAAAACCAATTGAATGTTATTTATGTATGGGAGTCTTGCACTCCCTTTACAAACCCGTACCCGGTAAATTTAAAGATTACATCGCGATTCCCAAAATCAACGGCTATCAGTCATTGCATACCACACTGGTGGGCCCGTTTGGCACCCCCGTTGAATTTCAGATCCGTACCGAAAAGATGCACGATATCGCCGAGGCCGGCGTCGCTGCGCATTGGCTCTATAAAAATGGCAGCGCAGATCTGAACGATGTCCAACAACGCGCTCATCAATGGCTCAAATCGTTGCTGGATATTCAATTGGAAGCGGGCGATGCGAGTGAGTTCCTGGAACACGTTAAGATCGACCTCTTTCCAGATGCCGTCTATGTGTTTACGCCGGCATCAAGCATCATCACGCTGCCACGTGGCGCCACGGCACTTGATTTCGCTTACGCCATCCACAGCGAACTGGGCAATCAATGCGCCGCAGTAAAAATCAACAATGAAATGCTGCCGGTGCGCACTGAGTTGCAAAGCGGCGATATTGTCGAGGTTATCACCGCCCCCTCTTCCAAGCCGAATCCAGCGTGGCTTAGCTTCGTGCGCACTGGCAAAGCGCGCTCGGCCATTCGGCACTACCTCAAAACGATGCGCTTCAATGAATCCATACAATTGGGTAAACGGCTTATAGAACAAGCCCTCAAAGGCTATGGCCTCTCATTAGAAAGCATGACGCCGCAGGTTTGGAGCAAACTAGAGCAATGGACGAATCACAGCAGCCAAGAAATCTTCGCTGACGTTGGACTGGGCCGTTGCATTGCCGCCGTCATGGCGAAACGGATTGAGGTCTTGCTAGGAGGACATGAAGATGAAGCTCATAAAGATACACAGACTAAGCCTCTAGGGTCAGACACCGCCCCGGCCAACAGCACCCATAGTCCAATCCCCATTATGATTAGCGGCGCTGAGGGCATGTCTGTCCAATTATCGTCCTGCTGTCGCCCGATTCCAGGGGACGCCATCATGGGCTACATTGGACTCGGCCTGGGGATGGCGGTTCACACCACAGAATGCCGCGTAGCCCACCGCATTCACAAGCGCGATCCAGAGCGTTGGATTGATATCGCCTGGGCACCCCAACCAGGACGTTTGTTCGATGTCGTGATCAAGATCCTAGTGCGTAAAACAAAAGGCGTTTTTGCGCGCATTGCAGCGGATATTACAGCCGCCGATGCCAATATTGCGCATATTGCGATGGACGAAGATTTCGCCCAAGAATCTGCTGTGCTACGCCTGGTGATTCAGGTGGCTAATCGAGTGCATCTAGCGAATGTGATGCGCCGCACGCGCATCAATCCGGATATTATGCGTATCGCCCGCGAAAAATCTGGCGAAAACCAAGCTAGCCGTCGCAATGGCGGTATGCAGATTGAGCGCGAGCGGCCAGATTATTAATGGTATTACTATCCCCAAGAACCGTGCTTGGCGCACGCATATAGAAGTCTCACTTAACCCGCATCGGCTCGGTCAGGGTATTGGATCTTAAGCACCTCGATTTGCATTATGCCGGTTGGCGTATGAAGCGGCACCGTGTCACCTATTTTTGCTTTAAGCAAAGCCCGCGCAATCGGTGAGACCCAACTCACATGACCTTGCTCTAGATTAATTTCATCCACCCCGACAATGGTGACGGAGTGTTCAACGCCCTCATCTGTCGCATAGGTAACCGTTGCGCCAAAAAACACCTGATCTAGATTTTCTTGGTAACTGCTGTCTACGACCTCCGCATTATCCAGCCGCTTGGTCAAAAATCGAATTTGTTTGTCGATTGCACGTAAGCGCCGCTTGCCGTAAATATAATCTGCATTCTCCGAACGGTCTCCATTGGCAGCCGCCCAGGATACGGTGCGAACCACCTCAGGCCGCTCATGATCAAGCAAACTCAATAACTCTGCTTTTAATTTACGATAGCCTGCTGGCGTCATGTAATTCTTCGCCCCAGCGGGTATTTGCACCTGCTCAAGCTCCATTTCATTTGGCTCAGCGGGTTCCGATTCTTTAATCCAAGCTTTATTCACGTACAACCTTTTCCTCTAAATCCAGCCCCTAATTGGCCTTGCCACCCAATTTTACCCTAGCGATCGCCCCTTCTTTTACATCTAAATGTAAGTATATTGTAGCAATCACTTGACACCAAATAAGCACTTATTCATAATCTCGTCTTTGCATTAAATAAGACGCAAAACGCGCATTGCAATTTATGCGGGAATAGCTCAGTTGGTAGAGCGCCACCTTGCCAAGGTGGAGGTCGCGAGTTCGAGTCTCGTTTCCCGCTCCAATCTATCAGTCTACATATAGAGGGATGACTGGCAATGTAAACATTGTCGCCCAGTCAAGCTTGATACATGGCGGGATGGCAGAGTGGTCATGCAGCGGCCTGCAAAGCCGTCAACGCCGGTTCGATTCCGACTCCCGCCTCCAGTTCTCCAATGCCAAGAACACACGCAAAAGCTGGCTGGCTCGCTTTTACGTCTTTCCTTTATCCGCGTTATTCCATCCTACCTTTGCTGTTGGTTTGAGTTCTTAGATCCAATCGTACGCAAAACTATTTCCTAGATGGATACGCCAGAAGTACTGGCACGAAATCGGAAAGATAGACCGCACAGCAGATAAATCGGACATGTTTATTTTCTCCTAACACTTCAAGTGGTTAAATGCGTGATTTACAGATATAGTTTTACTTAAAATACGCGGATGAACGAAGAAATTCATCGGCAACTTAAATGGGTCAAGATGTAGGCGTAGGATGCCGACGTTGTGGCGTCAGAAGAGTATTTTGCCCCTCTTGCTTTTAATATCTAAGCTTTTCTTAGTGTGTTTGCTTAAGGATTGTGGCGATTTCTTTCTCTCTTAGCCCAGTGGCCTTCTCAATGAAAGCGTTGTCCATTCCCATCGCTCTCAAACTCTGAACAATGGTACTCGTTTCTTCTCGGCGACCTCGTTGTAAACCTTCTTGCAAACCTTTCTGCAGGCCGTCTGCCCAGACGTTCAATGCTGGGCTCCTGTCTAAGACGTACAATTCAATGACATGTAAGCTCTTTGATTTTATCGTCAGAAAGTTTAGTGGCTTGCTTGATCAAATCTAGCGCGGCACCTCCTGCTAGCAAATTCTTAGCAATTTCAAGCGCAGCTTTTTGCCAACCTTCGAGCAGTCCCTTTTGCTGCCCTTCGAGTAGCCCCTTTTGCTGTCCTTCAAGCAATCCTTCGAGTAGCCCTTTTTGCCGGCCCTCTTCAATTAAATATTGTGCAGCAGACATAATATCCTCCTGGTAATGTGGTGCAATGTTAATCATAGATTGGACAAATTGCTTGTCTAATCCTCGGCCTTCATTTGCTAGATAATATAGCAATGCTTTTCTTTTTTCAATAGAAATTGGATAACGCTCAAATAGCTCAAATATTTTTGGTGCAAGCTCCATCAACTCCAAACCATGAATGTGTTTTTGCGCCAATTCCATTACTGCACAACGTTTATGTGTCATCAACATCTCGTCTGGTATCGTCGATAACGCAATCAGTTGAATGGGTTCTGTTAATGCAAATATTTTTTGTGCTATTGGCTTGTGTCTGAAGCACTCTAAGAGACAGAGTGAGCCTTTATATGGATCTGTACCCCGATAAAAAATTAATGGCAATACCACCGGTAGCAATGTATCGCCTTGATTAAGGTGTTGTTTCATGATGGCACTTTGATAACGCCACAGCTTAAAAGGTGTTAACTTACCCACCGCACTTTCATGTTCTAGCAGGATATACGCTAAGCCTTGGTTTTTCATTACGTGGACTGAATAGACAATGTCGCTGTAATGCTGGCTTAAATTGGCCTCAACGAATGCGCCCGGAGCAAGGGATAGAGTATTGAAATCAAATTCTTGTTGCCAAGAGTCAGGCAAATGGATTTGTAGAAATTCTTTAGCAATTTCGATATCCATAAGAAATAATTTAAATAAGGCATCGTGCGGCATTGATAAGTTGTTCATCTAGCATTTATCTTGTTTGTTGACTTACCGCCAACAGGTTGAGAATGCTAAATATTCTGGCACGATGACCCAATAATAAATACTAGGCTGAATGGCTAATTTTTTTCCCTGAACGAGTTCTTTTTAATTTAATCATCCTTGTATTTGCCTTTGTGCGAATAAGCGAACGTTCATTGGACTTAAGCCTTGTGCATCTTGAATCGAGGCATGGGTTAAGGTGAGTTGGTTTTGAGATGAAGCCCAATATAACCCGACCCGCCAATCATTCGCTTTCGGTTCTATTTGCCAAATATGCGCGGCCCGCCCTTTGCCACCCGCCAATTTGATAATATGTTCCGCGGACTCAGGCCAAACGATTGAATCAACCCAGTCAAAAAAACAGGGCAGTGTCGCCTTGCATTCTCCTGTCTCTACTGACCACAGCCTGACCGCCTCATCCTTGCCACTCGACACCAAAAGCGTGTTATCTGGTGAGAAATTCACGCTCATCACCCAATGAGTATGTCCGGCAAGCGTGTGCACTATTTTTCCGCTGTCTACTTGCCATAGCTTCACTACCTTATCAGCCCCGCCTGACGCCAGCAGCTTGCCATCTGACGAAAAAGTCACGCTACTGACCCCAGGCCAATGCCCTTCAAGCACACGCAACATTTCTCCGTTTTCTATGTTCCATAGCTTCACGCTCCCATCTTTACTCGCCGACGCTAGGAGCTTACCGTCTGGTGAAAAATTCACACTACTCACCCAACTATCATGGGCCTTAAGGGTATATAGCTCTGCTTTGCGGTCTACGCTCCATAGCTTCACTGTGTTATCCCAACTCCCTGAGGCCAGGAGTTTGCCATCTGGCGAAAAACTCACGCTACTGATCCTTTCACTATGTCCTGCAAACGTATGCAACTCTTCTGCGTTGTCTACATTCCACAGCTTCACCGTATTATCCCAACTCCCTGAGGCCAAAAATTTGCCATCTAGTGAGAAATTGACTTTAAGCACACTGAGTGTATGACCTGTAAGCGTACGTAATTCTTCGCCGCTTTTTACACTCCATAGTTTTACCGTGTTATCCGCACTGCCCGACGCCAGATACTCACCGTTGGGGGAAAATTTCACACTCCTCACCCCATGACTATGCCCTCCGAGCATAGGCCGCTCTTCCCCGTCTTCGACTCGCCATAACTTCACCGTTCCATCCCCACTCCCCGACACCAAAAACTTGCTGTCTGGCGAGAAGCTCAACCCTTTTACCCTACCGCTATGCCCTTCAAGCGTAGACAATTCCTCGCCGCTTTCTACGCTCCATAGCTTGACCATATTATCTGAACTGCCCGAGGCCAGAAACTTGCCATTGGGCGAAAAATTTACACTACTCACCCAACCATTATGCCCTTCAAGCGCATGTAATTCTTTACCACTTGCTACTTCCCACAGCTTCGCTACCCTGTAATTGCCGGCCGCCAGCAATTCGCCATTAGGCGAAAAATTCACACTATTGACTGCGCTACCATGGCATTCAAGTGTACGTAACGCTTCTCCGCCTGCGGTGCGCCATAGTTTCACCGTCCCATCCTTGCTCCCCGACGCGAAAATCTCACCGTTTGGCGAAAAACTCACGCTCCTCACCCGGTCACTATGCCCGGCAAACGTATGCAATTCTTCGCCGCTTTCTGTGCGCCACAATTTCGCCGTTTTATCCCGACTCCCCGACACCAGGAATTCACCATTGGGGGAAAAACTCACACTATTCACCGCATCGCTATGGCCTTCAAACACATGCACTGCATCTCCGCTTTCTACTTGCCATAGCGTCACCTTTGTATCCTCTCCTCCTGACGCCAGGAATTCGCTGTTTGGTGAAAAACTCACACTATTCACCCTCACAGCATCATCCGCCCCTGCAAGCGTATGCACCAACTCTAATGCTTCAGTTCGATACAGTTTTATCTCGCCCTCGCTGGTACCCACAGCCAACCAGTGCCCATCAGGGGAATAACAACAATCAGACACCTTGCTATTCAACTCTAAACTAGGCAACTCACCAAAGTTAATGCCTCTCAACTGTGCCGTCTCTAAGTTTGCCCCACGCAACCATGCGCCGCGAAATTTGACTTCCCTTAAATCCGCCCCTTTAAATTGAGTTTGGTCAAAGACCCCATAACTTAAATCCGCTCCCGGCACTTTGATTTGGCTCAAATCTAAGCCATTCAATTGCCGGCCTGCCTTGACTAAAATAGTCAAAGCATTGGCCGCGGCTCTGTCAATGCCATCTCGGGTCTTTGACGCCTTGACCCACGCTAAGAGGGACTTGATTAAAGTAGGCTCCTGCCTTACTTGCTCGACTAAAAAACTCAGTACCGCTGGATCTTCCACTACGTTAAGTTGGTTGAGCAACGCCGCTGGCTGCAACGCAAAAAAATCTTCCAACTCGTTCCATAACAGACGTTGATTGTTCGTGGCACTAAGTTCCTTAGATAACTCTTGCCCGCTCCCAGCAGAGGTTCTCATTTCTTCCCATAGCGCACGCGCCACAAAATAATCCTGTAACGATTTATGGATAAAGCGATACTGATTATCTTGGCGGATTAACGGAGCATTAAAGCGCAGCAAACGCGTCTTTTCAGCGTTGCCTAAAAATTCTTCGCGCCAATCTCCATGCTTGGCATCACTTGCCGCTGAATAAGTGACGGTGACCGCTCGAGCTAGATGCAACGCTACCGCAAAGCGTTGACTAAACTCTATTTCGTGGGCCACAAACCCCTCTTCATCTAAACGCTCAAATGCCTCCTGTTCCGCGGGTCTTAATTGAATCCGCCCTAAGCGTTCTTGCGAGCGCGCAGACCAGTTGTCCACAAAGATGTCATAGAGCGCGACGCGCGTCAGTCGTGACTTCCGGCTCTTGTGCGAATCCAGTGTAGACAATACCTCTAAGGCCATATTGAGCATAAAGGGATTGCGCACCAGATCTTTTAATTCCGGCGCACCTTTAAAAGCCTGTTGATATTCTTGAGCACCCCATTTTGGCTTTACATATTTCACATATTGATGAATATAGTGTTCTATTGACGCATCCGAAAATGGCGCCAGCCGACACTCTTCGAATAAACGAGGTTTGCCTTGTGGCTGGAATTTACTTTGATAGCCGCTCCCTAAATATTCTGGCCGGCTACTCATGATCACATGCGCTTGCCACCGATCCAATCGGTTATCTGCATAAAAAGCACGTGAGCGCTGGGCCAGCTCATCATAGCCGTCTAGAATAAAGATAAAGCGACGTGCCTGACGTAACGCCTCTATCTGAGCCTTTGACAAACCCTGTCCTGCCAGATATTGCTCGATCAAATTCTTACTTGAATCCTCCAAGGTAGAAAGTGGAATAAATAAGGGGATAGGACGCTCCTGCGATGACTGAGCTTTGTGATAGTCATCCCATAAGCGACGGGCAAGGTGCCGGTTAAAGGTTGATTTGCCAGAGCCGGCCTCGCCCAACAACAAAAATACCTTTTTCTCTGATGCCAGAAATGCGCTCACTTTGCGCTCTAAATCGAAGTGCTCAGACGCATCAACGGTCAGCTTGCCCTGTGGCGCGACATACATCGCGAGGGCATCTTTTACCTCATCCACTTCCTCAAGCTCTTTTGCATAGTGCGCTTCTAATGCCAAGATATCTTTCTCTAGACCTAAAAACGCCAGCGGGGCCTTGCTGCTTTGCAACATAACGCTTTGCGACTGGGTTAAAAGAAGATCATCTCCCCGCGCCAGCTGCAGTAACTGAGTGCCCACTTGCTGCCAAGCCGGATCCCATACTGGCACAACGTAGTGATCTATAGCATGCGCTGTTTTAGCTTGCTGAAGCATAGGCGGCAACTGCTCTAGCAGTGCTCTGACTTGCGCTTGCATGCGTTCAGATAAAGTTTGGGTCTTTGCCAAGCGGCCTAAGGCGTGGCGGACAGCTTGCTGCACCCGGGCATACTGCCCCCACTGGCGGCTTTTGTTTTGCACCACATCACCTAAAAACTGAAGGGCTGCGGCTTGCGTGGTGTCCTCTGTTTGGATACGAGCTATTTGCTCTAAGCGTTGGCACAATCCTAATAAGAAGGCTTCGTTGCGGCTATATAGACTATGCCGAGCAAATTGCTCGAATGGCACCAGTTGGCCCTCTTCTAAGCAGGTATCTAAGAATTGCAGCGCCGCATACCAACGTTGCTGCTTACTTTTTGTTAAACGATCACGAATTGCCGTGCCGGTTGCCAGCACAGTGGCACCAAAATCGTTCATTTCATCGGCTAACTCGGCTAAACGCTTGACGGTCTCGCTCGCGCCAGAAAATGCCTCGCTAAAATGATCAAAAGCATTCAGCAATTTTTTCGGGTCAAAAGTCTGCACCACATGAGCCAAGTTCGTCGCGCCTAAAATGACGCTTGAACTCCGGCGCCATGTTTCTTGCCAACGGCTTTCATCATTCGGAATATGCGCTAAAGCTTGACGCGCGTAGTACGCTTGAAAGCGCAACTCGGGCGTTTGGCTTAATTTTGCTAAGACCTTATCTAGCGGTTCCTGAACCTGGATACGGTTAATCCCGGTAACGCTCGCTTTGGCCATCGCGTCTAAGACCTGTGAGGTGGTGTGCAGCAGCAACTGAAATTGCTGCACATTACCTTCTATATGCTCGCTAGATAAACGCCTCGTCAAGGTTTGCAACAGTTTGACTAAATCTCCTGCACTTTTCTTAAAGAGCGCTTCCGGCAAGTTGTGAATCATCATAGCCAAACTCTGGAGAGCAGATAGATCCAAGAGTTTTTCTTGTATCACCAGTGCATCATGAGCTTTGCCAATCAAATAACGGCATTTCTCTGGATCTGCGGTGGCCGCTAATGGCACAACTTCTCGCCAGAGATCTAAATCTTTGAAATCTCTTTGGGCGAAGGCCTCCAAGATATTACGCGCTAATTCGTTTAATTCTTGAGTTGGAGGTGATTGAGTAGATTGCAGACAGCGGGCTAAGTGGCGAGTATTTTTAATGTCACGCGCAGCCGTTGAATGATCAGTATCCACCACCACAGGCGGTAAATTATGCTTAAAGCAGGTTGCCCTGAGCGCCGCAGACGATAGCAGTACGCGGGCGTCTAAATTGACGGAAGAGGCAATTAAGTTTTGAAATACGAGTTTTTGAGGAAAACCTGGCGTTTTAACCACGCTCAATGCTTGCAGTTTTTCATCTGCGGCAGGTTGATCAAACGCTCGGGCAGCTTCGTAACTGGCACGCGCCTCTTTGATAAAGCCCATATCTCGCAGTCGATTACCGTGCTCAAGATGAGCTTGCGCTATATTTCTGTTAATTTCTGTATTTTTTTCGGCAGGGGGGATTTTATTAAAGAAGGTTTGCGCTTTGCTGAATAAGCGCCGGGCTTCAAGCAGATTTTGACTTTGCTGTTGGTAAGCCCGATCTAAGTATTTTTTACCTTCTTTGAAGTAATGAAGCTGGCTATAGCCTAAAGCATTGCGCTTGAAATTCGAAACCCCGGAGATTCTTTGCATCGTGATACATATGAGCCCCTCCCGGTTCACCAAGCAATTCCTTCCATTTCAAGCTGATGGAGCGACTCTTTAACCTTACCGCCTCATCGCCACTTGCTTGAGCCACCTATCACAAGCCCACATCCTATTCAAAATGAATGACAAATGCTATACAAGTTTGCAATGTGTATAGTCCCTCTAGCTTCTATTGATGGCACGAAATGAGCCGCTTAACTCACAGTTTACTGATGACCCCAGCTACGCTATGGATACTAATCGGGCTAAGCGTCATTCGTCAATCCTATCGTCTGGATTTGTCAGGAGCAAATAAAAATGCCGGCTTGGGGTCCGCGACCGCAGACTGATATAAAGCAGGGCCGCATAAAATAATACAATTACTCTTCATCGGAGCGCCGCTCGCGCATTGAACCCGTCACCAGATCAAAGCGGAATAGCCGGCACTCAATTGGGCCATTGAAAAGCGGGGTTCGTTTTGCTGCCCGTAAACGCATTTGGCCGGGCAGACCGCGGTCAGAAGTTAAAACAAAGGCTTGCCAACCCGTAAAACGTTGTTTAAGAGCATCACCAAAAGCACGAAAAAATTCAGCGCTAGCCTCGTCTGGCTGCGCGTCGCGAAAAAATTCGTTCTGGTCGCGGCGTCCAGTCTGCATCTCACGGTCTTGGCTACGCGCTCGCGGCGCCTGGCCACGCACCTCGACCCGCTCGCCATAAGGCGGATTAGCGACAATGATGCCTGGCGTTTCCGTAGGCGCTACCATGGCACACGCATCAACCTGCTTTAACCACAGTTGACGAAGCCCAGCCCGCTCTAGATTAGCCTGGGCTTTAACCAGCATATCACCCGAAATATCGCTACCAAATATATTCAACTCACTGTGCTGACTACGCGCTATCTGTTGCGCCTCAAGCGCTGCTGCCTTTAACATAGGCCATGCGCTCATATCGTAGGATTGGAGTTTTTCAAACGCAAAATGGCGCTCGCCTCCAGCCGCCAAACCAAGCGCCATCTGGGCCGCCTCTATAATAAAGGTACCGCTGCCACACATTGGATCATAGAGCGGTACCGCCGGCGTCCAACCGCTTAAGCGCAAAATACCCGCGGCTAGATTTTCGCGCAGCGGCGCCGCGCCCTTATCAAGCCGCCAACCGCGTTTAAACAGCGCTTCGCCAGTTGTATCTAAGTACAGCGTGCACTCTGTGGCACTCAGAAAAACGAATACCCGCACATCTGGTGTGGCGGTATCAATATTAGGTCGTGCGCCGGTTACCGCGCGCAGACGATCGCAGATCGCATCTTTGACACGCAAAGCCGCGAAACCTACATTGCGCACGGGCGCCGTCTTAATCGCGGTAATATCCACGCGCAATGTTTGTTGTGCCGTGAACCAATCCTCCCAAGCCTGCTCAGACGCAAACGCAAAGAGATCATTCTCATTGTGATAAGATTGCTGGGCTACTTTCAATAAGACACGGCTTGCAATACGCGAATGCAAATTCACGGCCATGGCAGCGGCGGGCCCGCCGGTGAAATATACGCCACCCGGCACAGAAGCGCCGACCTCAAGAGGAGCACGTAAGGCAATCTCATGCAATTCGTCAACAAATACTGCCTCAAGGCCGCGCGGGCAGGGTGAAAAGAACTCGAATGAAGGCATAATTTTTGTTAGACTTGGCGCTTTTTGCGCGAAGCCCTCATTTTAATAGGTTCTTAACTAGAATAGAGGGGAATCTACTGGTTTTTTACGCTTTTTCAGGTGAATATAGCTAATTTATAGCATTGTATTTTCCAGAACTGAAGGTATCGTTTTGGAAAGCTCTGGTTAATTTAACGTTAGAAAAATAGCTAATGTTCTAACGAGATGTTCAAAATATTGGAGTAGAAATTGAAGAAAGGCATGACCAAACCATTGGGCAGTCGAATTGCTGCACCAGCAACTTGCGGTGTTCTCGATACTGGGCTCAAGGAACGCCACGTTGCAATGCTTTCGATTGGCGGCGTGATTGGCGCTGGCTTATTCGTTGGTTCTGGACATGCGATTGCCGCGGCTGGGCCAGCTGTGATCATTGCGTATCTGATTTCAGGAATCATCGTTTTATTGGTCATGCGGATGTTAGGCGAAATGGCAGTCGCTTTACCGGATACGGGCTCTTTTTCAACTTATGCCGATCATGCCATTGGTCGTTGGGCAGGTTTTACAATCGGCTGGCTTTATTGGTGGCGCAAGGTTTTAGTCATCCCGCTAGAAGCGACTGCCGCAGCGATTATTTTGCATTCATGGTTTCCAGATATTGCCACTTGGGTCTTTGCTCTAACGATTACTGCGGCGCTAACTTCAAGCAATTTATTGAAAGTCGCGTACTACGGCGAGCTTGAATTCTGGTTTGCCCTCACCAAAATTACCGCAATTATTATCTTTATTTGCATTGGCGCGGCCGCGATTATGGGCTTTCTGCCAAACAGTAGCGTCAGCGGCATAGGCGCGCTTTCTAATGCGGTGGGCGGCTTTGCGCCAAACGGTTTGGAGGCGGTGATCGGGGCCATGGTGATTGCCATGTTTAGCTTATTTGGCGCGGAAGTCGCGACGATTGCTGCGGTTGAATCCAAAAATCCCGTCCGGCAAATCACCCGAGCGACTAATTCCGCCATCTGGCGTATCAGTATCTTTTATCTAGCCTCGCTTTTCGTAGTGATCTCGTTAGTGCCATGGGACGATCCCCTATTGCCAGAGATGGGTGCGTATCAACGTGTGCTTGAGTTAGTTAACATCCCTTATGCGAAAGCGCTGGTGGATATTATTGTCCTGATCGCGTTAATTAGTTGCCTAAATTCTGCTCTATACACTGCCTCAAGGATGATTTTTTCGCTTAGCCAGCGTGGCGATGCCCCGGCTGCAATTCAACGCACAACGCGCAATGGCGTGCCAGTACTCGCAGTGCTTGCCTCTACCGCAGTCGCTTTTTTAACGGTCATTGCCAACTATATAATGCCCAAGCAAGTATTTACCTTCTTGCTCGCAACTTCAGGCGCGATCGGGTTGTTAGTGTATTTAGTCATTGCCGTCTCTCAGCTGCGTTTACGCAAGCGCTTACTCGCTAACGGTGAGCAACTAAAACTTAAGATGTGGCTCTTCCCATGGCTCACTTGGATTGTCATTGTAGCTATCGTTGGGATCTTATTCGCCATGTTTATCCAGCCTCACCACCGCACGGAAATGCTGATCACGACAGCGTTAGCAGTGATTGTGGCAGTGACGGGCTTAGTCATCAATCGCCACCGCAAGGAACCTGAGTTCCCATCTAATCGTTAAGCTGAGATGTAAGCGCAATTCTTAAGAAAATCAGACTGAATAGGGGTATATAAAGTGACTCAAGAGGTTCTCGCTGCACCGAAATTTAAGCCTTATACCCGGCAATCCATCCAGCAAGCGCCGCAGTGGGAAAAAATCCCAACAGAACTGCGCGAAGCAGTACTCGTAGTTTCGCGTGTCCTGCCCTTTCGTACGAATCAATATGTCATGAGCGAGTTGATTGATTGGGATCGTGTGCCAGACGATCCAATGTATCGTCTCACCTTTCCGCATCAAGACATGTTGCCACCCGCAGAGTATGCTCATCTGAGGGATTTAGTGCTCATCAAAAAAGATGAGGCGGCGATTGAAATGCAAGTTAAAAAAATCCGCTTGCAAATGAATCCGCACCCAGCCGGCCAAATGACGCACAACGTGCCTATGCTAGATGGAGCCCCTGTTCAGGGCCTACAGCATAAATATAAAGAGACCGTGTTGTTCTTTCCAAGCGCCGGACAAACCTGCCATGCCTATTGCACATTCTGCTTTCGCTGGCCGCAATTTGTGGGCATGGAAGGCCTCAAGTTCGATGCGAGAGAGTCAAGCGAATTAGTTTCCTATCTCAAGCAACATAAAGAAGTCACGGATGTGCTGATTACTGGGGGGGATCCCCTCATTATGAACACCCGCTCGCTGACTGGGTACATTGAGCCACTACTCGATCCAGAACTCGAGCATATTCAAAACATTCGCATTGGGACTAAATCGGTTGCTTACTGGCCACAGCGGTTTGTAACTGATAAAGATGCCGACGATTTATTGCGCCTTTTCGAGAGGGTTGTCAAGGCAGGTAAAAACCTAGCGCTCATGGGCCATTACAATCACCCGGTTGAATTGCGCCAAGAGATGGCGCAAAAAGCGCTTAAGCGTATTCTGTCAACCGGCGCCACGGTACGAATGCAGTCCCCGTTAATCCGCCACATCAATGACGACGCTAAAGCATGGGCCGAATTATGGACACTGGGCGTTCGTCTAGGGGCCATTCCGTACTATATGTTTGTTGAGCGCGATACCGGACCCCATGAATATTTTCAAATGCCGCTGGCCAAAGCGTATGAGATTTTTCAGGCAGCGTATCAAACCGTCTCTGGCCTAGCTCGCACCGTGCGCGGCCCTTCAATGAGCGCGTTTCCGGGTAAAGTGGTGGTAGATGGTATCGTGAATATTCGCGACGAAAAGGTGTTTGCGCTACAGTTTCTGCAAGCCCGCAACCCAGATTGGGTACGTCGGCCTTTCTATGCGAAATTCGATCCAAAGGCCACTTGGTTAGATGACTTAGTGCCGGCTTTTGGCGAGAAACGCTTTTTCTTTGAGACAGAAGAAAAGGCTCCTACAGATATTAGGTCAAACATAAGCCACCCGACGCATTCAGTGATCAAATTTACTCCGCGCGAACTACGCAAGGCGTCTTAGAGCAATTTAAAATAATTGATCAAAAACGGCTCTAATCAGCCGATGGATTAAGGCCTATTCACCCTTATTATTTTGTAATTCGGTTGATCTCCGAGGGCCGGCAACTTCAGTCCATCTCAGTTTTTGCAAAAAACTGAGATGGACTACATCAACTACGCAAACTTTATCCTCAACTCATCCTTACGAGCTGCCATCTGGGCACCTAGTTCAATCATGTCTAACTTTGAGCCCTCGACCTTTGGAAACATCTCGTTCTGCTCTTCCTTGACATGATGCTTCACGTACTCGGACAACACTTTGATCTTCGCGTCGAACATTTCGCCATTGGGCTCAACGTCCTTGACTTGAGCGATGAGGTTCTTAAGGGTATCGTGTTCGACAGTTGCCTCAGGCACCAGCTCGTGGTCCTTTAAAGCTTTCTTGACGGCGGGATAAAATATCTCCTCTTCAAGCTGGGCATGGACCGTTAACTCGATGCAAATTTGCGTGACCAAGTCTTTTTTCTTCGTGGCCACGCGCGCTTTTTCGTATTCTTCGAAAAGCTCCTTGACGTGTTTGTGGTCAGCCCGCAGCATCGCTGTGGCTCCTAAGGTTTTTGATGCATGGGTGCTCTTCTTCGTGGTCGTCGTTGCCGTCTTTGTGCTTGCCATGATTGAGTCCTTTAAAAGGGTGCCACAAGAATGAGGGCATGAACAAAGCGATCAAAATGGTGATCGGAATGGGCATACCAAGAAAAAGCAATAGCGGTGAATGCATGTTACGGCTATAAAAACCATTCTATGGCGATTTATAAATCTTGGCGACGGCCGCCATACATGGCACCCAAACTGCCAAAAAAAGCACCGAAAAGCAACGATGCAGAAAACCAAAGCGCTGCATAGGAAGACGCTTTGCGCACCTTGTCGGCGGATTCCTTCGCAGTGTCCTCGACCTCCTTGAGCTTCACCTGAATCTTGTCAAAGATAGCTGTCACGCGCTTTTCGGCATCGGCTTGAGCCATGCCTGTGCGTTGCGCAACCAATTGGGCAACGTAGCGCCTATCTTCTGAAGGCAAAGTGTTCGTTCGGATGCCATTGGAAAAGATACGAATCACTTCAGACTTGGAATTGGCCGAGCTAACTTCACTGCCTGTTGGCTGGGCTGAAAATGAGTCCGTTGATGCGCTCATGCCCTTGCGAAAAAGCGAATCGACAAAGTAATCCGTATTCTCACCAAGGGAAGGAGCAGCATTCTTGGCTACGGCCCCTCCAGCGCTGACAACAGTGCCGGCTACCGAGGCAGCTGCTTCGCCGCCTCTAGTGAGAATAGAGCTGATCGTTGTAGTCAGCAATGCTGCGGTCAATAGTGTCGCTACGGCCCATGTAATGAAACCATGCGCTGTGTCGCGAAAACATCTCTCGTCCGTTTGCACGACCGCCCATTTCGTCCGCAGCCGACCGGCCAGATAGCCGCCCACACCAGACGCCGCTAGTTGCGTAAAAGTAAGCCACAAAATGGTCGACATACCTATCGCCGCCGTGCTGGCGCCTTGGTTCGACCACGGCGAGACGGATGACAAGCCGAGGCCCATGCCAAGCATCAGAAGAATCAAGGAAAGCGCTGCTGCCCCGGCTGCGCCTGCAAAAATGGCACCCCAAGAAACGCCTGAGGTGATGGGAGCTATCTCAGCTGACTGAAGGCTGCCTGCTGTCTGGCTGCCCCCGCGTGAGGTTGTGGTGGCTAAGGTTGGTGTAGTTGGTGTACTCATCTTTTCCTCTGTCGTGAATTCAAAGCATTATTCTCGCAAATCAATACATCTACCTTCAAAGCATCGATCGTAGTGCGTTTAGCCTTACAGATCCCTTTGAAATTCCTTGATCTCATTTAGAAAATCGTTTTGTGTACCGACTAACGTTATCATTTTCTGCTCCTTATAAAAATGTGAGAAGAGGACCACGGTATAGCTAAAAGTGAGCTTTTTTCTATCAAATTAAAAGCCCTAGATGGCTAACACAATCTAATATAGCACCATGCTGTGACTTATCAGTGGTAAATGTCCTCGAATTTTGGGGGTTGAATTGCTGCGCTTTTTGGCCTATGGCCGGCGCTTGTCAGGATGAAAATGCGTCGGTCAGGGATGCGGCAGCCCGTGCGCTCAGTATGCATATTGATCTTATTTACTTGTGTGATTGAACACAAAAGTAGATTTTTTTAATTCGAATTTGACACTCATCGTGACCGATTTATGTACAATCTCAACACCTTCACTTGCCTCACTTTATCGATCACGATAAATCTGCAACTGGCAGTCACGATCGCCGAAATACGCAATGTGATACGTTTTATGTGAAAGATCCTGAGTATAGCTCTGATAGAAGCTATGCAGCAAAACATGCAAATTGTGCTTAAGTACACTTTACGTTCCATTGATCCCCAAAGGCTTTAACTAGTTTATCGTCCAACTTTCGGGAGTCAGTTCAAACTTCAGGATACCTTATCGAAGCAAGGTCAAACTAACCTCAAATACACGCCCTAGCAATTGCGTTTAGAAAAATCAAGTTGATCGTAGGGAGTGAGTTGTGCGGCTTCTGCAAGTTGCTTTGTCGCGGCAACGTCAGAACCTTTGATAATGATGGCACAGTAGGAGTCAGAATCTGTTTCAAAATGCAGAAGTGCAAGTTCTCTTGCGGCCAGCCACTCCGACAATGCCTGAAATGCAGCAGGAACTGATTCGAATTCCATTTCGCAATCATGATCCCACTGCTCTTGGACATTGAGGGTTGCCAGAATCTCAGCAACCTGCCATCCAATTTCTTCACTTGCCTTCCAGTCTAGTTGAATAATCAGCCACTGACCTCGTCGTTGGCCGTCGTCCCCTGACATGACTTCCTGTAGCGCCTCAAACGAGCTTTCTGTTTCGTATAGGGCGGTGCGGGCTACTTGCCATAGACGCCGAGCTTCCGTCTGGGATAAGGAAGCGGTCAAGAGCTGGATGAACTTCTGAAGATTTTTTTCCAATTGTTCCAAATCAGGCCCATTTTCATTATCCAATAGTTCGGCAACACTTTCTTCAGGCACATCTGTATCAACAGGATCGGCATCCTTAGACTCATGTCCTTACACACAACTATAAACAGCCAAGTACAATAAACCTTTAAAAGAAAGAGATGACAGGCAGAGATGAGCTGGGCAGCGAAAGAATTTAAGACAGTAGATTTAGGTGACAAGCGGTTAAACAAGAGGCTGATGTTGCTTGCAGAGCGTCTTGGGGAAAAGCCGACGGCGAGTCTGCCTGGGGCATGTAAAGGGTGGGCGGAAACCCAGGGGGCGTATCGATTTTTATCTCAAGAGGATATAGGTTGGGAGTCTATTTTAGAGCCGCACTGGTCCTGTTCGCGTGCGCGCTTACAAGAGCAGCGTACCGTTTTGTGCATCCAAGACACCACGGAACTGAACTTCAACGGACAATCGATAGAAGGCTTGGGTCCCCTGTGTTACGAAGCGCAACGAGGTATGTACCTGCACCCGACGTATGCGGTATCGTTGGAGCGTGAACCGTTAGGCGTATTAGATGCGTGGATGTGGGCACGTGCATCCAAAGAAGACGTAGAGAATCGGTCTGGGATCAAGGAAAGTATACGCTGGATCGAAGGGTATAGCCGACTGGCAGAACTCTCAGCCGAGTTACCCGAGACACGTTTGGTGTATATGGCAGACCGTGAATCCGACATGCTAGAACTGATATGCAAAGCCTCCGAACTGGGGAATCCGGTGGATTGGTTAATTCGCTCGTGTCACAACCGGGTGCTACCAGATGGTGCTCGCCTGTGGGAGGCAGTCGGTGCGCAGGCAGCGGTAGGCGAATTGCATTTTATGATGCCCTCACGGCATGGCCAAAAGGCTCGAGCGGTACGTCAGCAAGTCAGAATGAAACGCGTTGTCCTTGATGATAGAAAGGGCTCCCCGTTAGAAGTGACCTGCGTAATAGCCCAAGAAGTGGAGGTACCGTCTGGCTGTAAGCCTGTGGAGTGGCGCTTGCTCACTAATCGCGTGGTACTTGATTTCGACGCAGCAGTGGAGTTGATTGACTGGTATCGGGCTCGCTGGGAGATTGAGATGTTCTTCCACGTTCTCAAAAACGGCTGTCGCGTCGAGGCGCTGCAACTAGGGGCTATCGAAAAGTTAGAGAGGGCGCTGGCGGTCTATATGGTGGTGGCTTGGCGAATCGCTCGCTTGATGAGACTAGGCCGTACTTGCCCTGATCTGGAAGCAGAACTGCTGTTTGAGCCAGAGGAATGGCAAGCCGCGTATCTTCTCATGAAAAAACCTGTGCCAAAAAAGACGCCTCGACTCAATGAAGTAGTGCGGCTTATTGCGATGTTGGGTGGATTCTTAGGCCGAAAAGGGGATGGCGAGCCCGGCGTAAAAACCATCTGGCAAGGATTACAGCAGGTTACTGCCTTTGCTCAGGGTCTACGCTGGGCGCGCCAAAACCAGATATTTTGAGTTGTGTATAAGGATATGCCTTAGACTGGCTACCACTAAATATTTTTTTCAGAAATTTCAACATTTTGATCATTCTCCAAAATTTCCTAGATGGGGATGTAAGCTGGAAGCGGAGAAATTTTTGAAATCTAAATAAATCAACAGGTTACATTAGGCTCGTTGGGTTAAGTGACTGGAATAGGCCTTTTATAAGTTATTGATTTATATACGTTCCAAAAATTTCTCCGCTTCCAGCTTACACCCCCTAGATGGTATCGTAGATATTCGCGACGAAAAGGTGTTCGCGCTGCAGTTTCTGCAAGCCCGCGACCCACTTAGATGGCACTTTCTGCTCTATGCGGTCACTACCTCTACAGCTTTACTTGAAAACTGGCAACCAACCAAACATACTCATAATCACCGTCAGGTAAACTATAAAGCCGCAAACAATAATCAGGTTAAGCATTAGATTATTGCATGGTGCAGTATATATTGCCTGCGCATAACGCTTGCGAGCGCTTTTTACCAAAAACGGCGGTAAAATCACGCTCCAAATAGTAAAAGCTAGCCCAGCATACCCAATAGCATAAATAAAACCATTAGGATAAAAAGAACAGACCACCGCCGGAGGTAAATAGGTGATAACGGCGGTTTTAAATCGTCCAATACGATCATTTTTGAAATTAAAGAGGTCGGCGATATAATCAAACAGCCCTAATGTTGCCGCCAACATTGAACTCGCCACGGCAAAATTCCCAAAAAACGTCAAAATCAAATCCATGTACTTGCTGTTCAAAGCACCGTGGAGCGCTCCGACAAAGGTATCGATGTTGCCGCCTTTGGCGATAATCTGGGGAAACTCGGCGCGGCTAATATTGCCCATTGTGACTAGCAGCCAGAAGATATAAAGCAGAAGAGAAACTGCCATGCCGATAATAATAGAACGAGTGATGTTACGGATGCCGGATTTTCCATACAATCTCACTAAGCTAGGCATGTTACCGTGAAAACCAAACGAAATAATACAGAAGGGCAAGGTCATCAGTACATACGGGAAATAATGAGTGTCTTTGAGCGCGACCGAGGCCGAATCTAAAAGTTTAGCTATTTCAATATGGCTGACCATGCCGGAAAAGGTAGCAAAAAAAGCAATAAATTTACCAAAGGTCAGTACGGTAACAATCCGGCCGACCCACCGTGAGCTATACCAAGCAATCAGACCAACAATAAAACTAACGATAAGCACCAAGAAACTCACCGGCAGCGATATATCAGTATATTTAATTAGGGTCTGAGAGAGTACTGCTGAAGAGCCGGAAATATAAGCATAGGTCAGAATATACAGCACAAAAATAAAAGAGGCGCCAACTAGCACGCTCCATTTTTTACCCAGCAGCTCGGTGGTAAAAGTATTAAAACTCGCACCGGGCTTGAAATGAAGATTGACCTCCAGTAAAAGCAAGCCAGTCATCAGCATCATTAAGGCAACTAAAATAAGGATAGTTGCCCCGCCAACAAACCAGACGCCGGACATGGCGATAGGCAAGGAAAACATACCGCCGCCTACCACCGTGGCGATAATCAACATCACTCCGCTGGTCAAGCCAGGGGGGTTTTGGGGATTTTTTATGTTTATCATTTGTAGGTATGCAAAATACAAAATAGCCTCACCATACGATGAGGCCGACTGAATCGAAACGCGATCGGATGGTAGGGCTCTGATCTAGCCTGAGAGAGGATGTTACGATGCAATAGTCAAAGGATTGATAGGGAGCGACGCTACAATACGCTTTAAAACGGTTTGAAAACCACTAAAAGTACAGCAGCTAGCAGCCCCAACACCGGCAGCTCACTAAACCCCCGATACCAGCATTGGCTACGTTTATTACGCCCCTGCTCGAATACCGCTAGCAGCTTGCCACAGGTAATATGGTAAGCAATCAGCAGCGCAACAATACTTAGCTTCGTATGCATCCAGCCATTACCTGGGCCTTCCAGGCCAATGCCAACCACTAGCCATAACCAAAGGCCAAAGCCAAGCGCGGGTATGGCAATAATCGTCATAAAGCGAAACAGCTTACGAGCCATCATCAGCAAGCGTTTGATCGCTGCCGGCTCGGTTTCTTGCGCCAGATTCATATAAATCCGTGGCAGGTAAGCCAGGCCCGCAAACCACGATGCAACAAAAACAATATGTAACGATTTAATCCAAAGCATGAGTATCTTTTAAAAAAGACGCCAGCTGACAGGTTTTGCAACACGCTAAGTTTGTCAGACACCAAACGTCAAAAAATAAATATCGGAGATCACTAGGCCGGATATTATGCCAGACTTGCTAACCGTGACGCAGTAGTTTTGCGCTCATTCCAGGGCCTTTTCGGCAACAAATAATCGAATGTTCATTGAGTTAGCTGCCATGACATCATTTTCGGTAATCCTGAACTTTTTAGCTCCTGCCTTCGCCGTGGCCTAACACAATATATTTCAACGAAGTTAAACCTTCTAAGCCCACCGGTCCGCGCGCGTGCAGCTTGTCGTTTGAGATGCCGATTTCCGCGCCAAGTCCATATTCAAAACCATCGGCAAACCGCGTTGAAGCATTCACCAGAACACTGGCCGAGTCCACTTCGCGCAAAAAGCGTTGCGCATGGTCATAATGCTCAGTCACGATGGCATCTGTGTGGGCTGAACCGTAAGTATTAATGTGGTCAATGGCAGCATCTAGATCATCGACAATACGAATCGCTAGAATAGGTGCGAGGTATTCGGCACGCCAATCTGCTTCAGTTGCATCGGTCAGAGAAGCAATCCCGGCTTGCTCAAGCACTGTACGACTGCGAGCACAGACGCGTAAGGCGACGGCTTTATCCTGATACAGCCGGCATAGCGGCGGCAGGACGGTCGCCGCTATGCTAGCGGCAACTAATAGTGTCTCCATCGTGTTACACGTGCCGTAGCGCTGCGTCTTTGCATTGTCGCAAACCGCTAGGGCCTTGGTCAGGTCGGCCGCACTATCGACGTATACATGGCACACACCGTCTAGGTGCTTAATCATGGGCACGCGCGCTTCGCGCATTAAGCGCTCAATCAAACTCTTGCCGCCACGCGGTACCAGCACGTCGATATATTCAGCCATCGTCGCCAATTTGCCCACAGCAGCCCGATCAGCCGTCGCGACCACTTGCACTGCATCGGCCGGCAAGCCGGCGGCTGCAAGCCCGCTGCTAATTGAACGAGCAAGGGCCAGATTGCTATTGAGCGCCTCCGAACCACCCCGCAAAATCACCGCATTACCGGCTTTCAGGCACAGTGCCGCAGCGTCAATGGTGACATTCGGCCGAGCTTCATAAATGATGCCAATCACGCCAAGTGGCACGCGCATCCGGCCAACCTGAATGCCACTTGGGCGGAATTTGAGTTCACTGATTTCGCCAATCGGGTCTGGCAACGAGAGTACCTGTCGCAGGCCAGCAATCATTGTGCGCAGCGCTGCATCGGATAGGGTTAGGCGATCAATAAAAGCTGCCTCCAAGCCTTTTTCTTGCGCCTGCGCACAATCGCGTGCATTGGCTTCTTTTAACACCGTAATGTCTTGCTCAAGCGCAGATGCAATCGTCGCTAGCGCATTATTCTTGGCCGCCGTTGTGGCTCGCGCCATGGCACGTGAAGCGGTGCGAGCGCGTTGACCGAGATCGGTCATATAGTGATCAATATTCATATTATTCCCGGCTTTGGCCTACCCTTGATTGATTCGACAGCGCTACCATCATAGCTAACTCAAAGAGGCCATGCCACAGGTCCGCAGGTGGCAAAGCCTGCGGCGGCTCACTGGCAAAAAGACGCGTAAGCCCTTTCATTTGACGATCTAGGCGCGCCGCAAAAGCTAAGCCCGCGACCAGTGCTTCTTCGCTCAAGCGCGCTAACGCAGGACCTATGAGCTTCTCGCGCGGCCCCCATACGCGCTGCTCACGCAGCAGGGTATTGAGCGGCCGGCCAGCAGCCACGCCGCGCTTAAGCTGCAGCAGCACCCGCAATTCTTCAACCAATGCCCATAGTACCAGCATAGAAGCTTCGCCTTCGCCGCGCAAACCATCCAGCATGGTGGCGAGCCGCCGCACATCACCTGCGAGCATGGCCTCATTCAGCTTAAAGACATCATAACGAGCCACATTTAATACCGCCTCGCGGATTTGCTCGACGCTAAGCTCGCCCGGAAGGTAGAGCAACCCAAGTTTTTGAATTTCTTGATGAGCCGCCAGCAAATTACCTTCGACTCGTTCCGCAATCAGCCGCAATGCCTGCCGCCCGGCTTCACCAGGCGGCATCTGCTGGCCCTGGGCGGTCAGACGCTGGCTAATCCAGTTCGGCAGCAAGGCTCGCTCAACGCGATCAATGCGGATGGCGACCCCGGCTGCGAGCAAAGCCGTAAACCACGCGGTTTTTTGAGTGGCGGCATCCAGTCTAGGTAAGGTAATCAAGACCACCCTATCTGGATGAGACTCAGCCGCTAGTATTTTTAGAGCTTCGGCGCCCTCCTTGCCCGGCTTACCGCTTGGAATGCGCACTTCAAGCAATTGGCGCTCACCAAACAGCGACATGGCTTGGCTGGTGCCGAGCAACGCGCTCCAATCAAAGCCACGCTCCACCGTAAAAATAGAGCGATCCGTATGAGCTGCCGCGCGCGCAACTGCGCGAATGGCATCCAGTGTTTCTTGAATGAGAAGATGCTCATCGCCATATACAATGTAAAGCTTTGCAAGCTCCTTGCGTAAATGGCTAGCGAGCGAATCAGCGCGCAGTTGCATGGGTTTCTTGTTGAGTCAAGCAGGTATAAAGCTATTGTGCAGGCTTAAGGCTATGCACCAAGGCCAGACGACGCATTAATTGATCCGTCGCATCATTTTCCATATCGCGATACAGCAATTCAGATTCAGCTTGTTTGGCCAGCGCATACCGATCATTATAGGTCATCGAACGATTCAGCCTAATCATACTGGTTGGGATTAAGATCGTGCCGTCCATGCTGGTGAGTGCATAAACCACCGACGTAGCCAGTTCATATTCTTCAACCACCCCTTGGGCAGTCAAGCTTAGGGCGCGCTGATTGCGCGCGGCGGAGACCGACAGGATCGCATCGGCATCATGCGTGGCAGCGACGATAACTGTATCGCTGCCAGTCTGAATCATCCGCTTCACGCGCACGATCATCGACGGACTGGCCGTGCCAGAGGGCTCGATATAAAGGCGCTTGAAAGCGTAATCCTGCTGACCTTTAAGCTGAAAGCCACACGCCGCTAGCAAGATCAAGGTGAGGAGGATGGGCACAGCGGCCACGCGGGTGCTCAACATAAGAAGCCCCTTAAATCACCAGATTGACAAGACGCCCAGGCACCACCACCACTTTCTTTGGCATCTGGCCATTAGCAAAACGCTTAAACACCTCATGAGCGAGCGCTGCTTGCTCAATCTCATCACGGCAGGCCTCTTTGGCAACGGCGAGCGCGCCTCGTACCTTACCGTTGATCTGCAACACCAACTCGATCTCGCTTTTCTCAAGCGCGCCCTGATCAATCTCAGGCCAAGGCGCATCTAATAGCGCGCAGCCAAATTCAGCGTTAAATCCAAGCGCATCCCACAAGTTGCAAGCAATATGCGGTACCACTGGGTACAACACGCGCAGCAAAATGCCATATCCCTCGCGCACCACTAGACCCCACATTTCGGTGGCCTCACCCGCTTGGGCCTCGGTTGCAGCTTCAAGTGCCTTGAGCATTTTCATGGCAGCCGAGACAACCGTATTGTACTGAACGCGCTGATAGTCAAATTCAGCTTGCGTCAAGATGCGATGAATGTCGCGGCGCAATGCCTTTTGCGCTTCAGTTAAACGAGCTAAATACGTACTGGAGGCCAACGAAGTGACGTTCAAAGAGGCTGCACGCGCCATCAAGTCAGCCTGTGCATAGCCAAATGTCCAAAGCCGGCGTAAAAAGCGACTCGCGCCCTCGACCCCGGCACTCGACCATTCAAGCTGTTGCTCGGGAGGCGCGGCAAACATGATAAATAAACGTGCCGTATCTGCGCCGTACTGGTCAATCAATGATTGTGGGTCAACGCCATTATGTTTTGATTTGGACATTTTCTCAATGCCCCCCACGACCACCGGTAAGCCATCCGCGTTGAGCACGGCGCCACAAGGCCGGCCTTTACTATCACGGCTCAAGGTCACTTCAGTCGGGTTAAACCAGGTGCGTTTGCCAGCAGCATTTTCACGATAAAAAGTTTCGTTGAGCACCATGCCCTGTGTCAGTAAATTTTTTATCGGCTCAGAAAACGTCACCAGGCCGAGATCGCGCATCACTTTGGCCCAAAAACGAGAATACAGCAAATGCAAAATCGCATGCTCAATACCACCGATATATTGGTCCATCGGCATCCAGTACTCGGTGCGCGCATCGACAATCGACGGTTGGCCATTGATTTGCGCAGCCGGACAGGTATAGCGCGAGAAATACCAGGATGAATCGACAAAGGTATCCATCGTGTCGGTTTCGCGACGTGCAGGCGCACCGCATTTAGGGCAGCTGCAATTAACAAAAGCCGCTGATTTGGCCAGCGGATTGCCGCTGCCATCTGGCACTAAATCTTCCGGTAAGACAACGGGCAAATCCGCCTCTGGCACGGGGACCTCACCACATGCAGCGCAATGAATCAGTGGAATCGGCGTGCCCCAATAGCGCTGCCGCGAAATACCCCAATCGCGCAAACGCCATACCACACGTTGCTCACCCAGACCGAGTGCGGCTAAGTCAGCAACAATCGCCTTGACTGCCTGCTCATAGGCCAAGCCATTGTATTTTCCGCTATTTACGCAGACGCCATTTTCTTTATCTGTATACCAATCGGCCCAGTTGGTATTAGAGTAAGGCTGCTCATTGACCGCAATCACTTGCTTAATCGGCAGACCATATTTAAGCGCAAACGCAAAATCACGCTCATCATGCGCTGGCACCCCCATCACCGCGCCTTCGCCGTAGCTCATTAACACGTAATTACCCAGCCATACTTCGATGTCTTGCCCGGTCAGTGGATGCTGAACGAAAAAACCTGTGGCGACACCTTTCTTTTCAAGGGTTGCCAGATCGGCTTCGGCACTGCCGCCTAATTTGCAGGTATCAATAAAAGCCTGCAATTCTGGCCGGTTTTGCGCTAAGTGCAGCGCCAGCGGATGTTCGGCAGCTATCGCACAAAAGGTTGCGCCCATCAGAGTATCGGCGCGCGTGGTAAAAACCCGTAACAGCTTTTGTTCCCCATCGAGTTGATAGGGAAAGCTGATATTCACTCCGGTACTTTTACCTAGCCAATTCTGCTGCATCAGCTTAACCCGCTCTGGCCAGCCCAGATCATCGAGTGCGTCTAATAACTCGCCCGCATAGTGCGTAATCCGCATGTAGTACATTGGGATTTCACGCTTTTCAACTAACGCGCCTGAGCGCCAGCCGCGGCCATCGATAACTTGTTCATTCGCCAATACGGTTTGGTCAACCGGATCCCAATTGACGGTGCCGGTTTTTTTGTAGACGATGCCCGCCTCAAGCATCTTCAAAAACAGCCACTGATTCCATTTGTAGTAATCCGGCTCACAGGTTGCAAATTCGCGCGACCAATCTATGGCCAAGCCCATCGCCTGCATTTGCTTTTTCATGTAGGCAATATTGTCATAGGTCCATTGCGCCGGCGCCACGCCATTTGCCATCGCCGCATTTTCTGCCGGCATGCCGAATGCATCCCAGCCCATCGGCATTAATACATTGAAGCCTTTCATCCGTAGATAGCGGGCCATCACATCATTGATTGTATAGTTGCGCACATGCCCCATATGCAACTTGCCAGAAGGGTAAGGCAGCATCGACACGCAATAAAATTTCTTATCCCGAGGGGCCGCTTCGCTTGCCTGATATACATTGTGTTGAGCCCAATGACGTTGCATCGCCGCTTCAACTTCGGTAGGAATATATTTTTCTTGCATAACAGGTAAGGTATTCAATAAAGTAACCGGGAAATTCTATGAAATAGCGTAACCGCTGCGCGGTAGATAATTATACTGGCTGCACTCTAATCAACGCAGACCAAGCACATCTTGCATATCAAATAGGCCATTTGGCTTATCCGCCAAAAAATGCGCCGCCCGTAGCGCACCTTGCGCATAGCTCAGGCGGCTAGATGATTTATGAGTAATTTCAATGCGCTCGCCGATGCCCGCAAACAGCACCGTATGATCGCCCACAATATCACCGCCGCGCACGGTTGCAAAACCAATCGTCGCAGGGTCCCGCGCTCCGGTGACCCCTTCGCGGCCATACACTGCCACTTCCGCTAAGTCACGGCCCAATGCATGCGCCACGATTTCGCCCATCTTCAAGGCAGTGCCTGATGGCGCATCGACTTTATGCCGGTGATGCGCCTCAATAATTTCAATATCATAACCGCTAGCTAAAGAACGCGCAGCCAGCTCCAGCAGCTTAAAAGTCACATTCACGCCAACACTCATATTCGGCGCTAGCACAAGCGGCACTTTAGTCGCGGCCACGGCCAACTCGGCCTGCTGAGTTGGCGTAAACCCGGTCGTGCCAATCACCAACTTTACGCCGTACTGACAGGCTAGGTTCAAATTGGCGAGGGTACCTTCTGGACGCGTAAAGTCAATCAAGCATTCAGCCGGCGCTAACACCGCGTCGAGATCATTAGAGACGGCCACCCCTGTAGATTGACCTAAGAAAGCCCCGGCATCTTGCCCTACCAGCGCATTATTGCTGCGCTCATACACGCCCACGAGCTGCACGCTGGGCGTAGCCAGGATTGTCTCAATCAGCATGCGGCCCATGCGCCCAGAAGCGCCCGTCAAGGCAATTTTAAGCGCACTCATTAGCTGCCCGCACGGGGTGAGCCAGCAGCTGCCCCTTGTTTGCTACGCGTATTTGCATGCCGATCACCATCGATCTCAGCCAGCAATTCATATTCAGAGGGTAAATCTTCTCCGCCAGCCCAGCGCAACAAGCGATCACGCTCAAAATAAACCACCAAATGGCGTTGTTGCACCACTGTATTGGCACCACGCTTAAAGTAAAAAATATAATCCCACTGCTCTGAGTGGAACATATCGGTGACAAGTGGCGTACCCAACACTGCGCGCACCTGCTCTCGCCCCATGCCGGCGTGTAGCTTGGCAATTGCCTCGCGGGAAATAAAATTGCCCTGTACAATCGTAATCTGGTAGGGTGTAATGCGCTGGATGATGCGTTGACTTGTGCTGTCATATGTCGAGCAAGCCGTCAACAGCGTAGCGCACGCTATTGCCATCGACCACCCCATGATATGAGGCAAATCAAATCGGCGTTGGCGAGTGGACGTGAAAAGAAACGATTTCATGTTAAAAACTTTGACTAAATAGAGAGTTGGAACTGATGACCGGCTAAAGGCTATAAGAGACTTATCCCTTTATACATCCTGCAAAAAGAAGCTTCTTTCACTGGTCATAAATTACATTGCTTGGCCCAAAAACCTATTATTATTAAAGATACGCATTGTACTCTCTACTCCTGACTGATATCCAATAATGACCAATCATTCCGATCTAAAGAGCATCGGCCTCAAAGCGACCTTACCACGCCTGAAGATCCTCGAGATCTTTCAAAACAGTGATATCCGGCATTTGAGCGCTGAAGATGTGTATCGCGCGCTTCTTAACGAGGAGCTTGATATTGGTCTTGCCACCGTTTATCGAGTGCTCACGCAGTTTGAACAAGCTGGGTTGCTGATCCGCAGCAACTTTGAATCAGGTAAATCCGTGTTCGAGCTTAATGAAGGCACGCATCATGATCATTTGCTTTGTATCGACTGTGGTTTAGTCGAGGAATTTTACGACCCTGAAATTGAGCGACGCCAGCAGATGATTGCAAAAAGCCGGGGGTTTGTCCTGCACGAGCATTCGCTTTCCTTATATGGTTCATGCCGTAAGGAAAACTGCCCGCACAAGAAATCTTCATCTGTTTAGACAGAGTTCTTTTTCATTTAGACGAAGTTCTTGCTCATACACTTTGTACTTTTCTAATTCTGCTTCTCGCGTGCCATCCTTAGGATTCTAATCTTATAATCAAGTTGGCCGCGATGGGCCAACTTATTGAGGATACTTGAGCTTTAAACGCGTTTACTTCGCCTGTGCAAACGCCACTGCTGTATCTAGCATGCGATTTGAAAAGCCCCATTCATTGTCATACCAACTCGAGACTTTAACCAGCCGGCCTGATACTTTAGTCAGGGTTGCATCAAAAATTGACGACGCTGGATGGTGATTGAAATCTGTCGAAACGAGCGGCAGTGTGTTGTAGGCCAAAATGCCCTTGAGCGGACCATCAGCGGCTTCTTTTAGAATTGCGTTGACCTCATCCACTGTGGTGTCGCGCGCTGCTACAAAAGATAAATCCACAATCGATACATTGATCGTCGGCACACGGATGGCAAAGCCATCAAGCTTGCCGTTCAGCTCAGGCAGGACTAAGCCAACCGCTGAGGCAGCGCCGGTTTTAGCTGGGATCATGCTCTGCGTGGCCGAACGCGCGCGCCGCAGGTCTTCATGATACACATCGGTCAGTACCTGGTCATTGGTATAAGAATGGATGGTTGTCATCAAACCGTTGACCACCCCAATCTTGTCATGCAATGGCTTAACCAAAGGGGCCAGACAATTGGTCGTGCACGATGCATTTGAAATCACGGTGTGCTCTTTTTTTAGCGTCTGATGGTTCACGCCATACACAATCGTGGCATCCACATCTTTGCCGCCAGGCGCTGAAATAATGACTTTCTTCGCGCCCCCTTGCAAATGGGCACTGGCCTTTTCTTTGCTGGTAAAAAACCCGGTGCATTCCAGCACCACATCGACCCCAAGCTCGCCCCATGGCAAAGCCGCTGGGTTACGATTAGCCAACACGCGAATCCGGTCGCCATTGACGATTAGGTTTTCGCCATCGACCTCTACCGTACCCGGAAATTGACGATGGGTTGTATCGTATTGCGTCAAATGAGCATTGGTCTTGGCATCGCCTAGATCATTAATCGCCACAATCTCGAGATCGTGCTTTTTGCCTGCTTCATAAAATGCGCGTAGCGTATTGCGGCCAATACGGCCATAGCCATTAATTGCGACGCGAACCGTCATTTTTTCTCTCCTGATTACCTAAGTGAATAATGAACGCGTACGCCATCGCCTACTCTATGAATTAACCGACTCGCAAGCGATCTGTTCAGTAAGCGCTGGCATACGCACAAACCATTGTGTCAGTCGCCGCTAGCTCAACAAAGCGCGCGCCTTTTTGACAATATTTTCTACCGTAAAACCGAAATGCTCAAAGAGCGCCGCCGCCGGGGCTGACTCGCCAAACGTATCAAGGCCAATCACATCACCTTCCAGGCCAACGTATTTGCGCCAGTAATCGCTTACGCCCGCCTCAATCGCCATACGCATCACCCCTTTGGGTAATACAGATTCGCGCCAATCTGCCGTTTGCCGGTCAAACACGGTGGTTGCAGGCATGGATACAATACGCGCCGCAATGCCAACGCGCGCAAGTGGCTCAATTGCCGCTAACGCCAGCTCGACTTCTGAACCGGTAGCCAGCAGAATCAACTTGTGTGCAACGATCTCTTCATTCCAATCACGCAGCACATAGCCACCTTTAGCGATATTCTCAATCTGCGCATCGCTACGCGCAATAAAGGGTAAATTCTGGCGGCTAAACACCAGACAACTGGGTCCTTGTCTCTCAACCGCATGCACCCATGCTACCGCGGTCTCAACGGTATCGGCGGCACGCCACACATCCAGCTGCGGAATCAAGCGCAGGCTGGCGAGGTGCTCGACTGGCTGATGCGTCGGGCCATCTTCACCTAAACCGATTGAGTCATGCGTAAACACGAAGATCGAACGCGCCTTCATTAAGGCAGCGACACGAAGCGCATTGCGACTGTAATCGGAAAACGTCAAGAAGGTGCCGCCAAACGGCCGATAACCACCATGCAATGCAATACCATTCAAGACTGCGCTCATACCGAATTCACGCACGCCATAATTGATATGATGGCCGAATTGCAAGCCATGTTCAGTCGCACGCACGGGTTTTGCAGCTTTCCAGTTGGTCAAATTTGACCCGGTCAAATCTGCTGAGCCGCCGAGCAATTCGGGCAGGATCGCAGCCAGGCCGTCAATGGTCTGTTGCGAAGCTTTACGGGTAGCAATGGTTTCAGCTTTTGCATAAGTACCGGCGATGAAGGCGCGGGTTGCCTCAGGCCAGTTAGCCGGCAGTTCGCCGTTGCTGCGGCGCATAAATTCAAGAGCTTGCTGTGGGTACTTCGCGCGATAAGCGTCAAAGCGCTCGCGCCAGTTAGCTTCCGCTTCAGCGCCACGGTCACGCGCGCCCCAAGCGGCGTAAACCTCAGCAGGTATGGCAAAAGGCTCAAACGGCCAGTCAAGCGCTATCCGGGTAGCCGCGATCTCAGCTGCGCCTAACGGAGCGCCGTGGACATCATGCCCTCCCGCTTTAGTGGGAGCGCCCTTGCCGATCACTGTGCGGCAACAAATCAAAGTTGGCTTACCGGTTTTTTTCGCGGCAGCAATAGCGGTATCTACCGCCTCGACATCGTGTCCATCGACTTGACGAATCACGTGCCAGCCATAGGCTTCAAAGCGCTGCGGCGTATTATCCGCAAACCAGTGCTCAACGTTCCCGTCAATTGAGATCCCATTGTCGTCATACAATACGATCAATTTGGCGAGCTTCAAGGTGCCAGCCAATGAACAGGCTTCATGCGAAATGCCTTCCATCAGGCAACCATCGCCAACGAAAGCATAGGTGTAATGGTCGACGATTTTGATCTCGTCATGATTGAATTCTTGTGCCAGCAGCGCCTCAGCAAGCGCCATCCCAACTGCGTTGGCGAGCCCTTGTCCAAGTGGGCCGGTGGTGGTCTCTACCCCTGACGTAATACCGACTTCTGGGTGTCCAGGGGTCTTGCTATGCAATTGCCTAAAGCGTTTTAACTCTTCGATTGGCAGATTATCATAGCCGGTCAAATGGAGCAGCGCATACAGCAACATTGAACCATGTCCATTTGACAACACAAAGCGGTCACGGTCAGGCCAATGGGGATTCGTTGGATTATGTTTCAAATGACGATGCCAAAGCGCAACGGCAATCTCAGCCATGCCCATTGGCATGCCAGGGTGACCAGAATTCGCTTGCTGCACTGCATCTATAGCTAACACACGGATCGCATTCGCCATCCGTGTGGCCTGAGAAGTTGACGACATTATTTTTTAGATTTAAAACAACACTTAGATAGGCATCAGACAGAAAATGAAGAGCCACAACCGCAACTGGTCGACGCATTCGGATTTTTGATCACAAACTGCGCACCGCTCAGATCATCTTTATAATCAATTTCAGCCCCTACCAAATATTGATAGCTCATCGCATCAATCAGTAGCTGAACACCGTTTTTATCCATCACGGTATCGTCTTCTCCGATTTCTTCGTCAAAAGTAAAACCGTATTGAAAGCCCGAGCAACCGCCACCTTGCACAAAAACGCGCAGCTTGAGTGCTGCATTACCTTCTTCCTCAATTAATTGCTTGACCTTATTCGCCGCGCTATCGGTAAAAATTAGTGGCGCTGAAGGGATGTCCGCTGTAGAAACTTCAATTGCCGCGCTCATCATTTTCTCCAAATAAAACAGGGTTCCGACATTATAAAGCCGCAAGGCAGCTCAAGTCGATCGCAATGCTGCTGATATTACACTACGCATATAGTGTAGCTGGCTTCTGGAAGAATAGGTAAAGTCCCCTATTTGAAAAAAGCCGCATAAGCGGCTTTTTTCGAGCAATATCCACCAGCACTTGCGTGCCAACAAATATATTAACGCTTCGAGAATTGCTTACGACGGCGGGCTTTATGAAAGCCGACCTTCTTACGCTCAACTTCGCGGGCATCTCGGGTCACAAAGCCGGCTTTCGACAAAGCAGGCTTTAACGTCAGATCATAATCGATTAACGCACGAGTAATGCCATGACGCACCGCACCCGCTTGACCGGTCTCGCCACCGCCGCTCACGTTGACTTTAACATCAAACGTTTTGCCATGTTGGGTCAGCTCAAGTGGCTGGCTCACAATCATTAGCGATGTTTCACGCGAGAAATAATCAGCGATTGGCTTGTCATTCACAATGATAGCGCCGCTACCCTGCTTAATAAAGACGCGCGCAACCGCACTTTTGCGGCGGCCGGTGCCATAGTTCCAGTTTCCAATCATAACGGTCTCTTTAGATTTCTAGGGCTTGCGGCTGCTGTGCCGTATGCGGGTGGGAATCGTTTGCATAGATCTTAAGTTTCTTGATCATTGCATACCCTAACGGGCCTTTAGGCAACATCCCTTTAACGGCCTTTTCTAGCGCGCGCCCTGGGAAACGCTCTTGCATCTTGCTGAAAGTTGTTTCATAAATACCACCCGGGTAACCCGAGTGACGGAAATACTTTTTGTCAGTGGCTTTATTGCCAGTGACTTTCAACTGACCAGCGTTAACGACAACGATAAAATCGCCGGTATCGACGTGTGGAGTGAACTCGGGTTTGTGCTTACCGCGCAAACGGCGCGCCACTTCACTGGCGACACGACCGAGAATCTTATCCTTCACGTCAACCACATACCATTTATGCGTAACCTCAGCAGGTTTAGCAGAAAATGTTTTCATGATTGATCCAAAATAAACCACCCCTTGTTTTTCCTGCTTATATTTTTAGCGCAGGCTCTCCCTATCATTTTTCCGCGGAGGCGTAAACGGAAAACCCTAGATTATAAAGGATTTTTGCATTTAAAAGAATTTCCCGAAAGGGGGAGTGGTGGAGGCAACGATCGCGGGTTATTTTCTGGTGCATGAAAACATTGTGCACGGAAGTAGATTTTCATCTGAACACACAGCTACCTATCGAGGACAGCATAGCATTCACCTCTTGAAACAAATTACCAAGGACACTCATATGCCCCAAAAGGCCACAGAAATAAATTTACCCTCGATAGATGCACAAACTGGAAAAATTGACCGCATTGCATCGACAATCATTGGTGACATTCGTGATTTGATCAACCAAGCCAAGTCCGAACTAGCCACCACCGTCAATTCGGCTCTAACCCTGCTTTATTGGCATATTGGACGACGCATATATATAGAGGTACTCAAGGGGAAGCGAGCTGAGTACGGCGAGCAAATTGTTGTGGCGCTGGCTCAGCAGTTGGAGGCCGAATATGGGCGTGGTTTCAGCACTAAGAACCTTCGCCATATGCTGCGTTTTGCCGAAATATTTGAAGCTGAGAAGATTGTCTACGCGCTGAGTAGACAATTAAGTTGGACTCACTTGCGTAGCCTAATCTACATTGAAGACCCTCTCAAACGCGAATTCTACCTTGAGATGTGCCGCAGCGAGGGCTGGAGTACCCGTACTTTACAGAATCGCCTTGATTCTATGTTGTTCGAGCGCACAGCGCTCTCGCGCAAGCCAACCGAGTTACTCGCAGTCGAACTAGCAACATTACGAGATCAAGAAGCTTTAAGCCCTAATCTCGTACTAAAAGATCCCTAGGGACTGCATGATCGCTATCTTGAAAAAGACCTCGAAGATGCAATCCTACGCGAACTGGAACACTTTCTGCTTGAGTTGGGTACGGGATTTAGTTTTGTCGCTCGTCAAAAACGGTTGCAGATCGACAATGCCGATTTTTATATTGATTTGTTGTTCTACAACCGTCGTCTCAAACGACTCGTAGCCATCGAATTAAAGCTTGGTGAATTCAAAGCAGCAGATAAAGGTCAAATGGAACTTTATCTGCGCTGGCTTGCAAAATATGAGCAAGAACCGGATGAGGCACCACCGCTGGGCATCATACTATGCACAGGCAAAAATCATGAACAAATTGAACTTCTGGAACTAGGCCAAAGTGGCATTCATGTCGCCGAATACATGACCGGTCTGCCATCTCGACAATTACTAAAACAAAAGTTGCATGAAGCAATAGAGCTGTCGAAGGCGCGGCTTGAGAACTGTGCATGACCATTATTCAGCTTAACTCAATAATACTTGGCACAGGCATGTTGCTCACCCAAAATGCTTTAAAGCTTCGCCCTATCCGTCATACTTTTAAATAGTTTTCTCGTCCCTCTAGCCAGCGCTTTAAATGTTGCATCACAATATCTGGATGCTTACGCAGTAAATAATCAGCTGCCCGCTGAGCGGGTTCAATCAGCCAGAGATCTTCCTGCAGATCGGCAAAACGCAGCATCGCCGTACCAGATTGACGCGCGCCCAGAAACTCGCCCGGCCCCCGGATTTCAAGGTCACGCCGCGCAATTTCAAAGCCATCATTCGTTTCGCGCAATGTATTTAAACGCGCTCGCGCGGTATAGGACAATGGCCCAGCATATAACAAAACGCAGGCGGAAGCTGTGCTTCCGCGTCCGGTGCGGCCGCGCAATTGGTGTAACTGAGACAAGCCAAAACGCTCAGCATGCTCAATTACCATCAGCGATGCATTCGGTATATCAACGCCCACTTCAATGACCGTGGTGGCCACTAACAACTGAATTTCATTCCGCGTGAAGGCGGCCATCACCTCAGCTTTGTCTGCTGGCTTAAGCCGGCCATGGATTAAGCCAATCTTTAATTCAGGCAGCGCCGCAGATAACATCGCAAAAGTATCCTCTGCCGTTTGCAATTGCAAGGTTTCGCTTTCTTCGATCAATGGGCAAACCCAATATACCTGCCGGCCAGCCAGCGCTGCTTGCCGTACACGCGCAATCACTTCTTCGCGCCGCGCTTGTGAAACCAACTTCGTCACAACCGGCTGGCGGCCAGGCGGAAGCTCATCTAGCGTAGACACATCAAGATCTGCGTAATAGCTCATGGCAAGCGTACGCGGGATGGGCGTGGCGCTCATCATTAATTGATGGGGCTGCCAGTTTAAACCAGCCACCTCATGGTGCGCCTTGCTCCGCAATGCCAGCCGCTGCTCAACGCCAAAACGATGCTGCTCATCGATAATCACCAGCCCAAGCCGGGCAAATTCAACTTTATCTTGAATGATCGCGTGCGTGCCCACAATCAACTGCGCGTCGCCTGCCGCTGCCGCCGCCAATGCGGCGCGTTTTTCTTTGGCTTTTAGGCTTGCGGTCAACCATACGAGATGTATGCCAAGCGGCTCAAACCAACCACGCAGCTTGCGCACATGTTGCTCAGCCAGCAGTTCTGTGGGGACCATCAGCGCAACTTGATAGCCAGCGTCAATTGCTTGCGCTGCCGCAAGTGCTGCAAGCACCGTTTTGCCGCTGCCGACATCGCCTTGCAAGAGCCGCTGCATTGGATGGGGCACCGCTAAATCCACGCTAATTTCTTTTTGCACACGCTGCTGAGCGCACGTTAGCACAAACGGCAGCGCAGATAATAAGCGCGCCACCAATGTTTGCTCTGTGGCCAAAAGACTAGCAACTAACGCCGGCGCTGAACGCGTGCGCCGTTGCATGTGCGCTCGCTTTAATGACAATTGTTGCGCTAAGAGTTCTTCAAATTTGATGCGGATCCAAGCAGGATGCGTACGCTCAAGCAATGCGGTGGCATCAACCTCAGCAGGCGGATGGTGTAGCGTGCGCACCGCAGCCGCCAGCGGTGGCAATTGCAGCGGTGCGATAATCTCGGCCTTCAACTCATCCGGAAACAATTCTGGCAACGGGGTCTCAGCCAGCGCATGATTAATCGCTCGGCGTAGATACGCTTGACTCAAACCCGCGCAGGTTGGATAGATAGGCGTCAGCGCTTGCGGTAATGCTTCATCTTGGGTAACGATCCGATACGCTGGATGCACCATTTCCATCCCCAAAAATCCATCCCGCACCTCACCACGGGCACGCAGTCGCACGCCCACAGCAAGCTGCTTGACTTGCGAACCGTAAAAATTCAAAAAGCGCAGCAGCAGCGGATCGCCATTTTCATCCGTTAACGTAATACACAGTTGGCGGCGCCCTCGATACGTAATTTCATGATGAGTAATCAGGCCCTCAACCTGAGCACTTGCGCCAGGAGGCAGATCGCGGATTGCCGTGAGCGTCGTTTCGTCGTCATAGCGCAACGGCAAATGCAAGACCAAATCAAGCGCGCGCCTCAGCCCAAGCTTAATCAGCTTGTCCGCTTGAGGTCCAGAAGAGGACTTGGGGAGACTCGCAGGCGTTGCGGCAGGCGCCGCATCCGCCAGCGGTTCGTTTAACAAGGTTTTAGATGCCGGCATCGCCGCCTTTTCTGTAGAACTTTAACCAGATACAAGTACAATATTGGGCTTCATGCCCTATCCTACCCTGGCCTTTATGTGGCTTAGGCCCCTTCATGTATACACTTTCTGACTTCGATTTTAAACTGCCCGCTGAATTAATTGCCCAAACGGCCCTCGCTAACCGTAGCGCAAGCCGTTTGCTTGAAGTCGATAATTCACGCACACCAGCGCAATGTATTGACCGACACTTTACCGAATTACCTGCTTGTATTGCAGCAGGCGATCTGCTTGTATTTAATGACACTAAAGTGCTTAAAGCCCGTTTTTTCGGGCACAAGGCAAGTGGCGGTAAGGTCGAAGTACTCATTGAGCGTATTATTGACACGCATACGGCGCTGGCGCAAGTGCGTGCCAGTAAGCGCCCAGCAGTAGGCAGCACACTACGCCTGGCCGATGCATTTGACGTGACCATAGGCGAGCCGATTGAAGCTCAAGCTGATGAGGCTAACCCGCCATCGCAGTTGGATGCTTATGCGCCTTTTTATACGCTGCACTTTCCTGCCGACTGTCTGAGCCTCATCGAACGCTATGGGCGGTTACCGCTGCCACCTTATATTACGCATGATGCCGATGCAACGGATGCAGTCCGTTACCAGACCGTTTATGCCACCAACCCAGGCGCGGTGGCGGCGCCCACTGCCGGCTTACATTTTGATGAAGCACTGCTGGCTCAGCTTGACGCGCGCGGCATACAGCGCGCAACCCTTACGCTGCACGTTGGCGCTGGCACGTTTCAGCCTGTGCGCACGGAAAATCTTGCACAACACCGCATGCATAGCGAGTGGTATCACATACCGCAGTCGCTGGTCGATGCCATTGCACACACTCGCGCCGCCGGACGGCGGGTGATTGCAGTGGGCACCACCTCACTGCGCGCACTTGAAGCCGCGGCTCATGCCAGCGACCCGCAAGAAGCCCGCCCCCATCTGCTCCGCGCCGGTAGCGGCGAAACAGATATCTTTATCACGCCGGGCTATCGCTTTCGCTTAGTCGATCAACTGGTGACGAATTTTCATTTACCTAAATCGACTTTACTCATGCTAGTGAGTGCCTTTGCCGGCATTGACACCGTGCGCCTGGCCTACCAGCATGCCATCAGCCAACAATATCGTTTCTTCAGCTATGGTGATGCCATGTTTTTAACCCGACTACCATGCTAAATTTTAACTTACTGAGTACAGACGGCCATGCGCGCCGCGGCCGCCTACAATTAAATCACGGCACGATTGAGACGCCCATTTTTATGCCAGTGGGCACCTATGGCGCAGTCAAGTCCATCTCACCGCATGAGCTTGACGACATCGAAGCACAAATTATTCTTGGCAACACTTTTCATTTATGGCTACGACCAGGGTTGGAGGCAATCGCCGCCCATGGTGGTTTGCACCGCTTTATCGGCTGGCAAAAACCGATTCTTACCGACTCCGGCGGCTTTCAGGTGTTTAGTCTGGGCGCCTTACGCAAAATTACCGAAGAGGGGGTCACCTTTGCCTCGCCGATTAACGGCGATCGCCTTTTTTTATCGCCTGAAGTATCGATGCAAGTACAGCACAAGCTGAATTCAGACATCGCGATGCAATTCGATGAATGTACGCCATACGCAACTGCCGGCGTGCTCACGACTCAAGCGGAAGCCGCCGACTCAATGCGCTTGTCGTTGCGTTGGGCGCGCCGTTCAATCAACGAATTTAAGCAACTCAACAACCCCAATGCATTATTTGGGATTGTCCAAGGCGGCATGCATGAAGCTTTGCGCGACGAATCGCTTGCAGGGTTAACTGAACTGGATTTTGATGGCTATGCGATTGGTGGGCTCTCCGTAGGTGAGCCCAAAGAGGAAATGAAGCGCATCCTGAATCATGTCGGCCCGCGCTTGCCCGCCGATAAACCGCATTACTTGATGGGGGTGGGGACACCGGAAGATTTAGTCGCTGGCGTCGCCGCAGGAATTGATATGTTCGATTGTGTGATGCCAACCCGCAACGCACGTAATGGCTGGCTCTTCACTCGCTTTGGCGACTTAAAAATCAAGAATGCCGCGCATCGCCAAGATCCACGTCCGCTCGACGAAAGCTGTGCTTGCTATACCTGTAGCCATTTTTCGCGCGCCTATTTACATCATTTACATCGCGTTGGCGAAATCCTGGGGGCACGGCTCAACACGCTCCATAATTTGCATTATTACCTTGAGTTAATGCATGAAATGCGCACCGCCATTGGCTCACGCACATTTAGCGCGTTTGTGCAAAAATTTCACGCAGAGCGCGCGCGTGGCGTGTTATAAAGCGTTGGCTTAAGACTTTCGCCATCTAATGATGGTAGAATGCCCAACCATTTTGACCACCCATTTATGGAGATTTAGCATGTTTATTACCCATGCTTTCGCTCAAGGCGCAAGCGCCGGCGCTACCGGCATCGAATCTAGTCTGATGAACTTTTTGCCTCTCATCGCGATGTTTGCTGTCTTGTATTTCATCATGATCCGCCCGCAAATGAAGCGGCAGAAAGAGCATCGTAATTTGCTAGCAGCCATGGCAAAAGGCGATGAAGTCGTCACCAACGGCGGTATTCTCGGCAAAGTTTCCAAAGTCAACGACGCTTATGTTGACATTGAGATTGCTGAAGGTGTTGAAATTACAGTACAAAAAAATGCAGTGACGGCGACCTTGCCTAAAGGTACGATCAAGTCGCTATAAAAGCATTCGCTTCAAAAGGCTGCCACAAACTCCACCTGCTTATGCCGGTGTTTTGTGACAGCCTTGCAATCAAATGCAGCGCTAAGCAGATGGCTGCGTATTGTGTTTTTCCTTATTCTCACCGCGCCCCTCAATGAACCGCTACCCTCTGTGGAAATATATCGTGATGTTGATGGCACTCGCCATCGGCCTGCTATATACACTGCCTAATTTCTTTGGTGAAACGCCTGCAGTGCAGATCTCAAGCGGCAGGGCAACCGTGAAGATCGATCATGGCGTCTTAAAAAAAGTAGAAGACGCGCTCGCTTTAAATCAAATTGCAGCGATTAACACGACGTTCGATAACAGCGCCAATAACGCTAGCGTACGCATACGGTTGGCGGATACAGATACTCAGCTGCGCGCCAAGGATCTACTTGCCAAAGCCCTCAATCACGATCCCTCTAATCCGGCTTATATTGTTGCTCTAAATTTGCAAAGCGCTTCGCCTAAATGGCTGACAGCGCTACACGCGCTACCCATGTATCTGGGCCTAGATTTGCGTGGCGGCGTGCATTTCTTGTTACAAGTGGACATGGCCGGCGCACTCGCCAAAAAACTCGATACCAGCGCAAGCGATATCCGTACCCTGCTGCGTGAGCGCACTATTCGTAGTGGCGGCATCAGCCGCGTTGAGCAAACCATCCGCATCAATTTTGCCACTGCGGCGCCTGCCGAAGCTACGCGCACCTTGCTCTCAGACAAGTTCAGTGAGTTGCAATGGAACGTGCAAACAGCGGCAGACGGCTATCAGGTGATTGGCGTTTTTTCTCCGAGCGCCCTGCGTACCGTTCAAGAAAATGCTCTGAAGCAGAATATCGCAACGCTGCATAATCGTGTCAATGAGCTCGGTGTGGCTGAGCCCGTGATCCAACAACAAGGGGTGGATCGCATCATTGTCGAGCTCCCGGGCGTACAAGACACGGCTAAAGCTAAAGACATCATAGGCCGCACGGCAACCCTCGAAGCGCGCTTAGTCGAGGTCAACGCGCCGCGTTTCCCCAATCCACGTGATCCAGTGCCGGCGGGTGCTGAACTCTTCACCGAGGGCAACAGCGCTCCTGTGCTCCTCAAAAAACAGATTATCTTTACTGGCGATCGCATCACCGATGCGGCGGCAGGCTTTGATGAACACCAGCAAGCTGCGGTTAAAATTCGCCTAGATGCAGCCGGCGGCCGCGTGTTGCGCAGCGTCTCGCGCGACAACATCGGCAAGCCAATGGCGATTGTGTTATTTGAAAAAGGCAAAGGCGAAGTCCTGACAGTCGCCACGATTCAATCCGAGCTCGGCGAAAATTTTCAGATCACCGGCTCCGCCTCCACTGCGGCAGCCAATGATCTCGCCTTGCTGTTGCGCGCAGGCTCACTGGCCGCGCCAATGGAAATCATAGAAGAGCGCACCATCGGTCCTAGTCTAGGCGCGGATAATATCAAGAAAGGTTTTGATTCCGTACTCTATGGCTTTACCGCTATCGCCCTCTTTATGTTGGCGTATTACATGCTGTTCGGCTTGGTTTCAGTTCTGGCCCTATCGCTTAACCTGCTGCTCTTAATCGCCGTGCTATCGATGCTGCAAGCCACGCTGACTCTGCCAGGCATTGCCGCGATTGCCCTCACCCTTGGTATGGCCATCGATGCGAACGTATTAATCAACGAGCGCATCCGCGAAGAACTGCGTCATGGCGCATCACCGCAAACGGCCATTTCTTCTGGCTTTCAGCATGCCTGGTCGACCATTCTCGATTCAAATGTGACCACCTTAATTGCTGGTCTTGCCTTGCTAGCCTTCGGCTCCGGGCCAGTACGAGGCTTTGCCGTGGTGCATTGCATCGGTATTTTGACGTCAATGTTCTCGGCCGTATTCTTTGCCCGCGGTTTAGTCAACCTCTGGTACGGTGGCCGGCGCAAGCTGAAGTCACTGTCAATTGGCCAGATATGGCGTCCGGCAACGCCCGCCGCCCTCTTCCCGTCTACCGACAATCAGAGTGACGGCAAAAAGGTCAACGCATCGTCGGCTAACCACACTACGTCACGCTGATTCGGAGAGCAAGATGGAATTTTTTCGCATCCACAAAGACATCCCATTTATGCAGCGTGCGTTGATCTTCAACGCAATCTCATTGCTGACGTTCATCGCTGCGGTGTTTTTTTTACTCAGTCGCGGACTGCATTTGTCGGTTGAATTTACCGGGGGGACGGTGCTTGAAGTCAATTACCCTCAGCAGGTTCAGCTCGAGCCGGTACGCGCCACGCTTGGCAAGCTCGGCTATAACGATGCGCAAGTGCAAACTTTTGGCACCTCACGCGACGTATTGATCCGCCTGCCCTTGAAAGCCGGGATGTCATCTGCGCAGCAAAGCGAGTACGTCATCAACGCGCTCAGTGCACACACGCCGCAAGCTCGCCTACAACGGGTTGAGTTTGTCGGCCCACAAGTCGGCAAAGAGCTTGCTGCCCATGGGCTACTCGCCTTACTCTGCGTGGTACTCGGCATTATTGTGTATCTCTCATTTCGCTTCGAGTGGAAATACGCAATCGCAGGGGTGCTTGCCAATTTGCATGATGTAATTATTATTCTTGGCTTCTTTGCATTTTTTCAGTGGGAGTTTTCGCTCTCAGTTCTAGCCGCAGTGCTTGCTGTGCTAGGCTATTCGGTTAATGAATCTGTAGTGGTCTTTGACCGGATCCGTGAAACCTTTCGTAAAACGCGTAAACTCACCGTCATTGAGGTGATTAACCACGCCATCACCAGCACCATCTCACGCACGATTATTACGCATGGCAGCACCCAGATGATGGTATTAGCGATGCTGTTATTTGGTGGGCCTACGCTGCACTTTTTCTCATTAGCGCTCACAATCGGGATTTTGTTCGGGATTTATTCATCGGTCTTTGTCGCCGCCGCGATTGCCATGTGGCTTGGCGTGAAACGCGAAGATCTGATTAAACCGGCTAAGCCTAAATATGATCCGAATGCTGGGGCGCAGGTTTAAGGTTTAGCAGAGTTTTTTAATATTTTTGGCCAGTATGATCGTTCAACTTGACACCCAAAGCCCGTAGCTAAAGCCCCCTCAGAGGCCTTTAGCTACGCCCTGTTAAACCCCACTTTCAACTCTACACAAACATCAAAGGGCTGCTCTCCCTACATTATTAAGCACCGGCGCTTCCAACTTCCTTTAGGTTGATCCCAGCATCATTATTTTCTTGCCCACCTCCCGCAAGCGCGACACAGATCCTCGCTGATCAAGAAGCGCCCTGTTCAACTCGCTTAAGCCTTCTACTCTATGGATCGAGACATCTTTCACTCTCAGCACCCCATGCGGGGACATCCAGCGCTGGCGTATTTTGTATCCGCCACCCTCTCCTATCACCTGCCACTGCCGAACTAAATTATCATCACTCCCAGTCAACAAATAGGAACCCTCAGGCGTCGCTTTCCAGGCTACGCTATTGACTGCCCCGAAAAAATCTTTAATCACCGCCTGACACTGACCCGAGGCAACATCCCACAGTCGCACCGTCTTGTCCTCACTGCCCGAGGCGATCTGCAAACCGCTCGGCGAATACACCACGCTCCTAATTTCTCTGGTATGTCCTTCTAAGGTGTGCCCAAGGGCTCCACTGTGCACGTCCCACACCCGCACCGTCTTGTCATCACTGCCCGAGGCGATCTGCAAACCGCTCGGCGAATACACCACGCTATTAACACCTAAGGTATGTCCTTCTAAGGTGTACTCAAGGGCTCCGCTTTCCGCGTCCCACACCCGCACCGTCTTGTCAGAACTGCCCGAGGCGATCTGCAAACCGCTCGGCGAATACACCACGCTCCTAATTTCTCTGGTATGTCCTTCTAAAGTGTGCCCAAGGGCTCCGCTTTCCGCGTCCCACAGCCGCACCGTCTTGTCAGAACTGCCCGAGGCGATCTGCAAACCGCTCGGCGAATACACCACGCTCCAAACATAGGAGGTATGTCCGCGTAAGGTGTGCCCAAGGGCTCCGCTGTGCGCGTCCCACACCCGCACCGTCTTGTCATCACTGCCCGAGGCGATCTGCAAACCGCTCGGCGAATACACCACGCTCCAAACAGAGTTGGTATGTCCTTTTAAGGTGTGCCCAAGGGCTCCGCTGTGCGCGTCCCACACCCGCACCGTATCGTCATGACTGCCCGAGGCGATCTGCAAACCGCTCGGCGAATACACCACGCTCAAAACATAGGAGGTATGTCCTTCTAAGGTGTGCCCAAGGGCTCCGCTGTGCGCGTCCCACACCCGCACCGTAGTGTCCTCGCTACCCGAGGCGATCTGCAAACCGCTCGGCGAATACACCACGCTAAAAACAGAGTCGGTATGCCCTTCTAAGGTGTGCCCAAGGGCTCCGCTGTGCGCGTCCCACACCCGTACCGTCTTGTCTAAACTCCCCGAGGCGATCTGCAAACCGCTCGGCGAATACACCACGCTAGTAACATAGTAGGTATGTCCTTCTAAGGTGTGCCCAAGGGCTCCGCTGTGCGCGTCCCACACCCGCACCGTCTTGTCATCACTGCCCGAGGCGATCTGCAAACCGCTCGGCGAATACACCACGCTCCTAATTTCTCTGGTATGTCCTTCTAAGGTGTGCCCAAGGGCTCCACTGTGCGCGTCCCACACCCGCACCGTCTTGTCATCACTGCCCGAGGCAATCTGCAAACCGCTCGGCGAATACACCACGCTATTAACGCCTAAGGTATGTCCTTCTAAGGTGTAATCAAGGGCTCCGCTGTGCGCGTCCCACACCCGCACCGTCTTGTCATCACTGCCCGAGGCGATCTGCAAACCGCTCGGCGAATACACCACGCTAGAAACAGCTTCGGTATGTCCTTCTAAAGTGTGCCCAAGGGCTCCGCTATGCGCGTCCCACATCCGCACCGTCTTGTCCCTACTCCCCGAGGCGATCTGCAAACCGCTCGGCGAATACACCACGCTCCAAACAGTGAAGGTATGTCCTTTTAAGGTGTGGATTTTTTTCCAGTTCGAGGCGTCATATACACTGATCTTGCCGTTCTCAAGACCCACAGCACAGGTTTTCCCATCCGGGGAATACGCGCAGGACCTCACCTCGCTCTTTTCTTTGAGAGTCGGCCATTCCCCAAACTGCACTCCGGACATCTGCGCTCCGCTTAAATTGGCATTACGCAGCCATATACGGCGAAGAGTGGCCTTTCTTAAATCCGCCCCTTGTAACTGCGCTGAATCGAATACGCCAAAACTCAGATCTGCACCAGGTATCTGGATTCCCTTTAAATCCGCCTCAATAAACTGCACCCCGGCTCTGACCAGAATCGTCATGGCATTCGCCGCTGCCTGGCGCACACCCGCATCCGTTTTAGAGCGCTCGATTATCGCTAATAGTTGTTTCTTAAATGACGGCTCTTGCCAAACTCGCTCCGTCAACAAACGCACAACCCCCAGATCGCCTACCCAATCCCTTAGCGCTAACGATACGTCTCGCACCTTTCGAGGGGGTGGAACCCGTTGGTTTTCAAAACTATAGACGGAAGCGTTGCTACCACGGCGGAGGTGGGGGACCGGCGCGATGCATTCATCAAACGACTCAAACCACTCAAACAACTCTCGCGCCACAAAATACTCCAGGAGCGATTTATGCATAAACCGGTATTGATTCCCGCTTCGGATCAGCGGCCACGCTTCTCGCAGCAGTGGCTTCTTATCTTCTCGACCAAAAAATGTTTCCTTCCAATTCCTTTGGTCTTTGAACTCTGAATACTCGACTATCGGATTGCCTCCATTCTCTGTATACAGATGCACCGCTAACTCTTGCACAAAGGCGATACCATGCTCGGCAAAGTCATCATCGCTCAACGCTCTAAATATCTCTCTTTGACTTCCCGCTAAATTTTGTGTGCTTAAACGCTGCTGGTTACGCTCGAACCAGCGTCTGACAAAATGCTCATACAGGTCCAGCCGTAACTGCACGGCACTGCGCGCTTTTCCCTCATTTTCCAGAAACGGCAACGCTTCCAGCACCACTTGCAGTAAAAATGGGTTACTCACCAAGTCTTTTAAATGAGGCTGCTCCAGCGCTCCTTGATAGCGTTGCGCTGCCCATCCCATCCCGTTGTGCTCCACATATTTTTTGAGATAGCGATTGCGCTCTTCTGCTGAAAACGGCTCGATCACCACTTCTTCAAATGACGGGTCCTCACCTGGCCGACCCGGATTCGGTTGAAAACGGTTTCGATAATCTTGGCCCAGATATTCGCTGCGACAACTGATCACCATCCGGCCCTGCCAGCCGTCGGACTGGTTGATCCGATTGCTCTGATACAGATTCTGCGTCTGCCGTATCTCATCATAGCCATCTAAAACAAAGACGAACCTTTGTTTTTCCTTCTTCAAGGTCTGAATCTGAAATTCTGACAGCCCTCTTTTCTTTAACGCTTTGCCAATCAGATCGTGCTCAGGCTTGTCAATACTAGGCAAAGAAATAAACAGCGGTATCGCATCATGTTCTTTTTTATTCTCCCATAAGTGTTTTTCTAGGACGCGATTCAACGTGGATTTGCCCGCCCCCGAGTCCCCCGTCAACAACACCACGTGTTTATCCTTGATCAGCGCTTTAACTTTGGATAAAAGGTCAAACGTCTCTGCCTTCCCATCTAAACTCGTTTTGCCACGCGGTTTAACATACAGCTGTTGGGTTTCCGTAAACGCGTCATCTTGTTTGAGCGCAGCGAAATATTGCGCCTTCAGTGCTTCTCGGGGATCCGCATTCAGCACCCATAACTGGTGGTGCTGTTGCTGCACGGTAGAGGCCAGCTGACTGTGGAGTGCTGTGCGTATGTCGTCGAAGATGCTGTCTATTGACTGGGCAAAATCAAGGTAACTAAGTGGAGGCTCTTTTTTTAAACGGGCAATAAAATTGCCATGCCCATCCCAAAACTTGTCCAAAAACGTTTTAGCCTCATCGCTGCTTGCTAACAGTCGTTCAATCAGCTTAAACAGCACGCCCTGCCGACTTTGGTTCGAATACACTTCTTGCCCAGCTTGCGCTTGCGCCTCAAAGCGCAGGCAGTCCTCCATCCGAACGATCGTCGCTGAAATAAATTTCGCCAAACATTGATCATAGCTCCCTTGGGTTAACGAAACTGGGATAATGCCGTGATCCTTCAGATACTCTGCCCGAATTTGCAAAAAGGCCATTTCCGTCAACACATGATGGAACCCTGCTTTATAGTTTTTCTCTTGGGAAAATTTTCTCACCACCTCACGAATTTCTGGGATGTCTGCATTGGCCGGTTGTTCACGATCTTTCAGATAGGCGGCTCGAAGCTCCTGATAAAAGCGATCATAGTCCGGCCATTTTAGATAGCTTCCTAATACCTCAGAACAACAGACGACGACCTTATTGACCGGTTTCACGTCGTCTCTTAGCTGGGTGGGCAACAAACACAACTGATTGGTTAAAATATCTTCGAGCTTGCCATCCTTTTTCAGCGCTTCTGGCGAGTCGGAATATTTTTTTCCCATCGGCGTTTGATCGGAATACAGATTGACTTGGATTTTTGATAGCTTATTGATTAAATATTTAGATGTACTGGCCTCCGCCTTGCCGTATTCGATATTATCGTGCGCATAGACCAGAAACAGGCTAGGTTTATTGGATACCTCTAAAGCGCCCAGCGTTAACAGGGCCTTTTCAAATAGATAATCCACCAGCTCGCTTTTTGCCTGGGTAGGCATTACGCTAGGCGTTGCAGTTTGAGCCAAAACCGGCGCACCGCGCGCAAGCAGCGACGCAGCGGGCGTCGAGGAACATGTCATTTCCTGATAGCCCCATTTTTGCGCCTTTTGATAGCTCACCTGCGCCCTATCGGGTTGCCCTAACTGGTCTAACATCTTGCCGCGCTCAAAGTAAGCTGCGCCGATGTTATTGCGCAGCGTTTGATCAGACAGTATCTCCGGAGAAAGCGCTCGTTTGAAGGCATTTTTTGCTTGGGACAACGAGATTTCCGCCTCATCGCAGAAGATTGAAGCGAGATGCCTATCCTGGGTTTGTCGAGCGTTGTTTAAATAAGTATTGGCAATGTCAAGCATTTGCTCTGCGGAAAGCGAGCTCCGTGATGACGAAAAGATGCTGCCCAACATGGTGTTCTCCCTGTTATTTTCTGCTAGAGCCGTCGACCGTTCCGGCACGCACAGGGAAGTATATCGGCACTTTTCGGGTGCTACCATTCATTCGTTGCTAGCTGAAGCAGCCTAACCGGCTCTATATCAACTCTGGTCTGTTCGCCCTTAGCCAAGCTTCTATATGTATTAACAGCGCCTTTGCGCTTGCGACACATTCCTGCACTGCTGACTCAGGCACCAAATCACCCGAATAATCCAAAAGATTACGCTGTTTCCTTAATGCATCTAGCACAATCACTTGATCCATCTTTAACCCTACCGTCTGTGGCAAAGTCTGAATTGCTATCTGATGATGCCCAGGCTTGCTTGTCAACGTACGGTAGCCATTGGCGTGAAGCGCTAATATCGCCAGTTGCATCACAGCTTTATACGCTGTATCAAACCGATTTTCCTCGCTTAACTCTACGAGCTGAGAGTCCGCTAAATTGCGCTTAGCCGCAGCCAGCAATTTAAGTACCATTGGCCGATTTGGCTCAATGACATCAAACATTCTCCCGACTAAATTTTGCAAAGTCACTGTCATCACCAATCAGAAAAATTTTGGGTTTATTTACGACATCTTGTACGAATGAGTCACCTGCTTCCATTTTGGTTCTCCACTCTTTTACTGTAAATACCTTTGGATTGATCTCCCGCCCTATAGTCGCTTGCACCGGATATAGCAACCGAACAGCTTCCGCAAAACCAAGGGCGCCAATTATCATTACATCCACATCGCTATTTTCGTTCTCTTGCGCCCTTGCAACAGAACCAAACACAAAAGCAATGGCGATTTGTGCCGCTACTGGCATCAGCGCTTGTTCAATCACATGCGCGATCCCAGAGGTCTTACGCATAATAGCGGCTAGCTCGCCATAAATAGGGTTCGCCTGATTAGCGCTATAGACAAGTTGATTGCCACGCTGCTGACGTAGCAAAATACCTGCGCTTGCCAATTTGTTCAGCTCTTTGTGAAGCGTACCCGCCACAGTACCCGTAAGACGCGCAATTTCCCGAACATGATAAGACTGCTCTGGGTGCAGCAAAAGCAAGCCTAAAACATGGCGACGATATCCACCAAAAAGAGTTTGAGATATAAGTTGAAGCATAATTAGCTTCAAATGTAGCCTAATTGACTACGATATGCAATACTGAGAATCCATTGAGTTGTTGCCCATCGGCAAAATCAGATCTCTGAATAGCGAGATTCTGAGTGGCTACCAGTGCAATGGTGATCAGGGTCCAACCCTTTAATTCAATCAATAAGGTGAAATATAAACCAATTACAAAGAATGCGCAAGTGCTTTCAGCCATACCTGTGGGGGCAAATGAATTGTCCGGTTTTTGGGTGGGTTATGGATATCCCCAAACAAGGCGGGTTTCTCTACCACTTGATTGAGTTGATGTGAATCACTCAATTTTACAGAAATTGATCACGGCCTGCCGTCCCGAATTAGTACCGCACAGCCTCATCCGCATGACGTTGCCAATTTTTTGCATATTCACGCGCAAGCGCTGGAAAATCCCGAATAATCAGCATATTCTCTGCATTTTTTTGCTGAGCCGTATACGTAAAATTAAAACTACCTGTAATCAACACTGGATGCGCGCTATTAGCGTCGATTACCATCACTTTGTTATGAGCATTACGATATTTCACTTCTCGGCGAACCCAAATGCCAGCCTGAGCCAGCGCAGATAGGCGTGAATTGCGTGCCTCTTCCAGCCGCGCGGCGTCAACTAATATGCGCACATCAACGCCGCGCGCATGAGCCTTAAGCAAGGCATGAATAATTCGTTTATTTGACAGCAGATAGGTTTGTACCAGAACTTGTTTGCGCGCACGCCGCACAGCAGCCACGATTAATCCCTCAACATTATCGCGTGGCACAAACGCAGCCTGCACCGTGCCTTGCGCCTTCAGCACTACAGGTGGCATGTAGTTAATTGATATGCGAGCATCGCTTGCAGTCACTAACGATGCCGTCAAGACAAGCAATGTACTTAAACTAAAAAGAGCCTTCATGATTCGATCACAGGAGTTTATAATCCGGATTGGACGAGCTTTTAATCCAAATTAGACGAGCTTACAATCCGAATTGGACGGGAGTTAAATCCATATTAGACGGAGTTTAAATACGAAATGGCCGGGACTCATTTAACCCTTTTTCCGCGGTTTGCCATCGAGCGCATCCTCACGGCGCTTAAAGACACCCCAGTGGTGATGGTCAACGGCCCGCGTCAGTGCGGCAAAACCACCTTGGTTCGCCAGTTTACCAGCACGGGCCATGTCTACATTACGCTTGACGATGACACAGTGCTTGCGGCTGCTCGCAGCGACCCAAGCGGATTTGTGCGCCAACTGGATTATGCCATTATCGATGAAGTACAGCGGGCCCCCGAGCTGTTACGCGCAATCAAAAAGGCGGTTGATGATGATCGCCGGCCCGGGCGCCTCCTGCTCACTGGCTCAGCCAATATACTCACTCTGCCGACAGTATCAGAGAGCTTAGCTGGACGCATGGAAATCGTGCAACTGTTGCCCCTTTCGCTCACTGAGATCAACAGTAAAAAGCCAGCATTCTTAGCTCATGCATTTGCTGGCGCCCTTGTGCAGCCAGCAGAAATAATGCTCGATCATGCACTTGTGCAAACCGTGTTGACTGGCGGTTATCCAGAAATGTTTGTGCGTCAAAATCCAAAACGGCGCCAAGCATGGCGACGTGATTACCTGCATGCGCTCTTACAGCGCGATGTGCGAGACGTCGCAAAGATTGAGAAATTTGACCTTTTACCGCGTTTGCTACAAATTCTCGCCCACCACTCTGGGCAATTGCTCAATTTCACCCAGATTGCGGGCCAACTTGGCCTTGATAGCAAGACGGCAAGTAAATATTTGGCTGTTTTCGAGCAATTATTTCTTGTTTATCGCCTCAAACCTTGGTTCCGCAATCAGCTTAAACGAGTTATCAAGACGCCCAAGCTACATTTTTTTGATGCCGGATTACTGGCCAGTATACTAGGTGCAACACCTGAACGAATTGCAGAAAACCACACCCTATTCGGTCCGCTCCTTGAGACTTTCGTTGTCTCTGAAATAATGAAGCAGATCACATGGAGCGATGAAACGTATACGCTCCACCACTATCGAGATAAAGAGCAAGATGAAGTAGATCTTGTGGTTGAAAACGAAGTAGGCGCCGTGCTTGGTATCGAAATTAAGGCATCCGCTTCGATCTCTGCCAGTGATTTCAAAGGGCTGCGCAAGCTAGCTCATATCTGCCAAGATGACTTTAAGCTCGGGATTGTTTTTTATAACGGGGAGAACATCGTTCCGTTTGGGGATCGTCTATTCGCCGCGCCTATATCCTGCCTTTGGGGATAAGCACTGCTTTCTCACGCGCTACATGGGTCAACAAAATACGGAAGGCCCCCGATACACAGAGTTCGGGGGAGATCTAGCAAGATGAATTTAAGCTCGAGATGGCCTTTTATTCAACACGCCGCTCAAGCACCGCAGCAAAAAAACCATCTGTCATATGTCGGTGCGGCCATAGCGATAAATAATCGCCGGTATCAAGATCGATATGCTGTCCGGCAAACACCCCACTAGCGGGGATTAACTCAAACCCCGGATGCGCTGCCAAGAAAGCTTCAACCACGGCTTCATTTTCTGCCGCAAGCAAGCTGCAGGTTGCATAAATCAAGCGTCCACCTGGCTTAACCAGACGCGCCGCGCTCGCCAGAATTGAGGCTTGCTTAAGCGCCAACTCAGCCACTGACGCAGGCGTGTGTCGCCACTTAAGGTCAGGATTACGGCGTAGCGTGCCTAAACCACTGCATGGCGCATCAATCAAAACCCGATCAATCTTGCCAGCAAGCCGTTTGATCTTGCTATCGTGCTCACTATCCAGAAGCACAGGATGGACATTAGACAGACCGCTTTTTGCCAGCCGGGGCTTGAGTTTGGCCAGGCGCCTATCGGCCACATCAAAGGCATACAAACGCCCGGTAGAGCGCATCAGCGCTCCTAGCGCCAGTGTTTTGCCACCCGCTCCCGCACAAAAATCTACCACCATCTCACCTCGTTTAGGCGCGACCAGATGGCACAGTAACTGACTGCCTTCATCTTGCACTTCAAAGTGACCTTGCTCAAAAGCCAGCAGACGGTTTAACGCGGGTTTACCTGTCACGCGCACGCCAAACGGCGCAAATGGGGTCGCCTGTGCTTCTATGCCAGCTTCAGCCAGCGTAGCAATCACTTCATCACGGCTTGCTTTGAGGGGATTGACCCGCAAATCAAGCGTCGCGGGGTAGTTGAGCACGGTGGCCAGGTGTTTGTATTCATCGGCGCTAAAACCCTTGCCGGAGAGTTGCTCACTGAGCGCTGTCTCAAGCCACTCCGGCAAATTCATTTGAATCCGTGGAGGTAAGCTTGCCGGATCAATTTTTGCGACGCGCTCAAGCCACTCTACCTCAGCAGCAGATACAGAAGGCAGCAGTGTTTGCCGTCCCACTGTTTGCATCAGCCCAAGCAGTGCAAGCCGCCGAGTAGGCCGGTTGCTGCCGCTTTCAGCCAAATGCGCAAACTCAAGCTTACGGCGCAAGACTGCAAATACCGCTTCAGCAATGAAGCCACGTTCAGCATGGCCAAGCTTTGGCTGGGAGCGGAAAAAACGGCTGGTGACGACATCTGCCGGGCCGGTAAATTTCAATAACTCATTGAGCAATGTTTCGCTTTGATCGATGAGCCAAGGAGGGAGTTTTCTCATATTGAGCCTTCGGGGGCAATCAGCCATTGGGGGTCAGGTGGTATCAATCTCACGCGCGCGCCATCAAGCATCAGCCGGTCTTCGACAAACCAGCGTACGACGCGCGGATAGAGGATGTGTTCGCTCGCCAAGACGCGTGCGGCTAGGGTTGTCTCGTCATCATCCACCATTACAGGTACGGCGGACTGGGCAATAATCGGCCCGCCATCGAGTTCTGAGTTAACGAAATGGGCCGTCGCGCCATGGATTTTGACACCGGAATCTAACGCGCGCTGATGCGTGTTTAAGCCACGAAAGCTCGGTAACAATGAGGGATGGACGTTCAGTATGCGGTTTGCGTAACGCTCAACGAAAGCTGCTGTTAAGACCCGCATAAAACCCGCTAATACAATCAAATCTGGCGTAAATGAATCAATTGCTTCAGCCAGCGCTGCTTCAAACAACGCGCGCTCAGGATACGTCTTTGAATCAACGGTCACCGCCGCAATCCCTTGCGAGCGCGCGAAGATCAGACCTTTTGCATCGGCCCGATTTGCAATTACAGCCGCAACGCGTGCAGGCCAACGCTGCGCTTCACAGGCGCGCACAATCGCTTCCATATTGCTGCCGCGCCCGGAAATTAGAATCACAATTTTTTTCATTGACGGATTTTAACACCAGAGACGGCCGATTCATTCCCTCTGAGCGTAATAAGTACCCAGTGCTATACTTGTTATCTTCCTCTTCTGAGCTAGCCGAAAAACAGGATAGCTCGATTAAACGGTTAAACAGCACGAAAAGCAGTGGATAGGCAAAAATTGGGTTTATGGCAGCATCGAAGCGGCAATTGTCAGATCATTTGCGCAACCGAAAGTGTCCAATCAACAATGGTTATCATCAATCGGTCACAGCACATAAATAGATGGCACATAATAGAGGCTGAATGTGAGAGTGTTTAGAGGCCTTTCGAACGCGCGCAGCAAAACACCATGCGCCTTAACTATTGGCAATTTTGATGGCGTGCACCGCGGCCATCAAATGCTGCTAGCGCATATGCGCGAACAGGCTCAGCAACGAGGCTTGCCGGTTTGCGTGATGACTTTTGAGCCACATCCACGCGAATTTTTTAATGCGGCCAGCGCACCGCCACGCATTGCGCTGTTGCGTGACAAGCTTGAAGCCTTGCGCCTGTGTGGCGTGAACCAGGTGATTGTTGAGCCATTCAATGCTACTTTCGCGAGTCAAGCTGCGGCGACTTTTATCGAGCGCGTCATCGTACAAGGCCTAAATACACGCTGGCTCTTAGTGGGCGATGACTTTCGTTATGGCGCAAAACGGGCTGGCGATTTCGCTACCTTACAAACCGCCAGCAAGCAATATGGGTTTGAGGTCGAGAAAATCGCCACTATTACCAATGGCAATCTACGGATCTCTAGCTCTGCTGTACGGGCCGCCTTGCTCACGGGAGATCTGGCCAGCGCCGGCGTTTTGCTGGGTCGTGCCTATATGATTAGCGGTCATGTCATACATGGCAGAAAATTGGGGCGCGAGCTTGGTTTTCCGACCTTGAATTTTCGCATAGCGCCCCAACGCTTAGCGCTTAGCGGCATCTTTGCGGTACGTGTGCATGGACTAGCCCCAAACCCATTGCCTGCTGTCGCCAGCCTTGGCATACGACCTACGGTGGATGATTCGGGCCGGACGTTGCTCGAAGCGCATGTCCTCGATTGGCAAGGCGACGCTTATGGCAAACTAGTGCGAATTGAATTCCTGAAAAAATTGCGCGGCGAGGAAAAATATGATGGCCTTGCCACCTTACGCGCCGCGATTGCGCGCGACGTAGACAATGCGCGTACATTCTTCATCTCCTCTGATCAGAAACTATGAGCGATAAAAAAGCGGATGCAAAACCAGTTGCAAAATATCCGGTTAACCTCCTAAACACCTCTTTTCCAATGCGCGCTGAGCTACCCAAACGCGAACCGCAATGGATCAAAGCATGGCAACAAAAAAAGGTGTATCAAAAAATTCGCCAGATTTGCAAGGGGCGCCCGCAATTTGTCCTGCACGACGGCCCCCCCTATGCCAATGGCGATATTCACCTTGGCCATGCGGTTAACAAGATCTTGAAAGACATGATTGTGAAAGCGCGCACGCTGGCTGGCTTTGATGCCGCCTATGTGCCGGGCTGGGATTGTCATGGCATGCCGATCGAAATTCAAATTGAAAAAAAGTTTGGCAAAGCACTGCCCACTGCCGAAGTGCAGCGCAAAGCGCGCGCTTACGCGAATGAACAGATCGAGCGGCAAAAGACTGCATTTCAGCGCTTAGGGGTACTCGGCGATTGGGAGTCACCTTATCTCACGATGGATTTTGCCAATGAGGCTAATGAAATCCGCGCCTTCGCCAAAATTCTCGAAAAAGGATATATCTTTCGTGGCCTAAAACCTGTGAATTGGTGCTTTGATTGCGGCTCGGCCCTAGCCGAAGCGGAGGTCGAATATCAAGATAAAACCGATCCCACGATTGATGTTGGCTTTGCTTTCGCCCAACCAGAAAAAATCGCACAGGCATTTGGGCTCACCACGTTACCCCAAGCAAACGGTTGGATTGTCATCTGGACCACGACCCCGTGGACCATTCCGGCGAATCAAGCGCTGAATCTCCATCCAGAGTTTAGCTATAGTTTGGTTGACACGCCACGTGGCTTACTGATTCTGGCTACCGAACGCGTTGAAACATGCCTACAAGCGTATGGGCTCAGCGGCACGATCATTGCATCGGCGCCAGGTAAAGCGCTAGCAGGGCTCCATTTTCATCATCCGCTGGCCACTGCGCACGAAGCCTATCAACGGACTGCGCCCATCCACCTTGGCGATTATGTAACCTTAGAGACGGGCACGGGGGTGGTTCACTCAGCACCGGCCTATGGCGTTGAGGATTTTATTTCGTGTAAAGCGCATCACATCCATGATGAGCAGATCATTAACCCGGTGCTCGGCAATGGCCATTATGCTGAATCGCTGGCCCTTTTTGGCGGCCTGTCGATTTGGCAAGCGAATCCTAAAATTGTCGAAGCCTTAGACCAAGCTGGCGGGTTATTCAAAACCGAAATGTATACGCATAGCTATATGCATTGCTGGCGGCATAAAACACCCATCATTTATCGTGCGACTTCGCAATGGTTTGTGGGCATGGATCTAGTCCCTAAGGAAGGCGGCAAAACTCTGCGCGCCGCCGCCTTGGAAGGCATTGAGGCGACACATTTCTACCCGGCCTGGGGCAAACAGCGGCTATTTGGCATGATTGCTAACCGTCCCGACTGGACGGTCTCGCGGCAACGTCAATGGGGCGTACCGATCGCTTTTTTTGTGCATAAAGAAACTGGCGAGCTCCATCCTAATATGCTGGCCCTGCTTGAAGAAATCGCCCAACGCGTTGAGCAGGGCGGCATTGAAGCATGGCAAGCGCTTGATCCGCGTGAGTTACTCGGCGATGACGCAGATCACTATGAAAAAAACCGCGATACGCTCGATGTTTGGTTTGATTCTGGCACCACCCATTGGCATGTACTACGCGGCTCTCATCAGGATCAGCTTACCTTTCCAGCTGATTTGTATTTAGAAGGATCCGATCAGCATCGTGGCTGGTTCCATTCATCGCTGTTAACCGCGTCTATGCTTGATGGCCAGCCGCCTTACAAAGCCCTGCTCACGCATGGCTTTACTGTCGACGGACAAGGCCGCAAGATGTCAAAGTCGCTCGGCAATGTGATTGCGCCGCAGCAAATCACTGACACCCTGGGTGCTGAGATTATTCGGCTCTGGGTCGCATCGACCGACTATTCAGGCGAGTTATCCATTTCCGATGAAATCTTAAAACGCGTCGTCGAGAGTTATCGACGCATCCGTAATACGCTGCGCTTTTTATTGGCCAATTTGTCTGATTTTGTATATGCGCAGCACGCTCAACCGATCGCTAGCTGGCTTGAAATGGATCGCTATGCGCTGGCAATGTCAGCGGCTTTGCAACGCGAGATTCTCGTGCATTACGAGCAATATGAATTCCAGCCAGCGCTAGCAAAGCTCCAAACCTTTTGTTCAGAAGATTTGGGGAGTTTTTACCTGGATATCCTTAAAGACCGCCTCTATACCGCAGCGCCAGATGCGCCCGCACGGCGCGCCGCGCAAACCGTGCTGTATCACATCACGCAAAGTCTGTTGCGGATGATTGCGCCTATTTTATCCTTTACCGCCGAAGAAGCATGGCAAGTCCTAGAGCCGGACGCAGCCACCATTTTTACCGAAACTCATCACACATATCCAGCCGTCGAGCACGCTGAAACACTGATCGCCAAATGGCAACTGGTGCGCACGGTACGTAGTGAAGTCACCAAAGCACTTGAAGCTGCTCGCACCAGTGGTCAGATCGGTTCATCGTTGCAAGCCGAGGTGGAGTTAAGCATGAGCGGCGTGCGTTATGAGACCTTAGCAAGCTTAGGCGACGACTTAAAATTTATTTTGATTACGTCCGCCGCGACCGTCGTCAAAGTTGAGCAGGAAAGCGATGAAGGCATCTATGTGACCCCTTCTGCGCATCACAAATGCGAGCGTTGTTGGCATTATCGTAGCGACGTCGGCACAGAATCCGCCCATCCCACCCTCTGCATGAGATGTTTTAACAATCTATTTGGCGCTGGCGAACCTACGCGGAGGGCGGCATAATGGCAAACCAACACAATCGCGAAACACTCATACGTTGGTTAGGGTTAGCGCTGGCCATTATCTTGTGCGACCAGCTCAGCAAGCTCTCAATCATGCACACTTATGCTTATGGCGAGTCGCATCCGCTGACTTCATTTTTTAATCTAGTCCTGGTCTATAATCCAGGCGCGGCTTTTAGCTTTTTAGCGAAAGCCGGCGGCTGGCAACGCTGGGCTTTTATTGCGTTGGGCATAGCTGCAGCACTTTTTATCACTTACTTACTTAAACGGCACAGCGGCCAAAAGCTTTTTTGCACTGCGCTGTCTCTCATTCTTGGGGGCGCGCTTGGCAATGTCGTCGACCGGCTGTTATATGGCCATGTCATTGATTTTCTCGATTTTCATTTTCGGGGCTGGCACTGGCCAGCCTTCAACGTGGCCGATAGCGCGATTACGTGCGGTGCAATTTTGCTGATTATCGATGAACTGCGGCGTGTTCGTCGCGCACGCTAAAGCAATAGAGGTGCGGCGCCGCAATCACGAACGCACGGCTGATGAGGCCATGCTCATTTAGGCTGATGACGCCATGCTCAGTTATTGTGCGAAACTCCGAACCGGCTGATTAACTTAAAGAATCCAGATGGATCTGCTCAACAAACATCTCGTGCTTGGTCTAACAGGCGGCATTGCCTGCTATAAATCAGCGCAACTAACCCGTCTTCTCACCCAAGCAGGCGCTACTGTACAGGTCGTGATGACCGACGCCGCGACCCAATTCATTACACCGGTTACGATGCAAGCGCTGTCAGGCCGCCCAGTCTATACCAGCCAGTGGGATGCACGCATGAGCAATAATATGGCTCATATCGACCTCTCACGGGCAGCCGATGCAATCATCATCGCGCCCACTTCAGCGGATTTTATTGCGAAACTGGTCCACGGCTTGGCCGACGATCTTCTCTCCACGCTAGCCATTGGGCGCACTTGCCCGCTGCTGGTGGCCCCGGCGATGAATCAGCAGATGTGGCAAAATCCAGCCACCCAGCGCAACCTCGCGCAACTTCATGCAGATAAAATCTTGGTGCTGGGCCCTGATGCCGGGTCGCAAGCATGCGGCGAAACCGGTGCAGGCCGGATGCTTGAGCCAATGGCAATATTAGATGCCATCATTGCATTTTTCCAACCGAAATTACTGGCCGGCAAACGCGTACTCATCACGGCAGGCCCGACCTATGAACCGATTGATCCAGTCCGCGGCCTCACCAACCGTTCAAGCGGCAAAATGGGCTTCGCTCTGGCACGCGCAGCGGCGCACAGTGGCGCGCAGGTTCGCTTAATTGCAGGCCCAACGCCACTTGCCACGCCCGCCGGCGTGATCCGTGACGATGTACAAACCGCTCAACAAATGTGTGATGCCGTCATGGCCGAAATAGCCGAAACCGATATTTTTATCGCGGTCGCAGCCGTTTCTGACTGGCGCGTTGACCAAGTCAGCATGGAAAAGATTAAGAAAAATAGCGAAGCCATCACCCCTCGCTTCACTTTTGTTGAAAATCCAGATATTTTACGGATGGTCGCCCATTTGCCCAAGCCCCCCTTTTGCGTAGGTTTTGCAGCAGAAAGTGAAGAGCTTGAGAAGCATGGACAGGAAAAACGGATACGCAAAAACGTACCGCTTTTAGTCGGCAATCTTGGTCCTAAGGCTTTTGGTTACGACGACAACGAAGTCACATTATTCGACGCAACAGGCGCGACCCCGCTGCCGCGCATGGATAAACAAGCGCTGGCCCGCACTTTAATCGCTGAAATTGCACAGCGTCTAACTGTTAAAGATTAATATGAAAATCGATATCAAAATTCTCGATCCGCGCATGCGTGATCAATTACCGCACTATGCAAGCCCGGGCAGCGCCGGCCTTGATTTGCGTGCGTGCCTTGAAGCTCCGCTGACGCTTGAGCCTGGCGCTACGGCATTAGTTCCCACCGGGCTCGCGATTCATCTAAATGACCCAGGCTATGCCGCGCTGATTTTGCCACGCTCAGGGCTTGGGCATAAACACGGTATTGTGCTGGGCAATCTAGTGGGGCTGATTGATTCCGACTACCAAGGGCAGTTGATGATCTCGACCTGGAACCGAGGGCAAACTCGCTTTACGCTCACGCCCTTTGAGCGTTTGGCCCAACTCGTAGTCGTGCCTGTGATACAAGCTGAATTTAATATTGTTGATGAGTTTGCGCAAAGTGCACGTGGTGAAGGCGGGTTTGGGAGTACAGGTAGGGCGTAGATAACTCCGATTTGTGCGGCTAGCACCTGTGTTTGGTTGCGTTGGAAAACGCGATGATTGAACGTCATCAACGCTCTCCATTTTGCTTCGTTTTAATTTGGTGCTAAGCCGCTTGAACTCACTGGGGTTACATAACTAGACAACGATTTTGCTGTTGTCGCGCCTCTTCGGCTCTGCGTTGCGCGTCAGCCTCACTTTTAAACGGCCCATCATACGGGCGAGTGCGCGCCTCAAGCGGGGAGCCCAATCGATATCCGTAGACGCTAGGAAGCGCTTGCTGGGACAAGAGATACATCGCTTGCCCTGCATCTTCCGCCTCCACCCTGAGGCCCGGTTTGGCGAAAAATCCTTGCACACTCCAAGGCTTTTTTGGCTGCTTCGATTCTTTCCCTTTGAGCCGAGTTAAGCTGGTACTCGCTTCGCCCGTCATCAACGCGAACACTACCTGCTCCTGGGAAGACAATGTGCCGGCTCGCCCGATTTTCAGATAGTCCATCACACGCCGTGCACCATACTCAGCCAGCTTTTCAATATCGTTTATTGGCCAGGTGTGTGCCGAGAGCACAGGCTGCCAGCAACGGGCCGCGTAGTTGGCCATCTCCTCAATCTGCTGCTCAATACGGTCACGTACTTGTAGACTCTTAGGCTTTTGCCCTGCGGCTGCCAAAGCATCGGCCACCTGCTGGGCCTCCGCCTTTTCCTTCATGCGCTGCCGCTCGCTAAGCGTTTTCGTCACCCCCTGCACAAGGGCCGCCAGATCCACTGCGGCGGTGATACTCCCCCCCATGACGTCTAACTGGATTTCAGGCAATAGCCCCGAAAACGCATCGATCAATCCTTGTGTCAATTCAGCTTTACCCATCGGCATCGGCTCTCCATTCGCATGGCGCAGTTGTTGAACCATTTGATACAACAGTGCTTCTTTGAATTGCTCAGCAAACAGACTAATCTGTTTGTTCTCTTGCGCCTTCAAGTCAATCCTCTGCGCTAAAGTACGGTACCACTGCTCTTCCCTCTCACGCTGCTGTTCATGTTTTTTCGCCCGTTTTTTTTCCTGAGCGTCGAGCTCAGCGCTTTTCTCCGCCAACTCGGCCTCCTTAGCGTCAAACTCGGCGTCTGAATGATGCTGCCATAACCAGCCGTAGGCCGCCGTCTCAAGCGCCTGAATTTGCGCTCGAGAAATGCGTTTTGATGGCGCACTGTCTGTGACCAGTTGTTTTTCACAATATTCGGTTAGGTTCGCCTGCTTCTCCCAGCGGGCAGTTGAGGCATAACCTGAATGCGACGTCGTCCGCTTATGGCGCTGCAGTAGTTTCTGTTCTATTTTGATACGTAACGCCTCTGTTGTGGGCTGATAAGCCTTGATTTGAAGAGGTGCTGCCAGATCAATAAAGAGTTTAGCCAGGGCTCCATATTCCGCCTCATCAAACGCACGCGCCAGAATGAAATAAGCCCGCGCCTGTCTTTCTTGGCGCTTGCCATCGTAATGCAAAATCTGGCAGGTATGCGTGACCCCGCTTTCGAAATCCTGATTCGCCAGATAGGTTTCACCGAGATAAATGGACAGCATCCCCAGTGCCTGGCGTTGGTTTTGGGCCTCGTGTTTCAGATAAATACGCTGCGTCTCACACAGCAAATCGAGCGCCGCCTGATAATTTCGCTGATCTTCGGGCTGGCCATCTTCCACTTCCTTTTGGATAATCCCCTGATCAACCAGAAGCTCCGCACGCCTGCGCTCATCGAACTTTGCCGAGTGCTGATCCAGCCATTCCGTTAATTTTTGATATTCTTCGAGGGCATCCAATAAACGGCCCTGCTTGCGTAAGGCTCGCGTGAAGTTGCGTAGCGTATAGGCAATCGCCTCCGGATCGACCGCCTCACCCAAATTCACTTGAATCGCGTAACTCGTCTCAAAATCCTGCATCACCTCTACCGCCACCTGGCCCCGTGACACCAGTTGGGAAGCGAGGGTGCCCGACTGATACAGGTACTCCTGCGCATACAGTTTAAGTAACGCCGCTTCTTCCTCGCTCGGTGACTGAGCCGTAAAGTCCTTTGGCGCTTGTTCAAACTGCGCGATCAATTCCTTGGATAGCCCTTGCTTAAAGAAGTGCTGGGCCCTTTGTAGGCACTCATAGGCGAGCTTCAATTCACCGTGATACTGGTAATAGAGTCGGGCCAAACTGCTACCCAAGGTCAATACCTGATTGAGTAAAGGCAGATTTTCTGACAAACCGGCACATGTCTTAAAAAGAAGAGTGTGCACCAGATCCGCATAGGGTTTTAAGTCTTCTGGCTGGCTCTGGCGACCGCTTGTACTTTCATTATCCGTCAAATAACTAAAGACTTCTGATAGGCGCTGAATGTTTTTTTCTAGCAGCGAGCGCTGCTCTGATAGATACTGGTTTTGCACCCCGCTCAGAAAAACCGAGTTTAACTTCAGACTTTGAGTGGCTCGATCGATCTCCACAATCGCGAGTTGCTTGTTGCGTAACGTCTGAATGGCCTCTAGATCGACCTGCCGGTGCTCATTCACAAAAAACGCAAAAGGAATAGAATTCTCTCCCAACCCGGCGGCTTGCTTAAGCAGCATCAAGGCGCGGGCAGTGACTGGGTTCGTCTGCGCTTCCGTTTCGAGCGACGCTAGACTGGCCCGAGCAATTTCATTCAGCAAACTCTCTCGCACCCCTTGGTGTTTCACCGGTTGTGCCAAAAAGTCAGCAAAGTTCCTAAACCCCACATCCACGGTCTGATAGTGTCCGCACAGCGCCTGAATCACCCCGGGATACCCTTCTGTCAGCAGAATGAGCTGGGCAAAATCGCCTGCTTCAAGCGACTCTTTTGGTAGACACTGCTGCACTAAATTCTGCGCTTGATCTGCGTTTAACGGGCTCAGAGGAAGCAATTCGACAGATCGCCCTAGGGGGCTCAGTTGATCGGTCAAGCTCCGGGTCGTCGTGTAAATCAGCTGAGCAGATCCCAAAGACGACTTAAGCCAACTCAAGACAAAATCGACATTGCTTGGCGCTAATCCATCCAAGATCAAGAGCGAATGCGGATGCTGCTGCACATAATTCGCGACTTTCTTCAGCGCCGATTGTGGGTCTAAGCTGCCGTGACCCAGCGCATAACTGATGGCTTGGATGTCCTCATGGGCGCTGCTCACGCTACTGCAGTCAACCCAGCCAATTAAATCGTAGGACGCGAAGAGTGGATCGAGGCGTGGATGCATCAGGCGCTGCAGCAGCATAGTTTTGCCCACCCCCGGCGGGCCACTGATTTCAACCACAGCTTCAGACTGATCCTTCAGTAGCTCGAGTAATTTGGCCGACGGCTCTTTGTGTACATCATGGGCGGATTGAACCGGGCGCCGACCCAGGGAAAACCGAGGACCTGATACCGGCAGTCCACGGTTCAATTGCATCGCAGCATCAGGGTGGCCCCAAGCCTGGGCTTGTTGGTAACACGCTTGCGCTGAGTCAGTCTGTTTGAGCCGGTCAAAGACAGCCCCATGCTCAAAATAGACCTCAGCAATAAGCTGCCGTAAGGCGCTTTGCTCCAGCGTCTCAGACTCGTCACGATCGGTCAACAGAACCGCTAGATCTGATGGCTTTACGCCCTGCTCCTCAACCAATTTAAGCAGGGTGTCTTCTACCTGCGTATATAAGCGATCGGCCTGTTCGGGCTTTGTTTCTTTGTGTGCGCGCGCTTGCGCTAAATTCTTTGTAAGGCTATCTGTGGCAAATGGAAGTGACGGCGCCTGCGGATAATGCACTTGAATTGTGTTCATTAGATGGGCCTTATTTTTTAGACTTTGGATAGGTTTTATTTCAGTGAGTTTTCTGTGCCTATTGATTACTTCACTCCTCTATTAAAAAACGCTCTTCCTCGGGTAACAGCGGAAGATCTGCTTCCGAACGGATTGCTTTAAGCGCTTTAATAATAACTATACTCTGTTCAGAATTCAGTTTAATCGGTTGCCCCAGACCAATCGCTGTATAAAAGTGAAGCTGATTGTTTTGAATAACTAATGGAGCAATTTGTTTGCAACTATGCGGAAATAAAACTTTGGTACAAATAATTTGAAGTTCTTTAAATTCTAGGCTTGGGAACAAACTATAAAGCTCATTAAGATGCCAGCTTAATGCCCAAATTGATGAAGACCTGACTTCTTTATGAGTATCGTGCAACGCTTGGATCAAAACGCGAATAGCACTTTGTGAAAGCGTATTCTGTACGCGCAATACTCTGGCACTTGCAGCTCTGACACGCCAGTCCTGATCATTGATTAGTGCAAGGCTCAAAGTAGAAATCACCGTTTCTAATAGTGTTTTTTGATTTTCTAACACTTTAATCGCTGCCAATTTATTGAGCACATCTTGGTCCCGTAACAATAATTCAGTTAGGGCGAAAACAGCGTCTTCTGGTAACGATTCTTGCTCGCCTAATGCTTTAATTACCATATGCCTGACATCTTCATCGTTATATTGTAGTGTGCTGCTCAAGGCACTAACAACCTCTTTTTTCAGCGTTTTCTGACCTCCTAATACGGCTGCAGTCACTTGCTTAGCATCTCTATTCCCACCTTGCAGCACCTTGACCAAGCTAGAAATAGCCGTCTCTGGCAGACTTTCTTGATGCTTCAAAGTCCCCATCGCTACGTCTCTTATAACTTTATCATTGCTCTGCAATGTATCAATTAAGGTAAGAATAGTGGTTTCTGGTAGATTTTTCTCTTTTCTTAATATGCTAAGTACTGTCAAATTTATACTACCATTTTCATTCTTTAAAATATTGCGTAATTCAGAAATAGCGTTTTCATTCAAAACTGTTTGCTTGTATAAAGTGTTGGTGGCCACAGTTCTGATTTCCTCGCTTGGATCCTGTAACGCAGCAATTAAGACAGAAACACCCGCCTCTGGCAACGAGTCGTAACTCATTAATGCACTAAGAACGGTATTTTTAAGAGCCTCTTTGTTGTTTTTTTGTAGTGTGGTAATCAAGATAGAAAGAACAGCCTCTGGGAGCGTATTATGGACAGCTAATGCCAAAGCGAACATAAATCTGACACTTTCATTGTCAACCTGTTGTAATATCCTGAGCAATACTGCACTCGTTGATTCTGATAACGTTCTCTGTCGGAATATTACCTGGGAAGTGTATAATTTAACACCCAGATTCAACGCAAGCGTCTCAAACTCTTTTTCCTTACACAGTATCAGTAGCGCCTTAGCCAAGGCAGAAATGATGCGCTCTGTTAGAGCGTTCTGTTGGATTAGAGCATCAACAGCAGAAGCTCTAATCATTGTGCTTTCATCTTCTAGCGTACCAATCAGTGCCGCAATGGCCTCTTCTGGCAGGGCCTTTTGCTCCTTTAAGTTGTTAGCCGCATCATATCTAATCGAGTGATCTTTATGTTTTAGCTCAGCACTCAAAGCAGAAATGGCAGCTGCCGATAGTGTATTCTGGCTACCTGATACTTGAGCAACCAAAAATTTAATATCTTCGTCATCTGTATCTTCTGACAGCTTGCTCAGGGCAAAAATAGCAGCTTCAGATAACGTATTTTGCTTACCCAATACATCCAATGCCGCTAATTTAGTAGATTTAGTTTGAGCTTGAATAATCATGTCAATTAACGCAGAAATAGTAGCTTCTGGTAAATTTTTCTGAGTGCCTAATTCATTGGCAGCCATAACTTTAAATTTTTCTTTTTCATCCCTTAACACATCAGTTAAAGCAAAAATCATGGCCCCTGACAGCTCATTGCGACTGCCTAATGCATAAATCGCTCGCCCCTTTATAAATTCGTCGCTCTCCTTTATTAGATTACTTAATACAGAAATGGCTGCTTCTGTTAAGATTTTCTGTCCCTTCAGCACGTCAATTGCCTCTAGTCTGACCCTTAGGCTTTCATCTTGTAGCAAATGGACCAAGATTGAAATAGTATTTTCTGGCAGCGCTTGCTGCCGGCTTAACGCTAGTACAGCTTCAAGCCTAATGTCCGAATATCCATCCTTTAGTGTCTCCGTCAAGGCTAGAATGGCTTCTTTGGGCAAGTTTTCTTGCTCGCTTAATGCTTTGGCGGCCTCGTTTCTAACCTTCGTATCCTCATCTTTTAATCCATTGATCAACTTCAAAATAGTGGGATCGGAGCTTATATCGTGAGCCTCTAATACTTTAGCCGCAGCAGCCCGAGCTCTTTGGTTACTACTTTGTAGAGCCTGATTAAGATTCGAAACAGCATTTTTTGATAATGTTTTCTGTTTGCTTAACGCCTGCACTGCCACATCTTGAACCTCACCATTTTCATCCCATAATAAGTTGATCAAATCACAAATCGCTTCTTCAGACAAAATTGAACGTACGCCTAAAGTTTGCACGATCTGCTTTTTTTTGCTTTCAGACTGCGTCAAGCTCTTAAGCAGCAAATGTTCTGGAAAAATGGTCTGGCGGCCCAGTTCACTCAAGCCATTTTCGTTCCATTTCATTTCAAAATGGAGCCATTTCATAAACGCTTGCTCTAGTTCAGTGATTTTTGTTTCATGCAATTGACTGCGTGCCTCGCTCAAGCACCCCATGATCACTTGCTGGTGACGACCTCCAATTAAATCTCGCGGTGTTTTTTCTAATAGAGCAAAGAAATGCTGCAATGCGCCACCTGTCAACAACCCTGCCACCATAGACCACACAATTTCATAACGCGGGTTATATTTATGCTCTGCAACAAAAATTTTGAGTGCGTCTGGGCTGAGCATTAATCCCAACTTGGCGTGCGTGGCTTCTGAAGAAACCGACCTTGCAGTTGATTCTGAATAAGCTCGAAGATGGCCGACAAGAAACTTCGCCGCAAAAAATTCTTGAAATGTTAAATGCAGAAAATGGTAGTGTCGCTCGGCTTCGAGCCGCTCCGCATCCGCCGTATGTAAATACGAGGTCTTTTTTAGATTCGTGGTGAAATCAAGGGGTAATTTTCTCCCGGTTTGAGACCACTCACTCAGCTCTTTTCTACGCTGACTCAGCTCTTTCCGGCTAAATTCAATTTTCTCCGTCTCTAATCCCTTAAACGCTAAATAGCCTAAATAGTGGATTTCGGCCGTCATTAATTCTTCCAGATCCGATTCTGACAAATCTTCAATGACATCGACTCCTAATACCTTTCCATCCTCTTCTTTCTCTAAACGCACGCTGTCTTTGCGCCATAATTTATCCACCATGGCCTCATATAGCATGGCCATCGTTACTTCTTGATTTTGGGGGAGCCGATCCCAGCTATAACATAGTGCATCCAGCTGAATCGGGATATTCACCAGTCCCCGAATCAACGGCGTACGATAGATAAATTGCTGAATCGCCGCCTGGTTCGATTCAGGCACACATTTTCCAATATAGGCCTGTACATTAGCCGTGCTAAAGCCAATCGTTTCCAACTCCAAATCAAACTGACCCAACAGTTTGGCATTGACCCCCGCAGGCCGGGAGGTAATCACCACATGCGCCTGATTGAGCAACATCCGTAAAAAATCCTTTAAAGGCCTGCCTTCGTTGAGTTCCCCGATCACTTCATCCAAGCCATCTAAGATAAATAACGTTTTGTCCTGATGCGCGTAAAAAACCTTTGATAATGCCTGCGCTGGCCTGCTTTCATAGCCTACAAAATACTGTGTGCAGAGCAAGTCTTCTAAACGTTTAGGAGCATGTGTCTTGAGTTCTCGTAAGGGCACCCACAACACGCTCTCAAACTGATCTTGCCAAAGTCCATTTTGATGGTATTCATAGACTAATTTTTTGCATAACGTGGTCTTGCCAATACCCGCCCGCCCCTGAATCAGAATCCGTTTTGGCACCCCTTCTGAGCCGTTGCGTAACTTTTGCGCCTCAAAAAGCTTCTCTAGTGCAATCAACCTGTTTGGATTGGTCGCCTCAAGCTGCTGCCGCTCACTGCTGGGCAGGCGTTCAAAAGTCGCGGCTTGCTTTTCCAGTTCTTTTTTGTCTTCTTCACGTTGTGCCTGACTTTCTACAATCGCTAGATTGATATAACAGTTACGCAGTGATGTTGTCTGGCCCGATACTCGCTGGATCGAGAGATTCGAGCGTTGATAATGCTGATACAGTGCATCGCGCAGCTCTAAGAGACTGGGTAGACGCAGTTTTCCTACTATATTTTTGTGCTGCTGCAAGACGTGGACGAGCTGACTGCGCAACTCTCTGTCTATATCGTCGAAGATACTGTCTACTAGCTTGGTAAACTCAAGCTCGTCAGGCGTTGATGACTCTTTGTTTAACCGAAAAATACACTTGTCGTATCCCTGCCAAAACTTGTTCAGAAACGTCTGGGCCTCATCGCTGCCCACTAATAACCGTTCGATCAGTTTGAACAGCACCACGTGCTGACCTTGATTCAGATACACGTCTCTTCCTGCTTTAGCCTGCTCCTCAAAGCGAGAAATATCTTCCATGCGCACTGTGGTCGAGGCAATAAAACCTCCCAAACACTGCTTAGCACTTTTTGGCGTAAGCGAAATCGGGATAATCCCATGCTGCTCCGTGAGTTGCTCTGCCCGGATTTGCAAAAAAGCCATTTCCGTTAACACATGGTGAAACTCTGCCTTATATTCCTCTCCTTGTGAAAATGCGTTGACCACTTCCCGTATTGCCGAAGTCCCCTTTTGCTCACAGTCTTTGCGATACGCTTCTCGAAGTTCTTGACAAAATTCTCCGTAGTGCGGCCATTCCAAGTAGTTTTCTAACACCTCAGAACAGCACACCACGACCTTATCGACTGGTTCTATATCGTCTCTTAATCGAGCGGGCAACAAACAGAGCTGACTGGTTAAAATATCGTCTAGCTTGCCGTCTTCCATACAATCTTCTACAGCACGCGAAGGCGGTTGCCCCATCGGCGTTTGATCCGAATACAGGTTGACCCGGATTTGAGATAATTTATCGATTAAATACCTAGAAATAGCGGCCTCAGCCTTTCCATAAGGCGGATTGTCGTGGGCATATACCAGAAAAAGGCTGGGTTTATTCGGCAGCTCTAAAGAACCAAGCGTCGATAACGCTTTTTCAAATAGATAATCGACCTGCGTGTTTTTTGCCTGGACAGACAAGCTAATCGGATGCCCATTTAATGGAAGTTCGTTTAACAAAGTCAAGGATCCAGCGCGTATCTCATCGACGACTCTTTTTGCTTGCGAATTACCGGGATTTTCTTCGAGTTCAATTTCGGCCTTTTCCATCGCATCTCTGTACGATTTTTGGGCTGCCTCTAGATTTCCAACGGCTTTGTACGCGTGCGCCTGGCCTAACAAATGCTGCGAAGTTATGGCCAGATGCCGCGAGGAGGGGACTGGCGATGACGGACGCAATCCGGCGATAAAATTAAACAATTTCTTCCCCTATGTATTCTGAAGTGTTTCTATTTTTGGAGGCCGTTACTCGGTGTAATGGCTACTGCGCAACCGCCATCCTCCTGAACAATTTTTCTGAATTGTAGAGGATTAGGTCTAATTTTGGCAAAGAATTTTTGATACCTCTGTGACACACGCCTCTTTGATTTCGTTGGACCGAGGATGTTTGAGCGGGCGGTCAAGTTTGATAGCCGGTATTAGCGGGCTTACAAATGCGATTTTAATTTTAAAAATGGTTGGACGATAGGAGCCAGATGAATCGAGAGATTCACGTCCTGGTGTATTAGGTCTAGCGGTACAATTGAAACTCATTGTAAGCTATTCGTAATCGGACCCAAAGCGCCCTTCTGCGGAATTGGAAGATAGCAAGAGTCCCGTAAAACATAATGCCCTCATCCAAAACCATAACTGCCGATAATTACGAACCTTACGTTTCTCACCAAACGTTCGTCGCAACTCTTCGTACTGCACATTCTCGTAAAAGTGGTTTTTGGGCTCACATGAAAGAATTTGGCATGGATCAGTCGATTGCTTAATTTTGCTTAGAATGTATTCAACCTCCTCCAAAAAAACTTTATGTCGAGCAAGCAGGCGCATCAACCCCAACCACAGAAGATGGACCAGCAGGAGCATTTAAACCAAGGGAATGGTCGCCCTCTCCCATCTGAGGTTGACGATTCTGCGCGGCCCGACACTGGCTCCACAGAGAGTACTCTGGCCCTGGAAATATCTCCGACGGGGCGAATCCATCTGGCATCTGTTGCAGGGTCGTCTGATTTATCCCCAGCGGCCACCACGCGCATCCGCCAAGCCTTCGAGCGCGGCAGCGGCCATGGGCTACTCCACTTGGGCGCAGTAGAGCTGGCGACGTGGTTGCCGTCTTCTCTTGCATTCGGTCGCGAGTTGGGCCATCTGTTCATGGCGCGTTTGTGTGCGGTGCCGGATTTAACGCATCAGTGGGACAGCGCCGAGATTGCCCCCCCTCTCACCGAGTTGGAAAAGCTGGTAGCGTCAATTCCGCTGATGATCGGAGCGCACTATCTGGATCTCGCCGGCTTGGCAATTTTTTGGGCTGATCTGCACGCCGCGGCGCGCACAGAAATCTCAGCCGAACATGGCGACGTGCAGGCATGGCTACAGCGTAAGCACGCAAGCTGGAATTTGGTTGGTCGCGTTTGTTTTCATCTCGCCGAAAATAAAAATAATGAGCAAGCGCCCTTCGCTTTTCTCGCGACGTATGCAGCCGGCGTATCGCAACGATCACAGGTGCAGCACCAGGCGCTAGGCAAGGCGTTACAAGAGTACGCTGGCGTAGGCGACCGCAACACGCTGCTTGGGCTGCTGCTGCCGGTGCACAAGGCGGCCGAGCAGAGTCCATGGTTAAAAGTGCTGGTGGACTCCGGCGCCATTTTTCGTCCAATCGCGTGGGCGCCATCCGACGCACATCAATTCTTGCGTAACATTCCACTCTTCGAAGCATGCGGTATCGTGGTGCGGATTCCGGACTGGTGGAAACCCCATCAGCCAGCACGACCGCAGGTACAGGTGAGTATCGGCAACCGCGCTGCTGGGTTAGGGCTGGATACGATGCTCGACTTCAATGTATCGCTTTCACTCGATGGCGAGGCGCTTTCGTCTGCTGAATGGGAACAACTGCTCGCTGCCGGCGATGGTTTGGTACGACTCAAAGGGCGTTGGGTTGAACTGGATCGAGAAAAGCTCGATGGGGTCCTCGCACATTGGCAAAAAGTACAGCGCGAGGCGGCTGGAGAGGGTATTTCTTTTCTTAATGGTTTGCGCTTGTTAGCCGGTGCCGCAGTAGAAGCCAATGGCATGGCAGCACTATCACACGATACGGCAGATTGGTCTACTGTAGTGGCGGGTGACTGGCTGAAGGATGCGCTGGAAGGGCTACGCAATCCACACAATGTGCGTAGCAAAGCGCACCCCGGAGCGGAACTCAAGGCACAGCTACGCGCCTACCAACAAGATGGCGTGCAGTGGTTATGGTGGTTGCATCGTCTGGGGTTGGGAGGATGCCTGGCAGATGATATGGGTCTAGGAAAGACGGTGCAAGTCATCGCGCTGCTCTTGCTAGCCAAACAGGAAGCCGATCCGGGTCCGCATTTACTGGTGTTGCCCGCCTCATTGATCGGCAACTGGCAAGCCGAAATGGCCCGCTTCGCGCCTACTTTACGCATATTTGTGGCGCACTCCTCGGCGCAACCAAGCAAAGCGCTTGCTACCCTATCTGCCGGGCAACTGGCCGAGTGGGATATTGTCATCACCAGTTACGGTAACTTAATCCGCCTACCCTGGCTGCTGGAGATACACTGGTCGCTGGTGGTGCTGGATGAAGCCCAGGCCATCAAAAATCCGGGGGCGCGGCAGACGCAAGCGGCCAAGGCATTGAAGAGCCGGGTGCGATTTGCGTTGACCGGGACCCCAGTGGAAAACCGACTGGGCGATTTATGGTCACTGTTCGATTTTATCTGTCCCGGTCTACTGGGCTCCAACAAGACGTTCAGTCGTTTCGCACGCCTTTTAGAGCAAGACGAGCAGCTTGGTTACGCGCCGTTGCGCAAGCTGGTTCAGCCTTACATTCTGCGCCGCCTGAAAAGCGATAAGCGGATTATTGCCGACCTGCCGGACAAAACCGAGGTTAAGGCTTATTGCGTACTCAGCCGACTGCAAGCCAGTCTGTATCAACAAGCGGTCGATGCGCTGGCCAAGCAGATCGAAACTCTGGATGGCATCGCCAGGCGGGGTGCGGTGTTGGCGTTCCTGATGCGCTTCAAGCAGATCTGCAATCATCCGTCCCAATGGTTAGGCGATGGTGCTTATGCGCCAGATGACAGCGGAAAATTTGCCCGTTTGCGCGAACTTGCAGAAGCGATTGCGGCGCGCCAAGAAAAAGTCTTAATATTTACCCAATTCCAGGAAATGACCGGGCCGTTAGTTGAATTTTTACAAGGGGTGTTTGGGCGACCTGGATTGCTGTTGCATGGCGCAACCCCTGTCAAAACACGCCAGTCGCTGGTTGATCAATTTCAACAGGAACAAGGACCGCCGTTTTTTGTGCTATCCATCAAAGCGGGGGGCACTGGCCTTAATCTGACGGCCGCATCGCACGTGATTCATTTCGATCGCTGGTGGAATCCCGCGGTGGAAAATCAGGCGACCGATCGTGCCTACCGCATCGGCCAGAAAAAAAATGTGCTGGTCCATAAATTTATTTGTCGCGGTACTGTCGAAGAAAAAATCGATGCGCTGATCGATGCCAAACTCGGACTATCAAATGATATCCTTGCAAACGGTGGTGAAATGTTGCTGACCGAAATGGATAATAAGGCATTACTAAAGTTAGTATCGCTTGATATTAATAGCGCCATGGATGATAAATAAACTCGCTTTGCAGCTCTGTCATGTGGAATGAAAATGGATTTTTATGATGGTGGTTGGGCGCCTTATGTCTCGGTCGCGGAACGACGCGACAAAGCGCAACGAAAATTAAAATCCCTTGAAAAAAAAGGGCGAGTCTGTCAGCCAGTCACCATTGAGGGGCGCGCTATCGCTCGTACTTTCTGGGGCAAAAAATGGTGCGACAATCTTGAGGCCTATAGCGACTATGCTAGCCGCTTACCGCGCGGACGCGCCTATGTGCGGCATGGTTCGGTGGTTGATCTAAAAATCAAGGCCGGCAAAATTACGGCGTTGGTTTTTGGCTCAGAAATGTACACGGTTAGCATCGGAGTAGACGCACTAGAGGCCGAGCGCTGGCAATCGATTTTGCGTGAATGCGCGGGTCAGGTTGCATCGCTGGTGGAGTTGTTGCAGGGGCGTTTGTCGAACTCCGTCATGGAAGTGGTCACGCGTCACGGCGCCGGCTTGTTTCCGGTCCCGCAACAGATTGCTTTTCGTTGTAGCTGCCCCGATTCAGCGTCGATGTGCAAACATATTGCCGCGGCATTGTATGGTGTGGGCACTCGCCTAGATAGTCAGCCAGAATTATTGTTTGAGTTGCGCCATGTCGATCCGCTGGAATTGATTCGGCAAGCGGGTAACCTATCGATAGCCGACGCACAGTCGGAACCGCACCAACAACTGGATACGTCAGATCTGTCGGCATTATTTGGTATTGAATTAAATGAGTCACCGGTTGCGATAGCTGCACCTTCTGTGGCGGCAAAGAGTCCTGCGATCACGGCCAAACGCTCTGGCAAGCCTGCCCGCTCGCTGGCCCCAAAGGCGGCCACTCGTCAAGCAGCGCAGGTCCAGCCTGCGCCGGTAAAGAAAAAAATGGCAGCGCTGCGTCAACCGCGCCAGAAACCAGCAAAGACCGTCACCGCACGTGATCTACTTGGGCGCGGCATACCTCGCCATATGCAGCAAAGCTGGCTCAAATCTGGCATCCTGCTACGTACTGACGAACGCGGCGTATATCACGCAACGAAGCAAACAAAAAAACGAATCGAGGATTACCTAGGGCGAGTCGCGATGACCTGAGCTTAGGCCACCACCCGGATTGGGGTAAACCACAGCGGGGCGATCCAAACACACGGGGTTGGATGCACTGCCTGAATCTAGCCGGCGATACTCTCTTAAGCCTATACTCCGCTACCCCCGCTTTCAATAAACAGAATTATAAGCTATTGATATATAAGAACTATTTATATTTCCTTTGAAGGCCATTCGGCTAGCGAGCCGCTTACCACACTTCCAAAAGCTTGAGTTTGAGCAAGTTATCACTTCAATTTACTAGTTAATTTTGCATATTGGCGAACTCAGTATATTTACCGAAACTACGTGCCCAACCGTAGTGCTGATCATCTGTTATTCCATCTTAAAAGCTAATAGCAAGCTCAATTAAACCTTTAGCCGCCCCCTGACTGTCGTCCAGATTAATAGACAAATCATGGTAGTCACCCAAGTATCGTTTGAGTCACACAAAATTAATCATAACACCTCGACTTACACCATTTTAACTAGTATACTATTTTTCTTTAACATTTGAATTCAGTATTCCAGCGACTTCTATGTCCATCATTTCTCACCCTCATGACAAATTTTTTAAGGGAAGCCTCAAAGAAAAACAAATTGCTCTCGATTTTCTAAAAGCCCATTTACCTGCTGATATCTATCAACAGCTTGACTTCAGCACTCTGCGAGCCATTGATAAAAGCTATGTTAGTGCTGAGCTACGCGAAGTGCATAGCGACATGGTCTATGCTTGCCAAATCAATGGCAAAGCGGGCTATATCCCCCTTTTACTGCTGCTTGAGCATCAATCTACCGCCAGCAAACATATGGCTTTTAGACTGCTGCAGTACACTGTAAATTTGATGGGAGATCATTTAAAAGCTGGACATAACTCACTACCACTAGTCTTGCCAATATGTCTTTATCATGGCGCCGTATCTCCCTATCCGTATTCAACAGATATCTTTGAAGACTTTGATGATGTTGAGATGGCAAGAGCGCTCGTCTTCAAACAGTTCCAACTCATTGACTTGACAATGCTGCCAGTCGATACCTTGAAGCAGCATGGAGCAGCCTCACTGATGGAACTACTTTTTAAGCGCTATCAGGAACGCGATTTTATTGAAACAATTCGGCAGCTTGCAGACCAAGGCATCTTGAAGATGGCCGTATCTCATACGACAGAGTCATATTTTTTTGCTATGCTAGAGTATATTGGTTCAAATGAACAAGGGAAGCAACCGCAAAAAGCGGAAGATTTATTTAAGCTACTAAGCACAGTATTACCTGAGAAGCGGGAGAGTATCATGACTTTTAACGAACAATTACGGCAAGAAGGTGAACGTCAGAAAGCGCTCGCTATTGCTAAAAAAATGCTAGCCGAGGGATCAGAACCTGCTTTTGTTAAAAAAGTGACCGGGCTTTTTGACGAAGACATCCAAAAAATAGCACTCCAGCATTAAATACTCTCAGCACGCTTTAACCGGGCTTCATTGTCTATTTGCTCAGTTACTACACAACTAGTACCTGAGAAGCGGAGCGGGGGTAGCGGAATATGGGATTAAGCGAAGACCAGCAACGGTGACTCTCTCCGCTTAAAGACATCAGCGATGATCATAAAACTTAATTTATACAAAAGCCGTTTGCACATCAAAGGCAAAACCACGAGGCGCTTTGTGTACATCCTCAAAGGTCACAATCTCATAAGCGTCTTCGTGCGCAAACAGCTCACGCAATAATGCATTGTTAAGCTTATGGCCCGATTTATAAGCCTCATAAGAAGCCAACAGCGGGTGACCCGCTACATATAAATCGCCAATCGCATCCAGCATTTTGTGCTTCACGAATTCATCTTCATAGCGTAAGCCATCGTTATTCAAGATGCGATATTCATCGAGCACAATGGCGTTGTCCATACTGCCGCCGCGCGCTAAACCCAACTCGCGCATCGCTTCCACTTCATGCGCAAAGCCAAAAGTCCGCGCGCGCGCGATTTCGCGCACATAGGAGGTATCCGCAAAATCAACCACTAGCTTCTGGCCTGTTTTGTCAACGGCAGGATGGTGAAAGTCAATCGTAAATTTAAGCTTAAAACCAAAGTATGGATCGAAGCAGGCGAATTTATCGCCATCGCGCACCTCAATTCGCCGTTTAATTTTGATGAATTTTTTGGCAGCGTTTTGCTCTTCAATGCCAGCTGACTGCAATAAAAAGATAAAAGAAGCGGCGCTGCCATCCATAATTGGAATTTCTTCAGCGGTCACATCGACGTAAAGATTATCAATCCCAAGCCCGGCACAAGCCGACATCAGATGCTCAATGGTTGAAATGCGCGCGCCCTCTTTTTGCAGCACTGAGGCTAGCCTAGTATCGCCGATGCTAGAGGCAGAGGCTGGAATTTCAACTGGCGGCATCAGATCAATGCGCGTAAACACGATACCCGTATGAACTGCTGCAGGACGTAGCGTAAGCTCGACCTTGCGACCAGAATGCAATCCGATGCCAACGGTTCTGACAATGGATTTAATTGTGCGCTGCTTTAGCATATTTAATATTTATAATCGAAAACCTTGGACCAATAGGTTGAATTATACTCAATTCAGCCTATTGGCTTTTATCAAACTGTTGCGCACTGTTACCAAAAGCAAACGAGCGCAGTCCCCCTCCCGTTTGCCATCCGTAGCGCTTAAGGGGAGTGGCTTGGTCAGCCGCGGCGCCGTTCGTCAATCCGCCTGATTACGCAAAAAGGCCGGAATATCATATCGATCCACGCCTTTTTTCTCTAGCGCGCTAACATGAGCAGACGCCGTCTCACGCGAGCTGCGCCAAACGGCAGGGGTATCCAGCGCACCATAGTCGGTTGTATTCGATAACGGGGCGTGAGCCACGTTCACCGGTACATTATCCGTTCCCGTTCTTAATAGGGTCATCGGCACGGCTTGTGCTTTTTTGGCAGTCCGGCCTAAACCTGTTGCCACTACGGTGACCCGCAGCGCCTCACCCATGGCATCATCATAAACCGTGCCAAAGATCACCGTTGCATCTTCAGCAGCGTAGCTTTTGATGGTATTCATCACTTCGCGTGTTTCAGATAGGCGCAATGAACGGCTGGCGGTGATATTCACGAGCACACCACGCGCCCCCGACAAATCAACCCCTTCCAGCAATGGGCTGGCCACCGCTTGTTCTGCCGCCAGACGTGCGCGGTCAATGCCGGCGATGGTGGCCGTACCCATCATCGCTTTGCCTTGTTCGCCCATGACCGTTTTCACGTCTTCAAAGTCAACGTTGACTAGACCTTCGACATTGATGATTTCTGCAATACCGGCGACAGCGTTGTGCAGCACGTCATCCGCACACTGAAAACATTTGTCCATCTCAGCATCATCGCCCATGACGTCAAAGAGCTTATCGTTGAGCACGACAATCAATGAATCCACTTGCGCTTCAAGCGCTTGCGAGCCGGCCTCAGCGATACGCATCCGCTTGCCCCCTTCAAATTCAAAGGGCTTGGAGACGACACCAACAGTCAGAATGCCCATTTCCTTGGCGATTTGCGCCACCACTGGGGCCGCTCCGGTGCCGGTGCCTCCGCCCATGCCTGCGGTGATAAAGACCATATGCGCACCGCGCAAACAATCGGCGATGCGCTCACGTGCTTCTTCGGCAGCAGCTTGCCCCATTTCAGGTTTAGCGCCCGCGCCCAGACCCGTCTTGCCAAGTTGAATCACATGCGCGGCTTGTGAGCGCATCAAGGCTTGCGCATCGGTATTCATACACAAAAAATCCACCCCTTGCACGCCGCGGTTAATCATGTGCTGCACCGCATTGCCGCCTGCTCCGCCCACGCCTACCACCTTAATGATGGTACCGCTGGTTTCCGTTTCCAGCATTTCAAATTCCATTATGATTCTCCATCAAAATTAAATTAACTTAAACTTTTCAAACTCTAACTGGCCTTTTCGATGTTTTAAAAAAGCGTGCGCCACGCGCTCGCTTGCCACCTCTAAGATCCACTTTTCCCTGTTAATTTTTTTAAAAACTGCGCAAAAACCACTCCTTCATCCGCGTCCAAACCTGTGCGGCCGAACCCGCGCGCACAGCAACTTTGCGGCCCCTTATCCGTTGTGCATGTCCTTCGAGTAACAGCCCCATGGCCGTTGCATAACGCGGGCTACGCACGACATCAGCCAAACCGCCGAGATAATGAGGAATGCCAATACGTACAGGTTTCAAGAAAATATCCTCACCCAACTCGATCATGCCGGCCATTAGCGCTGCGCCGCCGGTTAAAACTACACCGGAAGACAATATTTCTTCGTAGCCGGATTCCCGCACAACTTGTTGCACCAGTGAAAAAAGTTCTTCAATGCGCGGCTCAATCACCGCTGCTAGCGCCTGCCGAGACAGCATGCGCGGGCCACGCTCGCCAAGACCTGGGACTTCGATCATTTCATTTGGATCAGCCAAGACCTGTTTAGCAATGCCATGGCACACCTTAACGTCTTCTGCATCTGGCGTAGGGGTGCGTAAAGCCATCGCGATATCGCTGGTGATTTGATCGCCGGCAATTGGAATCACCGCCGTGTGCCGAATTGCGCCTTCAGCAAAAATAGCGATATCCGTCGTGCCACCACCAATGTCAACTAACACCACGCCTAGCTCTTTCTCATCTTCGGTGAGCACCGCTAGACTTGAGGCTAAGGGCTGTAAAATCAGATCATTCACTTCAAGCCCACACCGCCGCACGCATTTGACGATGTTTTGCGCCGCCGAGACCGCGCCTGTCACGATATGCACTTTCACCTCAAGCCGAATGCCGCTCATGCCAATCGGTTCGCGCACATCCTCTTGCCCATCGATAATGAATTCCTGGGTGAGGATGTGCAGCACTTGCTGATCGGTCGGAATATTGATGGCTTTGGCCGTTTCGATGACACGAGAAACATCGGCTGACATCACTTCTTTGTCTTTGATCGCCACCATGCCGCTCGAATTAAAGCTGCGGATATGGCTACCCGCAATGCCGGTGAAAACATTCGCGATTTTGCAATCCGCCATGAGCTCAGCTTCTTCGAGCGCGCGCTGAATCGACTGTACCGTGGCCTCAATGTTGACCACCACCCCTTTTTTGAGTCCTTTCGAGTCACTTTGGCCAAGACCGATCACTTCGTAGCGGCCCTCGCCCTTTTGTTCAGCCACCACCGCGACCACTTTCGAGGTGCCGATGTCAAGTGCGACTAATAGGTCTTGATAATCTTTCATAGGATCAATTAAAGCAGTAGTAAAGTGTCCAGCCTATTTAAGCGTATGAGCGCTATTTTGGGCGGTCGATAAATTTCATCCCAGCAGCACGAATTGCAAAACCATTTGGATAGCGTAAGTCGGCATATTCAATCTGAGAGCCCCATTGCGTGGTCATATAGTGCCAGGCAGCAACCAAGCGGCTACAACGTTTCGCTAACGTGTCCATATTTAAGTCTTCACTCTGCTCACGGCCGAGTTCAATGCGCATGCCACTGGCAAGCTCAACGCTCCACGCATAGCGAGACGATAAAGTGACCTCTTGCACCTGGACACCAAGTGGGGCAAACCAGCGTTTAAAATCGTGATAGCGCGCCACCACCTGCTGCTCGCTGCCCGGCGGCCCGTTAAACGCGAGCAAATCATCGCCGGCTTCCGCCGGATTGGCGGTGAAACGCTCGCCTTGCGTACTGACCAACCAATCACTACCCCATGTGCCAAGCGGCTTATATTCATCGAGCGCTACGCTGAGCCGATTAGGCCAAATGCGCCGTACGCTCGCGTGGCGCACCCATGGCATGGCCTCAAAAGCGGTGCGGGCGGCATCCAAATCCACCGTAAAAAAATTACCCCGCAACTGACTCATCGCGGCGCGCGCGCCTTGCATATTGAAGTGGCTCGTATCCCCTTCAATGCGCAACGCTCGCAGCACAAACACCGGTTGCCGATTTAACCAGTACGCCAAACCCACCAGCAATAGCAACGCACCGCACGCGCTCAGCAGATTAGCGAGTAAGTTGAGTTGACGAAGGTTGTGCCACATTTTGCGCGGATCTTTTTAGACTAAGGTGAGAGACAGCGCATGCAGCATTAATTCGTCATAACTGATCCCGATGGCAGCTGCCGCCTTGGGGATCAGCGAGTGACTGGTCATGCCTGGCACTGTATTGCCCTCTAAAAACCAAGCCTTACCATTGGCGTCAAGCATAAAATCTATCCGTCCCCAACCCTTGCCGCCGAGTACTTTGAAGGCATGGCGGGCGAGTTCCAGCAGGCGTTTTTCCTCGGCGCTCGCCAGCCCGCAAGGAACAATATATTGGGTATCTTCAGCAAGATATTTGGCGTGATAATCGTAAAATTCACTGGCGGGTATGATTTTTATGATCGGCAGGTCAAGCCCCTCGACAAGCGATATCGTATATTCACCCCCGCCGTCGATGCCTTTTTCAACCAGCACAACGGGCTCATGATGAGCAATTTCCGCCAGTGCCGCGGCTAATCGATCCGCTGTTTTCACTTTGCTAATGGCAATACTTGACCCTTCGTTGGCGGCCTTCACGAAAAGAGGTAAGCCGAGTTGAGTGGCGATCTCTTGCGCGCGGGCTTCGTAGTTTTCACCTCGCAGCACCACCTCAAACGGGGGCGTGGGTACGCCGCTTTGCTGCCAGATCCATTTGCTGCGCACCTTATCCATCATCAAGGCGCAACCCAACACCCCAGAACCGGTACAAGGAATACCGAGAAATTTCAGCGCACCTTGGACCGTGCCATTCTCGCCATCCCCGCCATGCAGCACGTTAAAAACGCGTGCAAACCCCTCTTCCTTTAGCGCGAAAAGTGGCCGCTCGCTAGGATCGAATAGCCAAGCATCCACGCCGCGCGCGCGCAACGCAGCTAATACCGCCTGCCCAGAATTCAACGATACGCCACGCTCGGCGGACTCGCCACCGCATAGCACCGCAACCTTGCCAAATATTTTTGGATCCATGATTGATCTATCCTCTGCCTCTAATTTCAAATATGCGACTGCGTTAGCCACACCGGGACATAACCCATCGAGCCTGCCCCCATCGTAATCACAACATCACCGGCTCGCGCCTGCTGGGTAATCGCCTCGGGCATCGCCTCGATGGTCTCAGCAAAGACAGCGTCTACCTTACCCAGCGCACGAAGTGCGCGCACCAAGGCCTGTCCATCGGCCGCGGTGATAGGCTCCTCACCGGCCGAATACACTTCTGTGAGGATGGCTGCATCCGCACTAGAAAGCACTTTAACGAAATCCTCAAAGCAATCGCGGGTACGCGTAAAACGGTGCGGTTGAAAAGCCAGCACTAGCCGCCGCCCAACAAAAGCGCCGCGCGCAGCCTCAATCGTGGCCGCCATTTCGACCGGATGATGGCCATAGTCATCAATCAAGGTATAACTGCCACCAGCGCTTAGCGGGATTTCTCCATAGCGCTGAAAGCGGCGGTCTACACCCGTAAACTCTGCCAGCGCTTGGCAAATAGCCTCATCGGCCACCTCCAGTTCAGTGGCAATCGCAATCGCCGCTAAAGCATTACGGACATTGTGCAGGCCCGGCAGATTCAACTCGATGGCCAAGGGCGCAGCATCTGCGCGCAGAACAGTAAAGTGCATACGGCCGGCCTCGGCGCGAATCTCCACGGCGCGTACCTGAGCCTGCTCCGACAGTCCATAACGCACAATCGGCTTAGTCACGGCAGGCAAAATCTCGCACACATGCGGGTCGTCAACGCATAACACCGCAATACCGTAAAACGGCAAGCGCTGCGTAAATTCGATAAAGGCTTGCTTCAGTTTTGTAAAATCATGTCCATACGTCTCCATATGGTCCATATCAATATTGGTGATGACTTCGATCACGGGGAACAGGTTCAGAAAAGAAGCATCTGATTCGTCTGCCTCGGCCACAATAAAATCACCGGCGCCAAGCCGGGCATTCGCGCCGGCACTATTTAATCGTCCGCCAATCACAAAAGTTGGGTCGAACCCACCTCGCGCCAGAACACTTGCCACTAAGCTCGTGGTGGTGGTTTTGCCGTGCGTGCCGGCAATCGCAATACCCTGCTTTAAGCGCATCAATTCGGCTAGCATCGCAGCGCGCGGCACCAGCGGAATGCCACGTTGACGGGCTGCTAGCATTTCCGGGTTATCTGCGCGGATCGCGCTAGACACCACCACCGCGTTGGCCTCTCCAATATGCTCAGCCTGATGACCCAATGCGATGCGCGCACCTAATGCCGCCAAGCGATCCGTGACTGCGGTCCGATTTAAGTCGGAACCGCTGACGCAATACCCTAGATTTAACAGCACTTCGGCAATGCCGCTCATGCCCGAGCCACCAATGCCGACAAAATGAATGTTTTTAACGACATGCTTCATAGCTGTCCCTTATTGCGTTCAGCCACCGCTAAACAAATTTTGCTCACTTGCTCGGCTGCATCAGGTTTAGCCAGCAGGCGCGCACGCTCAGCCATTTGGCTTAAGGCCTCACGGGTTTGTGTTTTCAGCCAAGCCGCCAGCTTGTCTGCCGACAACTCGCGCTGCTGAATCATCACGGCGGCTCCATGCGTAGATAAAAACGCCGCATTGGTTGTTTGGTGATCATCTACCGCATGTGGAAACGGCACCAAGAGGGCCGCGACCCCGACTGCGGCAATTTCTGCAATCGTCATCGCGCCGGCCCGGCAGATCACCAAATCAGCATCGGCATACGCCTGCGCCATATCTTCAATAAACGGCGTCAATTCAATTTGTTCATGATCGTGCAAACCAGCGGCGGCATAATTTGCCCGCAAAGCATCAATCTGCCGCACGCCCGCTTGATGCACGACATGCGGCTGCTCATCGACAGCTAAAGCGCTGAGCGCGCGCGGCACAACCTCATTGAGTGCCGCCGCGCCTAAACTGCCACCGACCACCAATAAGCGCAATCGACCACTCCGCTGCCGATAGCGTTGCGCTGGCTCAGGCAAGGCCATCAGCGCATCGCGTAGTGGATTACCGGTCCATTCGGCACGCGGCAAGACATCTGGAAACGCAACCAACACCCGACGCGCAATTTTGGCAAGCACTCGGTTCGCCAGCCCAGCAATTGAGTTTTGTTCATGCAAAATAAATGGGCGGCCGCTGAGTACAGCCATCACGCCGGCCGGGAAACTAATATAGCCACCCATCCCGAGCACCACAGTCGGTTTAATTTTTGCCAGCACACGCAGGCTTTGCCAAGCCGCGCGTAGTAAATTAATCGGCAGCATTAACTTGGTGCGCAAACCCTTGCCGCGCAGCCCGCTAAAGCGCACAAATTCAATTGGAATACCGTGCTTGGGCACCAGCGCAGCCTCCATGCCCGTGGGATTGCCAAGCCAGACAACATGCCAGCCATGACGGCGCATCCGATGGGCGACGGCTAGCCCCGGAAACACATGCCCTCCCGTGCCTCCTGCCACAATCAGCAAAGTGCGCGCATTACTCATACTTTTCCTCCGCGCATTAAGAGGCGATTTTCATAATCGACCCGCATTAATAGCGCAAGCGCAATACAATTAAGCAAAATACCTGAGCCGCCATAGCTCACTAGCGGTAGGGTTAACCCTTTAGTCGGCAACAAACCCAGATTGACTCCCATATTGATAAAGGCTTGAGCCCCTAGCCACAAGCCAATACCTTTGGCGGCAAGGCCCGCAAATACACGATCTAGCACCAGTGCTTGACGGCCAATTTCGAAGGCGCGCCGCACCATCCAGTAAAACAGCACAATAACGGCCAACACACCGAAAAAACCCAGCTCTTCGCCAATCACAGCCAGAATGAAATCGGTATGGGCCTCTGGCAAGTAATTGAGTTTTTCAACGCTGCCGCCTAAACCAACGCCAAACCATTCACCGCGGCCGAAGGCGATCAACGAATGCGTCAACTGGTAGGCTTTACCTTGGGCATAACGTTCATCCCACGGATTTAGGTAAGCAAAAATGCGTTCACGCCGCCATGGCGATAACCAAATTAACAAGGTAAAGGTACCCACTACCGTCAGAGCAATGCCACCAAACCATTTGCCATTCACTCCGCCCAGAAAAAGCACCCCCATCGCAATCACCGCGATCACCATAAAGGCGCCCATATCGGGTTCAAGCAGCAACAATGCACCGATACACCCTACGGCCAACGCCATGGGCAAAAATCCCTGGCCTAGGCTATGCATTAATTCCTGTTTACGAACGGTGTAATTCGCGGCATAGACGGTGACTGCGAGTTTCATAATTTCGGAGGGCTGGATATTGAGTAAACCCAGCGAAATCCAACGATGTGCACCGTTAACCCCTTTGCCAAATGGAGGAATCAAGACCATCACCAGCAACACCAAGGCGAACAGAAAAAGCTTAGAAGCAAACCGATCCCAAAGTTTAAGCGGCACCCAAAACACACAAAATGCCGCCACCATCCCCAGCGACAGCGACACAATATGCCGCAACAAGAAATGATTCGCCTGATAAGAGGCATATTTCGGCGCATCCGGCATCACAATCGATGCCGAATACACCATCACCAACCCTAGCCCCAGCAGCGTAATGACGGCCCACATCAACGGCGCATCATATTCAAGCAGCTTCATAAAACCACTCCGCAAGCACTCGCTAGCTCGGCGACTGTCTGCCTGAACACTTGCGCCCGGTGGCGGTAGTCGCGAAACATATCAAAGCTCGCACAAGCCGGCGAGAGCAGAACTGTGTCGCCCTTTTGGGCCAGGGTGGCGGCCGCGCGGGTCGCATCTATCAAGGTGGCATATTCGTTCAGCGGCACGCCCGTAGCCGCCAATGCCTGCCGCAAACGCGGCGCATCGCGACCAATCAACATCACGGCCCGGCACCAATCGGCAACAGGAGCGGCGAGTGGCGCAAAATCTTGCCCTTTACCCTCCCCGCCCATAATTAATACAGTGCGCCGCGCCAAGCCATTCAGGGCAGCAACCGTTGCCCCGACATTGGTGCCCTTACTGTCATCAACAAACTCGACGCCGTTTAAAGAGAGAATCGTCTCAACCCGGTGCGGCTCACCATGGTATTCACGCAGGCCATGCATTAGACTGGCTAGCGGCAGGTCGATCGCGCGACATAAGGCCAACGCGGCCAGCGCATTCGCCGCGTTATGCAAACCACGAATGCGCAATGCCTCAACCGGCATCAGCCGTTTCAGGGCAATCTCATCCGCAACTTTTGCCCGCGGGCGCGCACGCGGAGATAGCGGCACCGTGCTGTCAGAAACAGATTCAGCCAGCGCCAACCAGGCCATGCCGTTTTCTTGCGCTAAACCGTAATCCCCATTGATGTGCGGAGCGTCAAGTCCGAAGCTAATCACCCGCGCCGCTTTTTGCGTCGAGCTGCATAGGTTTTTTTCGCTCTCTTCGCTGACCCAGTCAGAACTTTGCACGAGCGCCATGATATTCGCATCATCACGATTCAAAATACGCACGGTATGAGCGCCAAAAATACGGCTTTTAGAGGCAATATAGTGTGCCAAACTCTGATGCCAATCGAGATGATCTTGCGTGATATTGAGTATCACAGCAGCGTCAGGCGCAAACGTGTAAGCACTTGCCAGCTGAAAACTCGACAGCTCAAGCACCCAAATTTCGGGCAGCTGATGAGCGTTGAGGGCTTCGGCTAAGCGCTCAAGCAGCGGCGGACCAATATTGCCGGCGATACCCACGCGCCGGCCGGCGCGCTCGCACAATAAACCCGTGAGCGCAGTGGTTGTCGTTTTGCCGTTAGTGCCGGTAATCGCGAGCAGTTTCGGCTGATAAGCCTCCATCCTCAGTGCTCGCAACGCCTGTGCAAAAAATTCAAGCTCTCCCCACAGCGGCACACCACGGGCACGCGCAACCTCAAGCAATGGCGCAAATTCGGGATGCCACGGCGAAATCCCCGGGCTCAGGGCAACTAACTCAATGCCATCGAGTAATGCTGGCGTTAACTCACCATGGATAAATTCCGCGGCGATCTGTTCTTCTTTAAGCGCTGCCAGTTTAGGCGGCTCTGCTCGCGTATCGGCAATCCGCACGGCACAACCATAGTGTGCACACCAACGCGCTAAGGCCAGGCCCGAAGCGCCTAGGCCTAGCACTAACACAGCGGGTTGTTGGAGTTCACCAAACATTGACATAGTTTCTTTTACCGCAATTTGAGCGTAGATAGACCGATCAAAACTAGCATCAGCGTAATAATCCAAAAACGCACGACCACCTGAGTTTCTCTCCAGCCTGATAACTCAAAATGATGGTGCAGCGGCGCCATCTTGAATAAACGGCGCCCGGCGCCGTAATACCGTTTGGTATATTTAAACCAGATGACTTGGATCATCACCGACAAGGTTTCGACAACAAATACGCCGCCCATGATAAAGAGGACGATTTCCTGCCGCACAATCACCGCCACCGTACCCAGTGCGCCACCCAGCGCGAGCGCACCTACATCGCCCATAAAGACCTGTGCCGGATAGGTGTTGTACCAAAGGAAGGCAAGGCCTGCGCCCCCCATCGCCGCGCAAAAAATCAGCAACTCGCCAGCACCTGGAACATGGGGAAACAACAGATATTTTGAATAGACGGCACTGCCCATCACATAGGCAAAAATCCCCAATGCTCCGCCGACTAACACAACCGGCATAATCACTAGACCATCCAAGCCATCGGTTAAATTCACCGCATTGCTAGTACCCACAATCACAAAATAAGTGAGCGTAATAAAACCATATAAACCTAATGGATAACTGATCGACTTGATAAACGGCAGCAGTAAATCTGCCCGCGCCGGCAAATCAGTCGACAAGCCACTGCGCACCCATGCCATAAAAAAATCAAACACGGGAACATTGCTGGCCTCCGATACGCTACACGCAAGATACACCGCAGCAAAAAGGCCAATCAGCGATTGCCAGCCGTATTTCTCGCGTGACGACATGCCACGCGGATTTTTATGAACCACTTTGCGATAATCATCAACCCAACCAATCAGGCCAAAGCCAAACGTAACCAGCATCACAATCCAGACAAAACGATTGGTCAAATCGGCCCACAATAAAGTCGATACGGCGATACCAATTAAAATCAGCACCCCGCCCATGGTTGGGGTGCCTGCTTTGACCAGGTGCGTGCTCGGACCATCTTGGCGCACAGCCTGGCCCATTTTGAGTTTGGTGAGCTTACGAATCACCCATGGACCGCACACTAAGCCGATCACTAGGGCAGTAATGGCGGCCATCACCGCTCGCAAAGTCAGATAGTGAATCACGCGCAAAAAACTTACGTCATGTTGTAGCCAGTGCGCCAGCCAAAGTAGCATTGCCTTAATTTCCTATGAATGTAAAAGGGGCGCTTGGCCCTCAATCGATTCAGCGCTAAGCGCTGCGACAATGCGTTCCATTTTCATAAAACGCGAACCTTTAACCAGCACAGTGGCGCTGGCATCAAAACCCGCACCTAACAGCTGTTTAATTAATGCTTCAGCACTACTGAAATGTTTAGCCTCTGCACCAAATGCGCTACAGGCATCGCGCGTAGCGTCTCCTAATGCATATAACGCATCAATGCCACGCTCACGGGCATAGATCCCCACTTCACGGTGAAAAGCAGCGCCTTGCGGCCCGAGCTCACCCATTTCGCCAATCACCAATACCCTCGGCGTCGCACGCGTTGCCAACACGTCAATTGCTGCGCGCATTGAATCGGGATTCGCGTTGTAGCTATCATCAATTACCATGGCCCCGGCAAATGGCCCAACGCGAACCACTTTGGCAGCCAGCCGGCCACTCACCGGCTGGAATTTTTCAAGTCCCAAGCGGATGGCAGCCAGCGTCACTCCCGCGGCCAGCGCCACGGCGGTTGCCGCCAGCGCATTGCGTGCATTGTGTACGCCCAGCACCGGCAAGGTGAGCTCGAACCGACCAATGTCCGTTTGCACTGCCAGCCGGCCCTCAGAGCATAACGTGCCGCTGACAGCCGCGGCGCTCGCCAGTGCAAAATCGATGATGCGACGTCCACTCGCCGCACTGCGCCAAATCGACGTATAGACATCGTCTGCTGGCAGCACCGCGATACCCTCCACAGGTAAGGCACGCAGCACATTCGCATGTTCGTGCGCCACGGCTTCTACGCTGGCCATGAATTCTTGATGCTCGCGCTGCGCATTGTTAATCAGCGCGATGGTGGGTTCGGCAATCGCGGCCAGCGGCGCCGTTTCACCTGGATGATTGATGCCAAGCTCGACCACAGCGAGCCGATGCGCCGCATTTAAGCGCAACAAAGTGAGCGGTACGCCCACATCATTATTTGAGTTACCGCGGGTAGCAAGCCACGCCCCCTCGCCCACTGCCGCCGTGAAAATCGACGCAATCATTTCTTTGACTGTCGTTTTGCCATTGCTACCCGTCACCGCGACCAAGGGTAGTTTGAATTGGCGGCGCCAGCCACGCGCCAACGCACCGAGCGCTTGTTGTGTATCAGACACACATAAAGTTGGCACAGAAACCTGACTAGGAGGGCGTGACACTAAGATCGCAGCCACGCCACGCGCCACTACGTCGGGCAGAAAATCATGCGCATCAAAGGTTTTTCCCTTTAGTGCGATGAAGAGATCGCCTGGGCCGGCGGTGCGGCTGTCAGTAGAAATTCGCTCAAAACAGGTGTCTGGCTCGCCCAGAATCTGAGCACCCGCGATCAGTAGCGCGGCCTCACGCAATGACAGTGGACTCATCCATGCCCCCCTACCGCTTGCGTTGCACGCGCGGCCAAGGCAAGACGCACATGGTCTTGATCACAAAATTGATACTTTTGGCCCTGTATTTCTTGCGTCGTCTCATGACCTTTGCCGGCCAGCAAAATCACGTCCTCACAGGCAGCCGCACGAATCGTACGCAAAATTGCGCGCGCGCGATCTTCAATGCACTCAGCACGTGTCGGGTCGGACATGCCGTGCACAATCTCGTCGATGATCGCAGCAGGCTGCTCGTGACGCGGATTATCGCTGGTTAATACGACGGCATCGGCAAGCCGTTCGGCGCTACGCCCCATGAACGCGCGCTTAGTGGTATCGCGGTTACCGCCACAGCCAAAAACACAGACCAAATTACCCCCGCGGGCCTGGGCAATTGGGCGCAGTGCAACCAAAGCCTGTTCCAGGGCATCAGGGGTATGGGCATAATCAACTACCACCAGCGGCTCGTTCAATGTCATATTGCCGCCCAATTGTTGCATGCGGCCAATCACTGGCTCTAAGCGAGCAAGTTGAGCCAACGCAACCTCGAATGGCACCTCTGCCGTTAACAACGTAGCCAACACGGCAAGTAAATTACTCACATTAAAAGTACCTAACATCGGCACCGTAATTTCACCCTCGCCCCAACTAGAACTCACTTTGAATGCCGTACCCGCGATCGTCGAGCGAATGTCCTGCGCGCGCAGCACACCGTCTGCGTTCATTCGCTGAGACGCCACGGTCGCTTCATTAATACCATAAGCAATCGTCTGCACTTTGCCATGCAGGCGCGCCAGCAAACGCGCGCCTGCAGCATCGTCACAATTAATAATGGCGTAGCGCAATGTCGGCCAGTCAAATAAACGCGCCTTCACGCTTTCATAGTTCTCTAATGTGCCGTGATAATCTAGGTGGTCATGCGATAGATTGGTAAAAATCGCCGTATCAAAAGCAATGCCATTGACACGCTCTTGCTGCAAGCCGTGCGATGACACTTCTATGGCAACCGCTTGCGCACCTGCGCGACACACCTGCGCTAAACTGCGCTGCAGTTGAGTCGCATCGGGAGTCGTGAAGCCCGTGGCCACCAATTTGCCAGGCAAGCCCGCCCCCAAAGTACCCATAATCGCGCACGGTTTATCAAGCGCGGACAAGGCCTGCGCAACCCAATGGCTACAAGAAGTTTTACCATTCGTGCCAGTCACTCCGATGACCATTAGCGCCTGACTGGGCGCACCGTACCATTCACTGGCAATCGGCCCCGCCAACTCAGTGAGGTTAGGGATGGCTAAGGTTGGCACAGCAAAATTTTCTGCCCCTACCAAGCCGATCGGCGCAGACTCCGATTGCCCAGGCTGCCACAGAATTGCGCCCGCGCCCCGTTTGATTGCTTCGCCAAAATAACGGCGCTGCTCTTCTTCCGTGACGGCATAACTCAAATAAATATCGCCTGACTGCACAGCCCGGCTATCTGCGTGCACATTCGCGGTGGCAGGAACACGCGCACGCAGCCAGTTAAGCGTGTATGCCAGCACGTCCACCACCTTATCATTCGCTAAATTACATACGCTGCTCATCTATTCGCCTCCAAACGATTCTGTTGCACACTATTCGCTACCGCCATCAGTTGTACCGGTTTATCGGGGGTCACATTTAATGCCCGCAACGTATCATTGGCGATTGCCGCAAACACTGGAGCGGCGACTTGACCGCCAAAATGTTTGCCGGCGCTTGGCTCATCGATGGAAATTGCAACAATAATGCGCGGCGCCGACATGGGCGCAATGCCAACAAACGAGGCACGATATTTTGATTTATCGTACTGACCCTTAGCATGCTTATACGCAGTACCCGTCTTGCCGCCAGCCCGGTAATCGGCCAACTGCGCAGCTGGCGCCGTGCCACCAGGCCCGATCACCGCTTCGAGCATCTGCCGCACCTGACGAGCCGTCTGCGGCGAAATAACCTGCACGCCAGCAATGCGTTCACTTGCCTGATTGCCATGGTCAGAATTTTTGAACAGTGTCAGCGGCAGCAACTGCCCATCATGCGCTAACGCAGTATAAGCACGCGCTATCTGAAACAACGAAACTGAAATGCCATAGCCATAAGCCATCGTCGCTTGCTCAATCCGCCGCCAACGCTGCCAAGGTCGCAAGCGGCCTGCAACCGCCCCCGGAAAACCAATCTCCGGCGCCTGCCCAAAACCAACGCTGGTAAACATGTCCCACATTTCTTCTGGCTTGAGCTGCAAGGCAATTTTGGTGGTCCCAATATTGCTTGATTTTTGCAGCACGTTAGCCACCGTCAGGACACCAAAATCACGGCTATCGCTAATCGTTGCGTTATCCAGTTTATAGCGGCCAGGCGAAGTGTTAATCAGTGTCGTGGGCGCGACCCGCTTCAAGTCGAGCGCCCGGGCCAAGGTCAGCGGCTTCATAATCGAGCCTGGTTCAAAGGTATCCGTCAGCACGCGATTGCGCAGCTGAGCACCGGTCAACTGGGTTCGACGATTCGGGTTATAGGCCGGATAATTCACTAAGGCCAACACTTCGCCAGTATGCGCATCAAGCACAATCGCGGCCCCCGCTTTGGCTTTATTGAGCAGCACCGCTGCTTTCAAATCGGTATAGGCGATATACTGCAATTTGCTATCAATCGACAAGGTTAAATCACGCCCATCGCGTGGCGACACCAATTCATCGACATCTTCTACCACGCGCCCCATCCGATCTTTAATCACACGGCGGCTGCCTGGCATACCGATCAGTTGCTTTTGCATACTGAGTTCAATCCCTTCTTGACCCTCATCCTCAATATTGGTAAAGCCCACTAAGTGGGCTGTGATTTCCCCTTCTGGATAAAAGCGTTGATATTCCTTACGCTGATAAATCCCTGGGATATCCAGCGCCGCAACCTGCTCAGCTACGTCAAGCGGCACTTGACGTTTGATATACACAAAACTTTTATCTTCGGCCAACTTGCGACGCAGCGCCTGACGACTCAAACCTAGCAGTTTGCCCAATGCCTCAAGCTTAGGGTCAGCTAGGTCACTCGGTGCATCTTCTGGAATCGCCCAAATGGCGCGCACCGGCAAACTGGTCGCCAGCACCACGCCATTACGATCAAAAATTTTGCCACGGGTTGCCGGTAGCGCAAGCGTGCGCTGATAACGGCTCTCACCTTGTTTTTGATAAAAGTCGTTACCCGGCCCCTGGATCCATAAGGCGCGCACAGCCAGTGCAGCAAAGCCCAGAAAGAGCAAAAAGACGACGCATTTTGAACGCCATAACGGCAAGCGCAGCGATAACACTGGGCTTGCCGAAAACGGAATGGCGCGGTGTGAGACCTGTTTCATCCCCCACCCTTTTCAGAAAAAACCGGCGCTTGGGGGGCTTGATCAGTTAAATAGTGAGTCAAACCGGAACTCACCGGCCGCATTTTAAGCACGCGCTGCGCGACGCTCTCGATACGCGATATTTTTGACAACGCACCTTGCTGATATTGCAATTGCGACCATTCCTGCCGCAACTGGCGCTCTTGCGTCTGCGCACGATCAAGCTCGATAAAGATGCGACGCTGCTGATCGGTTGCGTTAATCACGGATAACGCACACATCACCAGCGCACCTAACAACAAAAAATGCAGGCGGCTCATGACGCCACCTTTTCGGCGCAGCGCAGCAACGCCGAGCGCGCACGCGGATTAAGCGCAATCTCAGCTGCGCTCGCGCGTATACGCCCATGCAATTTAAGTAATGGCATGGGCAGATCAACAGCCCGAATCGGCAAGCGGCGGTCAAGCATAGGAGGCATCGCATGTTTTTTTAAAAACTGCTTAACGATCCTATCTTCAAGCGAATGAAAGCTGATCACCACCAAACGCCCTCCTGGTTCTAATAAATTGAGTGCCGCGGCCAGCGCTATTTCCAATTCTTCAAGTTCTTGATTAAGGTAAATCCGTATAGCTTGAAAGGTGCGCGTAGCCGGGTTTTTCCCCGGCTCACGAGTTTTGACGGCGCTGGCCACGATCTCGGCCAACTCGCGGGTGCGCGTGATCGGTCCCAAGCGTTCAGCTTGCGCCCGGCGAGCAATAATCGCTTTTGCAATCTGATGAGCAAACCGCTCTTCCCCATAATCCCGTATGACCTCGGTTAATTGCTGTTGTGGCACGCGCGCCAGCCACTGCGCCGCCGACTCGCCACGGCTTGAGTCCATCCTCATATCCAGTGGCCCATCTGCTTGGAAGCTAAAGCCGCGCTCAGGATCGTCAAGCTGCGGCGAGGAAACGCCCAAATCCAATAAAACACCCGCGACCCGCTCTACGCCACGCTGCGCCATTTCGTCATGCAAATTAGCAAAACTGCTATGCACGATCTCAAAACGCCGATCTGTCATCTGCTGTGCCGCCAGCAACGCCTGCGGGTCTTTATCAAAAGCCACCAAACGCGCATCCGCACCCAGCCGCTCAAGCACCAACTGGCTGTGTCCGCCGCGCCCAAAAGTGCCATCAATATAGATGCCATCGGGCCGCCAAATCAGGGCGTTAACCGCCTCCTCAAGCAGCACCGTACAATGTCGCAAACCCTGCATAGCGACAGTCACCTTAGAACGTAAAATTTTTCAATGCAGCAGGCATTTCTTGAGCCATCACCGCTTGTTCTTTAGCTGCATAAGTCTGCGCGTTCCAAATTTCAAAACAGCCGCCCATACCCAGTAACATGACTTCTTTATCGAGCGCTGCGGCGCTGCGCAATTCAGGCGAAATTAACACCCGGCTCGTACCATCCAGTTCGACCTCAGAGGCATTGCCTAAGAAAATGCGACGCCACCAATGAGCATCCATCGGCAAAGCGGCAATTTTTGTGCGAAAGTTTTCCCATTCAGCGCATGGAAAAAGCAGCAAACACCCATCCGGGTGCTTTGTCATCGTCACCCGACCTGCTGCTTGTCCTTGCAACGCCTCCCGATAGCGAGACGGAATCGACATCCGTCCTTTCGCATCGAGTGTCAGCGCTGACGCCCCTTGGAACACTCGCTTCTCCTAACTTGGAACACCTCACGGCGCCCACTCAATCCATTTAACCCTCATTAGAGTTATCCCTAATGAGAAATTCACACAAAAATGCACTTTGTCACACTTTTCCCCACTTTAGATGAAGGTTGCACAATGGTCAAGCGACACAACGGCTTTTTATTTGATTTTTATTAGAAAAAACAACAACTTAGCGAGGACACTTTAGAACCCAAAAGGGAATTCCCTTTGAAATAAGGCAGATACTGAGGTTTGTGAAGGTAATTTATGAAGATTAAGGGAAACCGGGAGGCGAAAAAAGACCCGCTAAGCGCACGCCCCGCTTAGCGCAGCGAAGGCCCGGCTCACTCACCGGCCATTGCGATAATGACCGGGATGCATCACTTGCTTCCTCGAGGGGAAGAGCCGCTCATTACATCTATATATAATAAGCGGTATAGGTCATCACCCGTGAACTCATGCGCATTAAATCACGCACCGGCAACGGTAACTCTACTCCCCCGGCATCGGAGGCGGCGCGCCCATGCGCGATTTCATCAGTACGCATTTGTTCGATAATGGCACGCGATGCATGGTCATTTACTGGCAATTTTTCTAAATGGGTATCAAGATGCTGCTCAACTTGCCGCTCTGTCTCGGCCATAAAACCGAGGCTAATGCGATCGCCCATTTTTCCAGCGATAAAACCAATCGCAAAAGCACCAACATACCATAACGGATTAAGCAAACTCGGACGCGCGTCTAACGTATTTAAACGCTCCGCTAACCAACTCAGATGGTCCTCTTCCTCACGTGCTGCATGCTCGAAACTGGCTTTCAGGCGGGATGACTGAGTCGCAAGTTTCTGCGCTTGATACAGCGCTTGCGCACAAATCTCCCCAGTGTAATTCACGCGCATTAACGCACCTGCCTGCTTTTTCTCTGGTTCCAGCAACTCGGCCGCCATCCCTTCATCCAAGGCCTGGGGTATGGGCCGCGCGGCCCGGACAACACCTGTTATCGCCCGCAAACTTCGGTCAAATTCACCAATTAAACCATCAATCATCATCTTTACCCCATTACTGAAAACACTCGCCACCATGCAGCAGTTGCTCGCGCTTAGCTATATGCACCCAGCCTGTTGTTGTGTAAATGTGACATAAATTTAGAATACATGGCGTGTAAAAGAGCTTTTTCTTTAACCTAGCTACTGAATTTGTTACAGTAGATTAACTTCTTGTGAAGTTGTAGCAGTAAATTTGATATCTGGCTCCGTATTTTTTATGGGCGGGTTTACCTAGTGTTTTAGGGGGCCGCTGGAGCGCAGCGCTATAGTGCTTGCAGGTTATTTGGGCCTCAAGTTGTGAGCTGTGCGAGGGTCAGATCGTATATTTTGCCAAATAAATTCCCAATCTTCTTGGAGATACTCAATGAAAAAGTCACTTCTTGCTCTCGCGGCACTGGGTGCATTCGCTGGTGCGGCTCAGGCCCAAAGCAGCGTGACGCTGTACGGTGTAATTGACGCAGGTGTTAACTATGTTAGCAGCGTGCAAGCTACAGCTAAAGCTAAAGGCGGCAGACAATTTAGCCTAACTAGCGGTGTTATGCAAGGCAGCCGTTGGGGTGTGCGTGGTACGGAAAACCTCGGTGGTGGCTTGAAAGCTATTTTCACCTTGGAAAACGGGTTTGAATTGAACAATGGCCGTTTGGGTCAAGGCGGTAGCGAGTTTGGCCGTCAAGCTTTTGTTGGCTTGTCAGGTGACTTCGGTACAGTAACCGTTGGTCGTCAATATGACTCGATTGCTGATTTTGTCGGTGGCTTTGCTGCCGGCAGCCAGTGGGGTACATATGCGGCTCACCCAGGTGACCTCGATAACTTCAATAATAGCGCTCGTATCAACAACTCGATCAAATACACCAGCCCAAATAACGGCGGCTTCACGTACAGCGCGTTGTACAGCCTGGGCGGCGTAGCAGGTGAATTCCAGAAAAACCGCACCTGGTCAGTTGGTGCAGGTTATGCAAATGGCCCGTTGGCTTTTGGTGTTGCCTACTTGAACGCGATGAATCCTAATCTCTCGTTCTACGGCAATACTTCGGCAGACGGCGGCGTTGCAAAAAGCTTCTCCAACAACGCGATCTTAGGTGGCTTTGCATCTGCTAGCACCTTGGAAATCGTTGGCTTGGGCGGTGCCTATACATTTGGTCCAGCTACGGTTGGTCTGACTTATAGCAATGTCAAACTCAAAGATTTGAATGACAGCCGCTCAGATGCAGGGAAATCTAACTTTACTGGTTCGCCTAAGTTCAACAACGGTGAAGTTAACCTCTCGTATCAATTGACACCAGCTCTGAAAGTAGGAACAGCTTACTCCTACACAGAAAGTAACTCTGTCAGCATCAAAGGTAGTGACGAAAAAACTTCTAAAGCGAAGTTTCATCAAGTTAACCTCGGTGCTGATTACTCTCTGTCAAAACGCACCGATGTTTATGCCCTCGGCGCTTACCAGAAAGTCTGTGGTGGTAATGATGTAGTTGCTGCACAAATCGCTGGTCTTGAGCCTTCACGGAACAAGCGCCAAGCTGTTGTGCGCGTAGGTCTTCGCCACAAGTTCTAAATTGAGAAATGAAATTTAATTGAAAAATTAAATTAAGTTCTTATTAAAAAGGCGCCTTCGGGCGCCTTTTTTATTGGTGCACCACATGGCTTAGTCACAATGATCATACCTGCTCCCGCAAAACCCTACGCAAAACCTTCCCCACCTTCGTCTTAGGCAATTCAGCGCGAAACTCTATAAACTTCGGGCGCTTATACCCGGTTAACCGTTCTTTGCAAAAAGCTATCACATCCGCTTCGATCAAAGCGGGGTCTTTTTTAACCACAAAAATCTTAACCACCTCTCCTGAATGCTCATTTGGCACGCCAATCGCCGCTGCTTCAAAAATACCCGGATGCTGCGCCAGGACTTCTTCGACCTCAGTCGGGTAGACATTAAATCCTGACACAATCATCATGTCTTTTTTGCGATCGACGATTTTGAGGAAGCCCTCTTCATCCATAACCCCAATATCGCCCGATTTAAAAAACCCATCCTCAGTCATTGCTTTAGCGGTTTCTTCCGGCCGATTCCAATAACCCGCCATCAATTGCGGCCCACGGATGCAAATTTCGCCCTCTTGACCTAGCGCTACTTCAACGCCGTCTTCATCTCGAATTGATACCTCAGTGGAGGGAATAGGCACTCCAATCGTACCTGAATACGTCGTGGCAACCACCGAATTGCACGTCACGCACGGTGAAGTCTCAGACAGCCCATAGCCCTCAACAATCGGGACGCGTGTGAGATCAAACCAGTGGCGCGCCACCACTTCTTGTACCGCCATGCCTCCGCCATGCGCTACCAATAACTTTGAAAAATTGAGTTGCCCAAAGCTAGGGTGATTCAGCAATGCTTTATATAAGGTATTCACCGCCGGAAAAGTATTAAATGGATACGGTTTTAAGGTTTTAATCAAACCAGCAATATCGCGCGGGTTCGGAATTAAAATGCCCAGCCCGCCCGTGCGAATGCTTAGCAGCGCACATACGGTAAGCGCATACACATGGTAAAGTGGCAAAGCAACCACCGTGACCAGTTGCTTAATCTCTGGCCGATTGCGATGCGCGGGCGCCAGCCAGGCTTCTGATTGCAAAACATTCGCCAAAATATTGCGATGCAATAAGACAGCGCCTTTAGCTAAGCCTGTCGTACCGCCGGTATATTGCAAAAATGCAATCTGATCGGCGCTTGGCCGAGTGAATTTAAAGGCTAAGCGCGCACCGCTCGCCAACACCTGATTAAAGCGGACATACTTTTTAAGCCGCCAAGCAGGCACCATTTTTTTCAAATAACGCACAGCCGCATTAATGAACGGCCCTTTAACACCCATTAAATCGCCCATTGACGCCACGATTACCTGCTTAACGGCCGTACGGCCAATAATCCTGGCTAAGGTAGCTGCAAAATTTTCCAGTACGACAATGACCTCAGCGCCGCTGTCGCTCAATTGATGCTCAAGCTCATGGTCCGTATAGAGTGGATTCACATTAACCACCACATAGCCCGCCCGCAACACCGCCATCATCGCCACTGGATATTGCAAAATATTAGGCATCATCAAGGCAACGCGCGCGCCTGGCTGCAAATTTCTTGCCTGCAACCAAGCCGCCATCTGGCGCGAGAGCCGGTCCAGCTGACCATATGTCATGCTTTTGCCCATGCAGACAAAGGCTTCCCGTTGGGCGTATTGGCTTAAGCTTTCTTCAAATAACTCAACCAATGATGCATAAGCCGATAGATCAACTTCGGCAGGAACTCCGGCTGGATAGGATTTAAGCCAGATTTTTTCCATTTTTAATACTTCCCTTTAATCTCTTTACTCTTATTTTTTAACCAAATGAAGTATTTTTCTAAGTTAATATTTCACGCTCAAGCTGGTCAGGTGGTACATGGCGTACATCCGTGCCTTTCACGATATAGATAATCAATTCGGCGAGATTGGTGGCATGGTCGCCAATGCACTCAATCGCCTTAGCGATAGAAAGATAATCCAAGCCCACCGAAATCAGGCGTGGGTCTTCCATCATATAGGTAATCAGCTTGCGGACAAAAGCCCGGAATTCTTCGTCAAGCGCGCGATCATCGCGGACGATTTGCGCCGCTGAAAGAGTGTCAAGCTGGGCAAAGGCTTCTAGCGCGCGCCGCAAAATGGTCACAGCCATCTCGCCGGCCAGTTTGACTTCAGAATAATTAATCGCGCGAGCGCCGTTTGCGATGATATATTGGGTGCGCGTGGCAATTTTTTCGGCTTCATCGCCTACGCGCTCGAGATTGGTAATCATCTTAGAAATCGCCATGAGGAGGCGTAGATCGCGGGCGGCTGGCTGGCGCCGGGCAATTGTGTAGCAACACGCTTGATCAATTTCAATTTCCATCGCGTTGACAGATTGCTCATTTTTGATCACTTGAGCTGCATTATCCGCATCGAGCTCATTCAGTGAACGCATAGCAACAATCACTTGCGTTTCAACAAAATGGCCCATTTCCAGCACCTTTGCGCGCAGAAGATTCAAATCGGCATCAAACTGGCTAGAGAGATGTTTGTCGGACATGGATCAGCCTCCTCAGCCAAAACGGCCAGTAATATAATCTTCCGTTTCTTTGCGAGCCGGCTTCACAAAAATTTGGCTGGTTTCGCCAACTTCGATCAACTCGCCCAAATACATATAAGCAGTGTAATCTGAGCAACGTGCTGCTTGCTGCATATTATGCGTGACAATAACCACCGTGTAGTCACTTTTTAATTCTGCAATCAACTCTTCAATCCGCCCGCTCGAAATAGGATCAAGCGCAGAACAAGGCTCATCCAGCAGTAAAACCTCTGGACGAATGGCGATCCCCCGCGCAATGCATAGCCGTTGTTGCTGGCCGCCTGATAGGCTATGGCCGCTTTGTTGCAATTTATTTTTGACTTCCTTCCATAACGCCGCCTTAGTCAGCGCCCATTCAACGCGATCATCCATTTCAGTACGCGAGAGCGCTTCAAACATGCGTACACCGAACGCAATATTGTTATAAATCGACATTGGGAAAGGCGTAGGTTTTTGGAACACCATGCCAATCCGTGCGCGTAACAAAGAGATATCTTGCTTGGGGCTCAGCAGGTTTTCTCCATCCATCCAAATTTCGCCCTCGGCGCGCTGCTCTGGGTAAAGCGCATACATTTTATTGAAGGTGCGCAAAAGAGTCGATTTACCGCAACCGGAAGGGCCGATAAATGCGGTTACTTTACCTTCAGGGATGGCTAGCTCAATATTTTTTAGCGCGCGATATTGGCCATAGAAAAAATTCAGTTGTTTCACCTGAAGCTTGGCGGGTATAGATAAAACAGGGGCAGGGGCGTGCACCATTTATTTTTTCCTCAGCGCTAGACGAGCCAAAATATTGAGTCCTAACACGCTTAGCGTAATTAAAAAAACTCCAGCCCATGCAAGCTGCTGCCATTCTGTGTAAGGACTCATCGCAAACTGGAAAATCGTCACCGGCAAACTCGCTAAAGGCTGATTCAAATCGATGCTAAAGAAACGATTGGACAAAGCCGTAAAGAGCAGCGGCGCGGTCTCGCCAGCAATCCGTGCAACCGCCAACAGGATGCCGGTGATAATTCCGCCCGCAGCCGCTTTTAGCGTAATCGCGCCAATCATTTTCCATTTTGGCGCGCCTAGTGCGAAGGCTGCTTCGCGTAGCGCGCTAGGCACTAACTTGAGCATGTTTTCAGTGGTGCGCATCACAATTGGAACTTGCAAGAGCGCAAGCGCCATCATACCGGCCCAGCCACTGAAATGCCCCATACGCATCACCACCAAGGCGTACACAAAAAGACCGACGACAATCGAAGGGGCGGAGAGCAAAATATCATTGAAAAAACGCACGCTCTGCGCCAGCCAACTGCGCTGCCCGTATTCAGCCAAATAAATCCCCGGCAGAATGCCGAGCGGCACACCGATCAAGGTAGCGAGCCCGACCAAAATCGCACTGCCGACAATCGCGTTGGCGAGCCCTCCCCCCGCGGTATTGGGCGGCGGCGTCATCTCAGTAAAAAGTTGCAGCGATAAACCGCCTAGCCCGAGTTTGAAGGTGGTCAACAAAATCCAGACGAGCCATAACAAACCAAACACCATCGCCGCCAATGAGAGCGTCAATGCAAGCAGATTGCGGCGACGGCGGCGTGCTTGCAGCTTAATCAATGACGCATTTATGCGGGGCAAGCTCAAGGCCGTGTTTAAGCTCATGTGCCCTTCTCTTTTTGCTCAAGCCTGAAGAGCATTACTTTAGACAGCGCCAAGACCACGAAGGTAATCAAAAAGAGAATCAAACCAAGCTCCATCAACGCCGCAGTATGCAAGCCCGCGCCGGCTTCGGCAAATTCATTGGCGAGCGCCGAGGTAATACTATTGCCTGGCGAGAAGAGTGATGCATTGCGCAGTAAATTGGTATTGCCAATCACGAAAGTAATCGCCATTGTTTCGCCCAGCGCGCGGCCAAGCCCAAGCATGATGCCACTCACCACACCTGCTTTGGTATAAGGTAAGACAATATAGCGCATGACTTCCCAGCGGGTGCAGCCGATCCCATAGGCTGACTCCTTCAACAACACAGGAGTCAACTCAAACACATCGCGCATCACCGCAGCGATATACGGCACGATCATAATTGCTAGGATCACGCCGGCGCACAGAATCCCAGTGCCAATTGGCTGCCCTTGGAATAACGCACCGAGCAAAGGCACTGGACCGAGCAATTGACCAATCGGTTTTTCAAAAAATTCAGCAAAGATCGGCGAGAAAACCAGTAAGCCCCACATGCCATAGACAATTGACGGAATCGCTGCCAGCAGTTCAATTGCCATTCCAAGCGGCTGACGCAACCATGCAGGCGCCAATTCAGTCAAAAAAAATGCGATGCCAAAGCTCACGGGTACGGCAATCAGTAAAGCAATCGATGACGTCACCAACGTGCCGTAGATTGGCACCAACGCACCAAAGATCTCGGCCGGCGGGTCCCAGCGAGAATGCCAAAGAAAGCCTAAGCCAAATTTTTGTATCGCTGGCCAGGCGGTAACCAGCAAAGACAGGATAATGCCCGCGAGCATCAGCAAGCTCACTAGCGCCGCCACATAGGTCAGCGCGGCAAAGCACTTATCGCCCAGCCGAGACAGCGGACTCAGTGCTTTGCGGCTGACCTGGCGCGACTTAGGCAAGGCAAAGTCGCCAGACATATTTATGTGCAGCAGCCAATGGCATATTTAGTGGGTCAGTGGTTTGCCAGCAGCATCTTTTAGCCTGAGCTGCCATTGCGAGCGAATCTTCGCCGCGACTTGCTCAGGCAAGGTCACATAATCAAGCTCAGCCGCCGCTTGCTGGCCTGCTTTAAACGCCCAGTCGAAGAATTTAAGCGTTTCCTGAGCTTGTGCTGGTTTATCTTGCGTTGTATGCAGCAGCACAAAAGTAGCGCCAACAATCGGCCAAGCATTTTTGCCCGGCTGCTCAGTCAGAATTTGATAGAAAGATTTGGACCAATCCGCGGCTGCAGCAGCGGCTCTAAAGGTTTCGGTTTTGGGCTCAACGATCAAGCCTGAAGCGTTTTTTAACCGTGCATATTGCATCTTGCCCGATTTTGCATAGGCCCACTCAACATATCCGATGGCGCCTGGCAAACGTTGCACAAAAGCTGCCACGCCATCATTGCCCTTGCCACCCGTACCAACCGGCCAGCTTACCGTAGCGCCCTCGCCCACGCTCTTTTGCCACTGGGGATTCACTTTAGATAAATAATTCGTCCAGATAAAATTGGTGCCTGAGCCATCTGCGCGATGCACAACCGCAATATCGAGATCAGGCAGTTTCAGCTTGGGGTTTAATGCAACAATAGCCGGATCATTCCATTTTTTAATTTTTCCGAGATAAATATCGCCCAACACTTGGCCCGATAACGCAAGTTTATCCTGCTTCAGATTGGGTACATTCACGACGGGGACAACACCACCCACAACGGTTGGAAATTGGAACAAACCCGCTTGGTTGAGTTCAGCGCCTTTCAAAGGCATATCGGAGCCTGCGAAATCGACTGTTTTTGCAATGATTTGCTTAACCCCGCCAGACGATCCAATACCTTGATAATTCACCCTACCGCCGCCTGCTTTCTGATAACTATCGGCCCACTTAATATAAATATGGGCAGCAAAAGTACTGCCAGCGCCAGTGAGATCAGCCGCCTGGCTGGTAGCCGCCACCACACATACAGCCAAGCCAACCGACAAAGTTTTAATCAGATTCATTAGAACTCCAACAGGTTAAGAAGTTGAACAAACAAACCGAAAACATCACAAAGCTTAGCATCTTCATTAGCGCAATCGATGACATGAGCGAAAAAACTAGCAAGCTACAAATGGCTCATCGCTTAGCAGATAAAACATAACATAAATGCTCAACTTAGAAAGCGCCGTCGTACGCATTATGGTTAATTTAGCCGAAATTAGGCTAAAGTATTGCGAGATAGCTCGGCTTACCCCCCCGTTCGGTTGAAGCAAAAGCACCGCCCAGAGGAAAATTTTGATAAACAGGAGATGAAGATTGAGTATGTTGAGGAAAGCGACCTACCGCTGACAAATGAGTACTAAACCAAATGGCTAATTCATTAGCCCTAAAAGAAATAGAAGAAGGTCGAAGCGATTAGATCATCATAATCGTTAGGCGACACTACGCACCTTGTCTGCAATGGCTTCGGCATAGTGTACTGCGGCAGTTGCTTCCGCCGCCTCAACCATCACGCGCAATACTGGCTCGGTGCCAGAAGCCCTGATGAGCACACGACCGGTAGCGCCAAGGGCATGCTCAGCATGCGCAATCGCTGCTTTAATTTCATGATTACTATGCCAATCACTCCCTGGGCGTAGTTGAATGTTAATTAATTTCTGCGGGAAAAGCTGCACGTCGCGCAATATCGCAGCCAGCGTCTTGCCACTACGTTTTAACGCGGCCAGCACCAGTAACCCAGAAACGATACCATCGCCAGTGGTGTGCCGATCAAGCGATAGAATGTGGCCCGAGCCTTCTGCGCCCAGTTGCCAGCCGCGCGCCCGTAAACGCTCAAGCACATAGCGGTCACCCACCGCGGCCCGCTCAAAGGCCACGCCTAACCGTTGTAAAGCGATTTCTACCGCTAAATTGGTCATCTGCGTCCCGACCACGCCAGCCACTTTGCCGTCTGTTGCAATGCGGTCAACAACGAGCACATAAAGCAGCTCATCGCCGTTATAGAGGCGCCCAGCAGCGTCGACAATTTGTAGCCTATCGGCATCCCCATCCAGCGCAATCCCCAAATCTGCATGGTTTTCTCGTACGGCTTGGATTAATGCATTGGGCGCAGTGGCACCACACTCTTTATTAATATTAAAGCCATTTGGCTGAATGCCAAGCGCGACGACATCGGCGCCCAATTCATGAAATACATGGGGCGCAATATCATACGCTGCGCCATGCGCACAATCGACCACTAATTTCATCCCGCGCAAATCAAATTGTGCGGGAAAAGTACTTTTGCAAAACTCGATATAACGCCCTGCTGCATCATCCAACCGGCGCGCCTTGCCCAATTGCTCAGAGGGCGCGCACACTAGAGCCCGATCCAGATTTGCCTCAATCTCACGCTCAATCTCATCAGGTAGTTTATTGCCATCGCCTGAAAAAAATTTAATCCCATTATCGTAGTAAGGGTTATGCGATGCGCTAATGACCACCCCCGCGGCTAAGCGTAAGGCACGGGTAAGATAAGCCACGCCTGGCGTTGGCATCGGACCCGCCAACATGACATCGACCCCAGCAGCAGAAAGCCCCGCCTCTAAGGCCGCTTCCAGCATATAGCCAGATACCCGCGTGTCTTTTCCTATTAGGACAGTTGGCCGGTTACCTGTTTGTAGTCCATGATCCGCACCTGCCAAGACTTTACCGACGACATAACCCAAGCGTAATACGAAATCAGGGGTGATCGGCAATTCACCGACTTTGCCGCGAATACCATCTGTACCAAAATAATGGCGGTTCATTGTTGGGGGTTTCCTTTATCTAGCAGAATCTGCGGTTCGTACCGCACTCCATATTTTTAATGCATCAACCGTTGGCGCCACATCATGCACGCGAATGATGCGCGCGCCCCGCTCGGCGGCACAAATTGCACCCGCAATGCTTGCTGCCGCGCGCTCGCTAGCCGGCCGGTCAATTACCGCCCCCAACATCGATTTGCGCGATAGGCCAATGAGTAGCGGCACATCAGCGGGCGCTAACTGCGCCAAATGGGCCAGCAAAGTGTAATTATGTTCAAGCGTTTTGCCAAAACCAAAGCCAGGGTCTACGCTAATGCGCGAGCGCTCAATCCCAGCTGCTTCCAATTCTGCAATCCGTGCGTGCAAAAAAGCCGCGACTTCGGCCACCACGTCTTGATAGGATGGCGCCCTTTGCATCGTCTGCGGAGTGCCGCTCATATGCATCACGCATAGGCCACAACCGCTTTGCTTGACGAGTTCAAGTGCGCCAGGCTGGCGCAAGCCCCAAATATCGTTAATTAGATCTGCCCCCTCAGCAAGGGCGGCCCGCATGACATCCGGCTTATGCGTATCGATAGACAGCGGCACGCCGACATCGCGCAAGGCTTTAATGATTGGCAGCACACGCTCGAGTTCTTCGTTAAGCGGTACGGCTGGTGCGCCCGGACGCGTCGATTCGCCACCGATATCGATAAGATCCACGCCTTCATCAACCATTTGCATAGCACGCGCCAGGGCAGCATCATGGGTCAGAAAATGCGCGCCATCATAAAATGAATCGGGCGTAATATTTAGAATGCCCATGACCAGCGGGCGCGTCAGCGCAAGCTGAAAGCGCCCGCATTGAAATTCACTCGGACCAGAGATATTCACGCGTTGCACAAAGAACGTTTAAGTTAAGACCAAGAAAAAATGAGCGGCGCTCCCACCCCCGCTCACTCACATCACCACCGATCAGCCCGCTTCAGCAGGTTGTGCTGTAGTGGCTGGCTTAATTTCGGAATAACCGTCGTTGTCACCGCCCGCAGCCGAACTCCCGTCTGATGAATCATTCTTTGGTGAACGGGGAGGATTGCCAGCCATAATGTCGTTGACTTGATTGGCATCGATGGTTTCCCACTCAAGCAAAGCTTTGGCCATCGCTTCAACCTTATCACGGTTATTTTCGAGCAAATCGCGAGCCCTCTGATACTCTTGATCTAGCAGCCGGCGAATTTCTGCGTCGACCTTCTGTTGGGTGGCTTCGGAGACTGATTTTGAGGCTACTTTACCAAACATTGATTCTTGCTCGGTATCTACGTAAACCATCGTGCCCAGCACATCCGACATACCATAGCGAGTGACCATATCACGGGCAATTTTAGTCGCGCGCTCAAAATCGTTTGAGGCCCCCGTAGACATCGAGTCGAGAAATACTTCTTCCGCTACCCGGCCGCCAAAAAGAATGGCGATCTCTTCTAGCATTTTGTCGCGATATAAATTGACCCGATCGTGCTCAGGCAGTTGCCAGGTAATCCCTAGCGCCATGCCGCGCGGCATAATCGAAACCTTATGCACGGGATCTGCGTGCGGCAAGAGTTTAGCGACCACAGCATGACCAGATTCATGGTAGGCCGTATTACGGCGCTCCTCTTCCCGCATGACCGCCGACTTGCGTTCTGGCCCCATAAAGATCTTGTCTTTTGCATCTTCAAAATCTTTCATTTCGACAATACGCTTATTGCGCCGTGCAGCAAACAACGCAGCTTCGTTGATGAGGTTGGCAAGGTCAGCGCCAGAAAAACCCGGTGTGCCACGCGCGATAATCGATGCATCGACATCATTTGAAATCGGCACTTTGCGCAAATGTACCTTCAAAATATGCTCACGCCCGCGGATATCAGGCAAACCAACATAGACTTGGCGATCAAACCGGCCTGGGCGCAATAGTGCTTTATCCAGCACATCAGAGCGGTTGGTGGCGGCAATCACAATGACGCCTGAATTGGCTTCAAAGCCGTCCATTTCAACCAACATTTGGTTTAAGGTTTGTTCGCGCTCATCATTGCCGCCGCCCATACCCGCGCCACGGTGACGCCCGACGGCATCGATTTCATCAATGAAGACAATGCATGGTGAATGTTTTTTTGCTTGTTCGAACATATCACGTACGCGCGCAGCACCCACGCCAACAAACATTTCAACGAAATCTGAGCCAGAGATACTAAAGAAAGGGACCTTCGCTTCGCCAGCAATGGCGCGAGCCAACAAAGTTTTACCTGTACCCGGCGGACCAATCAGCAGCACGCCACGCGGAATACGGCCGCCAAGTTTTTGAAACTTCTGCGGATCGCGCAAAAAATCGACCAACTCTAGTACTTCTTCTTTGGCTTCGTCGCAACCTGCGACATCGTTAAAATTGATCGCATTATTATTCTCGTCGATCAGCCGCGCACGCGATTTGCCAAACGAGAAAGCGCCGCCTTTGCCACCGCCTTGCATCTGCCGCATCATATAAAACCAGAAGCCGATGATCAAAAGCGTTGGCCCGAGGTATGTCAGTGCAGAGATCAGTACATTGGTTTCTTCGTCAGGTTTACCGCTCACCTGGACGTTGTATTTCATTAAATCGCCAACCATCCACATATCGCCAGGCGATGCAACTTGATATTTATTACCCTCAACTGGCGTCACCGCCAAATTGCGCCCGTGCACTAGAACATCCTTGATTTTGCCGTTCTTTGCATCCTCCATAAACTGGGAGTACGCAATCGTATTCTCGGGTGGGCGCGGCTTATCGAACTGCTTAAACACAGTAAACAATACCAGTGCAATGACCAGCCATACTAATGTCTTCGAAAGCATATTGTTATTCAAAGCGTCACTCCTTGGTCCATCGTGTGGAATTCACGATGCATAATATTAATTCAGTCCGCCTGCTATCTTCATAGCAAAAACTAAGCAGCTCATAGAAAATGCTGCAATGACTCACATATTATTGCGCCACTTTTAAACATTTTCCTAAAATAAAAACCTCGGCAGACTTGTCGCGCGAAGCCTTAGGCTTACGTGCTGCGACTGATTTGAAGCTCTGCTTAAACTTCTTAATAATTTGGCTATAGCCACTGCCATGAAAACATTTAACAAGCAATGCACCCTCTTGATGCAAGCACTGCTGCGCAAATTCTAACGCTAGATCGCACACATCTTCAATCCGTGCTGCGTCCGCTACCGCCACCCCTGATAAATTGGGCGACATATCAGAAAGAATCAGATCTATTTTACGCGTTCCAATCATTTCGGTTAACTGCGCCAACACAGCATCCTCACGAAAATCGCCCTGAATAAAATGGACATCTGCAATAGGCTCCATCGGTAGTATATCAAGTGCAATGATCGTGCCCGAGAGATTATTTGTCTCAGAACGTGAATTTTGTGCAAGTTTGTGACGAACATATTGGCTCCAACTACCCGGAGCCGCCCCCAAATCAACAATAATTTGGCCCGGGCGAATGAGCTTATCTTGTTCATCGATTTCTTTCAATTTGTAGGCCGCCCGGGCCCGATACCCTTCACGCTGGGCAAGTTTTACATAAGGGTCATTGATATGATCATGCAACCAAGACTGGTTAAACCGGTTTTTTGCCATCTAATAAAAGTTATATCTATGTTTTTACTGAAATTTTAGCGGATAATATGGTTTTATATTTACTATAGCTGACTCTTTGTCTAACGTCAGTGTGTAAAAACTACTATTCTTAAATCATGCCTGCTTTATCCATTACGCCCGCCAAACGGGCGACTTTACGCGCACAAGCCCATGCCCTCAAGCCCGTCGTTATGATTGGCGCTGATGGCTTAACCGAAGCTGTGCTTGCTGAAATTGAAATCCATCTCAGCGTGCATGAGTTGATCAAAATTCGTGTCTTGGGCGACGATCGCGACGCGCGCGCCGCCATCTACCAACATATTTGCGGGCAACTTAACGCCGCGCCGGTTCAACATATTGGCAAGTTATTGCTGATTTGGCGCGCCACGCCTGCGCCTCAGGAACACCAAACAACTTTAGCGCGCCCGACCCATCAAGGCCAAGCAGCCAAGCCTGCTAAAGGACGCGGCTCACGCCTGGTGACGATTGTCAAACCGAACCCAAATCCAAGCCGGCGTCCGCAAACTAAAAGCGTCCTAGTGCGCGGCAATGAACGCGTCACGGCAGGCGGCTCAATCAAGAAAGCAAAAAACCGGCAGGCCAGCACAAAACGCCAGTATCAGTCTGACAAATAGCGCTATCGCTAGACCTGTTTCAGCCCCCTACAGGTCTATTAAATATAGCGAATCGCAATAATTTCATATTCGCGCACGCCGCTTGGTGCTTGCACGGTCGCAACATCGCTTTCATATTTGCCAATTAGCGCTCGCGCAACGGGCGAACTGATTGAAAGCAAGCCGTGCTCAAGATTGGCTTCATCATCCCCAACAATTTGATAGGTTACTCTTTCGCCCGAGGCCAGGTCCTCAAGATCAACCGTGGCGCCAAATACGGCGCGGCCGTCCGCATCAACCAGCGCCGGCTCGATAATTTGCGCGGCAGATAATTTTGCTTCTAACTCTAAAATCCGGCCTTCGATAAAAGCTTGCTTCTCTTTTGCCGCATCATATTCGGCATTTTCCGAAAGATCACCCTGAGCACGGGCTTCTGAGATTGAATAAATCACCGACGGCCGCTCGACTGTTTTCAGCCGATGCAGTTCGTCTTTTAATAGGCCAGCGCCACGTTTGGTTAACGGAATAGAAGTCATGAGGAAATTATACGGTACCTAAATACATTGAGGGGTTAGTTTAGACTAGCATGTAGCCCTTGTATATCATATACCTCTAGATTTTTTAAATAACGCAATCCCTCAACCGCTGCGCGCGCGCCTGACATCGTTGTGTAATACGTGACTTTATTAGCCAGAGCGCTGATCCGAATCGAACGGGAATCGGCAATCGCTGCGCGCGTTTCATCAACCGTGGTAAAAACTAACGCAATCTCACCATTTTTAAGCATATCGACAATGTGTGGGCGGCCGTCTTTCACTTTATTGACCGCCTTGACCGGCACGCCAGCCGCACTAATCGCCGCGGCCGTGCCTTTGGTTGCAACCAAGAAGTACCCGAGCTCGTGCAGTAAGCGCGCCAACTCAACTGCAGTGGGCTTATCGCTGTCTTTTACGGTCATCAAGACCGTACCAGAAACCGGTAAGCGCGAGCCAGCTGCAAGCTGCGACTTAAATAGCGCCTCGCCAAAAGTGCGACCAATCCCCATCACCTCGCCAGTTGAGCGCATTTCAGGACCAAGTACGGGGTCAACGCTTGGAAATTTAGCAAACGGAAAGACCGCCTCTTTAACGCTAAACCAAGACGGTTCAACTTCCTCACCGATATGCTGCGCATCAAGGCTTTGCCCAACCATGCAACGCGCGGCAATTTTTGCGAGTTGCATGCCGGTTGCCTTGGAAATATAAGGGACTGTGCGTGAAGCGCGTGGATTGACTTCAAGCACATAAATAATATCTTCAACCTGCTGGGTCGGTCCAGTGCCCGCAGCTTGACGCTGAATCGCAAACTGCACGTTCATCAGCCCAACCACTTTTAGAGCCTGTGCCATCGCGACCGTTTGCCGCTTCAACTCGGCAATCGTGGCAGCCGAGAGCGAATAGGGCGGCAGTGAACACGCCGAGTCGCCCGAATGCACCCCAGCTTGTTCAATATGCTCCATCACGCCACCAATAAAGACCCTTTGCCCATCTGCAATGCAATCCACATCACATTCAATGGCATCGTTCAGAAAACGGTCAAGTAACACCGGCGAATCGTTGGAAACCTTAACGGCCTCTCGCATATATCGCTCAAGCTCGCGCGGCTCATGCACAATTTCCATCGCGCGCCCACCGAGCACATAAGAAGGCCGTACCACGAGCGGATAACCAATTTCCTCGGCCAGCGCCAGCGCTTTTTCTTCGGTTCGAGCGGTGCGATTGGGTGGCTGGCGCAAGCCAAGTTTAGATAACAATTGCTGAAACCGCTCGCGGTCCTCAGCCATATCGATCATATCCGGCGTCGTCCCGATGATCGGCACGCCATTGGCCTCAAGATCAAGCGCCAGTTTGAGCGGAGTCTGCCCACCATATTGCACGATCACGCCTAAAGGTTGTTCTTTATCGACAATTTCGAGCACATCCTCTAACGTCAGCGGCTCGAAATATAGGCGATCCGACGTGTCATAATCAGTCGATACTGTTTCTGGATTGCAATTGACCATAATCGTCTCATAGCCATCTTCACCCAGCGCAAGCGCCGCATGCACGCAACAATAATCAAACTCAATACCTTGCCCAATCCGATTCGGGCCACCACCTAACACAACAATTTTTTTGCGCTGAGTCGGCTGTGCTTCGCATTCTTCTTCATACGTTGAATACAAATAGGCCGTTTTTGTCGCGAATTCAGCCGCGCAACTATCCACGCGCTTATAGACTGGGCGCACATTGAGCGCCAGGCGACGGGCGCGCACGGCAGCTGGCTCCACCTCCAGCAGTTTAGCCAAGCGCCGATCGGAAAAACCACTCCGCTTTAACTCACGCAATTCGTCGGCTGACAGACTCTCCAATGAACGTGTCCTCAAGGCCTGCTCTTTCAGCACGATTTGCTCAATCTGCGCTAAAAACCAAGGGTCGATATGGGTTTCTTGGTAAATTTCAGCTAGACTTAAACCGATCCGAAACGCATCGGCCACATACCAGATACGATCGGGGCCAGGCTCACCAATTTCTTCGCCAATTTGGTCGCGATCGGTCGATTTTTCATCCAGCCCATCCACTCCCACTTCAAGCCCGCGCAACGCTTTTTGAAAAGACTCCTGAAAGGTGCGGCCAATTGCCATGACCTCCCCGACCGATTTCATTTGGGTGGTCAAATGCGGATCAGCGGCGGGGAATTTCTCAAAAGCAAACCGTGGGATCTTGGTCACTACATAGTCAAGCGTAGGCTCAAACGAAGCCGGCGTGCCGGAGCCCGTTTCATTGCTGGTAATTTCATTTTTTAATTCATCGAGGGTGTAACCTACGGCAAGCTTAGCGGCGATCTTCGCAATTGGAAAACCGGTTGCCTTTGAGGCCAGCGCTGATGAACGCGATACCCGGGGGTTCATTTCAATGACCACCATCCGGCCATCGGCCGGATTAATCGCAAACTGTACATTTGAGCCCCCCGTATCAACGCCAATTTCGCGCAAGACGGCTAGCGAGGCGTTGCGCAAGAGCTGATATTCTTTGTCCGTGAGCGTTTGCGCAGGCGCGACAGTAATTGAATCCCCGGTATGGATCCCCATTGGGTCTAGGTTTTCAATTGAGCAAACAATGATGCAGTTATCATGCCGGTCGCGCACCACTTCCATCTCAAATTCTTTCCAGCCCAAGAGAGACTCTTCAATCAATAACTCATGGGTCGGCGAAAGATCAAGGCCGCGTTTGCAAATTTCTTCAAACTCTTCACGATTATAAGCAATCCCACCGCCTGAGCCACCCATTGTAAAAGAGGGCCGGATAATCATTGGATAACCCATACCGCCGGTTTGTATTGAGATCTCGGCCTGTACTCTTAGCGCGTCCTCAAACGAATGAGCAATGCCAGATTTTGCCGAAGCCAGGCCAATCTTTGTCATGGCTTCTTTAAATTTCTGCCGGTCTTCTGCTTTATCAATCGCAGCCGGCGAAGCGCCAATTAATTCAACGTTGTATTGGGCAAGCACGCCATGATGATGTAGATCAAGCGCACAATTAAGGGCGGTCTGCCCACCCATGGTTGGCAAGATGGCGTCAGGACGCTCTTTGGCGATAATTCGCTCAAGCACTTCCCAAGTAATAGGCTCGATATAGGTCACATCCGCCATTTCCGGGTCAGTCATAATCGTTGCCGGATTACTATTGACCAAGACCACCGTGTAACCTTCATCACGCAATGCCTTGCACGCTTGCGCGCCTGAATAGTCGAACTCGCATGCTTGGCCGATGATAATCGGACCCGCTCCGATGATTAGGATTTTATTAATATCTGTGCGCTTAGGCATAAAATTCTCTAAATAGTTTTCTTATACGGCCGCTTTGTTGCCGGCACGTTCACGTGCCATGAGCGTGATGAATCGATCGAATAGATAGCCTAGATCATGCGGCCCCGGCGATGCTTCTGGGTGGCCCTGGAAGCAAAATGCCGGGGACTCCTTCAAAGCAAAACCTTGCAAGGTACCGTCAAATAGCGAAACATGCGTGATCCGGGCGTGTGCCGGCAAGCTCTGCGCATCCACCGCAAAACCGTGATTTTGCGAAGTAATCACCACGCGGCCATCATCCAGGTCTTTCACCGGATGATTAGCGCCATGATGGCCGGTTTTCATTTTGACTGTCTGCGCGCCAATCGCCAACGCCATAATCTGATGCCCAAGGCAAATGCCGAAAGTCGGCAATTTTTGCTCGATCAACTCACGCACAGCACGAATTGCATAATCGCATGGCTGAGGATCGCCCGGACCATTGGATAAAAAGATGCCATCTGGTTTAAGCGCCAGCGCCTCAGCTGCGCTCGTTTGAGCCGGCAGCACAGTGACCCGGCAGCCACGCTGCGCTAACATGCGCAAAATATTAAATTTGACGCCATAGTCAAAAGCCACGACGTGGTAGCGTGGTTGCGTCAACGTGCCGTAGCCAGTACCCAACTGCCATTCGGTTTGCATCCATTCATAGGGTTTAGGCGTTGAGACAACTTGAGCCAAGTCCTTCCCTGACAACCCGGCAAAAGCTCTGGCCAACGCAAGCGCTTTCTCAGCATCCGTGTCGCCAGCCAGAATACAGCCGTTTTGAGCGCCACGCTCGCGCAAAATCCGGGTCAAGCGACGCGTATCAATACCGGCAATCGCGACCATCTGCTGCTCGCGCAGATAATCAGCAAGCGGCTGATGCTGACGGAAATTAGACGACAATACAGGAAGATCACGAATGATAAGGCCAGCCGCTTGTATTTTTGCAGCATCAATATCTTCGTGATTAACCCCCGTATTACCAATATGAGGATAAGTAAATGTCACCAGCTGATGAGCGTAACTCGGATCCGTCAGGATTTCCTGATAGCCCGTCATTGCAGTGTTAAAGACTACCTCACCCACAGTATGACCGGCAGCGCCAATCGAAACGCCACGAAAAATCGTGCCATCAGCAAGCGCAAGCAAAGCAGGTTGAAAAGACGGCAACACGGCTAACTCCTAAAGGCAACACGCCTACTGTCAACCCGCCGCCGGTCACTAAATTGCCCGTGTGCTCGCCAGAGAGCTCCACACCAGCATTAAGGCTTGGTTGCATGCAGTCGCTCTACTTGACTATGCGGGACCAGAACGGAGGATACGGGTAGGCGCTAAGATAAATTTAACTCAGATAAACCTTCTAATTATAACTTGAAAGCGTTCTATTTTTTGTATTTTTTGAGGATAAAACCTTGCCCCTTATCCGCTTAGCCACTATTTGCCTGATATTTCTGCGCCTCAATCAGGCCACGATTAGCCAACGCATCAGCACGCTCATTCTCCGGATGACCCGCATGTCCCTTAACCCAGCACCATTCAATTTCATGCTGATTAGCTAGCCGATCTAAGCGCTGCCATAAGTCGACGTTTTTCACCGGTGTTCTCGCTGAGGTTATCCAGTTTTTTTGCTTCCAACCGTGAATCCATTGACTAATGCCCTGTTGCACGTATTTTGAATCTGTATAAATAGCAATTTTGGCGCGGCGCTTTAATGCTTCAAGAGCCGCAATCACCGCCATCAACTCCATCCGATTATTGGTGGTAGCCGGTTCGCCGCCTGACAATTCTTTTTCTTGCATACGATAGCGTAACAACGCGCCCCACCCCCCTGGACCTGGATTGCCTTTACAAGCCCCGTCGGTGTAAATTTCGATCGTTTCGGAATGCATTATTTACGCCTCTGAGTTTGTGGCGTGGCCACCGGCGGCAAAGCCGGCGCCAGGGCGGCGGAACTGCGCGGCGCGGCGCCGACTAAACGCACGCCACGCACGCGCTTAATCGCCGTAATCATGTACACTGCGCCAAAAATAGGCCACCAGCGATCCCCGGCTTTTTCTACGCACGCAAATCGCGTCAGCCACTGTTCACTCATAAAGGGCGGCTGATAACAACCAAAGCGCCCGCGATTTAATTCAAAACCCAGTAACTTAAGCCAGTCCTTGAGGCGCGAAAACGCAATCAGCTTACGGTGAGCGGGAACAAAAGAGCGCTTAGTTAACCCCTTAAGCGCTTGTCGAGCTCCCCATAGACTCAATGTATTAAAGCCAAAGATCACCAATTGTCCTTCGGGCAACAACACGCGCTCAACTTCTCGTAATAGCCGATGTGGCTCACACGTCAATTCAAGCGTGTGTGGCAAAATAAGTAAGTCGACACTTTGGGAGGCGAAAGGCAGCTCAGGCAAATCGCACCGAATGCAGCTATATTCGGCAAACGCAGCCAACATTTTTAAATCAGACTCTGCATTCAACACCACCGCGCGGGATGGCATGCGATTTTCACGCAGCGCGTCAAGTTGAGGCAGGCCAAGTTGTAATGCATAATAGCCGAAGATATCACTCACCAGGCGATCAAGTTGTGCCTGCTCCCAGGCAAGCACATAGCGCCCAGGGGCAGAAGCCGCCCAAGCGGACCACTCTATAGTAGATTGATTAGACATGATGCTCCAATGAATACGTCATTTACTGCTCGCAAATTACTTGAGTACGTAGCAGTCCCCGCGTTTCAAGACAACTATATTTGGTTGGTATCGGATGGCCAAGCCGCATTCGTGGTCGACCCAGGCGATGCAACCCCGGTCATCGCTCAATTGCGCGAACGTGGCTGGCATTTAAGCGCTATTTTACTCACACATCATCATTACGATCATGTCGCTGGAGTAGCGAGCCTACTTAGCAGGTGGGACGTCCCTGTATACGGCCCAGCGCAGCAGACCATCGACACCGTCACGCACCCGCTCAAACATAATGATACGGTATGTCTGCTAGCACCGCAGTTAGAATTTGCCGTGCTTGAAATACCCGGCCATACAAATGACCATCTGGCTTATTTCATCAAAGGCGCAGAGCAGACAGCGCCTCGCGTATTCTGCGGCGATACGCTTTTTGCTAGCGGCTGTGGCCGTCTATTTGAGGGTACGCCGCAGCAGATGCTCGCCTCACTCGATGCGTTAGCCGCGTTACCCAGCGCCACGCGCGTACACTGCGGACACGAATATACGCTAGCGAATATCCGCTTTGCGTTAGCTTGCGAGCCGAATAATTTAGACTTACACACTTGGCAACGCCAAGCACACGCTCTGCGCGCACAGGGTAAACCAACCGTACCCACGACCTTGGCTCACGAAAAACGCGTTAACCCCTTCTTACGGGTTGACCAAGCAGAGATACAGCAGCGGCTTGCTGTGCCAACGAGCGATCGGCTCGCTACATTTATCGCGCTGCGTGAATGGAAAGACCACTTTAGTTAAAATACGGTTGAAAACAAGTTAAGCTTCCCTGCTATGCTTGTACTTTTTACGGCTTTACCTGGAATTCTTGCCCTAATGAGATTCATCTTTAGTGTGCTATGGGTCGCATCGGCCATATTATTAGCCTCCTGCGCCAGTAGGCCGCCCGCTAATACTGAGAACACGCTGTCCACGGTAGATGAGCGCTCTTCTTTTTTCTCTTCTTTCGCCGCTCGTTTTAAAACCGCCAACGTTGATCAAACGATTGACCTTGACCATGATTCCGTCAATGCCCATAGCGGGAATTCGGCTGATTTATGGAGCCGTATCCGGCGCGGTTTTCAGATGCCAGATCTCAAAAATGACCTAGCCCAAGCACAACTGTCTTGGTATGCTGCGCGGCCTGAATATGTCCAGCGCATGACCGAGCGTTCCAAACTTTATCTTTATCATATTGTAGAAGCGCTGGAAGCACGCAATATGCCCACTGAGCTTGCGTTGCTGCCCTTTATTGAATCTGCCTATAACCCACAAGCCCTGTCAGTCGCTAAAGCGGCAGGTATGTGGCAATTTATCCCGGGGACAGGGCGCAGTTATAATCTCAAACAAAATATTTTCCTAGATGAACGCCGCGATGTACTCGCTTCAACCAATGCCGCGCTCGATTACTTAGCTAAGCTACACGGTATGTTTGGCGATTGGCGCCTCGCCCTAGCAGCTTATAATTGGGGAGAAGGCAATGTCTTGCGCGCGATCGCGCGTAATCGCAAAGCAGGTTTGCCAACCGATTACCTCAGCCTAAAAATACCTAAAGAAACGCGTCATTACGTACCCAAATTACAAGCTGTTAAAGATATCGTTGCGCAACCGCAAAAGTATGGCTTAACGCTGCCGTCGATTCCAGATCATCCCTACTTTGTCACCGTGACGACTGCACGCGATATTGATGTTGCGGTAGCCGCACAGCTTGCCGGCTTATCGGTTGATGCATTTCGCGCACTCAATCCATCGTTTTCAAAACCGATTATTTTAGGGGCGACGCAGCCACAAATTTTGTTGCCGTTTGAAAATGCACAAATGTTTGAGCAAGGCCTAAATAACTATCAAGGTCTACTCTCAAGCTGGACCACCTATACCGTCACCAAACGCGAGCGCACAATGACGCTGGCAGCAAAAATCGGCGTTGATCCAGCAACCCTATCTGCGATCAATAAAATTCCGGTTGGCATGCGGCTCAAGCCAGGCTCTACGGTACTGATACCCAAAGTCAAAGCCGAAGACGATGAAGATATCAGTGCCTATATCGCAGAAAATGCGGTCTTCGCACTTGAGCCGGATGTGCCAGACACTCGCAAAATGTTGATTCGTGTGCGCCGGCATGAAACGATGGCCGCCTTTGCTAAGCGCTATCGTATCCCGGTTGCCCAAATTCAAGCGTGGAATCATACCAAACGCACCAAGCTCGCGCCTGGGCAGATTGTGATGCTGCATGTTCCGACGAGCCAAAAACCTACGTTGGTTAAAGCTAAACTGCGCGTGCGGCCACTGCCGCCGACAGCCAACGCAATCAAAGCACGAGCCGTTAAGCTCAACGCGAAAAAACCCATAGTCAAGCACAAAGCAAAAGTTGGGCCAATCAAAACCCCCAAGGCCAAAGCCCAAAGCTCGCTGCCGGCGCGAAAAATAGCCTCAAATTAACCCGCTCCATTCACAAAAAACAGAACCGAGATAACCCGTCTCAGTGGAAAAATTTATGCGCCAACTTGTACTCGATACTGAAACGACCGGCCTGAAAGCCCGTGGCGGCGATCGTATTATTGAAATTGGCTGTATTGAGCTCATCAACCGCCAGCTCACCGGCAACCATCTACATTTTTATATCAACCCAGAGCGTGACAGCGACCCAGGTGCGCTGGCGGTACACGGGCTAACCACCGAATTTTTAAGCGACAAACCCAAATTCGCTCAAATCGCCAGCGAACTATGCGATTTTGTCAAAGGCGCACAAATTATTATTCATAATGCGCCGTTCGACGTCGGATTTCTGGACGCCGAATTAGCCTTACTCGGCCTTGCGCCATTTAATGAACAGTGCGGCACGGAAGTGATCGATACGCTCGTTCATGCAAGGCAGATCTTTCCCGGCAAACGCAACTCGCTCGATGCGTTATGCGAACGCTTTAGCATTAGTAACGCGCACCGGACCTTGCATGGCGCGCTCCTTGATGCTGAGCTACTCGCTTTAGTTTACCTAGCCATGACGCGTGGCCAGGAGAACCTATTGCTGGATATGCTAAACGAGCCCTCCGCCGATACCCGTCACCATGCGTCGGTCGCACTTGAGCAACTCATATTGCCGGTACTCCGTGCGACTCCAGATGAAATCGCGGCCCATATCACTGTATTAGACGAATTAGAAAAAGCCGCAAAAATCCAAAGTGTGTGGCGCAGCAGCAGCATTGAAAAGTAGCGTTCCACACCCTTTATCTGATAAGCTTATTAGTTGTGCTGCGCAGACATGCATGCGTGACTATCTCAAGCAATCAATTAGGGCGATTAACTCAGCGGTAGAGTGCCACCTTCACACGGTGGAAGCCAGTGGTTCGATCCCACTATCGCCCACCAAATCCTTCCCGCCAGCGACATTGTGCTTTTCTTTAAGGATCGTAAGCTCGCTGAATTTTCTACGACCCGCTTTTTGCTAAAACAAAAAGGATTGAGTCGATACCCCTGCCTTGCTGCGCTAAAAAGCCAGCGAAATACCTATAAACATAACGGATAAAAAAAAGCCCAAACCGGAGTTTGGGCTGAATCCACCAAAGGAGGAGGGTGGAGGAGACACTGCTTGGTTACCAATCGGTAACCGATAAACAGATTATAGCAATGACTCTTGTGCAATGCAAGGAACTTTATAATATAAAATCATTTTTTACATTATGAAAAATTAGAGGATTTTGCCAGAAAAATAAAAGTGCTTATTATTCAATAGGTTAGACTCCAACACCCCGAGCTTGGGCGTTACCTTACAAAAAATTAGAGAACTATTCAGTCGTTATTTTAGGTCATTTACCCTAAAAATTAATTTGCTGCGCAGCACAAATTATTTTGGATAATCTATCTGCCGCGAGCTTGAAATGGTATCCGTTTGCCACGCACACGCACAGTCGCAGCGTAAGTAATACCCAGATGAATAAATGTGAAGAGGAAAAAATACTGAAGAGGTTCGCAGCCCCAATACACAACGGGGCCTAACTATAAAGAAAAGGCAAAGCAGACCGATAAGCCGGATTCTGTGCACGCAACCAGAGTTGCGCGTGACAGCCATTCCTCTAGGCGCGTCATTACTGACGCGCTCAAGCTTCCTACCCGCGAACTAGCAAGGGGCCTGCTTGCATCCTATAGATGCATGCTCGCCTATTTGGAATTGCTCCGGGTGGAGGTTACCGTGCCAGCTGCGTCACTGCAGCCGCGGTGCGCTCTTACCGCACCGTTTCACCCTTACCTGAGCCATCAAACTTAACGCTTGAGGCCATCGGCGGTTTGCTTTCTGTTGCCCTATTCCGCGTGTCGCCACGGATGGCCGTTAGCCATCACCCTGCCCTTTGGAGTCCGGACTTTCCTCCCCCTTCTAACGAAGGCGGCGGCTGTCTGGTCTACTTTGCCAACTAAAGTTTAGCACGCTTATTCAATTAACCCGAGTTCTGGTTAAGGAAATGCCGAGATAGGAGAAGAAAATTTGCTCGTTTAGCGCTAAAAATTTAAAACACTGTATTCAAGTACAGAAAAATACCCATTATAATAGGCAAAAAATCGTATAGAGCCTACTATAATGAACAAATTTACACTTCCCGCACAGGTTTTAGAGCATATAACTCAACTTGGACAGCGTATCCGTTTAGCAAGAATACGTCGCAACTTATCCGTCGTTGACTTAGCAAAAAAAGCTGGCATTAATCGAAATACTCTTAATTCCCTGGAGCTTGGTAAGCCTGGAACCAGTATCAGCGCAATTATTGCCACACTGTGGGCGCTCGGATTAGATAAAACGCTAGATACTGTCGCTGATCCCGATATGGATACGCATGGCAAGGTATTGGAGGCTTCACGTCGGCCAAAGCGAGCAAGCAAACTAAAAACCGTAGGAAATGAATATGATTTCTGAACGCAAAGTCTATATTTATATTCAGCTTCCCGGCTCATTAGAAAGCATTCCTGCAGCTATTCTCAGGGTGCAAACTTTGTCAGATGGTATGTGTATAGGTCGGTTCCGATATGGTGACCGCTATCTTCAGCCTGTCAGTCGAGGATGCACGCCACCAAATCAACCATATCGTCGAAGTAGTGCTGCAGTGGCGCGAAATCTTTTTTAATTGTGGTGTGTCAGTGCACGATATGGACTATATCGCTCCAGCGATATTGCCCAAGTGCTTCTTACTTGAAACCCCAGCTGACGTCAATTAAGCGAGTCGCCACGCGATTGTTTCACCTGCACCTAATGGCACAATCGTGTGCTCACCTGCGGGTAATTCAAGTGGCAGCTGCCATGACTCGCGCCGCAGCGTCACCGTTCCCGAGTTGCGCGCCAAGCCATAAAACGCCGCGCCGTGAAAGCTTGCAAACCCCTCAAGCTGCGCCAAGGCACCGACCCGATCAAAAGCCTGCGCGTAAAGTTCAAGCGCATGCAAAGCCGTGTAACACCCAGCGCACCCACACGCGTGCTCCTTCAAGCCTTTAGGGTGTGGTGCACTATCCGTACCCAAAAAAAAGCGCGGATTACCCGAGGTTGCCACTTTTACTAATGCCATCCGGTGCCGCTCGCGCTTTAAAACTGGCAAGCAATAATAGTGTGGCCGCAACCCTTTTTGGAACAGCGCATTGCGGTTATACAACAGATGATGCGCGGTAATCGTCGCGCCAAGCGTGCCAGGCGCTGCCTCTGCGTCGCGCACATAGTCAGCCGCTTCTTGCGTGGTGATATGCTCAAAGACAATCTTCAACGCCGGAAATGCGCGCCGCACAGGCACCAGTACTTGATCGATAAATACTTTTTCACGATCGAATAAATCAATTGACGGATCCGTCACTTCACCGTGTACCAGCAGCGGCAAACCAAGCTCTTGCATCACTTCAAGCGTTTTTGCGCAGTGTTTAAGGTCCGTCACGCCGGCATCTGAATGAGTCGTGGCCCCTGCCGGATAGAGCTTAATCGCATGTACAACGCCTGACTCATGGGCGCGACGAATTTCATCAGCAGGCGTGTTATCGGTGAGATACAGTGCCATCAATGGTTCAAAATCCGCAGAGTCTAGCAACGCATCCAGAATGCGGCGGCGGTAAGCCAGTGCTTGCGCTGTGGTCGTTACCGGCGGATTCAGATTGGGCATTACTAGCGCGCGCCCAAACTGGCGCGCGCTATGCGGCAACACAGCCGCCAGCATCTCACCATCGCGCAAATGCAGATGCAAGTCATCCGGACGCGTCATGGTGAGTGAGTTAATCTGCGCTGTTTGAGGTTGAGTGGGAGCTTGATTAAAGTGATTTTCCATGAAGTTGAGCCTAACTCAGAAGATATATGATTCAATTTATTATAATCTGCAAGCGCATCTTAATGGGATGGTTAGAAATTAGAGTATAAACACAAATTGTGCTTGCGATAAATTTGCTCATCAGGCAAAATCTTTCCAAGCTTCAATCGAAATTCATCCATAAGAAGTAATCGACGCATTGCAAACTCGCATTGTGTCGGTATGAGAACCTCAACAATACGGGCTTGCTCTTATTTTGCAAGAGCTTAGTGCCAAACTTCAACAGCCCCCCTAGTATTTTTTAGGTTCTGTAGTCCAAGTTCCATAGTTGAAATTTTATAGCGTGGCTCATCAACCTATGGCCGACCTTTAATTTTTGCTTTAGGTAAGACTTATGCCTGCTTGCGTCAATCCAAATCCAGTAACCTATCCCTTATCCGCTGCACAAATGGAGATTTGGCTCGCGCAGCAAATCACCCCCCGTAGTCCTGTCTACAATATTTGCCAATTCACAGAAATCCATGGCGCCGTTGACTCGGCCTTGTTCGAAGCCGCCTTGCGACAGGTGGTCGCGGAAGCAGAAAGCTTTTGTCTTCAGTTCATCGACAGTAGCGATGGCATTCAACAATTTGTCAGTTTACCGGATTGGTCACTTCCTTTGATCGATCTCAGCGCAGAGGTTGATCCTCAAGCTGCTGCCGAAGCTTGGATGAAAGCGGACTACGAACAGCCAACCGACCTACTGAATAACCTGCCGTTTGGCTTTGCATTGTTAAAAGTCGCACCTGACCGATTTTTTTGGTATCAGCGTTGTCACCATATCGCGATGGATGGGGCCGGTGGCCGCCTCATCGCGCAACGCATGGCGCAGGTATATAGCGCACGAGTCAAAGGGGTAATAGCACAAGAGCGCCCATTCGGACCCGTATCGCTGCTGCTGGAAAATGACGTTCGCTACCGCGCCTCTGCGCACTTTACAAAAGACCGGGAATATTGGCTTGCGCACTGCGCGGATTGGCCCAGCGCTGTGACACTTGCAGATAGGCAAGCCCCCGCTTTGCACCACCGTTTGCGTCAGACAGCTTACCTCTCCTCTCAAACAATGCGCACTTACGCTTCTGACGCAAGTGGTTTGGCTCAGTTTATTACCGCTGCCGTGGCGGCGTATCTTCATCGTTTAACCGGTGCTCAAGACGTGGTGTTGGGCTTTCCGGTGCCAGCTCGCTTTGGCGAAGGCCGGCGTATTCCCGGCATGACTTCTAATGTCATGCCTATCCGACTCACGGTGCAGCCAGACACGAGCCTCACATCATTGATAGAACAGGCGGCGCAAGAGATTAAACGCGGATTTCGGCATCAACGCTATCGCTGTGAAGAGCTACGGCGGGAACTTCGACTGGCGCAAGGCCGGCCATTGTTTGGTCCCACCATCAATCTGATGCCATTTGACCATGACCTGCGCTTTGGCAAACATGCATCGACCACTCATAATCTTGTCAATGGGCCGGTCGAAGACCTAATGATCGCGGTCTATGTCCTATCCGGGGACAGCCCATTGCGGATTGACTTTGACGCGAACCCCGCCCTCTATACAGCAAACGAACTCATTGCACACCAGCGCCGTTTTCTAAAATTCCTGGACGCCCTGGTCACAGAGCCCACCCAGCCAATCGACGGCATCGACCTGCTCAGTGCAGCGGAGCGGCGGCAATTGCTGGTCGAATGGAATACAACGGAGGCGCCCTATCCAGCGCACCAGTGCATTCATCAGTTATTTGAAGCACAGGCTGAGCGTACACCGGACGCCATTGCCTTGGTGTACGAAGGTCAGGCATTAGGGTATGCGGAACTGAATGCGCGTGCTAATCGTCTTGCGCATCAACTCATCGAGCTGGACGTTCAACCAGATACGCTGGTGGCGATCTGCGTGGAACGCAGCCTAGCGTTGGTGGTGGGGCTACTGGCAACTCTCAAGGCGGGTGGTGCTTATGTGCCACTTGATCCGGCGTATACGGGCGAGCGGCTGGCGAGCATTCTCACCGATGCGGCGCCACGGATCCTGTTGGCAGACGCAGTGGGCCGCGCCACATTGGGCGAAAGGGCCCTAGCCTCGTTGACTGTGCTCGATCCAGCGGTGCAGCCAGAACAGGCAGTCACTAATCCGCACGTGCTTGGCCTGACTGCTCGTCATCTTGCCTATGTAATCTACACGTCCGGTTCTACCGGCGCACCCAAAGGCGTGATGGTTGAGCATGCGCAGATTGTACGTCTGTTTGATGCCACAGAACCTTGGTATCACTTTAACCAGCATGATACCTGGTGCCTGTTCCATTCTTTTGCCTTCGACTTTTCGGTTTGGGAGCTCTGGGGAGCCTTGCGCTATGGCGGGAAACTGATCTTAGTCCCTCATCAGATTGCCCGCTCGCCACAAGAGTTTCATCGGCTGGTTTGCGAGCAGGGCGTGACCGTATTGAACCAGACGCCCAGTGCTTTTAAGACCTTTATCGCCAGCCAAGCACAAAGCCAATTGCGTGATCAATTACGCTATGTGATTTTCGGTGGTGAAGCGTTTGAACCTGCAATCTTGCAGGCATGGTACGCCATGCGTTCAGAGCACGCGCCTCAATTAGTGAACATGTATGGCATTACGGAAACCACCGTGCATGTCACTTACCAGCCGCTACGACAACAGGATAGTCATCAAGTGGGCAGTCCGATTGGGGTAAGGATTCCCGATCTTAAGGTTTATCTGCTGAACGCCGATGGTCAGCCCGTGCCGTTGGGAATGGTCGGCGAACTGTATATTGGCGGAGCGGGTGTCGCACGTGGCTATTTGAACCGCCCTGAATTGACCGCCGAGCGTTTTCTTTGCGATCCGTTCAGCAATCATGTTGATGCCCGCATGTATAAGACGGGCGACTTGGCCCGCTATCTGCCCGACGGCAATCTCGAGTTCCTCGGCCGCAACGATCACCAGGTTAAGATCCGGGGCTTTCGGATTGAGCCCGGCGAAATCGAAGCACACCTTATCGAGCATCCGCTGGTGCGCGATGCTATCGTGCTTGCGCTAGGCGAGGACGGCGACAAGCGGCTGGTTGCCTATGTTGTGGCCGAGGTGGACGAACAGCTAGCGAGCACACTGCGTACGTATCTCGTGGCCGGGCTACCTGAGTATATGGTGCCGGCCGCCTTTGTGCGCTTGGATGCACTGCCGTTGACGCCCAACGGCAAACTTGATCGCCGGGCACTGCCGGCGCCGGATGGCGAAGCCTTTGCGCGCCAGGCATACGAGGCGCCGCAAGGTAAGATAGAGACCACGCTGGCCACAATCTGGGCAGAACTGCTCGGGGTTGAATGCGTCAGCCGTCACGACAGCTTCTTTGCGCTCGGTGGCCATTCGATGCTCGCGGTGCGGATGATCGAACGCCTGCGTTATCTTGGCTTGACGGTCTCGGTGCGTGCATTGTTCGATACGCCTACGCTGAGCGTGCTAGCCCAATCGCTGGGCCAGCATCGGGAAATAGCCGTGCCGCCCAATCTCATTACATCCGACACCACCATGCTTACGCCGGACATGCTGCCGCTGATCGATCTCAGTCAGGCTGAGATCGACCGGATTGTGGCACAGGTCCCCGGTGGCGTTGCGAACATCCAAGATATTTATGCATTGTCCCCGCTGCAAGACGGTTTCCTGTTTCACCACCTGCTGGCGACTGAAGGCGATCCGTATCTGTTGATTGCCCAAATAGCCTTTACTGACCGGGAGCAACTCGATCGTTATCTAGACGCGATCCAGCAGGTCGTCAAGCGCCACGATATCCTGCGTACCGCCTTTGTCTGGGCGCATCTGTCCACGCCCGCGCAGGTAGTCTGGCGTCAGGCAACGTTGTCTATCACGGAGCTCACACTGGATCCGTCCGATGGACCGATCACTGAACAACTGGCTCAGCGTTTCCGTCAGCATCGTCTTGATTTGACCCAGGCCCCGTTGCTGCGTTTCGTGATTGCGCAGAACAGTGATGGCCGCTGGCTGCTGGTCCAGCTGTTACACCATTTGATCGAGGATCATTCGACGCTAGAAATCATGCAGACCGAGGTGCAGGCGTTCCTCGAAGGCCGGGGCGATATGCTGCCCGCTGCCCAACCGTTCCGCAACCTGGTGGCGCAAACGCGTCTGGGTATGAGTCAGGCCGCGCACGAGCGGTTCTTTACCGATATGCTGGCCAAAGTGGAGGAGCCTACGTTGCCCTTCGGGCTGACCGATACTTATCGCGACGGCACCCAGGTTACCGAATCGCGTCGACTACTGCCGCAGGAGTTGAACGATCGCCTGCGCGTTCAGGCGAAACGACTGGGCGTGAGCCTGGCCAGTCTATGCCATCTGGCCTGGGCACAGGTGCTGGCACGCAGCAGTGGCCTACAGCGAGCGGTGTTTGGCACGGTGCTATTTGGGCGGATGCAGGCAGGTGACGGGGCGGACCGTGCCCTGGGGCTGTTCATTAACACCTTGCCACTGTGTGTTGAGTTGAACCGCAGCGTTGAGCACAGTGTGCGGGATACGCACGCGCTCCTAGCTGGACTACTCGACCATGAGCATGCATCGCTGGCGCTGGCCCAACGCTGCAGTGGTGTGCCGGCTGGTACATCCTTGTTTAGTGCGTTGCTGAACTACCGGCACCACATTGTGGTGCCATCAGAGGGCCAACTGGCGCCCGGTATTGAGTTGTTGAGTGTGGACGAACGCACGAACTATCCACTCGCTCTGTTCGTGGAGGATTTCGGAAAAACGTTGGGACTGATCGCTCAGGTTGTGAATCCGCTTGATCCTAATCATATCTGCGGTTATATGCAGCAGGCGTTGCAGAGCCTAGCCGAAGCGCTTGAACAGCGGCTGGACAAACCGGCTTGGCAACTGGAAGTGCTGCCGAGCGAAGAGCGCGAGCTTCTGCGTATGTACAAGACGGGGGACCTAGCGCGCTACCTGCCCGACGGCAAGCTTGACCGTCGGGCGCTGCCAGTCCCGAACGACGAAGCCTTCGCCCATCAAGCGTATGAAGCGCCACAAAGCGAGATCGAGATCGCATTCGCCACAATCTGGGCTGAACTGCTTGGTTTGGAGCGCATTAGTCGTTACGACAATTTCTTCGCGCTCGGCGGCCACTCACTGCTCGCCGTGCGGATAATCAATCGTATTCGCACCACGTTGGGCGTCGAGATTGCCCTCCACATGCTGTTTGAAGCGCCTACCATCGCGGGACTGGCGCAGCGTTTACTCAAGCTAGACGGAGCCCAAGACGATTCATTTAAGGTCTTGCTTCCCATCAAGCCAGAAGGCGCTCGGCCACCTCTTTTCTGCGTTCACCCCGTGGCTGGTCTGAGTTGGAGTTATATCAGTCTATCTCAGCATTTAGACGCGGACCAACCTATCTATGGTCTGCAAGCTTGTGGACTCAGTGGCGTATCGCAGCTTGCAGAAACAATCGATACCATGGCGTCAGACTATATTAAACACATTCGCCGCATTCAGCCTAACGGGCCTTATTATTTGCTGGGATGGTCTTTTGGCGGCAATGTTGTTCACAGCATCGCAACACAGCTTGAACAACAAGGCGAAAGAGTCTCTTTGCTTGCTTTATTGGATAGTCATCCGGGCCCTTTCCAGTTGAACAATAAACTTGAGTTAGATCAAGAAACTATCTACATCAAACTTCTTGATCGCTATAGCGGTGAAAATATTTCAAATGCGGGGGAATATTTATGGGAAAAAACCCGAAATATCATCAAAAATAACCTTTGCCTTTTAAATAATTTTTCTCCGCTCATTTATTCCGGCGACCTGCTCTTCTTTCATGCAACGATAATGGAAGATGGATCTACCCAGCCCTCCTTTTCTCATTTATGGAAACCTTACGTTCTCGGCAATATCGAAACTTACGATATCCACTGCAAACACGACGATATGGATAGGCCCGTGCCAACCGCTAAAATCGGTCGTATTCTAGCCCGAAAACTAGATGAACTACAGAAGAAGCATCACCCACCCCAAAGCGAAGAGGTGTAAACAGGGGTTCCTACATGGTTAGAAATTAAAGTTGCCCGCTTTTCACAGATAATCTAAACTAGCCAAAACTTAGCCGCACACCTCAGCGTGACATGACACTCTCTATGCAACGCTGGGCTAGTAACACAATGTAAAACAATGAGTGTAGTCAATCGATGCGCTGGTGACGATTGAAAAGGAGGAGCGTGTGCTGAAAAACGGAGACTCAGCCCATCTCAAAGACCTGATCGCTACGGGTATCTAGCACCTTAACTCATCATTAAATTTGCCAGTTTTTATCGTTCATAGGGACCGGCGCAGCAATTGGCAGACTGTGACTTAAAGAGCGTCCGCATAGACAGATCATGCGGATCGAAATTTGGGAATTGGGCACCAACTCCACTGAATTTATTATATAAAAAGCTCGGGAGATTATTTTATGATGAATTGTGTAGACTCTGTTTTGGCTATGTCAGATGTGCAAAGCAGCACTGATCACCGCGAAATCTCGATTCAGCGAGTTGGCATCAAAGCGATACGTCATCCACTAACAGTACTGAGCGCCACTGGCGCGAGCCAGCCAACAATCGGCCATTGCGAGCTTGATGTTTACTTACCGGCCAATCAAAAGGGCACTCATATGTCGCGCTTTATTGCCCTATTGCAAGAAAGCACGGTAGACCCTAAGACAGGAAACACGATCCCGCTCGATCTCTCGGGCTTTCAGAAGATGGCCCTCAAGATGCTCAACAAATTAGAGAGCTCCGCGGGCCGCATTGAAATTACTTTTCCTTATTTCATCAATAAAACAGCGCCAGTATCGGGAGCTCAAAGCTTGCTTGATTATGAAGTCAGCTTTATTGGCGAAGCGCATGGCAATACGAGCCGGATTTTTTTGAAAGTTTTGGTGCCCGTGATGAGTTTATGTCCATGTTCCAAAGAAATCTCGTTTTATGGCGCGCATAATCAACGCTCGCATGTGACCATTAAGGCAGAGTTAAATAGTCTTGAGATATCGATTGAGACATTGATACGCATCGCTGAGGAATCGGCATCTTGTGAATTGTGGGGGCTCTTAAAACGGCCAGATGAGAAATTTGTGACCGAGCGCTCTTATGATAATCCAAAATTTGTCGAGGATTTAGTGCGTGATACTGCTAGCCGGCTCAATCAAGATGATCGGATTATCGCTTACGTGCTTGAAGCCGAGAATTTTGAGTCGATCCATAATCACAGCGCGTATGCATTAATCGAACACGATAAGCGGAAAAGAAACTTGAAAGTTGTTTAAATTTGTCCAGCTCAATACACCATCATGGCTAATGCGAAAGCAATCGGGCTACTGTGCGGCACACTTAGACGCCCGTTTAACTTTCCTTGTTGGTGAAGAGCTGACTGATTAATCATTGAAAACTTAAAAAGGAGAGCAGGAGATGAGCCGTTTTATACCATCAAGCAAAAGCCTAACGTTACACGCCGTATCTGGCATTCCCCTTATCCAGACTGGGGATGACCTTAGCCAAATCATTCTTAAGGCGCTACATGAGGACGATCTCGTCTTAGCAGATGGCGATGTGTTGGTGCTGGCTCAAAAGATCGTTTCCAAATCTGAGGGGCGATGGGCTAAGTTATCCTCAGTCACGCCTTCTGAGCAAGCCATCGATTTGGCACAGAAGGTCGATAAAGATCCACGACTGGTTGAACTCATCCTCTCGGAGTCGGTGGAAGTCATCGCGCACAGGGAAACAGGTATGCTCATCGTCATGCATCGCCATGGATTCGTCATGGCGAACGCCGGTATTGATCATTCGAATGTTGGCGGTGGCGACACCGTACTTTTACTGCCCAAAGACTCTGATCACAGTGCGCAGAAATTGAAAGAGCAGATTCACCACCTGTGCGGTGTCAACGTTAACGTTATCATCAATGACAGCTTTGGCAGAGCCTGGCGCCGCGGTACGGCGGGATGCGCAATTGGTGTGGCAGGCTTTGCGCCGCTTAAAAACTATATTGGAAAGCCAGATTTATTTGGCTGCCTCTTACAGACAAGTCAAGTGGCAGTAGCTGACGAACTCGCCGCAGCGGCCTCCTTTCTGATGGGGCAAGCGGACGAGAGCAGGCCTGTTGTGCTGATCCGCGGCGCGAATCTGCCCCCAGCCGATGGCACGATTCAGCAGCTGATTCGTAGCAAACCAGAAGATGTGTTTCTTGAGACGGCGTCGACGTTTTCGCTAAAAGCCGCGTGAACGGTGGCTTAGCACAAGACATCGCAAAAAGAGAACGGGCGAACCATCGGCGCGGAGTGTGTCAATCAGAAATGATTAGACAACTGAATTATTATATGGCAGCATCGTGTTCAAATATAAAAATATTGAATGAAGAACCCATTGAAGTGACGCGCATTCACAATGCGCGTCACCTTGATTTTTCAGGAAAATAATAAAAAGGAGACTGCACTATGCATTCTGCTTCTGCGCGTCAGCGCAGCGACGGTATTTGGGGAGTAGTGCCATTAAAAGCGCCTGAATGCGCTAAGACACGCCTGGCTGGCGTTCTCAGCCACGCCTCCCGCCGCTCATTGTTTTTCTCAATGGCTAATCACGTCATTAGTACGCTGAAGGCATCATCCCAAATCGCGCGTCTGCTGGTGGTTACGCCCTCTGAAATCAGCGCAGAGATGGCTCGGGCCGCGGGTGCAGAGATCTTGTGGGGACCCCCCGATGAAGGCATGGCCAACGCCTGCGCGCGGGCAACCGCCCATGTTGCCGCAGCGGGCGGACAACGTGTGATGTTCGTCCCCGGCGATTTGCCGCTGCTAGATGTAGCCGCGGTCGACATGTTGAGTCGCGCACCAGTAGATGCAATTGGCATGGCGCCGAACCGGGAAGGCTATGGCACCAATGGGCTGATTTGCCGACCTGGCGCGATTCCGATGCATTTTAGCGGGCACAGCCTGTCCGCTCATAAAGACGCTGCGCGGCGCGCAGGAATTGATGTTTGGATCGTCCGTTCAAGAAGCTGGGCGCTAGATGTTGATTTACCAGCCGATCTTGACGAATTCAAGTCTTCTATCAAAAATGTCCAATGGAGGGGTTATGATGAAAGCAGCAATGAGTAGTCCGGTGAGTCAAATACTCAAGAAAATTGAGTACTCCGCTGATGCCGCTCAGCCAAGGCTGAATCAAAAGGAGTTAGCGTATGAACTTGAGGCGGTGCAGGATTGGCGAGCGCTATCTGATCTTGCCTCGGCCTGGCGAGATATCGGTTGGGGCAACAACGTAAGCTATTCGCGCAAAGTTTTCATTCCGCTCACCCATCTGTGCCGGGATGTTTGCCACTATTGCACATTTGCCAAAGCACCGCGGGTGGTTGGCCCAGCATTTCTGACGGTGGAGCAAGCGCTAGAGATTGCCCGGGCGGGCGCTGCAGCAGGCTGCCGCGAGGCCTTATTTACGCTGGGTGACCGACCTGAAGCGCGCTATGCAGCCGCGCGCGAAGCACTCCAGCAACTCGGGCATGCTAGCACAGCCAGCTATGTCGCTGAGGTCGCGCAACGCGTACGAGCCGAAACAGGACTGCTGCCGCACTTCAATATGGGCGTGCTCAGCGCTGCCGAGTACCAGGCGTTGCGGCCGCATGCGCCTTCTTTCGGAATCATGTTAGAGACGGCCTCTGAACGGCTTTCCGAGCGTGGCGGGCCACATTACGGCTCACCGGATAAACATCCGGCAGTGCGGCTTGAAACGATGCGCTTAGCTGGCGAAGCACATATACCGATCACTTCAGGCATCTTGATCGGCATCGGCGAGACCCGCCGTGAGCGGCTGGAATCGCTCTTTGCGCTGCGCGATTTGCATGATCGCTATGGACACCTGCAGGAAGTCATTGTCCAAAATTTTCGCGCCAAAGCCGGCACCAAGATGGTTAACGCTCCTGAGCCATCGATGGACGAACTATGTTGGACCACAGCGGCTGCCCGTTTAATCCTCGGCTCAGCCATGAGTATTCAGGTGCCACCTAATCTTTTCGAAGGCGATCTCACCGACTTGATCCGCGCGGGCATTAACGATTGGGGAGGTGTATCGCCCATCACCCCCGATCACGTCAACCCCGAAGCACCTTGGCCGCACCTCGAACGGCTGAGCGACGTCACGGCCCGTGGTGGCAAGGTATTGGTCGAGCGACTGACGGTCTATCCGCAGTATATCGATGCCCGCGATCAATGGGTCGACCCAGGTTTGCACCGCGACCTCCTCCTCCATTCAGACTGTGGTGGACTGGCCAGAACCGATGGTAAATGGATAGCAGGCTCCAGTACGGCAACCGACATTTCCGGCCTGCAGGTGCAGGCTACGATACCCAATGCTGATAGCGTTTCGCCACAGACCATCGATATCGTCAACAAATGCTTGTCTGGCGATCGCCTTGAAGAAGCTGATCTCGTGCACTTATTCAAGGTCCGCGGCAACGATTTCGCGTATGTTACTCAAACGGCTAATCGTCTGCGCCAAGAGACCAACGGAGACAATATTACTTATGTTGTCAATCGAAATATCAACTACACCAATGTCTGCCAATATCATTGCAACTTTTGCGCCTTCTCGAAAGGGCGCGTAGAAGAAAGCTTGCGCGAAAAACCCTATATCGTCGAGCTTGACGAAATCCGCCGCCGCGTCCGGGAGGCTTGGGATCGCGGCGCCACCGAAGTTTGCCTGCAGGGTGGCATTCATCCAGACTACACGGGACACACTTATCTCGACATTTGCTCAGCGGCCAAAACGGAATGCCCGGACATTCATATCCATGCCTTTTCACCCCTTGAGATCATGCATGGCGCACAGAGTCTGGGCAGAACAGTCAAAGCATTTTTGTCTGATTTGAAAAAGGCTGGCTTAAGTACCTTGCCTGGCACTGCGGCCGAGATTTTAGATGACGAAGTGCGGCGTCAGATTTGTCCAGACAAATTAAATACGCAGGAATGGCTGACGGTCATTCGAACGGCTCACGAGCTAGGCTTGCGCACCACCGCCACGATCATGTTTGGCCATGTCGAATCTTACCGGCACTGGGCGCAGCATATCCTCAAACTAATCGAGCTGCAGCGGAACACAAGAGGGCTGACTGAGTTTGTCCCGCTGCCCTTCGTGCACGAAGAAGCTCCCCTGTTCAGAAGAAATCGCTCTCATCAAGGGCCGACCTTGCGCGAAGCCGTTTTGATGCATACCGTAGGACGCCTAGCCTTTCATGGTCTGATTGATAATATCCAGACATCTTGGGTGAAGATGGGCGAGCAAGGCTCACAACTTTGCTTGCAGGCAGGTGTTAACGATTTGGGTGGCACCTTGATGAACGAATCGATCAGCCGTGCTGCCGGCGCGGCCCACGGACAAGAACTACCGCCAGCAGCGATGGCAGCACTTGCTGCCCGCTTGGGACGAACCGCCGTACAGCGCACCACGCTGTATGGGCGCGTGAGTATCGAGCGGCAGCAGGCGGCCCAGGCCGCTCTTCCGCTAACCCCTGTCAAGTATGTAAAAGCCGGGCGTCTCGTGCGCGGAGAGGGACACCAAGTCTTACGCAGCGTGGCGTCATGAGCTAAATTTTCTAAAACACCGCGGCGTCATGATCTAAATTTCTAGCCTTGTGATTGACGCCGCGAAAAACGCTGAAGTAGCGTATACACCCGCTGCAACAGCATTAAAAACGCTCTCATGCGGGTCTCCGTAAGGAAAATAGGATGGCAAAGTATGTTGCATTATGCGGCGGGGTTGGCGGCGCCAAATTGGCGTTTGGATTAGCACACGCCCTCCCACCCGGCGAATTAACGATTGCTGTAAACACCGGTGACGATTTTGAGCACCTTGGCTTACTCATTTGCCCCGATCTAGACACGGTTGTCTATACGCTCGCAGGCATCGCTGACGCAGGCAAGGGATGGGGACGTGCTAGCGAGAGTTGGTTAGTGCAGGAAGAACTGGCTCGTCTAGGCGGGCCAACCTGGTTTCAGCTCGGTGATAAGGACCTAGCACTTCACCTTTATCGGCGCAGCTTGCTTGACGGCGGAAATAGCCTATGCGACGTGACCACAACACTCGCTAACACTTTGGGTATCAAACATACGATCGTCCCGATGTCCAATGACCCAGTGAGAACCATCGTTGAGACAGATGAAGGCGCTTTGGCTTTTCAGCATTATTTCGTCGCCCGGCGATGTGAGCCGCGCGTCTCGGGCTTTCGCTATAAAGGCACTACCACAGCAAGAGTATCACCGGCGCTTGCAGCAGCGCTCAGCGCACCCGATCTCACTGGCATCATCTTATGCCCTTCGAACCCATTCGTAAGTATTGGACCGATACTGGCATTGCCAGGGATGCGCGATCAGTTGCGCACCAGCAATGCCCCAATCTTAGCCGTTGCACCGCTTGTCGGTGGCGAAGCAGTCAAAGGCCCGCTGACCAAAATGATGCATGAACTAGGGCTAAAGGCTTCCATTGACGGGATCGCATCGCTTTACGCTGATTTTCTTGACATTCTTGTTATTGATCCACAGGACGAGTGTGATGCCAGCGCCTTGTGCACGGATTCGATAGAAATCGATATGATCAAAACGCTCATGAAAACGCCTGACGAGCGTATCACTCTCGCGCAGCACGTCCTGGCCCGTCTTAAAAACCTATCCTCAGATGGCAAAGTGTACGCAATGTCTTAACCCGCGTCGACTTATCGCAAATCTCGCAGCGGTTTAGGATAGGCGTTTCTGTTGTAATTCATACCCCGGTGCCGAGCTCAACCGGCGGACACGAACACAGTCACTTCAATCGGCGACCAGAGGCAGCATTTCATCTTCCCCCGTTGGCGCATGCTGCTGATGTTGCAACGCCCACATCTGAGCATACACATTGCCCGCAGCAAGCAATTCTTGATGGGTACCGCGCTCAATGATGCGGCCCTGATCCATCACCAGAATCTGCTGTGCATGGATGATGGTTGACAGGCGGTGCGCGATAATCAGCGTTGTACGGTTGCGCGCGATCTGCTCCAGCGCTTGCTGAATCGAGCGCTCTGCACGTGAATCGAGCGCTGACGTCGCTTCATCAAAAATGAGAATATGCGGATCTTTCAATAATGCGCGAGCGATCGCAATGCGCTGCTTTTCGCCGCCAGATAACTTCAGACCACGCTCACCCACTAGGGTGTCATAACCCGCTGGCAGGCTTTCGATGAAAGCATGAATATGCGCATGGCGCGCAGCCGCGATGACTTCGTCTCGCGATGCGGATGGCCGACCATACGTGATGTTGTGATAGATCGTGTCATTGAAAAGCACGGTATCTTGCGGTACGATACCCATTGCTGCGCGCAGTGAATCCTGCGTCACTGCACGAATGTCCTGGCCGTCGATCACAATCCGTCCCCCAGCCGCCTTATCGATATCGTAAAAACGAAGTAACAGTCGCACCAGCGTTGATTTGCCTGAGCCGCTATGACCGACAACCGCGGTGGTTGTGCCGGCTGCAATCGTAAACGTCAGATCACGCAAAATCTGCCGCGGCGGTTCATAGGAGAAGCTGACATGCTCAAAGCGCACCTCAGCGCTACGCACGGCAAGCGGGGGTGCCCCCTGGATATCCTGAATTTCAGACTCGATTTCTAACAGCGAAAACATCCGCTCCATATCGGTAATGCTTTGCTTCAAAACGCGATACCTATTGCCCAAGAAACTGAGCGGAATATAAAGTTGCAACATGAAAGTATGAATTAACACAAAATCGCCCAATGTTAATTGCTTATCCAGCACCCCCTGCGTCGCCCGCCACAGAACCGCGATCAGACAGAGGGCGATGATTAACTGCTGGCCAAGACTCAACAATGACAGTGATCTTTGTGCACGAATCGCCGCCTTACGGTAAAGCATCAAGTGCTCATCGTAGCGCTGCGCTTCATAGTGCTCATTACCAAAATACTTGACGGTTTCGTAATTGAGCATCGAATCGACCGCTCGCGTACTGGCGGCTGAGCCGAGTTCGTTGATCGTGCGCCTTAAGTGCGTGCGCCACTCAGTCATTTTCACGGTAAACGTGATATAAGCGACAAGTACGGAAAAGGTGACAATCGCATAGTATGCTTCGTAGCGGACCGCGAGAAAAATCAACACCAGCAACACTTCGATAGCGATCGGCAAAATGCTGTAAAGCGAATATGAAACCAGAGTTTGAACACCCCGAGTGCCACGCTCGATATCGCGCGACACACCGCCAGTTTGTCGCTTCAGATGAAAGCGCAAAGACAATCTATGCAGATGCCGGAAAGCCGCAAGCGCTACCTGCCGCCCCGCGCTATAAGCCACTTTCGCAAAGAGAATCTCACGCAACTCGGCAAACAGCGAGCTTGATAAGCGCACAACCGCATACGCCACGACCAGCAAACCAATGCTGCTGAGCAAGCTAAACGTCGTCTCATACGCCGGTGCCGGCAGCCGATTAGTTACCGCGAGTTGATCGACAATCGCTTTCATCACAATCGGCACACCCAAATTCGCGATTTTCGCGCTAATCAAGCAGGCCAACGCGAGCGCGACACGCACTTTATAGGCCAGTAGATAGGGCAAGAGTGTAATGATTGTCTGCCAATCGCTGCGCTGATCTGAAGACGGAGGCAAAGAAGTGGGGAACGGGTGCATAGTGAATAGGTATCGTTATCTTGCTTGCGCGGTACGGCAAGCATTTTTGATTCTTCGCATCGTCGACTCCGGGCAAAAAGCGCACTTACGAGTATACGGATACGCACTAAGCAGGTAAACGGCAGCTTTTCCTATGTTTTACCGCTCGCACCATTTCCTGCTGCTAATAAACCTGAAGTTTCAGCCAATGGCATGCTCTTTCTTGCTATATCCAGGCCATGGCGAGCCAAGCAACATTGATCGCTCGAATTTAGCAAATGACACAACGCTCTACATCACCAACTTACGCGCCGTAGAGAATACCAATAATATACAGCCTCCACGGCGAAGGCAATAAAAGCGCGCTTTTATCATTGGTGATAAATCTATGGCATCACCTCTCCTCTCTCAGGCCTGCTTGACTATGTCCGAAAATTGTATACAATTTTCGGACATGAGGCAAAATACACTTTATCCATCTCCAAACATCAAGTCGTTGATCGTGCAACGCATTGATCAAGCCCCGGTAGACACCGTATGGACACCGGTGGATTTTCTTGACCTAGGCGGTCGCGATGCGGTCGATAAAACCTTACAACGCATGGTCACTGGCGGTGATTTGCATCGTTTCGACCGTGGGCTCTACGGCCGACTTCGGTTAAATGCATTGACCGGACGGCTTACTGTTCCTGATTACCGTAATGTAATTAACGCTGTAGGTCGGCGTGACCAAATTCGAATGTTGATCGACGGCATGACTGCCGCTAATGATTTGGGTTTGACCAATGCCGTACCTGGGCAAGTTATCATACATACCGATGGTCGGCTGCGTCCTATCCAGTTGGGAAATCTAACGATCCAATTCAAATTGACCGCGCCCAGCAAACTTTACTGGGCAGGTCATCCAGCTATGCGTATCGTGCAAGCTTTGTACTGGTTGCATGACAGCATCAAAAATAGTGCTCAATTGGAACATGATGTCGTCAAAGCCAAATTGATTCGACTACTGTGCGATCCAAATCAATCGGATAAGATTTATGATGATCTGCAAACTGGCTTGCACACGGTCCCCTCATGGATGCAGCAGTGGATAAGAGAGCTACTGGCATCGACGCCCCAGGAAATGGGGGGGCAAACATGAATCCAGGCTTCCTTTCCGTCATTGCAGCTACACCTAAAGATCGCCTTGGCTTATTTTTGGCAACGGCCAACCAACTTGGTACCTCTTTGCAAAACGTTGAAAAAGATTTTTTGGTATGCTGGGTATTGGATTTACTATTTAATGGAAGAGAAATTACCGAACCACGATTGTTATTCAAAGGGGGGACCTCGCTCTCCAAGGCCTATGGATTGATCTCTCGTTTTTCGGAAGATATAGACATTACGGTTTTCCGTGAAGATATCGGCCAAGACATTGAAATCAGTGACCTAGAGAGATTGTCTGGCAAGCAACAACGCATACGTCTAGGTGCTATCAAACAGGCTTGTCAGACATACATTCAAGGAGCCCTCAAAGAGCGGTTAAATCTGCAGATCGAAACTGTATTTCGTGAAGCAGGCATCTCAGCGATCCAAGAAGCAGTGGTTTCAGATGTCGATGACCATGACCAGCAAACACTGTTGATACGTTATCCAGCAACGACTACCGAAGTGGAAGATTATGTTAGACCAACCGTCAAGATAGAAGCTGGTGCTAAGTCTGCTTTGGATCCGCATCGCCAGACCATCATCAAACCTTATATAGCTGACGAAATAACTGGGGCCAATTTGGCTGTAGAAAATATTGTCACTATTGATGCCGAACGCACGTTTTGGGATAAGGTAGTCATTTTGCATGGTTTGCGTCGTTGGCATGACAACCGTGGGCAGCTACGTCAGCAAGGGCATCGGATATCGCGGCATTACTACGATATCTACAAGCTAACTCAATCCGAGATGGGACAGCGCGCCAAAAGAAACCATATGCTTGCTATCGATTGCGCGCGTCATGCACAAATGTTCTTCAACAGCGCAGATTTGGACTTAAAAAGTGCTCGCCCAGGATCGTTTGCACTTGCGACAACACCAGAGATGATCGATGCGCTTAGACGAGACTATCAGGCGATGTCTGGAATGATTTTTGGTGAAGTACCGGATTTCACAATAGTGATAAATGAGATTAGGGAGCTGGAACAGCAAATCAATCAACTTTGAGATTAAGGTTTTCTTCATTTAAAATAAACACAATGTAACCGATAGTAGAAGCACGCAGATTGAAAGTGGATTTAAGCGACTGCGATATACTTTTTGACACACCAGTATCAATAAAGGAAAGAGTCATGATGCCGACGTTTAGTGAACGACAGAAACTTGCCCAACAATTCGCCACCGACATTACTCGTATGCAGCATTGTCTACATACGGCCGGTCGCCATGTCTCTGACGACAACGTAGTCTATGCGTGGGCGGAATATTCCGATCATGTCAGCGCAAGTTGGCTCACGCTACCGGACGATGAGGCAGCATTACTAGAAACCTTACTGAAATATTTGCCGTCCGGAGCAGGTACACAGGCCATTATGTGGCGTACCACTTGCCTGTATGCAGGTGATGGTAGCGGTGACAGCATCGTCGAGTTGCCCGACGAACTGCTGGCTCAATTGGGCTGGAAGGTGGGAGACACACTGACCATCAGCAAGACGGATTCAGGCGAATTGATACTGCGGCGTGCGGATTGAGCATACCCGAGCCAATCATTCCCCCAAATAAGACGCCCTCACTTGCGGATCTCCGAGCATCTGTTTGGCGTCTCCAGACATCGAGATCAGCCCAGATTCCATCACATAAGCACGATTAGCCGCGTGGAGCGCAAGCCGCGCGTTTTGCTCGACCAGTAAGATTGTTAGCCCTTGCGCTGAAATTTCCCGCACGACTTCAAAAATGCGCTCAACCATCAATGGCGAGAGGCCCATTGATGGCTCATCTAGGAGCAGTAGCTTGGGCCGGCTCAGTAGCGCGCGCGCCATGGCCAGCATCTGCTGCTCCCCGCCCGAAAGGGTGCCGGCAAGCTGCGATATACGCTCTTTCAAACGCGGGAAATAAACGAACATCTGCTCAATGTCTTGCTTAATGCCGCGGGTATCATGACGCAAATAGGCGCCCATGCGCATGTTTTCGAGAATGGTCATGCGCGCAAAAATGCCACGCCCTTCAGGAACCATAGCGAGCCCACGTTTGAGCAATTCGTGCGCAGGAACGCCTCTGAGCAATTCACCACAATACTCGATATCGCCAGCAGCGCAGCTTTTTAAACCGCAAATTGCCTTCATGGTGGTTGTTTTACCGGCGCCGTTAGCACCGATAAGCGTGACCAACTCACCTTCAAAGATTTCTAAGTCGATCCCCTTAACCGCTTGAATGCCGCCATAAGCCAGTTGCAGCCCTTTGATTTTTAAGAGTGCTGACATTAACTGCCTCCTGCGCCCAGATAGGCTTCGATAACTTTAGGGTTTTTTTGGACCTCCTGCGCTGACCCAGTGGCAATCACTTTACCGTACTCCAGCACGGTCATTCGGTCACATAGCCCCATCACAAGTTTCACATCGTGTTCGATCAACAAAATAGTTTTACCATCGTTGCGAATTTTTTCGAGTAACTGACGCAAATCTACTTTTTCAGTGGCATTCATGCCCGCGGCAGGTTCATCGAGGGCCAGCAGTTTCGGCTCAGTTGCCAATGCACGCGCAATCTCAAGCCGGCGTTGGTGACCGTACGATAAGTTACGGGCCGTGTAACCCGCATACTGTCCAATCTCAACATAATCGAGTAAAGCGCGAGCATATTCTTTAATTTCTTTTTCTTCACGACGTTCAGCAGGCGTGCGCAAGACCGCTCCTAATAGTCCTTGCCGCGTACGCACATGGCGCCCTACCATGACATTCTCAAGCGCTGTCATGCCACCGAATAGACGGATATTTTGGAAGGTGCGCGCAATTCCGGCGCGCGCTACTTGATGCACCGCAGTGGGCTGATAAGGCTCGCCATCAAGTATAAAGGTACCGGCATCGGACTTAGATAAGCCCGTTAACACATTGAAAAGAGTGGTTTTGCCTGCCCCGTTTGGGCCGATCAGGCCATAAATATGTCCGCTGACGATCTCTAAACTCACGCCATGCAGTGCCTGCAAGCCACCAAAACTTTTATTGACACCTTTAACCGATAAACGAATGGGTTGAGTGGGTACTATCGTCTCAAGATTCATATACGCCCAATGCAATTGCGCTTGGCTTTTTTAGCCATCCGGTCTTCATGCTTAGCGGCCGGCCATAAGCCTGCAGGACGGTAAAGCATGATAATAATCATGGTCAAACCATAAAATAGTTGACGAATGGCCTCGGCGTCGACAATTTCACGAGCAAATAGCGCATGCTGTAAAGGTCCCATTGTCGAGCGCAAAAACTCTGGGAAGAGTGAAAGGAGTAAGGCACCCAAAATCACACCTGGAATATGCCCCATGCCACCCAGCACAACGCAAGATAGCACCACAATGGATTCCCAAAAAGTGAAGGACTCAGGTGAGACAAAACCTTGGAAAGCCGCGAACATGGCTCCCGACACACCACCAAATGAAGCGCCCATGGCAAATGCGAGCAGCTTCATATTACGCGTATTAATACCCATCGCTTGGGCCGCCGTTTCATCTTCGCGAATTGCTACCCAAGCCCGGCCGATGCGAGAATGCTGCAGCCGGATAGAAACAAAAACCACCAGCACAGCAAGCGCGGCAAATAGATAATAATATAAATAGACGGAGGGGAAGTTCAGGCCCAAAAAAGTATGCGTCTTCGATAAATCAAAGCCAAATATAGTAACCGGTGCAATATTGGCGATCCCTTTTGGGCCGTTGGTAATATTGAACGGGCGGTCAAGGTTGTTCAGAAAAATCCGCACAATCTCGCCAAAGCCAAGCGTCACGATAGCCAAATAATCGCCACGCAAACGCAGAGTCGGCGCACCCAACAAAACGCCAAAGAGGGCTGCCATGGCAAGCGCAATGGGCAAAATCAACCAAATTGAGAAGTGTGGTCCAGCTGGCAGTAATTGGGCAATCCAATCAAATTGCATCAATAGATGCGGGGACGATAAAAAAGCTGCGGTATATGCACCCACCGCATAGAATGCGATGTACCCTAAATCAAGCAAACCGGCAAAGCCAACCACCACATTCAGGCCCAATGCCAGCATCACATAGAGCATGGCAAAGTCAAGCACCCGCACCCAATAATTGCCGCCCACCGCACCAATCAAAATCGGCGCTAAAAGCAGCGTGAGCGCAAGCAATATCATGCCGACATAGGCCGTCACTGGTTTTTTTGTAGTGAACGCTATCATATGTTTAAGCAAAACTTAATATAGGAGAGTTAATCGCAAAGCCAAGGCTGATACCGGCGCTTTATAGAGCCGGCTACGTCAGAGTCATGCGATGCTTTATGCACGGTCAGCAACCCGCTCGCCTAACAAACCAGATGGCCGGAGCACCAACACGACAATTAACACCATAAAGGCAAATACATCTTGATAATTACTGCCGAATACACCGCCGGTCAAATCCCCAATATAACCCGCGCCCAGTTGCTCGATAACACCGAGCAAGATCCCACCTACCACCGCACCGCCTAGATTACCAATACCTCCTAGAACCGCCGCAGTAAAAGCTTTAATCCCCGGGATAAAGCCCATATTGAAATGGGCATTGCCATATTCGGAAGCAATCATCACGCCGGCCAGTGCCGCCAGAGCCGCCCCAATCATAAAAGTGGCGCAAATCACAAGATTGGGATTCACGCCCATTAAGCTTGCCACGGCTCGGTTTTCCGCGGTGGCACGCATCGCGCGGCCAAGGCGCGTTTTATGAACCAACAGCAATAAACCACCCATGGTGATAAAAGCAACCACAATAATAATGATCTCAGTCATTGAAATCACCGCCCCCGGCTGATCGCCTTTAGGTGTAATCACATTAATTGGATCTGTCGGCAGCAATTGCGGAAACATCAATGGATCGCGCGACCAGATCATCATCGCCAGTGTTTGCAGCAAAATCGAGACGCCAATCGCCGTGATTAATGGCGCCAGCCGTGGTGCATTACGTAGTGGCCGGTAGGCCACCCGCTCGATCACATAGGCAAGCGCAGCACAGGCAAATGCAGCGACTGCCAGGGCCATCAATAACGTCGGTATAGGTCCAAGCTGTGGCCAGTACGCTTGGATGAGCTTAATCACCGAGAGCGCGATGAGCGCGCCGGCCATCAGCACGTCACCATGAGCAAAATTGATAATGCCCAAAATGCCATAAACCATGGTGTAGCCTAGTGCAATCAATGCATAAACACTACCCAGCACTAAACCATTCAGAATTTGCTGGATAAAAATATCCACTTACCCTCCTCAATTTGGCTTATTTGAATTTTCCGGGCCACCGGCTAATGCACTCAGTTCACGCGGCAGCGGGAAAGACACGTTTTCAGCAACGCCCTCTAAGGTGCGCACCTTCGCCACGCCAAGTTCGCGCAAGCGTTCAATCACCGATTGCGCGAGCGCTTCAGGCGCTGATGCGCCTGCCGTGACGCCAATCCGACGTTTGCCCACGAGCCAGGCGGGGTCAATTTGCGCTGGCTCATCCACCATATAAGATGGAATGCCAAGCTTTTGAGCCACTTCACGCAGGCGATTTGAATTTGAACTATTCGGACTCCCCACTACAATCACCAGATCGCATTGCGGCGCCATAAATTTGACGGCATCTTGCCGATTCTGCGTGGCATAGCAAATGTCTTGCTTTTTTGGCCCAAGAATCGCCGGGAAACGTTTCTTTAACGCCGCGATCACCTGCGCTGCATCGTCAACCGATAAGGTTGTTTGCGTCACATAAGCAAGCTTTTGTGGATCAGCCACTTGCAGTTGCTCAACATCGGCTAGATCTTCCACGAGATGCATTCTATCGCGCACTTGTCCCATCGTGCCCTCAACTTCGGGATGGCCTTTGTGTCCAATCATAATGATCTCATAGCCATTGGCCCACATTTTAGCCACTTCGACATGCACCTTCGTCACTAATGGGCAGGTTGCATCGAAAATATGTAAACCAAGGCTTTGAGCTTGCGCATGCACTTCCTTGGGCACGCCATGCGCACTAAAAATAACCGTGCTACCGGCAGGCACTTGCTCAAGCGACTCAATAAAAACAGCCCCTTTGCGGCGCAAATCGCTCACCACATAGGCATTATGAACAATTTCGTGGCGCACATAAACCGGCGCGCCAAAACGCGCCAGCGCACGCTCGACAATTTCAATCGCGCGATCAACTCCCGCACAAAATCCGCGTGGCTGCGCCAGCAGAATCTCAGCTTCAGTCTCGGTTAAAGCAGGGTGCGTCATGATATGCCTCTACAAAATACCAATAATGTGCACCTCAAAAACAAGCGCCTGACCCGCTAACGGGTGATTAAAATCAAACAGCGCTCCACTTGCATCTATTTCTTTTAACACCCCCGCATAACGCCCGCCGCTAGGTGCATTGAATTCAACTAAATCTCCTGGCACAAATTCATCACTACCCACCCCATGTTCGTGCAAAGTCGTTAACGTGACTTTTTGAATCAAGGCGGGGTTGCGAACCCCAAAAGCCTGCTCCGGTGTTAGCCGAAAGGTAGAGTGGCTTCCTACTTTCATTCCGAGCAAAATAGCCTCAAGCGGCGGTGCGATCTGACCGGCTCCTAATAACAAAGTAGCCGGCCGATCATCGAAAGTATTCACGATATCAGCACCCTCTGCTAACGAGAGGCGGTAGTGCAGCGTAATGTGCGAGCCTTGCTTCACTACATTAATATTAGTCAGGGTCATGCGATGCTTAATCAATATTTATCAAACCGGTGGCAAAAAAACTGCACCGTAAAACACAAAAAAACGATATTGTAAGCGACTTAACCCAGATGAGACAGTTAGACAACGGAACCAGCCATCCCATTCACGCTTGGCCAAATAGCGAACGCCCGCGCGAAAAATTAGCCAATGCCGGCCCCGCGGCCTTATCAAATGCCGAGCTGCTGGCCATTTTTTTACGCGTTGGGGTCGCCGGACAAAGCGCGGTTGACCTTGGGCGCACTTTGATCAATCATTTTGGTTCGCTACGCGCTTTATTGAACGCTTCACATGCGGATCTGAACGCCGTGCATGGCATGGGACCCGCCAAAATTGCTCAACTCCATGCAATCAGCGAGCTTATTCAACGCGCTCTAGCCGAAGAATTACGCAATAACACCTACCTAGAGTCGCCCACGGCGGTCCGAGATTATTTAAAACTGCTGATCGGCACGCGCCCTTATGAAGTTTTTGTTTGCCTATACCTTGATGCGCGCCATCGGCTCATTCGGGCGGAAGAGTCATCACGCGGAACGTTAACCCAAACGACCGTTTATCCGCGAGAAATCACTCGACAAGCGTTACTATTAAACGCGGCGTCTCTTATCGTGGCCCATAACCACCCCTCTGGCACTGTCGCCGCAAGCCCGGCCGACCAACATTTAACTAAGCAGCTGCAAGCCGTCCTGGCGTTATTTGAGATTAAGCTGTTGGATCATTTTATCGTCGCCTCTAATGCCATTTTGTCGTTCTCTGAACATGGCTGGCTTTGAGGCGAACGGTCAACCGCAGATGGCAACATGATTTGCCGCATATCTCCTGGGATATTAGTGGCCTCCGGTATGTAATTAAAAAAATGGCAAAACGCAAATGCCACCAACCGAAAGTTTTTATGCTAGAATCTCGCTCCTGTTTTTATAATCTTTTTTGCAACGCGCAGTAGTCATGACTACTGCAGCTAGAATTTAGCGTACCAGGAGTGCTCAATGGCACGAAAATGTAAGGTAACCGGGAAAGGGCCAATGGTTGGCAATAATGTTTCCCATGCCAATAACAGAACAAAACGCCGCTATTTACCAAATTTGCAGTATCGTCGCATCTGGGTAGAAAGCGAAAACCGTGACGTGCGACTGCGCATCTCGAGTGCCGCATTACGCCTGATCGATAAGAAAGGAATTGATGCCGTGCTCGCTGATTTGCGTGCACGTGGCGAAATTTAAGGGGTATAAATCATGGCTAAAGGCGGACGCGAAAAAATCAAGCTAGCATCATCAGCTGGCACTGGTCATTTTTATACCACGACAAAAAATAAACGCACTAAACCAGAAAAGATCGAGCTTATGAAATTCGATCCGGTTGTGCGCAAGCATGTTTCTTATACAGAAACAAAGCTCAAGTAAGCGGTTTTAGACCACCGAATCAACAAAAACCCCGCCAGCTGCTGCCTCATCGTTTTGTTGCAGTTGCTTCGTGCGGGGTTTTTGCTGCACCTGGCTTGTAGATGCCAAACCTTGAAGAATCTTCCAAACACTTAAATTTCGACGTTGTCATCGTAGGCAGCGGCCTAGCTGGCTTAAGTGCCGCCTTAAAACTCGCCCCTACGTTGCGCGTAGCGGTGATTGCTAAGCGCTCAGTACAAGACAGCGCAAGCGACTGGGCGCAAGGCGGTATTGCCGCTGCGTTGGATTCAGCGGACAGTATTGAAAACCATGTACAAGATACGCTGATTGCTGGCGGCGGGCTGTGTCATGAAAGCATGACCCGCTTTATCCTCGAACGGGGTCAGCAGGCGATCGAATGGCTGATCAAGCAAGGTGTGCCTTTTACACGCGATGATGCCAGCGAGTTTGGTTTTCATTTAACCCGCGAGGGTGGCCATAGTCACCGGCGGATTATTCACGCAGCAGACGCCACCGGCCATGCGGTGGTGACCACTCTAGCCCAGCGCGTACGGGCACACCCTAATATCACGCTGCTTGAAGAACATTTTGCGATTGACCTGATCACAACCGCCTTGCCTGGCTCGTCCGGGCGGCGTTGCAATGGCCTATACGTACTAGATTCAAGCAATGGCCGCACCCTCACCCTACAAGCACACCATACGATACTCGCCACTGGCGGCGCAGGTAAAGTCTATCTATATACGACCAACCCTGATACCGCAACCGGCGATGGCATTGCAATCGCTTGGCGGGCAGGCTGCCAGATTGCGAATATGGAGTTTATCCAGTTCCATCCCACCTGCCTTTACCATCCCTATGCAAAATCATTTTTAATCAGCGAGGCGGTGCGCGGTGAAGGCGGCCTACTCAAGCTCCCGGCTAGCGACGGCAATGGCATACGCTTTATGCCCACGCACGATGCACGCGCTGAGCTAGCGCCTCGCGATATTGTGGCGCGCGCCATCGATTTTGAAATCAAAAAGCACGGCATCGACTATGTTCATCTTGATATTAGTCACCAGCCGGCCGAGTTTTTACGCGCACATTTTCCAACCATTCTCTCGCGCTGCCTGGAATTTGGTATCGATATTACGCGCCAGCCTATTCCAGTTGTGCCGGCGGCACATTACACCTGCGGCGGGGTGGTAACCGATGTGTCTGGACGCACTGAGATTGCGGGGCTCTTTGCGATTGGAGAGACGGCTTACACGGGTTTACATGGCGCTAACCGGCTAGCCAGCAATTCTCTGCTCGAATGCGTCGTCATGGCGCACTCAAGCGCGCGGGCTATTCAAGCCGATCTCGCCACCCATACATATCGTCCGAGCGCGCAGCTGCCCATCTGGGATGAAAGCCGCGTGACAGACCCGGACGAAGAAGTGGTGATTACCCATAACTGGGACGAACTACGCCGACTAATGTGGAACTATGTTGGCATTGTCCGCACCGATAAACGTTTGTCGCGCGCCAAACATAGAATTGCACTCTTGCGCAGTGAAATCGATGAATATTATGCAAATTTCCGCATTAGCCGGGATTTGCTCGAATTACGTAACCTAGTCGATGTCGCAGCGCTGATTGTGGACAGTGCGTGCTCACGGCGCGAAAGCCGTGGCCTACATTTCAGCCGAGATTGGCCTGACCAGCTTGCTAAAGCGCGGCCTACTGTGCTGGCGCGGCAGCGTTAAAGGGCTACAAAATTTTTCTCTTATTGACCTATGGAATTGATAGGTCAGATGTTATCTTCTCTCTCCGTACAATCGCCGCTCAGATCATGAGCGCGGTATCTTAGGCGGCTTTGCAAAGCGGGCATTGAAATCAGCGGCGCAAAAGCATTCGCCGCGTCCTTGGTGTCAACAGCAATTTTCGTCATTGGCATCACCCAACTAAAGGCTCCTCTTCGCTTTGGAGCGATTGGCCCATCTGTAATTTATCTAGCTTATGAGCCAGAATACGACCGATTTCAGCGATCGAGGCGGGCTTATCCATGTCTTCGTGCCTACAGTGGATATCGTAAGCTTCGATCTCCCCGAGAACATAAGGCTGCCATAAATCAGGAGAGGAGCACGGGATAGTTTCATCGGGCCCTATCGTTGCCCGAAAGAAGAGCACGTCGCCACAAAAAATAAGTGGGGAAAAACTCTTTACGAGATGAACATTATTTTTGGTGACATCTCGGGTTTTTTCCCATAAATATTCCCCCACATTTGGCATATTTTCATCGCCATAACGAGCAAGAAGCTTAATGTAGGCATCATCTTGAGCCATCTCCGGTTCATCATCCAGCCGAGCATGGTCTGGGTAACTATCTAGCAAAGTCAGTAGCGCCACTTTTTCGCCCTCTTGTTCGAGTTGTGTAGCCATGCTGTGAGCAACGTGGCCGCCGAAGGACCATCCCAGAAGATGGTAAGGCCCATTAGGCTGAATGTGGCGAATTTGCCTGAGGTAGTCTGACGCCATGGCATCGATGGTTTCCGCAAGCGGCGAAGCACCATTGAGTCCACGGGCTTGCAGGCCGTATATGGGTTGATCTGCGTCTAAATGTTTAGACAGACTGATATAACTCCAACTCAGACCAAGAGCAGGGTGGACACAAAAAAGAGGAGGTCGGGTACCTGTTGGTTTGAGAGGAAGCAAAACATCAAATGAATCGTCTTGGGTAATGCCTATCTCTTGGGTAATGTCTATCTTAAGTAAACACTGCGCCAGTCCTGCGAGGATAGGCACTTTAAACAGCGTGCTCAGAGCAATCTCGACGCCCAATGTAGTGCGAATAAGATTGATCATCTGCACCGCGAGCAGCGAGTGGCCCCCAAGCGCGAAAAAGCTGTCGTGCCGGCTAACGCGCTCCAGACCCAGCAACTCAGCCCAGATGGCGGCCAGTGCAGTCTCGATTTCCCCTTGCGGAGCCTCATACGATTGACGGGCAAAAGCCTCGTCATCTGGGACAGGCAATGCTCGGCGATCGAGCTTGCCGTTAGGCGTCAGCGGTAGCACATCCAAGCCCACGAAGGCCGCTGGCACCATGTATTCAGGCAACCGGCTTGTAAGGTATGAGCGTAGCGTGTGAGCGAGCTGTTCGTCAGGCTCAGCCACGACATAGGCGACCAAACGCTTGTCACCCTCCTCGCCTAACGCGAGCACGACGGCTTCGCGTACCTGTGGATGCTCTATAAGCCGCGCTTCGATCTCACCAGTTTCGATCCGAGAGCCTCGGATCTTGACCTGATGGTCGTTACGGCCCAAAAACTCCAGATTACCGTCGGGCAGATAGCGGGCCAAGTCGCCTGTTTTATACATCCGTGCTTCTTCATCATCGCTAAACCGATCAGAGAGGAAACGCTCAGCGGTCAGTTCAGGACGGTTTAGATAGCCACGCGTAACACCGGCCCCGCCAATGTACAGTTCGCCTACTGCCCCCAATGGTACAGGTTGACCGTGCACGTCCAGCAGGTAGAGCCGAGTATTCGCGATGGGTCGACCAATGACTGCCTGTGGCGGTACTTGGTCCACGCAGCCGTATTCATAGAACGTGACGTCGCCATTAACTTCCGACGATCCATAAAAATTTAGCAACCGAATGCTCGGCCATGTGGTGACAACCTGCCGTGCCAACTCGGGCGCTAGCCGCTCGCCACTGCATACGAGTATTCGTAGCATGTCGAGCTGATCCTTTTCCCCTTCCAAAAAAGCTTTGAGCAACGATGGCACGACGACCAAATGGGACACGCCAGTCTGCCTTAAACGTCGCGCGAATAAGGACGCGTCTTTAACCGTAGCATTGTCGAACGCAACCAACATGCCGCCAGCGAGCAACGCCCCAAGTACCTCGGTGACCGAGTCTACGAAGCCAATACTCGTCTTCAGTGCAGTGATCGGCGGTTCTTTCACCACATTCAGGACAAACCACAGCAGGCGGTTAGTCAGTCCCCCGATGGTCGCGCTTACCCCCTTAGGCGTGCCGGTCGAACCCGACGTATAGATCACATACGCGAGATGACGATCCGTGAGGCCCGGCACCGACGGATTCGTGTCCGCCCGATCCAGTAACGCATTCGGATCGAGCACAATCAACGAGCCAACAGCTGCCTCGCCCAGCGCAGCGCGTCCAACCCCATCGGCCAACAGGAGTGTCGGCATAGCATCGGCCAGAATGTACGTCAAACGATCGCTCGGATAGGCTGGATCAAGCGGTACATAGGCGCCCCCTGCTTTCAAGATCGCCAGCAGCCCAATTATCATCGCAGGGCTGCGCGCCACACAAATCGCCACACGCGCATCCGGTTCAACCCCCAGTTCGATAAGGCGATGCGCGAGGCGGTTGGCGCACACATTCAGTTCGGCATAACTCAGCATTTGATCTTCATACACGAGCGCTGTCGCTTCTGGCGTACGCTCGACCTGCTCTTCGAACAACTGGTGGATGCACTGCTGTTCGAGATACTCTGTTGCCGTTGCATTCCACGTCTGAAACAACAGTTCACGCTCCTCAATAGGCAGCACTTCCAGTTGCCAAACTGGCATATAGGGCGTGAACTCTAGCGCTTCAGCCAAGCTTTCCAGCGTTTGTTGCATATAGCCACACACACGAGCTGGATTGAACGGCTGTATGACCTGAGCAGTCAGCCCCAACGCGGAACCAAAGTCCTCCATCGACAGTGTAAACGGGTAATTGGTGCGCTCCTGCGCACCGAGAAATTCCATACCGGACGCTGCGGAGCTTCCTCCTGGCGACATCGCATTGTGCCGGTAGTTCAGCAGCGCGCTAAACAACGGTGCCCCGGCTGGCACGCTGCTGCAGCGCTGCGCGAGAGCCAGCGACGCATGCTCATGCTCGAGCAACGCAGCGAGCCGTGCATGAGTATCACGCACGCTGCCTTCAACGCCACCAACCAGATCAATGCGTAGCGGCAGCGTGTTAATAAACAAGCCCATTGCATTGTCTGCGCCCTCACCTGCCTGCATTCGACCGAATAACACCGTGCCAAACACCACCCGCTGTTGGCCGCTTGTGCGCGCAAGTACCTGAGCCCAGGCCAGATGGCACAGACTTGCCAAGCTCACACCTAACCGCTTAGCCTGAGCGCGCAGGCGGTCATTCAAGTCCTGCGGCAGCATGCGGTGCGATTCCGTAACTTCGCCGCCATCACGGTGGACTTCGGCCAACCCGAAGGGAAGTGTGGGCTCGTCCACCTCAGTCAGCATCTCCTTAAAGAAGCGTTCGTGCGCCTCTTGACTCACCCCTAAGCGCGCCTGTACCACTAAGTTACGAAACGGCTGTGGAGCAGGCAGACTATCGCCCCGGCCTTCGATAAAAGCCTGCACCTCAGCATGCATCACCTCTAGCGTCGTATGGTCGCCAATCAGATGGTGCAGCAGTTGGAGCAGCAGCCAGCGGCCATCACTGTCCTGCGTGATCGCGAAACGCAGCAAGGGAGCCTGGCTCAAGTCAACACGATAGTGGCGAGGATTGAAACACTGGAGCAGTTGCTCGATGATCGGTCCATCGACTGTATTCAACGCGAGCTCAGTAATTGACAGCGATGCCCGGCGCCAGACCGTCTGGGCCGGCGTGGACACCCCCTCCCAGACAAAGGCGGTACGCAGAATATCGTGGCGATTCACCACTTGCTGGACCGCCTCCAGGTAACGATCGAGCAACGCTCGGTCGGAAAAAGCCAACTGGGCAACCAGCAGATAAGGATCGCCCTTAGTTGCCAGTAGGTGGTGGAACAGAATGCCATCCTGCAGGGGAGATAGGGCATAGATATCTTGGATATTGCCAACGCCACCCGGCGTCTGTGCAACGATACGGTCGATTTCGGCTTGGCCAAGGTCGATCAGTGGCAGCAGGTCCGGCGTTAGTGCAATAGTATTCGGCGTAATAAGATTGGGTGGTGTGATCACTTCGCGGTGTTGGCCGAGAGATTGAGCCAGCATGCTGAGCGTGGGCGTCTCGAACAGCGTGCGCACGGAGAGACCCAGGCCAAGACGCCGCAAGCGCTCGATTATTTGCACCGCGAGCAGCGAGTGGCCCCCGAGCGCGAAAAAACTGTCGTGCCGGCTAACGCGCTCCAGACCCAGCAACTCAGCCCAGATGGCGGCCAGTGCAGTCTCGATTTCCCCTTGCGGAGCCTCATACAATTGACGGGCAAAAGCCTCGTCATCTGGGACAGGCAATGCTCGACGATCGAGCTTGCCGTTAGGCATCAGCGGTAGCACATCCAAGCGCACAAAGGCCGCTGGCATCATGTATTCAGGCAACCGGCTTGTAAGGTGTGAGCGTAGCGTGTGAGCGAGCTGTTCGTCAGGCTCAGCCACGACATAGGCGACCAAACGCTTGCCACCCTCCTCGCCTAACACGAGCACGGCGGCTTCGCGTACCTGTGGATGCTCGATAAGCCGCGCCTCGATCTCACCCGTTTCGATCCGAAAGCCGCGGATCTTGACCTGATGGTCGTTGCGGCCGAGAAACACTAGATTGCCGTCGGGCAAGTAGCGGGCCAGATCGCCCGTCTTGTACATACGGGCATCCTTACGCTCGCTGAACGGATCGGGGAGGAAACGCTCGGCGGTTAATTCGGGGCGGTTCAGATAACCGCGCGCGACACCGACTCCGCCAATGTACAGTTCGCCCACCGCCCCCACTGGCACGGGCTGGCCGTGCGGGTCCAATAGATAGAGCCTGGTGTTCGCAAGTGGTCGGCCAATGGGGACCACTTCACTGCTGAGCTCCGCTGAGCAACGCCATGCAGTAGCACAAACCGTGATTTCCGTTGGACCGTAGTCATTGAAGATAACGCCTTGGTGAAGCAAGGTTTGAAGCAAGGTTGCACTGAGCGCTTCACCTGCTAGAATCAGAGTTAAAGGGGTGCTCAGGCGAGGCAAATCCTTACCATCCTGAAGCAGCGCGGGGGTGAGTGTCACGTGAGTGATCGCATATCTCGCCAAGTAATCCCACAGCTCATGCCGATCAAGACGGACGCTATCGGGTGGCAAATACAAACCTGCACCACATCCCAAGGCCATGAATATTTCTGAGACGCTGGTGTCAAAACTGAGAGAGGCAAACTGCAAGACTCGGCTGGAGGGGTGAACCCCAAGGTAGGCCGGCTGTGCTAGAGCGAGATTCACCACGCCTCGATGCTCGATCATGACACCCTTGGGGGTGCCGGTGGAGCCGGAAGTGTAAATTACATAGGCGAGATGATGGGAGACCAGTGCAGAGACCTGCGGGTTGGTGATCGCTGACTCTGGCAGTCTGTTCGGATCGAGCACCGTCAACGAGCCAACAGCTACCTCGCCCAGCGCAGCGCGTCCAACCCCATCGGCCAGCAGGAGTATCGGCGTCGCATCGGCCAAAATGTGCATCAGACGATCGCTCGGATAGGCTGGATCAAGCGGTACATAGGCACCCCCTGCTTTCAAGATCGCCAGCAGCCCAATTATCATCGCAGGGCTGCGTGCCACACAAATCGCCACTCGCGCATCCGGTTCAACCCCCAGCTCGATGAGACGATGCGCGAGGCGGTTGGCGCACACATTCAGTTCGGCATAACTCAACATTTGATCTTCATACACGAGCGCTGTCGCTTCTGGCGTACGCTCCACCTGCTCTTCGAACAACTGGTGGATGCACTGCTGTTCGGGATACTCCGTTGCCGTTGCATTCAATGTTTCGAGCACACGTTTTCGCTCAACTGGCGCAAGCAGATCGACCGTGGCAACGGGGCGCTTCGCATCGGTGGCCATCTCCCGCAGCATCACATGCAGGTAGCCGACCTGCCGCTCAATCGTTTGAGGGTCGAACAAAGCAGTGGCATAACGCAATTCCCCAACGATCTCGTCGCCAGTCTCTCGTAGATCAAGTTCGAGATCGAACTTGACGATGTCATAGTTCAATGCAACGGGTGCCATCTCGAGAGTGAGCAAAGGCCATTCACCCACGTCATTATTTTGCCACGCGAACATCACCTGGAACAACGGCGTATGGCTAAGCTTGCGAGGAGGCTGCATAATCTCGACAACCTGTTCGAAAGGCAAATCCTGATGAGCATACGCCGCCAGCGTACTACACCGAACCCGCTCAAGCAGCTCAACCGTATTCGGCTCGCCGGCCAGATCGATGCGTAGCGCCAGTGTGTTGACAAAAAAGCCGATCAAAGGCTCGATCTCACGGTGATTGCGATTGGCGATAGGCGTGCCAATCACGACATCGTCTTGGCCAGCTAGCCTAGATAGGACTGCCCCCCAAGCAGCTAACACGATCATAAATAAGGTCACGCCCTGCTCTTGACTCAGGCGTCTGAGCAAGCGCGTCATCTGCGCATCAAACCGAACTGGCACCTGAGCCCCAGCAAAGGACTGCTGAGATGGACGAGGTCGGTCGGTGGGCAGATCGAGCAGCACGGGCGCCTCAGCCAGTATCGTATGCCAGTACGCACCCTGAGTCTGGAGCCGTTCGCCCGAGAGCCATTGTCTTTGCCAAGCAGCGTAGTCCGGATATTGGATCGCCAGCGGCGGCAATGGATCGGGTTTACCCGCATGGTACGCCGCATAGAGTATGCTCAATTCACGCAAAAGCACCCCTAAAGACCAGCCATCTGAGACGATATGGTGTTGCGTGAGCAGGAAGACGTGCTCCTCGTCAGCCAGTTGGATTAAGCGTGCGCGAATCAGCGGCCCCTGGGTTAAATCGAATGGCACGTGGGCTTCCTCCGCGCTCAACTTCTCTAGTTGCTCATTAGCATTGAGTGCATCCCGCAGGTCATGCCTACGTGTCGGCAGGCCCGATTCGGGGGCCAGCAGTTGAACCTGGGGCTGACCATCAACGGTGATGAAGACCGAACGTAATGCTTCGTGTCGCGCAAACACAGTATCCAATGCCTGCTGCCAAGCAGTCCAATCTAGAGGCCCACACAAATGGAACCCCAGTGGAATATGATACGTTTCACTTACCCCATCGAGTTGCGCGAGGAACCACAGGCGCTGCTGAGCAAACGAAAGCGACAAGACGCTTTCGCGGGACACAAGGCTAATAGCAGGAGGCGTATCACCCCCTTGGACCAGATGCTGACTGACCACTTCAGCGAAAGCTGACAGGCTGGGCGAAGCAAACAAGGTAGCTAACGGCAGTTCAGCACCGAGTGTTGCGACGCGGTTCATAAGACGCACCGCAAGCAGCGAGTGACCACCGAGCGCGAAAAAACTGTCGTGACGGCTGATGCGCTTAACACCAAGCAGCTCGGTCCAGATCGCGGCAAGTGCGCTCTCAATCTCGCCTTGTGGCGCTTCATACGCTTGACGGGCAAAAGCGTCATTGTCCGGTGCCGGTAGCGCCCGACGATCAAGCTTACCGTTAGGTGTCAACGGCAACGTATCCAACCGTACGAAGGCCGCTGGCATCATGTACTCCGGCAACCTGGCCGTGAGGTGCTCGCGTAGTGTATAAGCGAGTTGTTCGTCAGGTTCTGCCGTGACATAGGCAACTAGGTGTTTATTGCTGTCCTCGCCCAGCGCAAGCACGATGGCTTCGCGCACCTGTGGATGTTCGACTAGGCGCGCCTCGATCTCACCAAGTTCGATCCGGAAGCCACGAATCTTGACCTGATGGTCATTACGGCCAAGGAACTCCAAATTGCCATCAGGCAGATAGCGGACTAGGTCCCCAGTCTTGTACATGCGAGCATCTTTATCTTCGCTAAATGGATCGCGGAGAAAACGCTCAATGGTTAATTTGGGGCGGTTCAAATAGCCACGTGCGACCCCGTCCCCGCCAATATATAGCTCACCCACTGCCCCTAGAGGCACTGGCTGGCCATGTGCATCCAATAAATAGAGCCGAGTGTTTGGAATTGGTCGGCCGATGGAGGACATTGCATTGTTAAGGTAACACCGTGTCGTAGCCCAAACGGTTGCCACGTGAGTTTCTGTCGGGCCATAGGCATTGAAGACGACGCCTCGGTGGATCAAGTTTTGAAGCAATGTTGTACTCGGCGCTTCACCTGTCAGAATCAGTGTCAGAGGGGTTTTTAGGCTGGGTAAATCCTTACCCTCTTGAAGCAGAGCGGGGGGTAATATCGCATGAGTGATTTCATATCTATCTAAATAATTCCACAGCGCATCCCGATCAAGGCGGACGGCAGCAGGCGGCAAATACAGGCTCGCGCCACAACTTAAGGCTGTGATGATCTCCCAGATACTCACATCGAAACTAGGGGAGGCAAACTGCAAGACCCGGCTGGAAGGGTGAATATCAAAATAGCCCGTCTGCCCTTGAGCAAGGTTCACAATGACTCGATGCTCAACCATGACACCCTTGGGTATGCCAGTGGACCCGGAGGTATAGATCACGTAAGCAAGATGACGTGAAGTCAGTTCACGGACTTGCAGATTGGTGATGGGCAATGGCGGCAAGTTATTCGGATCAAGCACCTTTAATGAGGCAAGCGTTGCCTCGCCTAGTGTAGCGCGGCCAATCGCATCAGCAAGCAGAATGGTTGGCCTTGCATCGGCGAGGATGTGCGTAAGACGCTCGCTTGGATACGCCGGATCGAGTGGCACATAAGCGCCCCCTGCTTTTAAAATCGCTAGTAGCCCGACTAGCATCGCTGGTGAGCGTTCGGCACAGATCGCCACGCATGTATCTGGTTGAACACCTAATTCAATCAGCTGATGCGCAAGGCGGTTCGCATGCGCATTGAGTTCGGCATAGCTCAATATTTGATCTTCGTACACTAGTGCAGTGGCCTGTGGCGTGCAGGCCACCTGCTCTTCAAACAAATGATGAATGCATTGCTGTTCCAGATACGGTGTTGCTGTTGCATTCCACGTCTCGAGTAAAAGTGCTCGTTCGCTTGGCGCGAGGATATCAACAGCGGTAACAGATCGCTTGGCATCGGTCACCATCGCTTGCAACATTGCATGCAAATAACCAACCTGCCGCTCAATCGTCTGACGATCAAACAGGGCGGTTGCATAACGCAATTCCCCGGCGATCTCGTCGCTCACCTCTTGTATATGTAGTTCAAGATCAAACCGAATAACGTCATTGCTCAATGCGACTGATATCGCTTCTAGTGCAGGCAGGCGCCATTCGCCCACCTCGTTGTTTTGCCAAGCGAACATGACTTGGAATAGAGGAGTATGATCCAGCCTGCGCGGCGGCTGTACAATTTCCACCACTTGCTCAAAAGGCAAATCCTGATGGGCTTGAGCGGCAAGTGCGCTACGCTTTACTTGCTCAAGTAATTCAACTATATTCGGCTCGCCGGCCAGATCGATACGTAGTGCGAGCGTGTTAACGAAAAAGCCAATCAAGGGCTCGATCTCAGGGTGGTTGCGATTGGCGCTGGGTGTGCCGATGACAATGTCGTCTTGGCCAGAAAGTCGGGACAAGACCGCGCCCCAGGCGGCCAATACGGTCATAAAAAGGGTCACGCCGTGCTCTTGGCTTAGACGCTTGAGCGAGCGCGTCATCTGCGCATCAAGGCGAATTGGCACTTGAGCCCCGGCAAAGGACTGCTGAGGTGGACGAAGTCGGTCGGTGGGCAGATCTAGCAGCACCGGCGCCTCAGCCAGTGTCGTATGCCAGTACGCAACCTGAGTCTGGAGCCGTTCGCCCGAGAGCCATTGTCTTTGCCAAGCAGCGTAGTCCGGATATTGGATCGCCAGCGGCGGCAATGGATCGGGTTTACCCGCATGGTACGCCGCATAGAGTATGCTCAATTCACGCAAAAGCACCCCTAAAGACCAGCCATCTGAGACAATATGGTGTTGCGTGAGCAGGAATACGTGCTCCTCGTCAGCCAGTTGGATTAAGCGTGCGCGAATCAGCGGCCCCTGGGTTAAATCGAATGGCACATGGGCTTCCTCCGCGCTCAACTTCTCTAGTTGCTCATTAGCATTGAGTGCATCCCGCAGGTCATGCCTACGTGTCGGCAGGCCCGATTCGGGGGCCAGCAGTTGAACCTGGGGCTGACCATCAACGGTGATGAAGACCGAACGTAATGCTTCGTGTCGCGCAAACACAGTATCCAATGCCTGCTGCCAAGCAGTCCAATCTAGAGGCCCACACAAATGGAACCCCAGTGGAATATGATACGTTTCACTTACCCCATCGAGTTGCGCGAGGAACCACAGGCGCTGCTGAGCAAACGAAAGCGACAAGACGCTTTCGCGGGACACAAGGCTAATGGCAGGAGGCGTATCACCCCCTTGGACCAGATGCTGACTGACCACTTCAGCGAAAGCTGATAGGCTGGGCGAAGCAAACAAGGTAGCTAACGGCAGTTCAGCACCGAGTGTTGCGACGCGGTTCATAAGACGCACCGCAAGCAGCGAGTGACCGCCGAGTCCGAAGAAGCTGTCGTGGCGACTGATCTGTTCGACCTTGAGCAGCTCGGCCCAGATGGTGGCGAGTGCGGTTTCGATTTCGCCTTGCGGCGCTTCATATGCTTGACGCACAAACGCATCGCCGTCCGGTGCGGGCAGCGCCCGGCGGTCGAGTTTGCCGTTGGGCGTTAGTGGCAGGCCATCTAGGCGCACGAAGGCGGCCGGCGTCATGTACTCCGGCAGCTTGGTCAAGAGATGCGCGCGTAGCGTATGGGCGAGTTGTTCGTCGGGCTCAGCCACAACATAGGCGATGAGGCGCTTGTCGCTGTCCTCACCCAGCGCGAGTACAGCGGCTTCCCGCACTTGTGGATGTTCGACGAGACGCGCCTCGACCTCACCAGTTTCGATCCGAAAGCCGCGGATCTTGACCTGATGGTCGTTGCGGCCGAGAAACACTAGATTGCCGTCGGGTAAGTAGCGGGCGAGATCGCCCGTCTTGTACATACGGGCATCCTTACGTTCGCTGAACGGATCGGGGAGGAAACGCTCGGCGGTTAATTCGGGGCGGTTCAGATAACCGCGCGCGACACCGACTCCGCCAATGTACAGTTCGCCCACCGTCCCTACTGGCACGGGCTGGCCGTGCGGGTCCAGCAGGTAGAGCCGGGCGTTTGGGATCGGTCGACCAATGGGAGCTACTTCACCGCTGAAATCACGTGAGCAATGCCATGCAGTGACATAAACGGTGGTTTCTGTTGGACCGTAGTCATTGAAGACGGCGCCTTGGTAAAGCAAATTTTGAAGCAAGCTTGCACTGAGTGCCTCACCCACCAGAATCAGCTTCAGAGGAGTGCTTAGGCGGGGCAAATCTTTACCATCTTGTAGCAGCGCAGGGGTGAGTGTCACGTGAGTGATCGCATGTCTTGCCAAATAATTCCACAGTTCATTTCGATCAAGGCGGACAGTATCGGGCGGCAGATACAAGCTTGCGCCACTAGTTAGGGTCATGAAAATTTCCCCAACGCTCACGTCGAAACTGAGAGAGGCAAACTGCAAGATTCGATTGGAGGGGTGAATCTCATAGTAAGTTGTCCGTGCTTTAGCGAGGTTCACAACACCTCGGTGCTCGATCATCACCCCTTTGGGTATGCCAGTGGAGCCGGAGGTGTAGATCACATAAGCAAGGTGACGCGAGGTCAGTGCAGGGACCTGCGGATTGGTAATGGGTGATGTCAGCTGTACATTTGGATCGAGTATTGTCAGCGAAGAGAGGGCTGCCTCGCCCAGCGCAATGCGTCCAACCGCATCGGCTAGCAGAATCGCCGGCATCGCATCGGCGAGAATGTGCGTAAGACGCTCGCTCGGATACGCTGGATCAAGTGGCACATAGGCGCCGCCCGCCTTCAAGATCGCCAGTAGCCCAATTATCATCGCAGGGCTGCGCGCCACACAAATCGCCACACGCGCATCCGGTTCAACCCCCAGTTCGATAAGACGATGCGCGAGGCGGTTGGCGCGCACATTCAGTTCGGCATAACTCAGTATTTGATCTTCATACACGAGCGCAGCCGCTTCTGGCGTACACTCGACCTGCTCTTCGAACAACTGATGAATGCACAGGTGTTCTGGATACTCTGTTGCTGTTGCATTCCATGTTTCGAGCACACGTTTTCGCTCAACTGGCGCAAGCAGATCGACCGTGGCAACGGGGCTCTTCGCATCGGTGGCCATCTCCCGCAGCATCACATGCAGGTAGCCGACCTGCCGCTCAATCGTTTGAGGGTCGAACAAAGCAGTGGCATAACGCAATTCCCCAACGATCTCGTCGCCAGTCTCTCGTAGATCAAGTTCGAGATCGAACTTGACGATGTCATAGTTCAAGGCAACGGGTGCCATCTCGAGAGTGAGCAAAGGCCATTCACCCACGTCATTATTTTGCCACGCGAACATCACCTGGAACAACGGTGTATGGCTAAGCTTGCGAGGAGGCTGCATAATCTCCACCACCTGCTCGAACGGCAGATCTTGATGCGCTTGCGCGTCCAATGTCGTGCGTCGCACCCGCTCGAGCAGTTGCGCCAAACGCGGCTCGCCTGACAGATCCAGGCGCAACGCCAGCGTGTTCACAAAGAAGCCGATCAATGGCTCGATCGCGGTGTGCCCCCGGTTCGCGCTTGGCGTGCCGATCACCAGATCGTGTTGGCCCGACAAGCGCGAGAGCACCGCGCTCCACGCCGCGAGTACCGTCATGAACAGTGTCGCGCCGTGCGTGTGGCTCAAACGCTTGAGCGCGCGCGTCGTGGTCGCATCGATATAAATGGGCACCCGCGCGCCGGCAAACGACTGCTGCGCGGGGCGGGGACAGTCCGTGGGCAGTTCGAGCAGCACCGGCGCGTCAACCAGCGTCGTGCGCCAGTAGTCGCTTTGGGCCTCAAGCCGCTCGCCCGAGAGCCACTGCCGCTGCCAGGCCGCATAATCCGGATATTGGATCGCCAGCGGCGGCAGCGGATCGGCTTGGCCGTCACAGGCCGCGCGGTACAGCGCACCGAATTCGCGCACGAGCACCCCGGTCGACCAGCCATCCGAGACGATATGGTGCTGCGTGAGCAGCAATACGTGCACATCGTCGGCCAGCTGGATCACGCTCGCGCGGACCAGCGGGCCATGCGTCAGATCGAATGGCGCGTGCGCTTCCTCGGCACAGAACGGCGCCAGTTGCGCATCGGCATCGCTCACTTTACGCCAATCGTGCCAATTCAGCGGCATGCCCACCTCGGCGGGCAGCAGCCGTACCTGCGGCTGGCCGTCCACGCTCAAAAAGACCGAGCGCAGCGCTTCGTGACGGGCCCATAGCGCATCCAGCGCCTGCTGCCACGCGCGCCGGTTCAAGGACCCCCGCACGCGCAGCGCGAACGGGATGTGATACGTGGCGCTCACGCCATCGAGCTGCGCGAGGAACCACAGCCGTTGCTGCGCGAACGACAGCGGCAGCGCCCCTTCGCGGGAGAGAGGTGAGATTGCAGGCAGCGCGGCGCTGTCTGGCGTGCTCTGCACGTTGAGCGCGGCGGCGAACCCGGCCAGCGTGGGCGCGGCGAATAGCGCGGCGAGCGGCAAGTCGGCACCGAGCGCAGCCACCCGGTTCATCAGTCGCACGGCGAGCAGCGAATGCCCGCCGAGCGCGAAAAAGCTGTCGTGCCGGCTGACCTGCTCGACGCCCAGTAGTTCAGACCAGATTGCCGCGAGCGCGGTCTCGAGCTCGCCTTGCGGCGCCTCGTATGCTTGATGCGCGAACGCATCGGCGTCCGGCGCCGGCAGCGCACGCCGGTCCAGCTTGCCGTTCGGCGTCAACGGCAACGCGTCGAGCTGCACGAACGCGGCCGGCACCATATACTCGGGCAAGGTTGCGGCGACATGTGCGCGCAGCGTGCTGGCCAGCGCATCATCCGGCTCAGCCACCACATAGGCGACCAGGCGCTTGTCGCTGCCGTCGCCCACCACCAGCACGACCGCGTCGCGCACTTGCGGGTGCTGCGCCAGACACGCCTCAATCTCGCCCAACTCGATACGAAAGCCCCTCAGCTTGACCTGATGGTCGTTACGGCCGATGAACTCCAAATTGCCATCGGGCTGATAACGCGCCAGGTCGCCCGTCTTGTATATCCGTGCGTCATCCTTGTCCGAGAACGGATCGCGCACAAAGCGCTCGGCCGTCAACTCGGGCCGGTTCAGGTAGCCGCGCGCGACGCCTGCGCCACCGATGTACAGCTCGCCGACCGCGCCCAGCGGCACCGGCTGACCGCAGGCATCCAGTAAATAAATTCGTGTGTTCGCAATCGGCCGGCCGATCGGCACAGTGTCTTCTGCGTAATCCGATGGGCAACTCCAGGCCGTCACGTCAATCGCGACTTCCGTCGGACCATACAGGTTATACAGCCGCGCACCCGGTAATAGCGTTTGGCAAAGCCGGACACTCGCACCGGATAGCGCTTCACCACTGCAGATCAACCGTTGCACAGACGTACAGTGCTGAATCCCTTTATGGTGCAAAAACGTGCCGAGCATGGACGGCACGAAATGAACAGTGGTAATGCGCTGCCGGATTACCAACGCCATTAAGGCCGCGGTATCTCGGTGCACATCCGGTGCGGCCACAACCAGGGTGGCACCATTGAGCAAAGTCCAGAAAAACTCCCAGACAGACACGTCAAAACCAAAGGACGTTTTCTGTAGCACGCGGTCGGCCGTCGTCAAGCCATAGGCTTGTTGCATCCAGACCAGACGATTGATCAGCGCCCGATGCTCACTTTGCACACCCTTCGGGGTACCGGTGGAGCCGGACGTGTAGATTACATACGCGAGATGGCGGGCCGTGAGACCCGGCACTGACGGATTCGTGTTCGCCCGCTCCGGCAGCGTGTTCGGATCGAGCACGGTGTGCTCGGTGAGCGCCGCATCACCGAGCGCGGCACGGCCCGCCGCATCGGCCAGCACAATGTCGGGCGCGGCATCGGCCAGTACCTGCGCGAGCCGCTCGCCCGAATACGCCGGGTCCAGCGGCACATAGGCGCCGCCCGCCTTTAAGATCGCCAGTAGCCCCACCACCATCGCGGGACTACGCTCCACACAGATCGCCACGCGCGCATCCGGCTGTACCCCCAACTCGATCAGCCGATGCGCGAGGCAATTGGCCTGTGCATTCAACTGTGCGTAGCTGAGCGTTTGATCCTCATACACCAGCGCCGTCGCCTCGGGCGTACGTGCCACCTGCGCTTCGAACAGCTGATGGATGCATTGGTGCGCAGGATAATCCTGTTGCGTTGCATTCCATGTCTGCAGCAGTAAGGTCCGCTCCGCGTTGGGCAACACCTCCAACTGCCGCACCGGCCGCTCGGGTGTCGCCTCGAGCGCCTCGGCCAGGCTTGCCAGCGCCTGCTGCATATAACCACACACCCGATCGGGATCCAGCGGCTCCACCACCTGCGCCGTCAGCCCCAGCGCCTGCCCGAAGTCCTCCACCGACAGCAGCAACGGATAATTGGTGCGTTCCTCTGCACTCAGTAGCTCGACGCCTGCTAGCCCGCCGCGCTCGCCCGAGGGCACATTGTGCCGGTAATTGAGCAGCGCACTAAACAGCGACGCGCCCGCCGGCACCCCGCTGCAGCGTTGCGCCAGCGCCAACGACGCATGCTCATGTTCGAGTAGCGCCGCCAGCCGCGCATGCGTGTCGCGCGCGCTGTGCTCAACGCTGCCGTCGAGCTCCACGCGCAGCGGCAGCGTATTGATAAACAGCCCCATCGCGCTGTCGGCGCCGTCACCCGCCTGCATCCGCCCGAACAGCACTGTGCCAAACACCACCCGCGGTTGACCGCTCGCGCACGCGAGCACCTGCGCCCACGCCAGATGACACAGGCTGGCCAAGCTCACACCCAGGCGTCTGGCCTGCGCACGGAGCCGATCGTTCAATGCCGGCGGCAACATCCGCTGCGCGTCGTGCACGTGCGCACCGTCGCGATGCACCTGCGCAAGACCAAACGGCAACGTGGGTTCGTCCACGTCCGCGAGCCACTCGGTGAAAAAACGCGCATGCTCGGCTTGACTCACGCCCAGGCGCGCTTGCGCGACCAGATGACGGAACGGCTGCGCTGCCGGCAGTGTCTCGCCCCGGCCTTCGATAAACGCCTGCACCTCAGTATGCAGGACTTCCAGCGTTGAGTGATCGCCAATCAGATGGTGCAGCAGTTGGACGAGCAGCCAGCGGCCATCGGCATCTTGCGCAAGCGCAAAGCGCAGCAGCGGCGCCTGGGTCAAATCCAGACGAAAGTGGCGGGGATCGAAGCGCTGCGCCAATTGTTCGGCGATCGGCCCGTCGGCGGCCTCCAGCACGAGTTCGGTCACCGACAGCTGCGCGTGACGCCAGACCACCTGCGTGGGTGTGGACACCCCTTGCCACACAAATGCGGTGCGCAGAATGTCGTGCCGGTTGACGACCTGCTGGATGGCACCCAGATACTGCTCGAGCCGCGCCCGGCTATCAAAGGCCAGTTGGCCGATCAGCAAATACGGATCGCCTTCGCTTGCCAGCAGATGGTGAAACAAGATGCCGTCCTGCAATGGCGAGAGCGCATAGATATCTTGGAGATTCGCGATGCCACCCGGCACTTGCCCGACAATCCGGTCGATCTCGGCCTGCGTCAGGTCAATCAGTGGCAACATCGATGGCGTGAGCGCGGTGGTCTCGGGCGTGATGACGTTGGGCGGCACCGTCACGTCGCGAAGCTGGCCCAGCGCTTGAGCCAGCGCGCTGAGCGTCGGGGTGTCAAACAACGCACGCACGGACAATCCGAGCCCCAGACGCCGCAAACGCTCGATGAGCCGCACCGCGAGCAGCGAATGCCCGCCGAGCGCGAAGAAGCTGTCGTGACGGCTGACGCGCTCCAGACCCAGCAACTCAGCCCAGATGGCGGCCAGTGCAGTCTCGATTTCCCCTTGCGGAGCCTCATACAATTGACGAGCAAAAGCCTCGTCATCTGGGACAGGCAATGCTCGGCGATCGAGCTTGCCGTTCGGCGTCAGCGGTAGCACATCCAAGCGCACGAAGGCCGCTGGCATCATGTATTCAGGCAACCGGATTGTGAGGTGTGAGCGTAGCGTGTGAGCGAGCTGTTCGTCAGGCTCAGCCACGACATAGGCGACCAAACGCTTGCCACCCTCCTCGCCTAACACGAGCACGGCGGCTTCGCGTACCTGTGGATGCTCGATAAGCCGCGCCTCGATCTCACCCGTTTCGATCCGAAAGCCGCGGATCTTGACCTGATGGTCGTTACGGCCCAAAAACTCCAGATTACCGTCGGGCAGATAGCGGGCCAAGTCGCCTGTTTTATACATCCGCGCCTCTTCATCACCGCTAAATCGATCAGGGAGAAAACGCTCAGCGGTCAATTCAGGACGGTTTAGATAGCCACGCGTAACACCGGCTCCGCCAATGTACAGTTCGCCTACTGCCCCCAATGGCACAGGTTGACCGTGCACGTCCAGCAGGTAGAGCCGAGTATTCGCGATGGGTCGACCAATGGGAACCACTTCGCTGCTCAATTCATGAGAGCAATGCCATGCTGTGGACCAAATGGTGGTTTCTGTCGGGCCATAGGCATTGAAGACAGTACCCTGACAAATCAAGGTTCTAAGCAATGTCGAACTGGGGGCTTCGCCTGTCAAAATTAGCGTCAGAGAGGCGTTCAGGCAAGGCAAATCCTGGCCACCCTGAAGCAGTGCGGGGGGTAAGATCGCGTGAGTGATCACCTGCCTAGCCAAATAATCCCATAGTTTATGCCGATCAAGACGGATATTATCGGGCGCCAGATACAAGCCTGCACCACACCCTAAGGCCATGACGATTTCCCCGACACTCACGTCAAAACTGAAAGAAGTAAACTGCAAGACTCGGCTGGATGGGCGAACCCCAAAGTAAGCCGTCTGTGCCTGGGCGAGATTCACAACGCCTCGGTGCTCGACCATCACCCCCTTGGGCATGCCGGTAGAGCCGGAAGTGTAGATCACATAGGCAAGTTGACGCGAGGTCAGTCCGGGGACATGCGGATTGGTGGCAGATGATTCCGGCAGTCTGTTCGGATCGAGCACAGTCAACGAGCCAACAGCTGCCTCGCCCAGCGCAGCGCGTCCAACCCCATCGGCCAACAGGAGTGTCGGCATAGCATCGGCCAGAATGTACGTCAAACGATCGCTCGGATAGGCTGGATCAAGCGGTACATAGGCGCCCCCTGCTTTCAAGATCGCCAGCAGCCCAATTATCATCGCAGGGCTGCGTGCCACACAAATCGCCACTCGCGCATCCGGTTCAACCCCCAGCTCGATGAGACGATGCGCGAGGCGGTTGGCGCACACATTCAGCTCGGCATAACTCAGCATTTGATCTTCATACACGAGCGCTGTCGCTTCTGGCGTACGCTCCACCTGCTCTTCGAACAACTGGTGGATGCACTGCTGTTCGGGATACTCCGTTGCCGTTGCATTCAATGTTTCGAGCACACGTTTTCGCTCAACTGGCGCAAGCAGATCGACCGTGGCAACGGGGCGCTTCGCATCGGTGGCCATCTCCCGCAGCATCACATGCAGGTAGCCGACCTGCCGCTCAATCGTTTGAGGGTCGAACAAAGCAGTGGCATAACGCAATTCCCCAACGATCTCGTCGCCAGTCTCTCGTAGATCAAGTTCGAGATCGAACTTGACGATGTCATAGTTCAATGCAACGGGTGCCATCTCGAGAGTGGGCAAAGGCCATTCACCCACGTCATTATTTTGCCACGCGAACATGACTTGGAACAACGGTGTATGGCTAAGCTTGCGAGGAGGCTGCATAATCTCGACAACCTGCTCGAAAGGCAAATCCTGATGAGCTTGCGCGTCCAATGTCGTGCGTCGCACCCGCTCGAGCAGCTCAACCGTATTCGGCTCGCCTGCCAGATCGATGCGTAACGCTAGTGTGTTGACAAAAAAGCCAATCAAAGGCTCAATCTCACGATGATTGCGATTGGCGGTAGGCGTGCCAATCACGACATCGTCTTGGCCAGCTAGCCTAGATAGGACTGCCCCCCAAGCAGCTAACACGGTCATAAATAAGGTCACGCCCTGCTCTTGACTCAGGCGTCTGAGCAAGCGCGTCATCTGAGCCTCAAACCGAACTGGCACCTGAGCCCCAGCAAAGGACTGCTGAGGTGGACGAGGTCGGTCGGTGGGCAGATCGAGCAGCACGGGCGCCTCAGCTAGCGTTGTGCGCCAGTAAGCACTCTGAGTCTGAAGCCGCTCACCTGAGAGCCATTGTCTTTGCCAAGCAGCGTAGTCCGGATATTGGATCGCCAGCGGCGGCAATGGATCGGGTTTACCCGCATGGTACGCCGCATAGAGTATGCTCAATTCACGCAAAAGCACCCCTAAAGACCAGCCATCTGAGACGATATGGTGTTGCGTGAGCAGGAAGACGTGCTCCTCGTCAGCCAGTTGGATTAAGCGTGCGCGAATCAGCGGCCCCTGGGTTAAATCGAATGGCGCATGGGCTTCCTCCACGCTCAGCTTCTCTAGTTGCTCATTAGCATTGAGTGCATCCCGCAGGTCATGCCTACGTGTCGGCAGGCCCGATTCGGGGGCCAGCAGTTGAACCTGGGGCTGACCATCAACGGTGATGAAGACCGAACGCAATGCTTCGTGTCGCGCAAACACAGTATCCAATGCCTGCTGCCAAGCAGTCCGATCTAGAGGCCCACACAAATAGATCCCCAGTGGAATATGATACGTTTCACTTACCCCATCGAGTTGCGCGAGGAACCACAGACGCTGCTGAGCAAACGAAAGCGACAAGGCGCTTTCGCGGGACACAGGGCTAATGGCAGGAGGCTTATCACCCCCTTGGACCAAATGCTGACTGACCACTTCAGCAAAAGCTAACAGGCTGGGCGAAGCAAACAAGGTAGCTAACGGCAGTTCAGCACCGAGTGTTGCGACGCGGTTCATGAGACGCATGGCAAGCAGCGAGTGACCACCGAGCGCGAAAAAACTGTCGTGACGGCTGACCTGCTCGACGCCTAGCAGCTCCGACCAGATTACCACGAGCGCGGTCTCGAGTTCGCCTTGCGGCGCCTCGTATGCTTGATGCGCGAACGCGTCGGCGTCCGGCGCCGGCAGCGCCTGACGGTCGAGCTTTCCATTAGGCGTGAGCGGTAGTACATCTAAGCGCACGAAGACGGCTGGCACCATGTACTCAGGCAGCCTAGCCGCAAGGTGCGCACGTAGCGTGTGGACAAGCTGCTCGTCCGGCTCTGCCACAACATAGGCGATGAGGCGCTTGCCACTGTTCTCATCTAACGCGAGTACCGCGGCTTCCCGCACCTGCGGGTGCTCAATCAAGCGCGTCTCGATCTCGCCGAGTTCGATCCGAAAGCCGCGGAGCTTGACCTGCTGGTCGTTGCGCCCCAAGAACTCTAGATTGCCGTCAGGCAAGTAGCGGGCCAGATCGCCCGTCTTGTACATACGAGCATGCTCACGCTCGCTGAACGGATCGGGAAGGAAACGCTCGGCGGTCAATTCAGGACGATTCAGATAGCCACGCGCAACACCCGCCCCACCAATGTACAGCTCGCCTATTGCCCCTAATGGCACGGGCTGGCCGTGTGCATCCAGCAGATAGAGTTGGGTGTTCGCGATCGGCCGGCCGATAGGTAGCCGATCCAGTTGATCGTCAAGTCTACTCACCTCGTAAGTTGTTGAAAAAGTGGTGCTCTCAGTGGGCCCATAGCAATGGATAAGATGACTCGGCCCTCCATTTTTCAGTAACGCTACGAAAGACTCCCGTTTTTCTTGCTCTCCTCCACAGAGTAGATATTTCAGTTGCGCTAAGGCTGGACCTATAGCCAAAACGAATTGATTGAACAACACGGTCGTCAAGAAGAGCGATGTCACCTTATGCCGACAAAGCGCATTTGCTAGACGTTGTGGGTCAGTGAACGTATCGGCATCAATGATGACAATACGGCCCCCATTAAGCAAAGGGGCCCAGACTTCAAAAGTGCTAGCGTCGAAAGCGGAATTGGCGGCAAAGGCCACGCGATCATTGACTCCGATGTCGGCATAGCCGTTGTTGATCACCAAGCGAGCAATGGCGCGATGCGGCACGAGCACCCCTTTGGGGACGCCGGTCGAGCCTGAGGTGTACATCACATAAGCGGTATCTAGACTGGAATGGACCAGGTCGGGATTGGCAGCTGGCGCATCCGTTTCATTTACGTCCCTTGATGCCAGACGTAGCAATGGTGTAAGCAGGGCGGCAGGAATCTCGGTATGAGTATCGGTGACCAATAGGCGCGCGGCGCAATCGGCCAAGATCCAGGTTTGTCGCTCCGCAGGGGCTTGAGGATCAATTGGCACATAGGCGGCCCCCACTTTGAGGATCGCCAGTTGAGTGGCGACCAACTCCACAGAGCGCTCAAGCAACGTAGCAATATAGTCACCCGGTTGAACCCCCAGCTCGATGAGCTGATGCGCGAGACAGTTGGCGCGCGTATTCAGTTCGGCATAACTCAGCATTTGATCTTCGTACACGAGAGCAGTCGCTTCTGGCGTACACTCGACCTGCTCCTCGAACAACTGATGAATGCACAGGTGTTCTGGATATAGCGTGGCCGTCGCGTTCCAGGTTTCGAGTAAGCATTCACGCTCTTCGATAGGCAGCACCTCCAGTTGCCAAACCGGCATGTCGGGCGCGTGCTCCAGCGCCTTAGCCAGGCTTTGTAGCGTCTGCTGCATATAACTGCACATCCTAGCCGGATCGAGTGGTTGCACGACCTGAGCAGTCAGGCCCAACGTGGCACCAAAGTCTTCCACCGACAGCGTGAACGGATAGTTGGTGCGCTCCTGTCCACCCAAGAACTCTATGCCGGACGCGATTGCGCTCTTGCCCGATAGCATGGCATTGTGCCGGTAGTTCAGCAGCGCGCTAAACAACGGTGCCCCGGCTGGCACGCTGCTGCAGCGCTGCGCGAGCGCCAGCGACGCATACTCATGCTCGAGCAACGCAGCGAGCCGTGCATGAGTATCACGCACGCTGCCTTCAACGCCACCAACCAGATCAATGCGTAGCGGCAGCGTGTTAATAAACAGGCCCATTGCATTGTCTGCGCCCTCACCTGCTTGCATTCGACCAAATAAGACCGTGCCAAACACCACCCGCTGTTGGCCGCTTGTGCGCGCAAGTACCTGAGCCCAGGCCAGATGGCACAGACTTGCCAAGCTCACACCTAACCGCTTAGCCTGAGCGCGCAGGCGGTCATTCAAATCCTGCGGCAGCATGCGGTGCGATTCCGTCACTTCGCCGCCATCACGGTGGACTTCGGCCAACCCGAAGGGAAGCGTGGGCTCGTCCACCTCAGTCAGCATCTCCTTGAAGAAGCGTTCGTGCGCCTCTTGACTCACCCCTAAGCGCGCCTGTACCACTAAGTTACGAAACGGCTGTGGAGCAGGCAGACTATCGCCCCGGCCTTCGATAAAAGCCTGCACCTCAGCATGCATCACCTCTAGCGTCGAATGGTCGCCAATCAGATGGTGCAGCAGTTGGAGCAGCAGCCAGCGGCCATCACTGTCCTGCGTGATCGCGAAACGCAGCAAGGGAGCCTGGCTCAAGTCAACACGATAGTGGCGAGGATCGAAACACTGGAGCAGTTGCTCGATGATCGGTCCATCGACTGTATTCAACGAGAGCTCAGTAATTGACAGCGATGCCCGGCGCCAGACCGTCTGGGCCGGCGTGGACACCCCCTCCCAGACAAAGGCGGTACGCAGAATATCGTGGCGATTCACCACTTGTTGGACCGCCTCCAGATAACGATCGAGCAACGCTCGGTCGGAAAAAGCCAACTGGGCAGCCAGCAGATAAGGATCGCCCTTAGTTGCCAGTAGGTGGTGGAACAGAATGCCATCCTGCAGGGGAGATAGGGCGTAGATATCTTGGATATTGCCAACACCACCCGGCGTCTGTGCAACGATATGGTCGATTTCGGCTTGCTTGAGGTCAATTAACGGTAGCAACTGCGGTGTTAACCTCGTGGTATCAGGCGTAATGAGGTTAAGCGGTACAAGCACTTCGCGGTGTTGCTCCAGCGCTTGGGCCAGCACGCTGAGCGTGGGTGTCTCGAACAGCGTGCGCACGGAGAGACCCAGGCCAAGACGCCGCAAGCGCTCGATTATTTGCACAGCAAGCAGCGAATGGCCCCCAAGCGCGAAAAAACTGTCGTGCCTGCTAACGCGCTCCAGACCCAGCAACTCAGCCCAGATGGCGGCCAGTGCAGTCTCGATTTCCCCTTGCGGAGCCTCATACAATTGACGAGCAAAAGCCTCGTCATCTGGGACAGGCAATGCTCGGCGATCGAGCTTACCGTTAGGCGTCAGCGGTAACACATCCAAGCGCACGAAGGCCGCTGGCATCATGTATTCAGGCAACCGGCTTATAAGGTGTGAGCGTAGCGTGTGAGCGAGCTGCTCGTCAGGCTCAGCCACAACATAGGAGACCAAACGCTTGTCACCCTCCTCGCCTAACACGAGCACGGTGGCTTCGCGTACCTGTGGATGCTCGATAAGCCGCGCCTCGATCTCACCCGTTTCGATCCGAAAGCCGCGGATCTTGACCTGATGGTCGTTACGGCCCAAAAACTCCAGATTACCGTCGGGCAAATAGCGAGCCAAGTCGCCTGTTTTATACATCCGCGCCTCTTCATCATCGCTAAACCGATCAGAGAGGAAACGCTCAGCGGTCAATTCAGGACGGTTTAGATAGCCACGCGTAACACCGGCCCCGCCAATGTACAGTTCGCCTACTGCCCCCAATGGCACAGGTTGACCGTGCACGTCCAGCAGGTAGAGCCGAGTATTCGCGATGGGTCGACCAATGGGAACCACTTCGCTGCTCAATTCATGAGAGCAATGCCATGCTGTGGACCAAATGGTGGTTTCTGTCGGGCCATAGGCATTGAAGACAGTACCCTGACAAATCAAGGTTCTAAGCAATGTCGAACTGGGGGCTTCGCCTGTCAAAATTAGCGTCAGAGAGGCGTTCAGGCAAGGCAAATCCTGGCCACCCTGAAGCAGTGCGGGGGGTAAGATCGCGTGAGTGATCACCTGCCTAGCCAAATAATCCCATAGTTTATGCCGATCAAGACGGATATTATCGGGCGCTAGATACAAGCCTGCACCACACCCTAAGGCCATGACGATTTCCCCGACACTCACGTCAAAACTGAAAGAAGTAAACTGCAAGACTCGGCTGGATGGGCGAACCCCAAAGTAAGCCGTCTGTGCCTGGGCGAGATTCACAACGCCTCGGTGCTCGACCATCACCCCCTTGGGCATGCCGGTAGAGCCGGAAGTGTAGATCACATAGGCAAGTTGACGCGAGGTCAGTCCGGGGACATGCGGATTGGTGGCAGATGATTCCGGCAGTCTGTTCGGATCGAGCACAGTCAACGGGCCAACAGCTGCCTCGCCCAGCGCAGCGCGTCCAACCCCATCGGCCAACAGGAGTGTCGGCATAGCATCGGCCAAAATGTACGTCAGACGATCGCTCGGATAGGCTGGATCAAGCGGTACATAGGCGCCCCCTGCTTTCAAGATCGCCAGTAACCCAATTATCATCGCAGGGCTGCGCGCCACACAGATCGCCACTCGCGCATCCGGTTCAACCCCCAGTTCGATAAGACGATGCGCGAGGCGATTGGCGCACACATTCAGCTCGGCATAACTCAGCATTTGATCTTCATACACGAGCGCTGTCGCTTCTGGCGTACGCTCCACCTGCTCTTCGAACAACTGGTGGATGCAATGCTGTTCAAGATACTCTGTTGCCGTTGCATTCCACGTCTGAAGCAACAGTTCACGCTCCTCAATAGGCAGCACTTCCAGTTGCCAAACCGGCATATAGGGCGTGAACTCTAGCGCTTCAGCCAAGCTTTCCAGCGTTTGTTGCATGTAGCCACACACACGAGCTGGATTGAACGGCTGTGTGACCTGAGCAGTCAGCTCCAACGCGGAACCAAAGTCCTCCACCGACAATGTAAACGGGTAATTGGTGCGCTCCTGTCCACCCAAGAACTCTATGCCGGACGCGGTTGTGCTCTTGCCCGATGGCATGGCATTGTGCCGGTAGTTCAGCAGCGCGCTAAACAACGGTACCCCGGCTAGCACGCTGCTGCAGCGCTGCGCGAGAGCCAGCGACGCATGCTCATGCTCGAGCAACGCAGCGAGCCGTGCATGAGTATCACGCACGCTGCCTTCAACGCCACCAACCAGATCAATGCGTAGCGGCAGCGTGTTAATAAACAGGCCCATTGCATTGTCTGCGCCCTCACCTGCTTGCATTCGACCGAATAACACCGTGCCAAACACCACCCGCTGTTGGCCGCTTGTGCGCGCAAGTACCTGAGCCCAGGCCAGATGGCACAGACTTGCCAAGCTCACACCTAACCGCTTAGCCTGAGCGCGCAGGCGGTCATTCAAATCCTGCGGCAGCATGCGGTGCGATTCCGTCACTTCGACGCCATCACTGTGGACTTCGGCCAACCCGAAGGGAAGCGTGGGCTCGTCCACCTCAATCAGCATCTCCTTGAAGAAGCGTTCGTGCACCTCTTGACTCGCCCCTAAGCGCGCCTGTACCACTAAGTTACGAAACGGCTGTGGAGCAGGCAGACTATCGCCCCGGCCTTCGATAAAAGCCTGCACCTCAGCATGCATCACCTCTAGCGTCGAATGGTCGCCAATCAGATGGTGCAGCAGTTGGAGCAGCAGCCAGCGGCCATCACTGTCCTGCGTGATCGCGAAACGCAGCAAGGGAGCCTGGCTCAAGTCAACACGATAGTGGCGAGGATTGAAACACTGGAGCAGTTGCTCAATGATCGGTCCATCGACTGTATTCAACGAGAGCTCAGTAATTGACAGCGATGCCCGGCGCCAGACCGTCTGGGCCGGCGTGGACACCCCCTCCCAGACAAAGGCGGTACGCAGAATATCGTGGCGATTCACCACTTGTTGGACCGCCTCCAGATAACGATCGAGCAACGCTCGGTCGGAAAAAGCCAACTGGGCAGCCAGCAGATAAGGATCGCCCTTAGTTGCCAGTAGGTGATGGAACAGAATGCCATCCTGCAGGGGAGATAGGGCATAAATATCTTGGATATTGCCAACACCACCCGGCGTCTGTGCAACGATATGGTCGATTTCGGCTTGGCCAAGGTCGATCAGTGGCAGCAGGTCCGGCGTTAGTGCAATAGTGTTCGGCGTAATAAGATTGGGTGGTGTGATCACTTCGCGGTGTTGGCCGAGAGATTGAGCCAGCATGCTGAGCGTGGGCGTCTCGAACAGCGTGCGCACGGAGAGACCCAGGCCAAGACGCCGCAAGCGCTCGATCATTTGCACCGCGAGCAGCGAGTGGCCCCCGAGCGCGAAAAAGCTGTCGTGCCGGCTGACCTGCTCGACGCCCAGTAGTTCAGACCAGATTGCCGCGAGCGCAGTCTCGAACTCGCCTTGCGGCGCCTCGTATGCTTGATGCGCGAACGCATCGGCGTCTGGCGCCGGCAGCGCACGCCGGTCCAGCTTGCCGTTCGGCGTCAACGGCAACGCGTCGAGCTGCACGAACGCGGCCGGCACCATATACTCGGGCAAGGTTGCGGCGACATGTGCGCGCAGCGTGCTGGCCAGCGCATCATCCGGCTCAGCCACCACATAGGCGACCAGGCGCTTGTCGCTGCCGTCGCCCACCACCAGCACGACCGCGTCGCGCACTTGCGGGTGCTGCGCCAGACACGCCTCAATCTCGCCCAACTCGATACGAAAGCCCCTCAGCTTGACCTGATGGTCGTTACGGCCGATGAACTCCAAATTGCCATCGGGCTGATAACGCGCCAGATCGCCCGTCTTGTACATCCGTGCGTCATCCTTGTCCGAGAACGGATCGCGCACAAAGCGCTCGGCGGTCAACTCGGGCCGGTTCAGATAGCCGCGCGCGACGCCCGCGCCACCGACGTATAGTTCGCCCACCGCGCCCAATGGCACCGGCTGTCCGTATGCATCGAGCAAATAAACCTTCAAATCCGGAATCCGCACGCCCATCGGACTGCCAACTTGAGTGCTGTCCTGGGATCGAAGCGGCCGGTAGGTCACATGCACAGTCGTTTCTGTAATTCCATACATGTTTACCAATTGCGGAACCTGCTCTGCGCGTGTCGCATACCACGTTTGCAAGATGGAAGTCTCCAACGCTTCTCCACCAAAAATCACATAGCGTAATTGATCCCGTAATGTGTTTTGCGCTTGGCTGGCGATAAATGTCTTGAACGCACTCGGGGTCTGATTCAATACGGTGACACCCTGTTCACAGACCAACCGGTGGAAGTCTTGTGGTGAACGAGCAATCTGATGGGGAACGATGATGAGCTTGCCACCATGACGCAATGCTCCCCAGATCTCCCAAACAGAGAAATCGAAAGCAAAGGAGTGAAACAGGCACCAGATATCATGCTGGTCAAAGTGATACCAAGATTGGGTCGCGTCAAACAGACGGACAACCTGTGCATGCTCGACCATCACGCCCTTGGGCGTGCCGGTCGAGCCAGATGTATAGATCACATACGCGAGATGACGGGCCGTCAGGCCCGGCACCGACGGATTCGTGTCCAGCCGATCCGGCAGCACAGTCGGGTCGAGTACGGTACGGGACACGAGCGCCACGTCACCGAGCGCGGCGCGGCCCGCCGCATCGGCCAGCACAATCTCGGGCGCGGCATCGGCCAGAATATGCGCGAGCCGCTCGCCCGAATACGCCGGGTCCAGCGGCACATAGGCGCCGCCCGCCTTCAGGATCGCCAGTAGCCCCACCACCATCGCCGGACTCCGCTCCACACAGATCGCCACGCGCGCATCGGGCTGTACCCCCGACTCGATCAGCCGATGCGCCAGGCGATTAGCCTGTGCATTCAACTGTGCGTAGCTGAGCGTTTGATCCTCATACACCAACGCCGTCGCCTCAGGCGCGCGCGCGACCTGCGCTTCGAACAACTGGTGGATGCATTGGTGCGCAGGATAATCCTGTTGCGTCGCATTCCATGTCTGCAGCAGTAAGGTCCGCTCCGCGTTGGGCAATACCTCCAACTGCCGCACCGGCCGCTCGGGTGTCGCCTCGAGCGCCTCGGCCAGGCTTGCCAGCGCCTGCTGCATATAACCACACACCCGAGCGGGATCCAGCGACTCCACCACCTGCGCCGTCAGCCCCAGCGCCTGCCCGAAGTCCTCCACCGACAGCAGCAACGGATAATTGGTGCGTTCCTCTGCACTCAGTAGCTCGACGCCTGCTAGCCCGCCGCGCTCGCCCGAGGGAACATTGTGCCGGTAATTGAGCAGCGCACTGAACAGCGGCGCGCCCGTCGGCACCCCGCTGCAGCGTTGCGCCAGCGCCAACGACGCATGCTCATGTTCGAGTAGCGCCGCCAGCCGCGCATGCGTGTCGCGCGCGCTGTGCTCAACGCTGCCGTCGAGCTCCACGCGCAGCGGCAGCGTATTGATAAACAGCCCCATCGCGCTGTCGGCGCCGTCACCCGCCTGCATCCGCCCGAACAGCACTGTGCCGAACACCACCCGCGGCTGACCGCTCGCGCACGCGAGCACCTGCGCCCACGCCAGGTGACACAGGCTGGCCAGGCTCACACCCAGGCGTCTGGCCTGCGCGCGGAGCCGATCGTTCAATGCCGGCGGCAACATCCGCTGCGCTTCGTGCACGTGCGCGCCGTCGCGATGCACCTGCGCAAGACCGAACGGCAACGTAGGTTCGTCCACGTCCGCGAGCCACTCGGTGAAAAAACGCACATGCTCGGCTTGACTCACGCCCAGGCGCGCTTGCGCGACCAGATGACGGAACGGCTGCGCTGCCGGCAGTGTCTCGCCCCGGCCTTCGATGAACGCCTGCACCTCAGTGTGCAGGACTTCCAGCGCCGAATGATCGCTCACCAGATGGTGCAGCAGTTGGACGAGCAGCCAGCGGCCATCGGTGTCTTGCGCAATCACAAAGCGCAGCAGCGGCGCCTGGGTCAAATCCAGACGAAAGTGGCGGGGATTGAAGCGCCGCGCCAATTGTTCGGCGATCGGCTCGTCGGCGGCCTCCAGCACGAGTTCGGTCACCGACAGCAGCGCGTGACGCCAGACCACTTGCGCGGGTGTGGACACCCCTTCCCACACAAATGCGGTGCGCAGAATGTCGTGCCGGTTGACGACCTGCTGGATGGCGCCCAGATACTGATCGAGCCGCGCCCGGCTATCAAAGGCCAGTTGGCCGATCAGCAAATACGGATCGCCTTCGCTTGCCAGCAGATGGTGAAACAGGATGCCGTCCTGCAATGGCGAGAGCGCATAGATATCTTGGAGATTCGCGATGCCGCCCGGCACCTGCCTGACAATCCGGTCGATGTCGGCCTGCGTCAGGTCAATCAGTGGCAACATCGATGGCGTCAGCGCGGTGGTCTCGGGCGTGATGACGTTGGGCGGCACCGCCACGTCGCGAAGCTGACCCAGCGCTTGAGCCAGCGCGCTGAGCGTCGGGGTGTCAAACAGCGCACGCACGGACAAGCCGAGCCCCAGACGCCGCAAACGCTCGATGAGCCGCACCGCGAGCAGCGAATGGCCGCCGAGCGCGAAGAAGCTGTCGTGACGGCTAACGCGCTCCAGACCCAGCAACTCAGCCCAGATGGCGGCCAGTGCAGTCTCAATTTCCCCTTGCGGAGCCTCATACGATTGACGGGCAAAAGCCTCGTCATCTGGGGCAGGCAATGCTCGGCGATCGAGCTTGCCGTTAGGCGTCAGCGGTAACACATCCAAGCGCACGAAGGCCGCTGACATCATGTATTCAGGCAACCGGCTTGTGAGGTATGAGCGTAGCGTGTGAGCGAGCTGCTCGTCAGGCTCTGCCACGACATAGGCGACCAAACGCTTGTCACCCTCCTCGCCTAACGCGAGCACGGCGGCTTCGCGTACCTGTGGATGCTCGATAAGCCGCGCCTCGATCTCACCAGTTTCGATCCGAAAGCCTCGGATCTTCACCTGATGGTCGTTACGGCCCAAAAACTCCAGATTACCGTCGGGCAGATAGCGGGCTAAGTCGCCTGTTTTATACATCCGTGCGTCATCCTTGTCCGAAAACGGATCGCGCACAAAGCGCTCGGCGGTAAGCTCGGGCCGGTTCAGGTAGCCGCGCGCGACACCTGCTCCACCGATGTACAGCTCGCCGACCGCACCCAGCGGCACCGGCTGACCGCAGGCATCCAGTAAATAAATTCGTGTGTTCGCAATCGGCCGGCCGATCGGCACAGTGTCTTCCGCGTAATCCGATGGGCAACTCCAGGCCGTCACGTCAATCGCGGCTTCCGTCGGGCCATACAAGTTATACAGCCGCGCACCCGGTAATAGCGTTTGGCAAAGCCGGACACTCGCACCGGATAGCGCTTCACCACTGCAGATCAACCGTTGCACAGACGTACAGTGCTGAATCCCTTTATGGTGCAAGAACGTACCGAGCATGGACGGCACGAAATGAACAGTGGTAATGCGCTGCCGGATTACCAGCGCCATTAAGGCCGCGGTATCTCGGTGCACATCCGGTGCAGCCACAACCAGCGTGGCACCATTGAGCAAAGTCCAGAAAAACTCCCAGACAGACACGTCAAAACCAAAGGACGTTTTCTGTAGCACACGGTCGACCGTTGTCAAGCCATAGGCTTGTTGCATCCAGACCAGACGATTGATCAGCGCCCGATGCTCACTTTGCACACCCTTCGGGGTACCGGTGGAGCCGGACGTGTAGATTACATACGCGAGATGGCGGGCCGTGAGACCCGGCACTGACGGATTCGTGTTCGCCCTATCCGGCAGCGTGTTCGGATCAAGCACGGTGCGCTCGGCGAGCACCGCATCACCGAGCGCGGCACGGCCCGCCGCATCAGCCAGCACAATCTCGGGCGCGGCATCGGCCAGAATATACGTGAGCCGCTCCCCCGGATACGCCGGGTCCAGCGGCACATAGGCGCCGCCCGCCTTCAAGATCGCCAGTAGCCCAATTATCATCGCAGGGCTGCGCGCCACACAAATCGCCACACGCGCATCCGGTTCAACCCCCAGCTCGATAAGACGATGCGCGAGGCGGTTGGCGCGCACATTCAGTTCGGCATAACTCAGCATTTGATCTTCGTACACGAGCGCAGTCGCTTCTGGCGTACACTCGACCTGCTCCTCGAACAACTGATGAATGCACAGGTGTTCTGGATATGGCGTGGCCGTCGCGTTCCACGTTTCAAGTAAGCGTTCTCGCTCCTCGATGGGCAGCACCTCCAGTTGCCAAACTGGCATGTCGGGCTTGCGTTCTAGCGCCTCGGCTAGGCTTTGCAACGTCTGCTGCATATAGCTGCACACATGGGCTGGATCGAGCGGTTGCACAACCTGAGCGGTCAGGCCCAGCGCAGCGCCGAAGTCTTCCACCGACAGCGTGAACGGATAGCTGGTGCGCTCCTGCCCACCCAAGAATTCTATGCCGGACGCGGTTGTGCTCTTGCCCGATGGCATGGCATTGTGCCGGTAGTTCAGCAGCGCACTAAACAATGGTGCCCCGGCTGGCACGCTGCTGCAGCACTGCGCGAGAGCCAGCGACGCATACTCATGCTCGAGCAACGCAGCGAGCCGTGCATGAGTATCACGCACGCTGCCTTCAACGCCACCAACCAGATCAATGCGTAGCGGCAGCGTGTTAATAAACAGGCCCATTGCATTGTCTGCGCCCTCACCTGCTTGCATTCGACCAAATAAGACCGTGCCAAACACCACCCGCTGTTGGCCGCTTGTGCGCGCAAGTACCTGAGCCCAGGCCAGATGGCACAGACTTGCCAAGCTCACACCTAACCGCTTAGCCTGAGCGCGCAGGCGGTCATTCAAATCCTGCGGCAGCATGCGGTGCGATTCCGTCACTTCGCCGCCATCACGGTGGACTTCGGCCAACCCGAAGGGAAGCGTGGGCTCGTCCACCTCAGTCAGCATCTCCTTGAAGAAGCGTTCGTGCGCCTCTTGACTCACCCCTAAGCGCGCCTGTACCACTAAGTTACGAAACGGCTGTGGAGCAGGCAGACTATCGCCCCGGCCTTCGATAAAAGCCTGCACCTCAGCATGCATCACCTCTAGCGTCGAATGGTCGCCAATCAGATGGTGCAGCAGTTGGAGCAGCAGCCAGCGGCCATCACTGTCCTGCGTGATCGCGAAACGCAGCAAGGGAGCCTGGCTCAAGTCAACACGATAGTGGCGAGGATCGAAACACTGGAGCAGTTGCTCGATGATCGGTCCATCGACTGTATTCAACGAGAGCTCAGTAATTGACAGCGATGCCCGGCGCCAGACCGTCTGGGCCGGCGTGGACACCCCCTCCCAGACAAAGGCGGTACGCAGAATATCGTGGCGATTCACCACTTGCTGGACCGCCTCCAGATAACGATCGAGCAACGCTCGGTCGGAAAAAGCCAACTGGGCAGCCAGCAGATAAGGATCGCCCTTAGTTGCCAGTAGGTGGTGGAACAGAATGCCATCCTGCAGGGGAGATAGGGCGTAGATATCTTGGATATTGCCAACACCACCCGGCGTCTGTGCAACGATATGGTCGATTTCGGCTTGCTTGAGGTCAATTAACGGTAGCAACTGCGGCGTTAACCTCGTGGTATCAGGCGTAATGAGGTTAAGCGGTACAAGCACTTCGCGGTGTTGCCCCAGCGCTTGGGCCAACACGCTGAGCGTGGGTGTCTCGAACAGCGTGCGCACGGAGAGACCCAGGCCAAGACGCCGCAAGCGCTCGATTATTTGCACCGCGAGCAGCGAATGGCCCCCAAGCGCGAAAAAACTGTCGTGCCGGCTAACGCGCTCCAGACCCAGCAACTCAGCCCAGATGGCGGCCAGTGCAGTCTCGATTTCCCCTTGCGGAGCCTCATACGATTGACGGGCAAAAGCCTCGTCATCTGGGGCAGGCAATGCTCGGCGATCGAGCTTGCCGTTAGGCATCAGCGGTAACACATCCAAGCGCACGAAGGCCGCTGGCATCATGTATTCAGGCAACCGGCTTGTGAGGTGTGAGCGTAGCGTGTGAGCGAGCTGTTCGTCAGGCTCAGCCACAACATAGGCGACCAAACGCCTGTCACCCTCCTCGCCTAACGCGAGCACGGCGGCTTCGCGTACCTGTGGATGCTCGATAAGCCGCGCCTCGATTTCGCCGGGTTCGATCCGAAAGCCGCGGATTTTGACCTGATGATCGTTGCGGCCGAGAAACACTAGATTGCCGTCGGGCAGGTAGCGGGCTAAGTCGCCTGTTTTATACATCCGTGCGTCATCCTTGTCCGAAAACGGATCGCGCACAAAGCGCTCGGCGGTGAGCTCGGGCCGGTTCAGGTAGCCGCGCGCGACACCTGCGCCACCGATGTACAGCTCGCCGACCGCACCCAGCGGCACCGGCTGACCGCAGGCATCCAGTAAATAAATTCGTGTGTTCGCAATCGGCCGGCCGATCGGCACAGTGTCTTCCGCGTAATCCGATGGGCAACTCCAGGCCGTCACGTCAATCGCGGCTTCCGTCGGACCATACAAGTTATACAGCCGCGCACCCGGTAATAGCGTTTGGCAAAGCCGGACACTCGCACCGGATAGCGCTTCACCACTGCAGATCAACCGTTTCACAGACGTACAGTGCTGAATTCCTTCATTGTGCAAGAACGTGCCGAGCATGGACGGCACGAAATGAACAGTGGTAATGCGCTGCCGGATTACCAGCGCCATTAAGGCCGCGGTATCTCGGTGCACATCCGGTGCAGCCACAACCAGCGTGGCACCATTGAGCAAAGTCCAGAAAAACTCCCAGACAGACACGTCAAAACCAAAGGACGTTTTCTGTAGCACGCGGTCGGCCGTCGTCAAGCCATAGGCTTGTTGCATCCAGACCAGACGATTGATGAGCGCCCGATGCTCACTTTGCACACCCTTCGGGGTACCGGTGGAGCCGGACGTGTAGATTACATACGCGAGATGGCGGGCCGTGAGGCCCGGCACTGACGGATTCGTGTTCGCCCGCTCCGGCAACGTGTTCGGATCGAGCACGGTGCGCTCGGCGAGCACCGCATCACCAAGCGCGGCACAGCCCGCCGCATCAGCCAGCACAATGTCGGGCGCGGCATCGGCCAGAATATACGTGAGCCGCTCCCCCGGATACGCCGGGTCCAGCGGCACATAGGCGCCGCCCGCCTTCAAGATCGCCAGTAACCCAATTATCATCGCAGGGCTGCGCGCCACACAAATCGCCACACGCGCATCCGGTTCAACCCCCAGTTCGATAAGACGATGCGCGAGGCGATTGGCGCACACATTCAGTTCGGCATAACTCAGCATTTGATCTTCATACACGAGCGCTGTCGCTTCTGGCGTACGCTCCACCTGCTCTTCGAACAACTGGTGGATGCACTGGTGTGTCGGATAATCACACACTGTCGCGTTCCACTCGACCAGCAATTGCCGCCGCTCCACCGCATCGAGCAAGTCGACGCCGCCAATCGGCTGAATGGGCTCGGTGGCGAGGGCATCTAGGAACTTTAAGAAACGGCGTTGGTGTGCAATCAGTTCATCTGCCGTATAAAGCGCAGGGTTCGCGTTAAAGTCAATCCGTAGCGGGCTGTCGTCGGATCGCATATAGACCGCGATCATCAGATCTTCTACCGGCCCATTGCTGAGGTTATGAGTGGTCGACGCATGTTTGCCAAAGTGCAGGTCATTGTCAAATGGCATAAGATTGATGGTGGGACCAAACAATTGCTGGCCTTGCGCCAGTCGGAGTTCTCGCCGTAGCTCTTCACAGCGATAGCGTTGATGCCGAAACCCGCGTTGAATCTCTTGCGCCGCTTGTTCTATCAATGATGTGAGGTTCGTGTCTGGCTGCACAGTGAGCCGGATAGGCATGACATTAGAAGTCGTGCCGGGAATACGCCGGCCTTCGCCAAAGCGAGCTGGCACCGGAAAGCCCAACACCACGTCTTGAGCACCGGTTAAACGATGAAGATACGCCGCCACGGCAGCGGTAATAAACTGGGCCAAACCACTTGCGTCAGAAGCGTAAGCGCGCACTGTTTGAGAGGATAGGTAAGCTGTCTGACGCAGACGGTGGTGCAAAGCGGGGGCTTGCCTACCTGCAAGTGTCACAGCGCTAGGCCAATCCGCGCAGTGCGCAAGCCAATACTCCCGATCTTTTGTAAAGTGCGCAGAGGCGCAGTAGCGAACATCATTTTCCAGCAACAGCGATACGGGCCCGAATGGGTGCTCTTGCGCTATTACCCCTTTGACTAGTGCGCTATACACCTGCGCTATACGTTGCGCAGTGAGGAGGCCACCGGCCCCATCCATCGCGATATGGTGACAACGCTGATACCAAAAAAATCGGTCAGATGCGACTTTTAACAATGCAAAGCCAAACGGCAAGTCATTCAGTAGATCGGTTGGCTGTTCGTAGTCCGCTTTCATCCAAGCTTCGGCAGCAGCTTGAGGATCAACCTCTGCGCTGAGATCGATCAAAGGAAGCGACCAATCCGGCAAACTGATAAATTGTTGAATGCCATCGCTACTTTCGATGAACTGAAGACAAAAGCTTTCTGCTTCCACAACCACCTGCCGCAAGGCGACTTCGAACAAGGCCGAGTCAACCGCGCCATGGATTTCTGTGAATTGGCAAATATTGTAGACAGGACTGCGGGGGTTGATTTGCTGCGCGAGCCAAATCTCCATTTGCGCAGCGGACAAGGGATAGGTTACCAGATTGACACAAGCAGGCATAAGTCACCTAGAGTAGAAGTTAAAGGTCGGCCCTGGGCTGACGGGCCGTACAACAGAACTTAAACAGATTTCAACACGACAGGTGAAGCATAAGAACTAAAAAGCTCCCAATCTCCTATTCACGCTTTCATTCAGGGCGTGAATAACTCAGATTGAATGGTAACCAAGCGTCAGCAATTTAAGCAGCCAATGTGGATACGGTAGCACTTAGCCAAGTCAATAGTGGGGGGTTTTTGATCCATCGTGCAATTACCTTTCTTCTTGTTTCGGGTGAACCCTCAACACCGCACGAACATTAATTTAGGCAATACTAGGCACGCATAGGCACTCACCCTCTGCGCTTGCCAAGCAGCATTCTCCACCTATCTCCATGCTCTATTTTTACGACTGAGGACACCCCTTAGTTAAGGAAGTCTGACAACAGTACTTTTTACTTTGAAGCTAAATCTTTGAAAAAGATAACAAAGGATTTAAATTTTTGCAATACAAAATTTGTATATTGATTTTTACCCTTAAGAAACAAATTATAAGCAATTGATTTTAACCAGTTGGCTAAAGCGCGGCCTACTGTGCTGGCGCGGCAGCGTTAAATATTAATTGGTCTGTCACAAAAGGTCCACTAAGAAGTTCCCCACAACTCTAGGCTAAAGCGCGTCACTTCTCCAACGGCCCTATACCTCGATCCACTATTTCTATATACCTTGCATAACTGAACAGGCGGTTTCGCTTCTGGGGGGTGAGTGCTTGTACGATACCCAGTTTTTCCATGTGAGCCAATGTCTTATTGACAGTGGCGGGTGTTAGACCCGTTTTCTCTACTAACCCGCCCGAGGTGGTAACAGGGCGCTCGATAAGTACTTGGTGGATTTGCAAAGCAGAAGGTGCCGCTCTGCCCAGCCTATTCATTTTTTCTCGATCCTGAGCGAGCAATTCGAGAAGTTGTTGCGCCGTTACTACTGCCTGGGTAGCGGTGACAGTAATGGCTTCAGTAAAAAAATCGAGCCAGGCTTCCCATTCACCAGTCAAGCGGACATTATTGAGCAGTTCATAATAGTATTGGCGATGGGCTTTGAAATAGAGGCTCAGATAGAGCATGGGCTCTCGTAACACCTTCTGTTCATATAAAAGCAACGTGATCAGGAGGCGGCCCAAACGACCATTACCATCGAGAAATGGGTGAATCGTTTCAAACTGCACATGCGCTAGCGCTGCTTTAAGCAAGACTGGCGTTGGCTCTGGCTGATCATGAAGAAATAGCTCGAGCTTGCTCATACATGCGAGCACTTCCTCAGCAGGAGGCGGAACGAAAGCCGCGTTGCCTGGCCGTGTGCCCCCAATCCAGTTTTGGCTGCGTCGAAATTCCCCTGGGGTTAGCCTACAACCACGACCCTCTGCTAACAGCACGCTGTGCACTTCTCGAATCAGCCGCAATGACAATGGCAGCCCTTCTTTGAGCAGGCGCAAACCATGTTCGAGTGCTGCGACATAGTGGCTCACTTCACGTACATCATCTAATGGGACACCCGGCATTTCATCTAGCTCGAATAACAACAAATCGGAGAGTGAAGATTGCGTCCCTTCGATCATGGATGAGAGCACCGCCTCTTTACGTACATACATGTATAGAAAAAGCGAGGTGTCAGGTAGCAGCGTTGATACGCTATCTAATTGTCCTAGCGCGAGTAACGCCCGGTCGAATTTTCTGCGCAATTCGGCAGTCCAAGCGATAGGTGGGCAAGGTGGAAGCGGTGCGGGTACGAAGGCCCGCGCTTTTTCGCCCGTTGTCGATATCGTGACATAACGACCTTGGAGCATTCGTTTCATCGGGCGTAACCTAAAATAAGAAAGGTCCTTATTTTACGATACAAATCGAAAGTAAAATATGTTTTTGTCAAGGAATTTTATTGTGATCGAAATGGTGGCGGGTGACAACACCAAGGGAAGCGAGCGTTGTGTAGCCAGTACCCTCTCTGAGCGCTGGCATACCACGAGCGGCCGGTTTGACCCCGATGTGAATGCCAGGCTGGCATTGCTGTGCAAGAACACGAGTGTTGGGTCTACCCCTTCAAAAAGGGCGTGCAGTGGATCACCGTTAGAGGCGTACCCTCATCCACCCGCTCAGGCCACGCCTTTATGATGTTTATTTACCACGTCAAGCGCAAATGCTTAAGTCTCATGACCCGGCGTACTTTGAGAAAATACTACGTGCTCATATAATAGCGCCAGCTTTGCATCCACTTTAATTTATAGGAATTTTCCACTCCTGTATATGCATATTAATAAACTCCCCGCCAAAGCGGGTTATACATGGTTTAAAAAAGGGCTTTGGCTGTTTGGGCAAAACCCTTTTATTTTCCTGATCGGTTCTTTGTGCAGTTTGTTTTTAATCCTACCCCTTTTAATTGTAGGAGAATGGCTTTTAAGTCCATTCATACGAGTCGGCTTTATGGCAGTATGCCGCAAAAAACTCAATCAAAAATCAACCTTACTTGCCACCCAGTCAACTCTACGCAGCACGTATAATAAAAAAACTGTTGGGCGACTGCTATTGCTCGGTTTATATGAAGTGATCGCCCTTTTTATCTCGGCTGTTTTAGCGCTTTTGGTAGTCTTAATATGGGTCACTCCCAATCAATTTATTAAAGACATAGCAGCAGGAAATTATGCGTCGTTTTATGTGCTAGGCGCAATGATGATAAGGATAATAATTTACAGAATATTTCGTATGTTGACCCGATTTACCCCAGCTTTAATCACTTGGCATCGGATGCCGCTACATAAAGCGCTAGGTCTTAGTGTGCTTGCATGTTGGCGTAATTTTAGCGCGATTATGCTGAACTCACTGCTGTGGCTACTATGTTTAAGCGCTGCCTATATCTTGGCGTTTAGCATACTCTTTATGTTAAACGTTGATACGCTGGTGTTTGCAGTATTAGCACTGACCATTCCCATCCTCTCGATACCGATTCTTTTGTGTATGAATTATGCGAGCTACGTTGACTGTTTTTCACACGATATTGAGTCTTTAAGCGATAAGCTAGATTCTGAAATTAACCTCCTCTCACGAACAGTTAATGGCTGATATTTTTTAATGTGGAAGTGAGTGTAACAATATTTTCCAAGATGAGACTGTTGGCAGAGTAGGTAGAGTCTGCCGCTCTGGCACGGCAGCGCTACTCAATCACCCGTAACGAGTAATCCGTTGCCTGCAGATGCTTAGTCAATGCTCCGATTGAAACTCGATCCACACCCACCTCAGCAATTGCGCGTACGGTCTCTAGATTCACACCTCCCGAGACCTCGAGTACAGCGCGTCCAGCATTGATGCGCACAGCTTCGCGCAGGTGCTTAAGGGTAAAGTTATCCAGCAGAATTAACCGTGCCTGTGCGCTAAGCGCCTCTTCAAGCTGAGCCAATGTCTCAACCTCTATTTGGACTGGCACCTGTGCCTTCAGCTCACTGGCGGCAGCAAGCGCCTTAGCGACGCCACCTGCTGCGGCGATATGATTTTCTTTAATTAAAAAATACCATCATATAACGCCAGCCGCTGATTCTCACCGCCGCCAACACGGACCGCATATTTTTGCGCAAGCTGTAAGCCGGGTAAGGTTTTGCACGTATCAAAGATATGCGCTTGCGTGCCTGCTATAGCGTTAACATAATGCTGTGTCGCAGTCCGCGAAAGCCACGGCCTACATTTCAGCCGCGATTGGCCTGACCAGCTTGCTAAAGCGCGGCCTACTGTGCTGGCGCGGCAGCGTTAAAGCGCTATAAAATTTTCTCTTATTGACCTATGGAATTGATAGCCTAGGCACGCGCGCCGGGCGCATGGCTCGCCCCCCTCCGGCAATTGGTTGTTGCCCCTCCATTTAACCTCCGAAAAATCCCCAAAAAACCATCTCAGCAGATTTCAGAAAAATATTCAAGGGCTTCAAAGGGGGAGTGGCAGAATGTAGGGGCAGCCGGTTAAAAATATTTTTCCAATTTTCCAGCGCGTTTCACATCCAGCGTAATACAGTGAAATCCTCCTCCTAACGTCCGCCCATGTCGCAATGTAAGAGGTAACACGTTTATGTTGTTCTGCTCTAGCAACTTAATTAATGGGGTCTGGTGCGCATCAACTACTGCGAGATCAGGCGCAAGCATGAGGAGATTCATGCCAAGCCATTTAGAGGATATTGGCTCCATTTCTGAGTAAGAATACTCAACCATGTCTGGTGCGTAAATAACCTTCCAGCTCTGCAGAGATTTGGGAAGTGACTCCAAACTCTTAACTCTCTCCGGATTAGCCAGAATGAGTCCTGGTCGAAGTAGGCAAAGCGTGGAATCGATGTGAACTGACGAATAAATATCTGAGCTGATTGGATGGACGGTATATTCTGAGCCAAGCATACTTGCCAACCATTTCAGGCCCATTTCATTGCCAGTGTCGGAGATTTGGTAAAAAATATCGTACCCAGCTCGCAAAACATTGGCTGCATCAAACACCGGCTCATCATTGTTCAACTTTAGCCCATTGGCATTTCGTGTGTAGTCATAGATAGTGTCTAGTAGCCTCGGCTTTGGTGCTGAGAACCATCGGGCACCCTGATCCATGTATTCCGCGAGCAGATTTCTATAGGAAATGGTTTCAAAATATCTGGATCGATAAGGCCCTGGAGTCTCAATAATTCTGTCTCCAACAACCAGCAGTACATCACGTGGGCAATAGGGGAAAAAACGATCACACTTCCAATCTGGCGTAGCAAAATCCGCCATTGGAGGCGGCTCAGGTCGCCGGACAGTTATCTTTAATTTGTTCAGTTCTTCTACGAATTTATTAATGTCCTCCTCAGTTTCCTGAAGAATCTTGGCTGGATAATTTCCATAAAAAGGATTGTTGTTTATCCCATCTGGAGATGAAGTATTTGTAAACTCCATATTAAGCCCCGTATCCAAACTTGGGGCGTAGCAGTAAAGCCCAGTACCAACAATAATTTCCTCAACTTTGTCCCACTCATTGTGGCTTTGAATCATTATTAAATCTCCCTTTAATTTATATGAATTGGACACCAAAACAGCAGAAAACTTAGATCGACTCAGCGTCTAACTTTCTTGGAACACTTCAGTTTATTTCAATAGACGCGACATGCGTAACATGGCCTCTTTGAAATGATCTGGTGGTACTCCTAGCCTCAAGCGGAAAGAATCTGGCATACCAAAGGCATCACCAGGAAGCACGAGCACGTCTTCTCGCGTAATGAGTTCCTTTGCAAAAGCTTGCGCTGATGGCCAGTTTTTGATTCTAGGAAAGGCCACCGAGCCAGCTTTCGGCGGAACATACTCGATTGCAGATGGATGCGCATTCACTAAAGTATTTAATGTGGCAAGATTGGTTAAAATCCAGGTGCGGTATTGGCTAGTGAGCTCCGTATGACGCTCAATAATTTTACGCGCCAAAAAGTCCGATCCTTTAAATACCGTATGTGTTGTGAGCGTTTTAAAACTAGCACACCGTTCTATAATCTCTTTTCTCGCTGCCATCCAACCAACACGTAGTCCAACACAGCCAAAACATTTTCCAGGTGATGATAGGGAAATCACGCGCGGGGATTGGTCAACAGGGCTGGGTAAGTAATTGCTAGCAGTTTCATAGGGTAAAAATCGATATTCCTCATCTGCCACAATATCGCAGTCGACACGCTCTGCAATTTCAATCAATGCCTTCCAGTCGCTAGCCGTGCACACCATACCTGTTGGATTATTGGGGGAGCACACAATAATCGCTGAGGTGCGGTTATCAACATTTTGCTTAATCTCATCGAGCGGCAGAGCAAACTTGTTTTCGCGGCGCATGGAAACTTTCCGTACTTCAAATCCTAAGTCGCTCGGCACATCATATAAACAGTGGAAAGTTGGCAGAACGATGACGACATTGGCCCCTGCTTGGAAAGTCGATAAATAATATAAAAGAATAGCTTCTGTAGCGCCGCTGGTGATTAATATCTGATTCTCGTCGAGCGTGTCATAAAGAGCAGCAACGGCACGCCTGAGTTCAGGCGAACCCAGTATATCGTTATGCTCAAAGTCGAGCCTGGCAAACTCATCAAGGCCATCACGGTTCAGAAAATCACTCACTAGATTATTCTGAATGCCACTTTCACCGAGGTTAAAAAGTGCATCTTTGTAGGTGTCTAGCCAGATATCTAAAGGACTGAGTTCCATAATCTTATTTAACTAAGTTTTGAGATGATTCAAACATTTTGCGTTGGCGGCATTGCTGTATCAAAAAAGAGATCACTGAGGGTGCTCCATTCGATGACATAAAAATACCACCGCATTGACTATCCCATTTTTTGTATTCCGCATCCTGCAATAGGATTTTGTGACACGCAGCCACTTGCCAGAATGGAATGCGAGGCCTTAGATGATGTACCAGATGGTAAGACTCACCATGCATGCCGGTTAGAAACTTCTCGAGCCAGTGGCTGTGCCGATTGCGGGTCATATGCAGATCAAGCTTATTTTCCATCAGCGGCCCATGCTCCGCGAGTTCTATAAACCATCCGATAATTTGGAAAGTAGTAAAAAATGGAATAATCCAAAACAAAAACAAATTCAATAAGTTTCCTGAAAGATAAAAACCTATAAGTAAAATAGCCCAATAAGCACATAAAATCCCATGCTCTAATCGCTCTTTAGGGATTTTTGCGCCAAATGTGCGAGCTTTAATTAAATAAAATAAAAAGCTAGGCATACTCCACAACAAGAGAGGTTTTATTATTGCATCACCAATAAGTTTCTTCTCATCTTTTATACGATATATATCTTTCCCTATCATATATTTATAATCAGGGTCTAGCTCTACATTACCGAACTGACCATGGTGATATTTGACATGCGAAGCTTTATACACGGAGAAAATAGAAAAAATCAAATAACCACTGAAAAAGGTGGCCAGAATCTGTGAAAATCGTTTATTAGACGTTAAAGTACTATGAGCTGCTTCATGCAATATTGTTGCCAAAGCGCGTTGCCGTGAACCGATGATAAGCACAGCAAGTGGATAAATTATCCATCCAATATAAAGAGTGGCGATTATTGAAGCCATAATAACCGTGTAATCAAGAATGACTGCAACTGGAGCGTGCCAATTGTCTAATCTAGAAAGCTGTTCTGATTGCTCTAAGATATTGCGGTCAAAAATATGTCTTTTATAGCTTCGTCGCATTTCCTTTCCATTTCCAAATTTTTTGATTTGTTTAACGCTCTATTGTTCTATGCAAATTCTGTGTTTCGATGTTTGGAAAACGATAATACCGTAATAGAATATAGTTTGCAAATTTAGGCCAAGCACAGATGCAAGTAATGCCCAAAAATGGTGACAAGCTCTGGCAAGCAATAAACCCAACACATCCCTTTATCCCTCCTATGTTTGACAGCCTAGCCAGACTTGCTTTTTGCAATTTCTACCCTGATTTCCATGGATCTCAATCTAATTCATTGATTTATATAACCTTCCAAAATTTCCACGCTTCCAGCTTACCCCCTGTATTGAGCTGCTACCGCGCTGTAACCTTGCTTTGGCTGCGCTGTTTGAAACCCTCAAAGGGCAATGCTCAGGGATTTCTATTGCAGACTCTACGCCAACCGCAGTTTGCGACTGCCTGCGTATTAGTCGCCCAGGGCTTTCGCATGAAGCCCTAAGTAAATAAAAGAGTAGAGCCAATAACAGGGTTGTAAATTGTAAATAAAGAGGGTCTACTGTTGGCTTTTTTTGGAGCCAAGAGATGCCGTCGATGATGGAATCGTTTTCGGAGCTGAGTGGATACGTGGGAAATGATGGTTCTGTGGGGACGTAGTCAACTAGAATGGTTTGCTGCTGCCCAAGCCGCCGGTAAATTAGAGCATTCTTATTTGGGTCGTTTGACGAAACGTAAATTAAAGTACGCTAAACCTTTGGAATGGGTTGAACGGCCTGAACCCAATTTCTCAACGCCCTAGAAGCTCCACAGGCTCGCCTTACGGACAATTGTGGTTCATTAGGTTGAACCGATCGCCATCGAACCGGAAGCATAAACAAAGTAGTCATTAAGCATAGAAGGCTTTATAAATAAAGGGTTTCAATGCACTAGCGTACTTTAATTTACGCTTCGTCAAACGGCCCCCTATTAAAAATGAGAAGATTACCAAGGTGCAATAAAGGTGAAATATGAGAGTTAAGCAATACGGTACGCAGGAAGCAGCAAAATTTTTTGCTGCTTTATTTTTAAATCGTCAGGCACAGTGGCCAGCGTTTGCTTTGATTGTTGGCGCATCGATTTGGGGTGTGATTTGGTATCCATTACGCCAATTAGCTGCGTTGGGTTTATCAGGTGCTTTAGCTGTGGCGCTTATTGGGCTGGCGGCATGTTGTTTTGCGCTGATTGCATTTCGCCAGCCGTTGCTGGAGTCATGGCGAATTATATTGACGCAAGCTGCGCCTAAAGGAAGTTCGTATTGGTTGTTGCCAATCTTAGGGGTGACCGCTGGGATGAGTAACGTAAGCATTATATGGGGCATGATTCATGGCGAAGTGATACGGGTACTGCTGTTGTTTTATCTGTCACCTGTGTGGACCGCATTTTTTGCTCATTGGCTTTTACGTGAGCGCGTCACTTTGGTCGATATGGCGGCTGCGCTGTGTGCGCTGATAGGCACAGCGTTGATTTTATGGTCGCCTGAGTTGGGCTTCCCCATACCAACCGTGTTAGCTGAGTGGGCTGGCCTTTTCGCTGGCATTGGCTTTGCTTTGCAAAATGTGTTGGCGCTCAAAATTAGTCGTACGCTGCCCGTGCAAACGCCACAATTGCGCACCACTATTGTATTTGCTGGCGATATGGTGGTCGGCTTTTTGATTTGCGGGTTTGAGTGGATGCGTGGCTCTCTTATGAGTGCGCCACTGACTCAGCCAGGTTTTGCTTTTATCTTATTAATCGGCTTAGGTATTTTGCTCGCAGCGAATAGCCTGTTGATTCAATATGGTTTGTCACGTATGCCTGCGAATCGAGCCGCGCTTTTAATGCTTTTTGAAATTGTGGTGACAGCTATTTCAACTTGGTTGCTAGCGGGAGAAACACTAGGATGGCGCGAGGTGTCTGGGGGCGGGGCAATCGTGGCAGCTTCACTCTTGTCTAGCTGGTTTCAGCAGCAAGAGCGTGTTGCCCACCAGGCTGTGCCATAGAGTGGCTAATAAATGGATGCTAGGTTAACCTAATCAATCACCCGTAACGAGTAATCCGTTGCCTGCAGATGCTTAGTCAATGCACCGATTGAAATTCGATCCACACCTACCTCAGCAATTGCGCGCACGGTCTCTAGATGCACGCCTCCCGAGACCTCGAGTACAGCGCGGCCAGCATTGATGCGCACGGCTTCGCGCAGTTGCTTAAGGGTAAAATTATCCAGCAGAATTAACCATGCCTGTGCGCTAAGCGCCTCCTCAAGCTGAGCCAATGTCTCAACTTCTATTTGGACCGGCACCTGCGCCTTCAGCGCACTAGCGGCAGCCAGCGCCTTAGCGACGCCACCTGCTGCGGCGATATGGTTTTCTTTAATTAAAATACCATCATATAACGCCAGCCGCTGATTCTCACCGCCGCCAACACGGACCGCATATTTTTGCGCAAGCCGTAAGCCTGGTAAAGTTTTGCGCGTATCAAAGATACGCGCTTGCGTGCCTGCAATAGCGTTAACATAATGCTGTGTCGCAGTCGCTACCCCTGATAGCATTTGCAAAAAATTGAGCGCAGTTCGTTCACCGGTCAAGATTAAACGGAGCGGTCCACGCACGATGCAAACCACATCGCCAGCTCGCATCAGTTCACCTTCCTGATAAAACCATTCGAGCGTAATCGTTGGCTCAAGCTGACGCATCACCTCGGTAACCCACGGGATGCCGCACAACACGGCAGCTTCACGCACGATGATGCGTGCCGCGCCCATCTGACTCGCATTGAGCAAACGGCCCGTTTGATCTTGTGAACCAATATCCTCACTCAGCGCATCCGCTACAGTGCGGATCAGCGCCTGCTCAAATAGTTCGCCATATTCACTACGGATTGTTTCAGAGGGTGCCATTTTGTGAAGAAGAGAATGCGTTGGGTATTGAGTCAGATGCTTTCCGCGTCAAAGCACTCAAGCTGGTCCAACATGAGCAAATAACGCGCCATCGCGTGCGAGATCGCCACTGGCACGCACGGTACTACGCTGACGCGCGGCAAAATCCAGCATGCGATCAATCGGCACACGCGCGCGCGCCGCAATCTCTGCATCAATCTGAATTTCGTTATGTCCACGCTCCAGTACATCGGCGAGGTTGGCCAGCCCATTCATCGCCATCCAAGGGCAATATGCACAACTTTTACAGGTTGCGCTATTGCCCGCTGTTGGCGCTGCAATGAAGTGCTTAGTGGGCGCTGCTGCGCGCATTTTGTACAAAATCCCTAAATCGGTGGCAACGATAAATTCAGTTGCATCGAGGTTTTGGGCGGCAGCAATCAATTGCGTCGTTGAGCCAACCACATCCGCTTGCGCCACCACGGCAGCCGGCGACTCTGGATGCACCAGTACTTTAGCGTGCGGATGCTCAGCGCGCAGTAGTTCTAGTTCAACCCCTTTAAATTCGTCATGCACCACGCATGAGCCCTGCCAAAGCAACATATCCGCGCCGGTCTTTTGCTGAATATATTGGCCGAGATGGCGATCTGGCGCCCAGAGGATTTTTTCTCCCTGAGCATGCAATTGAGCGATGATCTCGAGGCCAATCGATGACGTTACCATCCAGTCCGCCCGCGCTTTGACGGCGGCGCTGGTGTTAGCGTAGACCACTACCGTGCGCTCTGGATGAGCATCGCAAAAAGCCGAGAATTCATCTGCCGGGCAACCCAAATCCAGTGAGCAAGTCGCATCAAGATCAGGCATCAGCACGCGCTTGTCTGGGCTTAGAATTTTGGCGGTCTCACCCATAAAGCGCACCCCTGCCACCACTAAAGTGCGCGCGGGATGATCGCGGCCAAAACGCGCCATTTCTAGTGAATCTGCCACACAGCCGCCGGTTTCATCCGCCAGCTCCTGCAATTGAGCATCCACATAATAATGCGCCACCAACACGGCTTGATTGCGGATGAGCAAAGCACGAATACGCTCTTTTAACGCGAGTTGCTCAGTTGGGCTCGGCACGTCTGGCACACGCGCCCAACCACGCCCTACGCCGCAGACGGCGCCTTGCGTTTGCGGGTGGTCAAAATCAACCGCCTTAATAACTTGCGACGAAGATTGCTTCATTGTCATGAATAACAGCGTAGGCGTAGCGAAAAGTCTTGTAAAGCTTTAATGCCACTTTCTTCGGCCCGGTGACACCAAGTTTGTAGCTGATGTAACAGTTGCTCGCGTGAAGCATTTGAGCGTTCCCAGATAGCGGCTAGCTCGCCCTGCAACTCATGAAAGGTACGCAATGCATTGCTATGCGCCAAAATGTGTGGCAACTGCTCTTTTTGAAATTTCTCGAGGCGAGTGCTTTCGTTATGAAACCATTCACGCGCGCTTTTAACCAACAGATATTTTTCTTGGCCGCCGAGTTCTTTAAGGTGCACCAATTCCTGCCGATACGCACGCTTTGCCGTCTTGGCGTAACGCGCCATCACCTCATAACGATTCGCCAAGACCGCCTGCAAAGTCTCAAGATCCAGTACCGGCTTGCCTTGTGTCAGTTTGGGTACGGGCGCCACTTTTTTGACTGTAGCCAGTCGTAGCGCAGACAAAATCCGAATATACATCCAGCCAATATCGAACTCATACCATTTACTCGATAGCTTAGCTGAGGTAGCAAAAGTGTGGTGATTGTTATGTAATTCTTCGCCGCCAATTAATATCCCCAATGGGAAAATGTTGGTGCTGGCGTCGGCGCAATCATAATTGCGATAACCCCAATAGTGCGCAAGCCCATTCACCACGCCGGCAGCCCAAAACGGCACCCAAATCATCTGCACCGCCCACACTGACACACCAACCACACCAAAAAGCGCAATATTGATGATCATCATCAGAGAGACGCCAAGCACCGAATGCTTGCCATATACATTGCGTTCCAGCCAATCATCGGGCGTGCCACGGCTATATTTGCTCAGTGTTTCTTGATTTTTTGCTTCCGCTCGGTACAATTCGGCGCCTTCTAGCAATACTTTCCAGATGCCGCGCCGTTGCGGGCTGTGTGGATCTTCATCGGTTTCACATTTGGCATGATGTTTACGATGAATGGCGGCCCACTGACCCGTCACCATCCCCGTTGTTAGCCATAACCAAAGCCGGAAAAAATGACTGACGATTGGATGTAACTCAAGCGCACGGTGCGCTTGGCAACGATGCAGATAAACTGTCACCCCAATAATCGTGATATGGGTTACAGCAAGGGTATAGATGGCAATTTGCCAATATGACAAATTCAATAAGCCATGAGAGAAAAATTCAAGCAAAGCGTGCAACAAAATAGCCGCCTCCTGTTAGAAAGGTCAAAAATAACACCGCTAAGCGCTCTCAAAACTTCGGCTTCATAAGATTTCACTGAGACGGCAGAATAAGCGTATTTTATCCTATACGGCAGATGCGCCGTTCACCTAAGCTAGATATTGCCCAAAAGCGCGCGCTAGTCGGTTATACAGAAATAGCATACGCCTCAGTCTAGAAGGGGGGACACGCGGTATTTCGGGGCCGTTCGCGATAACGAACTATTCAGCCGTAGCGGGCAATCTGCCATTGATTACTCTCCCTTTTGCACCACCAGTTTATGATATTTCTGCAGTAACTGGACGCGTGTTTCAGTATATTCAGGGTTAAGCGGAATGCACTCAACTGGACATACTTGCTGGCATTGCGGTTCATCAAAATGTCCGACGCATTCAGTGCATTTACTCGGGTCAATGACGTAAATCTCAGTCCCCATTGAAATCGCGTCATTTGGGCATTCCGGTTCACAAACGTCACAATTAATACACTCATCGGTAATCATCAGCGCCATAGCTTATCCCCGCACCTGTTGCGGCAGGCTATGACGATCAACCTCAGCCGCGAGCACCGCGACTTTTTCTTTGATCTTTTTTTCGACCGATGGAAAGACAAATTTGCTAATATCGCCGCCCAGTTGCGCGATTTCTCGCACAATCGTACCGGAAATAAATTGGTACTGGTCAGCCGGGGTCATAAACATCATTTCAATATCCGGCATCAGATAACGATTCATGCCGGCCATTTGAAATTCATATTCAAAATCTGACACGGCGCGCAGGCCACGCACAATTACGCGCGCTTCATGGCTACGTACGAAATCTTTTAGTAAGCCCTTAAAACTCTCGATTTGAACATTAGGATAATGTCCAAGCACTTCGCGCGCAATCGCCAGCCGTTCATCGAGGGTAAAAAAAGGCCGTTTATTACGACTATCGGCAACCCCGATAATCAGTTTGTCGAAAATGCTGGCAGCCCGGCGCACAATATCCTCGTGGCCGCGCGTGAACGGATCAAAGGTCCCCGGATATACTGCAACGATCATGCCGTTTCTCCATCAGAAGGCAAAATATCGCCAGCCTGGCTAGCCAGGCGGCGAAGTAAATGATAATGCACAGCCCCTGCCCTACCGTGCCGTACGACGCTCCACTCCATCTGCTCACCCGTCAGCGCTAACCCAGATGGGTCGCCCGTCGAGATAGCATCCGTTGGCAAGACCAGTTGCTTGCCCCGGGCCAGTGACCTAGATGATTCAATATAAATGGCGCCTCCTATGCGCACAAGCGGCATACACAGCTTTAATGCAGGTTCAAGCAAGTTCGTAGCAAACGGGGGATCAAGGAAGATTAAATCAAAACTGCCCGCGGCAAGCCCACAGGCAAATTTTAGCGCATCCGCATGGACAATTTCTATTGTCTGAGCCGCGAGCTTTTCTCGATTGCGCCGTAGTTGCTGCACAATCCGTAATTGTCGCTCAACCATCAGCACGCGCGCAGCGCCTCGCGAGGCAGCCTCGAAACCTAATGCGCCGCTACCGGCAAATAAATCCAAGCACACCAAGCCATCAAGCCTTTGGCCCAACCAATTGAATAGTGTTTCACGAACCCGATCAGGGGTTGGCCGCAATTCGCCCATATCCAGCACCGGCAAATGCATGCGCTTCCAAGCCCCGCCGATGATGCGCACCGAATGTGCCGCGGCGCGCGTACGCGCTGCGGCAGTAGAAAATTCAGATGAAATAGCCATAAACTAAAATGCTGATTGCACCTCTAGGGTGCAACTGGCGCGCCGACTAATACGGTCGCCATCTGGTTTACACTCACATGTTTTACAAATGCGGCGTGCGCTTCGGCACGCGTCACTGCATTGACACGCGCAGGCCAGGTTTCTAGATAATCCAAAGGCAGCCCGTAAACACCTATGGTCGCCACGATCCTCAGCCACTTGCCATTACTGTCAAGTTGCAATGGAAAACTGTTCACCAGATAATTCTTGGCCGCATCCAATTCTGCTTGGGTAGGCCCCTGGGCAATAAATGTCGCGAGAGTTTCACGCACCACAGCCAAGGCCTCATGAGCCTGGTCTTTGCGTGTTTGCAGGCTAATTTGGAAACTACCCGGCTGCGCTGCAGGGATGAAAGCGCTGTATACACCATAGGACAAGCCGCGCTGCTCCCGCACTTCATGCCCGAGCCGAGAGATCAGTGTGCCACCACCTAGCACTTGATTCGCCACTAATAACGGAAAATAATCCGGGTCACCTCGTGCAATGGCGGGCGCGCCAATCAAAATGTGCGCTTGCGAGGCCGGATTCAGCAGCTTAATCTCAGATGAGCCAGATAGCGGTACCACCGGGGGCAGCGCTGCGCCTGGCGCGCTATCAGGCAACGCGCGCATCAGCTGCTCAGCAATGCGCTCTGCTTGCGCCCGGTCACAGTCACCGACAATGCTGAGGACCGCATGTTGGGCAGTATAGTGTGCCTGATAGAACGAAATTAGGTCGGCTTGCGTCAAAGCTGCAATGCTTTTGGGGCCAGGCGATGCGCCATATGGATGCGCGCCAAATACGGCGGCCTTGAAGGCCTTTTCAGCCTGCGCCTGTGGCTGCTTTTCCGACACATTGAGAGCCGTGATCACACGCTGCCTTTCACGGACTAACTTTTTTTCCGGCAAAGCCGGACACTGCAAAATGCCCGCAAAAACCGCCAGCGCCGCATCGCGCTTGGGCGCAGCTGACAATGTGCGCAAGCGCAAAGCCGCGCTATCGCCATCCACGGTATCCGAGATCACGCCGCCAATCTCGGCTAAGCGATCTTCAATCTGCGCTTCCGTCAACCCTAAGCAACCTTTGGCCGTACGCGTTCCCGTACTCAACATGTGCGCCGTCATGGCGGCTAATCCGCTGCGGTTAGGTGGGTCATAACGGCTGCCTGCAGAAAAATTGACTTGAATATCGAGCATTGGAATCGCATGATCTTCAACCAACAGTACTTTTGCCCCCGACGGTGTGGTCCATTGCTGAATCAACGGTCCAGCCAATAACGGCGCCGGCCATCCCAGCACGACTGCGGCAAGCAGAGTCGTTAAACGTAAAAATTTAATCCTAAGCGGCATCCTGACTCGTTCCATTACTTTCCTTGCGATCTTTTTCTCAAGCGCGGCGTTGACTGCGTGTGCGGTGGCATCAGCGTAGCCACGGTCAGCTGATCATCACTGAAATAACGCGCCGCCACCGCTTGCACATCTTGCGCCGTCACCGCATTGAGGGCTTGATCCATGGGCTCGATGGCGCGCCATGAATGCCCCGCCACTTCAGCTAAACCTATTTCCATCACTTGGCTAAAGACAGAGTCTCGTCCATAGATCCGCGCGGAGTACAGTTGCGTTTTGACACGCTGTAGCTCCTGAGCACTGACCCCGTTTTGCGCAATTCGCCGTAGCTCACTGCGTAAAGCAGCTTCTAGCTCGATTAACGAGCGGCCCTGCGCCGGGATCGCGCTTAGCGTAAATAGCTGAGGCCCACGCGCCACCATACTATAAGAGGCATCGACCCAGTCGGCTAGGCGTTGTTCGCGCACAAGATGTTTTTCCAGTCGTGCATTTGGATAGCCATCCAGCACAGCGGCCAGCACACTGAGGGCGTAAGCATCTTGCTTCGCCGCGGAGTTTGCCTCTAACGGCATGGCTTTGAATGCCAATACGACGCGTGGCACATCAGCAGGCGCCTTGATCGTCACGCGTTTCAAGCCGCGCTGAAGCGGTTCATTTTGTGGTTTACGCGCCGGCAATGGCCGTGCTGGAATCGCGCCAAACCAACGCTCAGCCTGGCTGCGCACAGATGCAGCATCAACATCTCCGGCCACCACCAGCACTGCATTATTCGGTGCGTACCATCGTTCATACCACGCCCGGGCGTCAAACCACGTCATCTGTTGCAAATCATCCTGCCAGCCAATCACCGGCCAGCGCGCAGGCGACGCATTATATGCCGTTGCCTGCAAGGCCTCATCCAGCAGCGCCTCAGGTTTATCTTCAAGGGATAAACGCCGCTCTTCCATCACCACGCGAATTTCCCGCTCGAATAGTTCGCTGGTGATAGCAAGATTTTGCATCCGGTCCGCTTCTAACGCCATGATTTCAGATAGATGCGATTTCTCTATACGCGTGAAATACGCTGTACAGTCTTGCATCGTAAACGCATTCTCGCTGCCGCCGAGAGCTGCCACGCGTTGCGAAAATTCTCCCGGTCCAAACTGCTGAGTGCCGCGAAACATCATGTGCTCGAGCACATGCGCCACCCCAGTGGTACCGCTTAGCTCATCTAGCGAGCCGGCTTTATAAAAAAGCATCTGCAGCACAGTCGGCGCCCGGTGATCTTCACGCACGATGACGCGTAAGCCGTTAGCTAAAGTAAATTCCGTTGTCGGCAACGCGTGTTGGAGGTCAGCACTTGACGCGCCTTCAGCCCTCGAGGTGGCAGCCGATACGCTAGCTACGCAGAGAAGTGTCAACAGACAGGCACCGCTTCGCAAGAAATGGCCTCGCATATAAGCGCGCGCCATAACGCGTAATGGCATAGCTGCTTTAGCTAGCTTTTTCAATATATTCTTATTCAGCAACATAAATTAATTGAACTCAATGCTGATTGATCAACAGTCCTAGATACCGTGATTTTCGACTAAGCACATTTTGCTTACACTAAAAATACCCAATCATGATGAAAGCACTGATACATGCTCCGTAGGGAGAGGGCTTTCCATTCCATCTGCTAGAATAAACGCTTCTTTTGCATCCACACTGAGCGCTTTCCAAGCCAAGTGCTCGAAACTATAAACCATGTTTAGCTTCTTCAAAAATCTTAATAAGGGCTCAACATCGGCCCCAGCACCTTCTGAGCCAGAGAATAAATCAAAAGCCAGCACTCCGGCTAAAAATCTGCCGAGCACAGAGCCTACTGCCAACCGCTCAACTTCCTGGGTAACCCGACTAAAATCAGGTTTAGCGAAGACGCGTAACAGCTTTACCAGCATTTTTGCTGGCGCAAAAGTCGATGAGGCCCTTTTTGAAGAACTCGAAGCTGCGCTATTAATGGCCGACACAGGCATTGAAGCGAGCGATTTTCTACTGAGTGCCCTACGTCAGAAAGTAAGCGCTGAGCGGCTGAATGAAGGTGAAGCCGTCAAATCTGCCTTGCGCGCTCTCTTGATTGATTTATTAAAACCGCTTGAGCACACATTAGTACTGGGCCGCGCGCAACCCTTGGTGATGATGATCACGGGCGTCAACGGCGCAGGTAAAACCACCAGCATTGGCAAACTGGCCCAACATTTACAGCAACACGGACAGTCTGTGTTGCTGGCCGCAGGTGACACTTTTCGCGCCGCCGCACACGAACAGCTTGCACTGTGGGGTGAGCGTAATCAGATCAATGTCATTTCACAGCAAAGCGGTGACCCCGCCGCGGTCATTTTCGACGCCCTTAACGCCGCGCGCGCACGTAAGCTAGATATACTCATGGCGGACACCGCTGGGCGCCTACCGACACAATTACATTTAATGGAGGAGTTAAAAAAGATCAAACGCGTCATCGGTAAGGCGATGGAGGGGGCCCCGCACGAAGTGCTGCTGGTGATTGACGCAAATACCGGGCAGAATGCCCTCGCGCAGGTGAAAGCTTTTGATGACGCCCTTGGCCTCACCGGATTGATTGTGACCAAGCTTGATGGCACTGCTAAAGGCGGCATCCTCGCCGCGATTGCGCGACAGCGACCTATCCCCGTGTACTTCATTGGCGTGGGAGAACAAATTGATGATCTACAGCCGTTTTGCGCCGCAGAGTTCGCCAGCGCGCTGCTGGATTAAACCCTCACTCAGCCTAAGCTCAAGTGACTTTGACGGCAAATTCACCCAACCCCTCAATGCCGCCTATCATCAGGTCACCCTTCACAATCGGCCCCACCCCACCTGGGGTTCCCGTATAAATTAAATCCCCCGGCACAAGCTCGGACAAGGTTGATAAATAAGAAATGGCCTGCGCCACCGGCCAAATTAACTGAGACACATCAGCACGCTGCTTCTCAACGTCATTCACTTTGAGCCAAATCGCCCCCTGCTGGCAATGCCCAATCTCGTCTACTCGGTGAATCGGCCCCAGCGGCGCAGCATGGTCAAACGCTTTGCCGATTTCCCATGGATAACCTTGTCGTTTCATCTCCGCTTGCAAATCACGGCGCGTCATATCGAGACCTAGGGCATAGCCAAACACATACTCAAGCGCCCGCTCAACCGGGATATCGCGACCGCGCTTACCTAGCGCAACCACCAGTTCCATCTCATAATGCACATTGTTTGAACTGGGTGGATAAGGAAATTGTCCAACCATACCGGGTGCTACATACAAGATAGCGTCAGTCGGTTTATTGAAAAATACTAAGGACTGATGATCCGGCTCACCACCCATTTCACGGGCATGCTCGACATAATTGCGGCCAATGCAGTAAATACGGCGCACAGCAAAGCAGTCGTTTGAATGGGCGATTGGCACAGTGACTGGGGCTGCTGCGGCAAATATTTCACTCATGATGATTTTCCTAGCCTAATTTAGATGGGTTTGCTCGGCATGGGCAAACCCATCGCATGATTATAATTCTCTTACGTCTCTCGATAGCATTAGCACTCTATCAAGAAGAGTGCTAATATTATTAAAAACGTCCTCTCTAAGGAGTGTAAAGTGAGTGCGAATCATCTCAATAAATTCAATCAAGACGGAGCATTGACCCTGGCTCCTGCGATGCCGGTACTTGGCCAGCTAGGCGATCTTAACGCCTATATCCAAGCGGTTAACCGGATTCCAATGCTGCAAGTACATGAGGAGCAGCAGCTCGCTGCCGACTACCGTGAACACAGCACGCTTGAATCCGCCCGCAAGCTGGTTTTATCCCATCTGCGTTTGGTCGTCTCAATTGCCCGTAACTACTTGGGTTATGGGCTGCCGCATGCAGACCTCATTCAAGAAGGCAATATTGGTCTGATGAAAGCCGTGAAACGCTTCGATCCAGAACAAAATGTACGGCTCGTGTCATACGCCATTCATTGGATCAAGGCTGAGATTCATGAATATATCCTACGCAATTGGCGGATTGTGAAAGTCGCCACGACCAAGGCTCAACGGAAGCTTTTTTTCAATTTGCGCCGCCATAAACAAACGATGCAAGCGTTTACATCGAGTGAAATCGATGCCTTAGCTAAAGAATTGAACGTCAAGCGTGAAGATGTCCGCGAAATGGAAACGCGCATGACGAGTGGGGATATTGCGCTAGAAGGACAAATGGAAGATGGTGAAGAATCATTTGCTCCGATCGCCTATTTAACCGATACTCAGCACGAGCCAACTGAAGTGCTGGCAAATCGCCAGTTGGATCGGTTACAAAGCGACGGCTTAACAAGCGCACTGGATACCTTAGATGCCCGTAGTCGCCGCATTGTTGAAGCGCGTTGGTTACAGGTCGACGATAATGGTACTGGCGGCGCCACACTGCATCATCTAGCGGCTGAATTCGGCGTATCCGCCGAGCGGATTCGCCAGATCGAAGTCAGTGCAATGAAAAAGATGCGCAGTGCACTGACTTCTTATGCCGCATAAAGTGGAAATCAAGGTTTGAGCCGTCAGTCAATCTCCGCCGTTTCGGGGTTTGTATTCTGTGATGCGCCGTTTTCATCAAAGACGAGTTGCACGTTGTTTTGATCGTCTACATCAACCGTGACACGGCCCCCGTTTGACAGCTTGCCAAAAAGCAGTTCGTCGGCCAACGCACGCCGGATGGTGCTTTGAATTAAGCGTTGCATAGGCCGCGCGCCCATTAACGAATCAAAACCGCCTTTAGCAAGATATTTGCGCAGCTCATCCGTAAAGACAACGTCCACCTTCTTTTCATGCAGTTGTTCTTCCAGTTGAATTAAGAACTTATCAACGACGCGCAGAATAATCTCTTCGTTGAGCGAATGGAAGTTAATGATCGCGTCCAGCCGGTTACGAAACTCCGGGGTGAAGGTCCGTTTAATTTCAGCCATTTCATCACCGGCTTCGTTGCGTACGGTAAAGCCAATTTTGGCTTTTTGCAGCGCTTCTGCGCCGGCGTTGGTGGTCATGATGAGAATCACATTGCGAAAATCCGCTTTACGGCCATTGTTATCTGTCAATGTGCCATGATCCATCACTTGCAGCAAAATATTATAAATATCTGGATGCGCTTTTTCGATTTCATCAAGTAACAGCACGCAGTGGGGCTTTTTCGTAATCGCCTCAGTCAACAGGCCACCTTGATCAAAGCCGACGTAGCCGGGCGGTGCGCCGATTAAACGGCTGACCGCATGACGCTCCATATATTCAGACATATCGAAACGTGTCAGCTCAATCCCTAAAGTGAACGCCAGCTGACGTGCGACTTCAGTTTTGCCAACGCCGGTTGGGCCTGAAAATAAAAACGCGCCGATTGGCTTGCCAATTTGACCTAGCCCGGCACGGGCCATTTTAATCGCAGCTGCCAATGCTTCAATGGCGGGGGCTTGTCCAAAGACCACACTTTTAAGGTCACGCTCAAGCGTTTGCAATTTGCCACGATCATCCAGTGAAACGCTTTGCGTAGGCACGCGGGCCATTTTTGCGATAATTTCTTCGATGTCGACTTTACCGATAATCTTTTTTTGTTTCGATTTAGGTAATACACGTTGCGCGGCACCGGCTTCATCAATGACGTCAATCGCCTTATCAGGCAAATGACGATCCGCAATAAAACGAGCGGATAATTCAGCCGCAGCCGATAACGCGGCGAGAGAATATTTAACATTGTGATGTTCTTCAAAGCGCGACTTAAGACCACGCAAAATCGCAATGGTTTGGGCTACGGTTGGCTCAGATACATCGATTTTTTGAAACCGCCGTGACAGCGCTGCATCTTTATCAAAAATACCGCGATATTCAGTAAAAGTCGTGGCGCCAATACATTTTATTTGCCCTGAAGAAAGCGCTGGCTTTAATAAATTTGATGCGTCTAGGGTACCGCCTGAGGCAGCGCCGGCACCAATCAAAGTATGAATTTCATCGATAAAAAGTATTGCATTTGGGCGATCTTTTAATTCCTTAAGCACTATTTTTAAACGCTGCTCAAAATCCCCACGATATTTGGTGCCGGCCAGCAAGGCGCCCATATCCAATGAATACACAATTGCATTGGCCAAGATATCGGGTACTTCGCCACGCGTGAGCCGCCAGGCGAGCCCTTCAGCGATCGCCGTTTTGCCTACACCGGCTTCACCGACTAGCAACGGATTGTTTTTGCGACGGCGGCACAAAATTTGCACCACACGTTCAACCTCAGGCTCGCGGCCAATTAACGGGTCAATGCGACCCTCTTTTGCCAATTGATTTAGATTTTGCGTAAATTGCGCCAATGGCGTTTCTTTCTGCCCGGCCGACCCGTCACTCTCTGCGCCCACGTCAGTCGATTTTGCAGCTTCACCCTCGCCTGTTTTGGTCATGCCATGCGAAATAAAATTGACCACATCTAAGCGCGTGATACCTTGTTGTTGCAAGGCATAAACAGCATGCGACTCCTTTTCTCCAAAAATGGCAATCAGCACATTGGCGCCCGTGACTTCTTTTTTGCCATTTGAAGCAGACTGCACATGCATAATTGCGCGCTGAATCACCCGCTGAAAACCTAATGTAGGCTGGGTATCAGCATCTACCGAACCCGGCACAATAGGGGTGTTGTCATGAATAAAATGATGCAAGCTATGTCGCAAGTCATCAATATTGGCCGCACAGGCACGCAAAACTTCAACGGCGGTTGGATTATCCAACAGTGCCAATAGCAGATGCTCTACCGTAATGAACTCATGCCGGGCTTGGCGCGCTTCCATAAACGCCATATGCAAGCTGACTTCTAGTTCTTGGGCGATCATATTCTCTCCATAACACACTGTAGCGGATGGCCTTCTTGTCTGGCATGGGTTGTAACCTGCTTGACTTTAGTCATCGCCACATCGCGCGTATAAACCCCACAAATTGCTCTACCTTCGCAATGTACTTTCAGCATAATCTGAATTGAGGCCTTTGGGTCTTTTCTAAAGTATTTTTGAAGAATCATGACAACAAACCCCATCGGCGTAAAGTCGTCATTTAACAACACCACTTGATACATGGATGGCGGTTTTATTTTTTGCTTTTGCCGCTCAACCACAGCGTTGTCTTCTATATCTGAAAAAATAGCCATAGTCTTTATTCTAAACAAGTTGCATGTACTTGCATGCCGGCTGAACTCATTAGAGTAGAGCAACTAGCTTTATATTTAACCTCTTTTCTACAACACTGTCGAACCAAAATGCGCTTCGACCCAGCTTAAATCTCTTCCCCTTCGACATAGGTCGCCTGTACCATCAGTTGGCGGTCAAGCACCACTAAATCTCCCCACGCACCGACACCAAGCCGGCCACGTTGGGCTAAGCCAAGGTAGTCCGCCGCATAGCGCGATAACCGATGCGAGGCTTCGGCTAAAGGCAAACCAAGCGAGACTAGATTACGCAATGCTTGATCCATCGTCAATGTGCTCCCCGCCAACGTGCCATCGGCAAGACGTACGCCGTTTACGCATTTAGTCACCGTCTGGCTACCCAGCGGGTAAGCGCCATCCGGCATCCCTGCTGCCGCCGTGCTATCCGTCACGCAGTAGAGCTTAGGAATCGCGCGCAGCGCGGTGTGAATCGCACCTGGATGCACATGCAGCAAATCTGGGATAAGTTCCGCATATTCAGCATGCGCCAGGGCCGCCCCGACCATGCCTGGCGCCCGATGATGCAAGCCCGTCATGGCATTAAATAGATGGGTGAAACCGGATGCTCCGTGCTTGAGCGCATTGACGCCATCTTCATAACTCCCGAGCGTGTGGCCAAGCTGTACGCGTACGCCACGCGCGGCAAGGTGGGTAATGATATTTAAATGACCGGCCAACTCCGGCGCCAACGTCACGACCCGAATCGGGGCCAGCGTTAAATAATAGAGTATTTCATCCAACGCAGCGAGCGCCGTTGCATCAGGTTGCGCCCCCAGTTTGCCAGGATTGATATAAGGTCCTTCAAGATGCACCCCAAGAATACGCGCGCTACCAGGCGCGCGCTGCTGCACCTCATGCGCAAGCCTAGCCAATACAGCAGCCAACTCAGCCGGTGGCGCCGTCATCGTGGTCGCCAATAAACTTGTCGTGCCATACTGAGCATGCATCCGCGCCATGATTTGAGCAGCCGCGCCGCCTTCCATCACGTCGGCCCCACCCCCGCCATGCACATGCAGGTCAATAAAGCCAGGCAAAATATAGGCTTCATGATTGACCGCCGGCTCGCTAGATGCGCCACTCAGGGCAACAATCCGTCCGCCCTCGAGCGTTAAATGACCGAGCCTCCAGCCCTCGGGCGTTAAGATATTTCCGTACAGCTTTAGGCTCTTCACAGATTACTCTTGAAAGCAAAACATCTTTGAGATCCTCGCCAGCCTAAAGAGTTTACTGCGCACCTGATCAATTAAGCAGTATTTTAAGATCGTGCACCCACGGCTTCGATCCTTGCCCATCGCGGGCAAAAAGGCGCAGCTTGCCGGTTGCGTCAAACACATAGCCGGCTGCCGTATGGTCCATCGTATAGGCATTGGAAATTTCATCTAACACAGAGGGTTTTGCCCTCGTGTCTACGTTTGCCTGCTCGCGTGCATAGTGCACGCGAAAATCTTGCGTCACCTTTTTGAGTTGCGCTTCATTCGCCGGCCGCAAACCGATAAAACTCGGATCAAAAGCAGGGACATAGTGCGCTAACGAAGAGGATGTATCACGCTCTGGATCGACAGTCACGAATAACACCTGCACCCGTTTTGCATCTGGACCCAATTGTTTAAGCGTTTGCGCAAGCGTTGCCAGCGTCATTGGGCAAATGTCTGGGCAGTGCGTGTAACCGAACAACACCACCACGACTTTTCCTTTAAAGTCCGCTAATGTACGCAACTGGCCAGTCGTATCCGGTAGCGTAAAATCGTTGCCAAAACTGGGGTTGTCAGTCAAATCGGTATTTTTGAACACGGGCGCACGCGTGCAGCCCGCCGCCCATATCAGGGCGCACATTAGGCATACAATAAATTTAGATGCCGCGGCAGTAGAGTTGCACATAGTGATCCGCCAGTAGCGCTGCAAACAGCAACGATAAATAAATAATTGAATATCGAAAAAGCCTGCGCGCCAGCCTATCCGAATAAGCGCGCCATATTTGCCACGCATAGGCTAAGAAAATCACCCCCAGTACCAGCGCGGCGACTAAATAGACCAGCCCACTCATGCGCGAGGCAAATGGCAGCAACGACACACCAAATAAAATGATGGTATAAAGCAAAATATGCAAGCGCGTAAATTGCTCACCATGGGTAATCGGCAACATCGGCAAACCCGCTTGCGCGTAATCTTGCCGGCGATATAACGCCAGCGCCCAAAAATGGGGCGGCGTCCAGACAAAAATAATCAACACCAGCAACCAAGCATCAGCCGGCACCGTTCCCGTCACAGCGGCCCAGCCAAGAGCCGGCGGCATGGCGCCTGCGGCGCCGCCAATCACAATATTTTGCGGCGTTGCAGGCTTTAGCAGCACCGTGTAAATCAGCGCATAGCCAATAAAGGTGGCCAGCGTGAGCCACATGGTCAAGGCGTTGGTGAAAGCATACAGCGTCCACATGCCAAGCCCACCCAGCATGGCTGAAAAGAAAAGAATTTGGACCGAGGTTAATTCGCCACGCGCAGACGGACGCCATGCGGTACGGCGCATTAGCCGATCCACTTTGCGCTCAAGTAAACAATTGACCGCAAACGCGGCGCTGGCTAATAGCCAAATCCCCACCGCGCCACCTAGCAAGATGGACCACGGCACGCTACCGGGCGTTGACAGTAGCATCCCAATCACGGCGCAAAATACCGCGAGCTGGGTCACCCGAGGCTTAGTCAGTGCACAGTATTGGGAAATTCGGTTGCCAAGAGATGGGCAAATAGAGATACTTTCCATGGATTCAGACCTGCGTTGCGGCTTACCGCATACCTTGTCTGCTAATTACGATACGATAGTTTAGCATGATGAGCAGCAACAATAATACCGCCGCGCCGCCATTATGCACGAGCGCAATCAGCAAAGGCCACTGCAATACGATATTCGCTAAGCCGGTTAAACACTGCAGCACAACCAAAGCGATCAAGCCATAGGCTAAGGAGCGCAGCGCAGCAAACTGGCGCAACTGCAGGCCGAGCCCAAGCAACCATACACTCACTCCCAGCGCAAAAGTACGATGCGTCCAATGGATTGCCACCAGCGCGTCTGGCGTAATAAAATCCCCTGCTTTGGTTTGGCCCAGCGAGCGCCACAGCTGAAAACCTTGCGCAAAATCCATTGGCGGCAGCCAAGCGCCATGGCAGGTCGGGAAATCTGGACAGGCGAGCACAGCGTAGTTCGCACTCACCCAACCCCCTAAAGCAATTTGCAATACCAACAGCACCAGCCCCACCCATACCGCCCACTGCCAACGTGCCGCGGCGGGCGCCAGCATGGGCGCAGGCGCACAACTCATGGCCAGCCGAGCCAAGCCACCAAGTAGGGTCAGCCCTAGCAATAAGTGAATCGTCACAATCAACGGCTGCAATTTTAAGGTCACGGTCCAAGCGCCAAACGCGCCTTGCACGCAGACTAGCGCCAGTAACGCCACCGGCCACCACGGTGACACCAATAACGATTTACGTTTGCACCACGCCATCACAACCTGCGCAATCATCAGCACCCCCAAGGCCAGCGCGAGATAGCGGTGGATCATTTCAATCCACGCCTTGGTCATCGTGACCGGGCCACTGGGCAATAAGGCTTGCGCTGCCCGAATCGCTTCGTGCGCGATAAATGGCGATGCGGTGCCATAACAACCAGGCCAATCAGGGCAGCCTAGGCCCGAATCTGTCAGGCGCGTAAAGCTGCCAAACAGCACCAGATCAAAGGTGAGCACAGTGCTGACCCAGACCAATTTACCAAATTGATCGGCGCCACTGCGCAGCCACGCCCAACTTAGCGGAATGAGTGCAAGGCAAAGACCTATTAAGCTAAGTTGCAGAATAAACACTGAGAGATCCTGAGAACGATTTTAGCCAATGCCTGACCACTTCAACAATTTGCTCAGGTCTTTTTTGATTTTGCCTGGGTCTGGCTGGGCTGGAAAGCGCATCATCAGATTACCGTTTGGGTCCACTAGATAAATATGGTCGGCCAGCTGCCGGCCTTCATCAAGCGGCAACCATTGAAGCAAGGTAGCCGGATCGACGCTCAAAAAATGCGTCTCAGCATAGGCGCGTTGCACGGCAGGAGGCACCGGAGCACGGTCGGTGCGCAACCAAACCGTTACCACCCGCTCACGTTCAATACCCTGCGCAGCACGTACTTGCCTCATAAAATAGAGTTTTTTGGCACAATTTTCATCGCATGCGCTCGCATCAACAGCCAGCAATAACCATTTGCCTTGTAAAGTTTGCAAGGGCGTGATAGTGCCATTTTCTGTGCGCGCCATTAAACTGGGCGGGATGGGCCGCTGCGGCTCAATCAACTGACCATAATTCGCCGATCCGCCGACTGGCTTGAAAACATAATAAAATAAGTAAGACGCAATCACTGGCGCCAGACACACCGCTACCACCAGCCACAACACCCTCCAGTTCGAGTCTTTGCGACCTGACTTTACGTCAGATACAGCCAACATCTTTGGCTCTAGATCATGATTTTTCATTGGCAGTTCTAAAATAAGTCCTACTTAGAAGCGCTAAGCGCTGCGCGGCGCGCAGCGTACAGGCCCGATAATACTATAGCAACCGCTATTCCCCACCATTGGACCATATAACCATAGTTACGCGCCACACCCGTTAAAGGGCTTGGCCAAACACGCACCAGTTGGTCATTTAGATGATTGGTCTGCCAAAGGATAAATGGCTGCAGCGGCAAACCAGTTTCTGCTTGGTATGCCGCAATCTCCAAATTTTGCCGAATCCGCAAACGCGCCGCGGAACCACCAGAGCCAAGCTCAAAGGCACGGCCCGCATCAGCGCGGGCAATCCCTTCTATGTCGACGATACTCGCCGGCGTGCAATATGGCGCAAACGCAATACGATCTTTTATATTACGGGGTATCCAACCCCGTTTGACCAATACATACCCCCCCTCTTCTAATGCCAGCGGCATCAGCACATGAAAACCTGGCTGGTCGTTATAGGGCCGGTTATCAAGATACACGACGTGCTCCGGCATGAAACGCCCGCGCGCACGTAGCCGATGGTATTCGATTTCTTTAAGTGGCAGTAACGATGAGCCCACAGATATCGGCGCGCTATGCTGATGGCGCGTGATTTGGGCTGCCAGCGCTTCTTTCTGATGCGCACGATCCCGCTGCCAAAAGCCTAAGCGTATGGCAAGCACCACCGCTATAAGGACCACCAAGGCTGGCCAGAAACGAATTTTTAGCATAGCTGTTCGAGCGCACATGATAGAACCGTTAGTGCGATAATAGTACGGCTTACGCTGTTCTTTTGAAACTTTGCTGAATTATTTCTACCCATATGGCTTTTCTAGTTGCACTTGCTTTTATCCTAATTGGCGCTAGCCTAGTTTGCGCACTGTATTTCATGATGCACGACCGAGGTACAACAAAGCGGATGGTTTATTCATTAATGGCCCGCGTTGGGCTTTCAATTGGGCTTTTTTTATTTATTTTATTCGCGTATTGGATGGGATGGATTCAAAGTACCGGCATTCCGTATAGCGATTAAAGAGAATGCAAGCGTTTAGAATGCTGACGGCATTCTAAACGCCTCAGATGGCGGTATCTGGCCCTTCGAACAAACTCCAAACCCCATCAAAGCCAATACACCACAACATATAAGCCAAGCCATACGACGTCGACAAAATGCCAATACCAGGCAGCACCCTCAAACGCAAAGTGGTGCTCCGGGCTAAAGTGTCCACGTATTAAGCGCACCAGCACGATAGCCAACATCAATGTCCCCATCATCACATGGAAGCCATGAAAACCCGTTAGCAGAAAGAAGGTTGAGCCATACATGCCAGAGGTGAGCTTGAGATTAAGCTCATGGTAAGCATGCACATACTCATAGCCTTGCATAAATAAGAAGATGGCGCCAAGCAACACCGTAGCAGCGAGCCAAATAATCGCTTGTTTGCGATGATCATCCCGTAGCGCATGGTGCGCCACCGTCAAGGTAGCACCAGAGGTTAACAACAAAGCGGTGTTGATGGTCGGGATCGGCCAGGCCGTCATGGCCTTAAAATGTGACACCAAACCGGAGGGTCCGACATTCGGCCAGGCCGCCATAAAATCTGGCCACAGCAACCTATTATCAAGGTCGCCAAGAAGCGGGCTGGCAAACGAGCGGGCATAAAATAGCGCACCAAAAAACGCGCTAAAAAACATGACTTCGGAAAAGATGAACCAGCTCATGCTCCAACGGTAAGATGCATCAATCCGTTTGCCGTATTGCCCACCCTCGGATTCAGCAATTGCATCGCCAAACCAGCGCCACAGTATAAAAAATAACCAAGCAAGACTCATCGCAAATGTAAACGGCGCCCAGCCCTGACCATTCAGCCAGCCCGTTAGCGAAAGCATAATGCCCAGTAAACTGAGCGCTGCCAAAATCGGGTGCTGCGAAGGATTTGGCACGAAATAATAAGGGCTCTGGTTTTGGCTACTCATCGTTGCAGTTCCATGTCAATCTCAATTTCAATCGGTGGTTTCGATATTGCCGTTGTATCTTCTGTTGTCTCAGACTCATCCATTACATAGGATAAATCATGCGCTTACTCAACCACGGGGGGCGTCTCGAAAGTATGAAAAGGGGCTGGGCTTGGGATTGTCCATTCAAGCCCCTGCGCACCGTCCCATGGCCTATCTGCCGCCGGTAAATGCCTTTTGCCACGATACGTTGGCAAAGCCACCCAAAACAAAAAGTACACCTGCATTAAACCAAAAACAAAAGCGCCAATCGTCGCGATCTGGTTAAAATCCGTGAACTGCGCCGGGTAGTCGGCATAACGGCGAGGCATGCCCGCTAAGCCCAGAAAGTGCATCGGGAAGAACGTGATATTGAACGAAATTAGCGAGCCCCAAAAGTGAATCCGGCCGCGTACTTCGTTATACATATAGCCAGTCCATTTTGGCGACCAATAGTACCAGCCTGAAAAAAGCGCAAACAATGAACCGGCCACCAAGACATAATGGAAATGCGCGACCACATAATAAGTCCCATGCATGGCCACATCAAGCGGCGCCACCGACAGAATTAAACCGGTAAAACCGCCCATCGTAAATACAAATAAAAAGCCTATGGCAAATAACATCGGCGTCTCAAACGTAAGCGCGCCGCGCCACATAGTAGCCACCCAATTGAAGACTTTGACACCCGTTGGGACCGCAATCAGCATCGTTGAATACATGAAAAAAAGCTGCCCGGTAACCGGCATACCGGTAACAAACATATGATGCGCCCACACCATAAATGACAGGATAGCAATTGACGCCGTGGCATACACCATCGAATGATAACCAAACAAAGGTTTGCGCGAGAAAGCTGGAATCACCTGTGAGATGATGCCAAACGCGGGCAAAATCATGATGTACACTTCCGGATGCCCGAAAAACCAAAAAATATGCTGATAGAGCACCGGGTCACCGCCACCTGCGGCATTAAAAAACGAGGTGCCAAAATGACGATCAAAGAGCAACATGGTAATAGCGCCCGCCAATACTGGCATGACCGCAATTAACAAATAAGCGGTGATGAGCCAAGTCCAGGCAAACATCGGCATTTTCATCAGCGACATGCCAGGGGCGCGCATATTCAAGATGGTGACCACAATATTGATGGCGCCCATGATCGAAGAGGCGCCCATAATATGCAGCGCAAAGATAGCCAGATCCATGCCTGGCCCCATTTGCACTGAAAGCGGCGCATATAGTGTCCAGCCTGCAGCGGTCGCACCACCTGGCACAAAAAATGATATCGTCAATAACAACGCAGCTGGGGGCAACAGCCAGAAGCTGAAGTTATTCATGCGCGCAAATGCCATATCCGATGCGCCAATTTGTAATGGCAGCATCCAATTCGCAAAACCAACAAACGCCGGCATAATTGCGCCAAACACCATCACGACACCGTGCATGGTAGTGAGCTGATTAAAAAATTCGGGACGCATAATTTGCATGCCAGGCTCGAATAACTCGACCCGAATCAACAGCGCCATCACGCCACCAGACAAAAACATGATGAATGAAAATATCAAATACAAAGTACCAATATCTTTATGGTTCGTCGCGTATAGCCAACGCCGCCATCCAACTGGATGCTGATGCGCATGATCGTGCTGCGCTCCCTGGTCGTGTCCGATCGTGGTCATAGAAACTTTCCTTATTTGAATGGTTTCACTGTGCAGATTATGCGGCTGAACCGGATGTCCGCGCTTGGCCTAGTACTGGCGATTTGCCTGCCTTGGCTGAGGCGGCCTGCGGGATTACAGGGCGCTGTGCAGAAACGGCTTGCACTTGGCTAGCTTCGTTGAGCAGCGCTCGGTTGCGTGCCGCTGTCACTTGCCGCGGTTGGATTAAATCGCCAGTATGATTGCTCCACGCATTACGCTGGTACGTCACCACAGCAGCCAAATCAATATCATTGAGCGTTGAAGCCCACGGCGGCATTTGGGCTTTGCCATGGAGCACAAGATTCAGGTGGCTGCTGAGCGGGCCATTGGTCACCAGACCGCCATCAAGCGCTGGAAACGGGCCAATGCCTTTGCCGTTAGCATGGTGGCAGACAGCGCAATGGCTTGTATAAATTTGCTCGCCACGCACTTTAAGTTGGCTCATGGTCCAAGTTTTACTGAGTTCAGCATGCACTGACGTGGTTTTTATCCGCTCGTCTACCCATTGCGCATAGTCCTGTTCAGACAAAACTTTTACGACGACTGGCATATAGGCATGATCTTTACCGCATAGCTCAGTGCAAAAACCATGATAGGTGCCTATTTTTTCAGCTTTAAACCAAGTGTCCCGGACAAAACCGGGAATGGCATCCTGTTTTACGCCAAGGGCTGGCACCGACCAAGAATGCACCACATCATTAGCGGTCGTCAGCACACGAATCTTTTTATTAACCGGCACCACCAGCGGGTGATCCACTTCCTGCAAATACGTATCGGAAACCGGCTGCCGGCCCTCTATTTGATCGCGAGGCGTTGAGATGGTTGATAAAAACCCAATGCCGGCACCTGGGCCATTGATATAGTCATAGCCCCATTTCCATTGATAACCCGTGACTTTTACCGTGACATCTGCATTGCTGGTGTCTTTCATAGCGATCACCATCTTCGTCGCCGGCCAGGCCATCAAAATCACGATCAAAAATGGCACGACGGTCCAGATAATCTCAACGGTGGTGCTTTCATGAAAATGCGCCGGCTGATGTCCTTTGGACTTACGGTGAGCCACGATCGAATAAAACATCACCCCAAACACGCCTACAAAAATCACTAGGCAGATGATCAGCATCAGGGTGTGCAGACCGTATAGGCCTTCAGCGATCTTGGTCACCGGCGTTTGGAAATTGAGTGCGTTGACCGCCGGGCCGCCCGGAAGGTCATTGACCGCATGAGCAACATTTGCCAGCAGCAAGCCACTACCTGCTAGCGCCCCTATTAGAATTCGTTTGATTGTTTTCATCGGCATCTTTAATCTGAGTACAGTCTACGAATGAGGCGCAATACTTCCGCCCTCTTCATTTTTCTAATCCAATCAAACGACGCATTATAATTGCGTTTCACGACTTTTGCTTTGCAGCTTTGGTAATTTCATCAAGACGCACAATCGCATAGCCTTCTGCAGTGGTTCTCGCAGCCGCCTTCCAGGCATGCCCGTAAATGATTTCAAAGGTGAGCGAAAGCGTGCCATCGGCTCGCCGCTGCGCCTCTAGCGCCGTCATTAGCGCCTCGTGCCAGCCACGGCCAGTCAGTCCCGCTGGACGCTGTGCCAGATTGAACGGATAAGCGCCCCAGCGACGCACATCACTGAGCAAGGCAGCCGGCGAGGAATACGTAATGGTCAGCTTTTCCATCTCCATCACAGGTATCTCAAAGCCGCTCGCCACCAGCATATCGCCCAGATCATGCATATCCGTGAAATCAAGCACCCGCGAAGAAGGCATCTGGGCGCCTGCACGCTGCCCTGCCGCCCGCAATTCACAGAGTGAATCAGGCCCCAATAAACTAAACATCAGTAGGCCGCCGGTTTTTAAGACGCGCTGCCATTCCAGCAAAACTTGCTCGGGTCGAGGATGCCAATGCAACGCCAGATTTGACCAACATAAATCGAATGTACTCGCGGCAAAAGGCAGCGTTGCAAAATCAGCTTGCACGGTCTGCCGCGGGCGCGGCTGAAAAATCTGCATTAATTTTCTGCCCCGAGGGCTTTTAAATTGTATTTTTCGAGATAGGGTATCCGCTAGACGCCCTCGCCAACCTAGCCGCGGCGCACCAGTGGCGGCTAATGCTCGCGCCAGCATCTGATGAGAGACATCGAGTCCATAGATTTGCGCAGAGTCAAAATAGGCTTGCAGGGCTAATAAATCGTCGCCCAAGCCGCAGCCGGCATCCAAGATACGGGTAGGCGTTAGGTTCACGCACTCAAGGCGCTCGCGCATACGTTGCGCGACTTCGCGCGGCAAGAAACTCACGGCATCAAAAGTTTGCGCACGTCGATCAAAAATTCGCTGCAAACGCCGAATATCGACGGCGGGTCGAGAAGAGTCCACGGATGAAAGAGGCATGGGTATGAATACACTAAGAGTTATGAGTATACTTGCCTACTGAAGAAGTAAGGTTTAAAGATTAAAAAATTTAACCGAGCGCCTTGACGTTTTAGCCCATGCCGCGACCTTTTTTTGCTGTTACCGCATTTGCCCAGCATACGTTCAATTTATGTAAAGTATGCACTCGTCTCGCGCTACCGTGCCGGTGCGCATTGTGTGGTAATTTGTCACCAACCGCCATCTGCGACGGGTGTGACAACGCTTATTGGCAGACCAAGCATAGCCGCTGCACACGCTGCGCCTTACCGCTGGAGCGCAACCCTACCCACCCCAACAACCCCTCTCTTTTATGCCACCACTGTATCGCCACGCCACCTGCATTTGATGCAACCCTCACGCTGGCACACTATGCCGCGCCACTTGATCAACTGGTCCTCGCCTTAAAGTTTAACGCCCAACTCACAATTGCCACCATTTTTGCTGAGCGTCTCGCGAGCTTAGTGCAACAAACCTATGCCAACGGCATGCTGGCCTGGCCCAGCCTGATTGTGCCCGTGCCGCTTTCTGCTTGCCGGCTGGCCACGCGTGGCTATAATCAAGCCTGGGAAATTGCTCGGCCCTTGGCTCATCTCCTGCGCATCCCAAAGCAAGCCACATGGGTTAAGCGCGTTATTGATACGCCGCCTCAGGCGCAACTCAGCCACCTCCAAGAAAGACGACGCAATCTGCGTCGCGCATTCGTTGCTGCAATGAATGCGCGGCAGTTAGCCAGCGTGCGCGGACAGCATATTGCAGTGGTCGACGATGTGATGACTTCCGGCACAACGCTTGAGGCAGTAGCTCGTATATTAAAAAACGCCGGCGCCGCGCGGGTCACCAATTTGGTCGCGCTGCGCACGCCATAAATCCGGCATGACAGTGCAGCTGGTGCGCTATCCCAGGCTATAATCCCGGCGCTATGCACACAGCTGGGCCATCTTTCTTATGTTTAACGTTGTTCTTGTCGAACCTGAAATTCCATCCAATACGGGCAATATCATTCGCCTGTGCGCCAATGCAGGCGCCCAATTGCATCTGATTGAGCCGCTTGGCTTTAAGCTCGATGATGCAAAAATGCGCCGCGCCGGACTTGATTATCATGAATTTGTCTCGCTGCGGGTGCATCAAAACTGGCAAGCTTTTATGTCTAGTGAAAGCGTCTCTGACACGCGTATGTTCGCGTTTACGACCCGAGGCGCCAGCCACTTGCACCATCACACATTTGCCAAAGGTGATTGGTTTGTGTTTGGTCCAGAAACGCGTGGGCTCAGCACCGAGCTACTAACGCAGTTCACAGCGGAGCAACGCGTACGGCTGCCAATGAGGCCCGGCAATCGTAGCCTTAATTTGTCAAATGCTGTCGCGATCACGGTCTTCGAGGCGTGGCGGCAACAAGACTTTGCCGGCGGCGCATAACCCCCCAATGAAAGGATCTCGCCTCTAACGCGCTATACGCCAGCTAAGCTCGTTTCTACCTTCGCTTCTCGCTGTAACAACGCATAGGCCGCAGCGCGCGGCGCACAGCCATCAAATAACACGGAGCACACCGCTTGCGTAACCGGCATTTCAACTGCCTGCGCTTGCGCCAAGGCTAATACCTCTGGCGCACAACGCACCCCTTCTGCGATATGACCAAGCGTAGCCAGAATGTCGGCCAGCGGCCGCCCGGTTGCCAACTGTAAGCCAACGGTGCGATTGCGCGATAAATCGCCGGTTGCCGTTAGGATCAAATCACCAAGACCGGCCAGCCCCATAAAAGTCTCGGCTCGAGCGCCTAGCGCCACACCTAACCGGGTCATTTCGGCCAAACCACGGGTAATCAAGGCAGCACGCGCATTTAGGCCAAGCTCAAGCCCATCGGCAATGCCCGCCGCAATCGCCAATACATTTTTGACCGCACCCCCCACTTCGACGCCGATCACATCGTCAGCCGTATAGATACGCATTGCGGCATGATGAAGTGCGCGCACGGCCGCATCACGGCAAGCAACGGATTGACTCGCTATGGTTAGCGCCACGGGCAAACCTTGCGCAACTTCACGCGCAAAGCTCGGGCCGGATAAAGCCCCGCAACTACGATGCGCGCCCAGTTCAGCGGCCACGACTTGGTGGGGCAAGCAGCGGCTAGCCACCTCAAATCCTTTACATAACCAAATCAGGTGAGCGGGGATACAGTTAAGCTCGCGCATGGTTTTACATAGCGCGCGTAGGCCAGCGACTGGCGTTGCAATAATACAGAGCGCATCCTCTGCCGCCGCATGCTCAAGACTCGCCAGCAAATCCGCTTCATAGCGCAAACTGCTAGCCAGCGGCACACCGGGCAGATAAGTCTGATTATGCTTATCATGCGTCAATTGCTCAACTAAGGCCGCATTGCGCGCCCATAGCAAAGTAGAGTGACGATCCGCCAGATGATGGGCAAGCGCGGTCCCCCAGGCACCCGCGCCTAGAACAGTAATATTCATCAAGTCACTGACAAAGATATGGCCTGGTTCTCTGCAAAATAACGCATGGATCGCAGTCTAAAGAGAAATCGTGCATCACACGACAATGAATCGATCATGCTCGCGGCAGAGGTGGCCGCTTAAGATGATTCGCGAAAGTCAGGTTCGCGCTATTGCTGTCTACTGCTTTTGGTTTTTGCGCTGGCGCTTCTTTTTTGGATTCTGCCTGCTGTGCCAAACGGTGCTCATACAACGACTGAAAATTAATTTCGGCAAGATGAATTGGCGGAAAACCAGCACGTGTTACTGCATCAGCCAAATTTGCACGCAAATAAGGGAAAACAATCGACGGACAAGCAATATTCAGCAGCGGATCCATTTGTTCTTCTTTGATATTGCGAACCTCAAATAGACCGGCTTGTTTTGCTTCGATTAAAAGCACCACTTTATCTTTTAGTTTTGCTGTTACAACAGTCGAAACAACGCTCTCATAGATCTCTTCTGAAATCTTTTCTGCTTTGAGGCTAACCTCGATTTCAATGGTCGGGGCTTGTTTTTCAAGTTCACTCAGAATGGCCGGTGAGTTAGGCTGTTCAAGCGACAAATCCTTAAGATAGAGGCGCTGAATATTAAATACAGGCTGCGTATTTTGTTGAGTACTTTCGGTTACCATCATATTCCTTACAGTTGCAGTTTAAGTCGAATGACTCTAAATTGATTACGCGCTCACTGCGAGCAAAGACGCTAAACCACCATTACGATCAAGCGCGGCCAATTTATCATAGCCGCCTATATGGGTACCGTCGATGAAAATTTGTGGCACAGTGCGCAGGCCAGTACGCTGAATCATTTCATCGCGCTGGGCCGGGTCCTTATCGATCGCGATTTTTTCGATATGCTCGACACCACGCGCCTTCAGCAAGCGCTCGGCCATATCGCAATATGGACATACTTGTTTACTATACATGAGCACTTTTTTCATCATGATCCTTATTTTATGACTGGCATGCCTGCTTGCTGCCACGCGGCTAAGCCGCCTTGCAAGACAAATACTTCGGTATATCCGGCTTGCTTCAGAACCGCGAGCGCCTTATGCGAACGCCGGCCAGTCTGACACGTTAACAGCACTGGATGCGCCTTGTTTTTAGCAATTTTCATCACTTTTGAAGAAAGCGCGTCCCACGCCACATGGCGTGCCTGCGGCAAATGGCCTTGGCCGTACTCAGCAACTGTTCTGAGATCGATCACCGTTGCATTGCGATGGTTAATGAATTGCGTTGCCTGCTGCACCGACAAGTCGCGGCCACGGCGCATCAAGCTTGGCCAGAGTAACAACCCGCCCGCAATCATGGCGGCAACAAGCAAAGCAAGATTAGTGTAGTCAGTGAAGAATTTCACAGGAATTCCGATAATTAAGAAAAGTTATCCTCACATTATATAAAATAAATGCTTGACGGTTACTAAATCTGGCTCGATTATTCAAAATCATGCTGATGAAGCGTTTGTTTTCGCTTATTTTCTGTACTTTTTTACGACTACTTTTATTTTACATGTATAAACTTGTCCTCATCCGTCACGGCGAATCGACGTGGAATAAAGAGAACCGCTTCACTGGCTGGGCTGACGTTGATCTTACCGAGCAAGGCATAAATGAAGCTCGCCAAGCCGGGCAGCTGTTACAAAACGCCGGCTATACCTTCGATGTTGCGTACACCTCAGTCTTAAAGCGCGCCATTCGCACACTTTGGCATATTCAAGACGAAATGGATCTTTTGTATCTACCCGTCACCCACTCATGGCGCCTCAATGAACGCCACTACGGTGCATTGACCGGCTTAAACAAAGCAGAAACAACCGCACAATATGGCGCGGAACAAGTTTTACAATGGCGCCGCAGCTATGAAACGCCGCCGCCAGCGCTGGACCCCTCAGATCCGCGCACGTCCTACAGTGATCCGCGTTACGTAAAAATCCCTAGTAGTGAGTTGCCACTTGCCGAGTGCTTAAAAGATACGGTGGCCCGGGTCTTGCCTTTATGGAATGACTCGATAGCGCCTGCCATTAAAGCTGGCCAACGCATTATCATCGCAGCGCATGGCAATTCATTGCGAGCCTTGATCAAATACCTTGAGGGGATTTCCGATCAAGATATTCTTAGCATGAACATTCCAAATGGAGTGCCCCTTGTGTATGAACTCGACGCAACACTCAAGCCAGTCTGGCGTGCCTATTTAAGCGAACACGAAGATCTTGAGAAAGCTCAAAAAACTCCTACTGGTCACGGTCAGGCGGCTTAAACTAATGCAAACACATTGGCATTTTGCTTAAAAAATGTGCCACAATTGAACTCACTTTGACAGCTCTTAGCCCTATATTCCATGCGTAAACACCTCAAATACATCAGCTTAATCGCCCTTGGTCTGGTGACGGGCGTACTGGCTACGTTGCAATTTTCTGCCGCGGCGCAAAACAATAATGATGCGCCGCTGCCACTTGATCAATTGCGGCTTTTAGCTGAGGTATTTGGACAGGTCAAACACGACTATGTCGAAACCGTTAACGATAAAAAGCTGCTCACCGCCGCGATCAAAGGCATGGTCTCAAGCTTAGACCCGCACTCGTCTTATCTCGATCAAAAAGAGTATAAAGAACTCCAGGAGCAAACACGGGGGCGCTTTGCTGGCCTAGGCATCGAGATTTCGCAAGAAGACGGGCTCATCAAAATTATTTCACCGATTGAAGACACCCCCGCATTTCGGGCGGGCATCCAACCTGGCGATTTAATCTCGCGCATTGATGACAAACCTGTGCGCGGCATGACGCTTGACCAAGCGGTTAAGCTGATGCGGGGCAAAGCGGGGACTCCTGTGACGCTGACCATTTATCGAAAAAGCGCCAATCGGATGTATCCGATGACCATTACACGTGCTGAAATCCATGTGCAGAGCGTCAAAACAAAAATTATCGAACCGGGCTATGCGTGGGTTCGCATCACCAGTTTTCAGGAGCGCACGGTAGCTGATCTCGCCACAAAACTCGAAGAACTTGTCAAAAAACAGCCGCAAACTCAACGTCTAAAAGGCTTGGTGCTGGATTTGCGCAGTAACGGCGGCGGCTTATTGCAAAGCGCAGTAGGTGTTTCCAGCGCTTTCTTGCCACTCAATGCAACCATTGTTTCAACCAATGGCCAAGAAACCCATGCTAAAGAAACCTATCGCAGCACCTTTGCGCATTACCGCTTACCCTCACTCAGCACAGACCCTTTAAAAGATTTGCCGGCTATTTTTAAAACCGTGCCAATCATTGTCTTAACCAATGCATATTCGGCATCGGCCTCTGAAATTGTTGCAGGCGCACTACAAGGCCACCAACGCGCACTGATTATGGGCCAAGCGACCTTTGGCAAAGGCTCAGTACAAACCGTGCGACCTCTCACCACGGATACCGCCCTACGCTTAACAACGGCCTACTATTACACCCCAAACGGCCGGTCAATCCAAAACAAGGGCATCCTTCCCGATATGTCGGTTGATCAATATTCAGAGGGCGACCCAAACGACGTTTTCATCACGCGCGAGGTTGATTATTCAAATCACCTAGCCAATACACAAGACCCGAACGAGAAAAAAGAACAAGAACTCCGCGAGCAACGGCGCATTAAGCAATTGCGCGAACTTGAAACAGAAAACGCCAAAAAAACACCTGAGCAACGTGACAAAGACCGCGAACGCGTTCCTGCTATTTTTGGCAGCAAGGAAGACTTTATGCTGCAACAAGCCCTGCATCAGCTAAAAGGTGAACCGGTACAGTTATCAAAATCGAAAATCGAGCGCACAATCGCGGCAAATAAATCTGCTCGCCCAGCTGTTGCGCCAGCAAATTAGGCGGGTTGCGGCAATGAATGACGAACAACTCCTACGCTATTCCCGGCATATCTTTCTGGATGAGCTGGGGATTGAGGCGCAGCAACTTTTCCTGGATGCCCACGTCCTGATTATTGGCGCTGGCGGGCTCGGCTCGCCAGCCGCGCTCTACCTTGCTGCCGCAGGCATTGGCACCTTGACGCTGATGGATGCGGACACGGTCGATCTGGCCAATTTGCAACGGCAAATTATTTACACCACCGAAACGGTAGGCCAAGCCAAAGTATCCGCCGCACGCGCGGCGCTAGCGCGTCTTAACCCAGAAGTCCAGGTCAATGCATTGGCGTTATACGCCGATGCGGCGGTGCTGGATGAATGGGTTGCGCGCGCCAGCGTGGTCCTTGACTGTACGGATAATTTCGCCACCCGCCACCTGATTAATCAGGCGTGTATTACGCATCGTAAACCGCTCGTATCAGGCGCCGCGTTACGTTTTGACGGGCAAATTAGCACCTTTGATCTACGTTTAGCTGATTCCCCTTGTTATGCGTGCCTTTTCCCTCCAGCGCCGGCGTCGGCAGAAATGAGTTGCTCTAGAACAGGGGTATTTGCGCCATTAGTTGGCATTATCGGCTCCATGCAGGCCGCGGAAGCCCTCCGCCTTATCGCACAAACAGGCACCTCCCTAACCGGCCGGCTGTTATTACTAGATGCGTTGCAGATGAATTGGCGTTCATTGCAGATCGCCCGACAGCCTGATTGCAGCGCGTGCAGCGCAATTATTTAGAATAAAAACTTTATAATAATTCAAAAAAAACTTGACATAGAACCCAAGAGACCCAACAATCAGGGTGGCGCGTTTTTTATAAAAGAAGCGCCGGGGTGAGCTTAAGTGAGGAGGGAGTGGCGCAAGTCGTCTAGCTTTTCGAACCGCGCTCGTGGTTGAAGTAACAAGAGTAGAAGGAAAGTTGTATATGTCAATTGATCAGAACGCAGATCGCTGCCTAGGCACAGTCAAGTGGTTTAACGACGGCAAAGGCTTTGGGTTTATCACATCTGATACAGGCGGTGAAGATCTCTTCGCCCATTTCTCAGCAATTCAATCCAATGGTTTCAAATCATTGGCTGAAGGTGATAGAGTTAGCTTTACCATCGTAGATGGTCCTAAAGGCAAACAGGCTTCAAATATCCAAAAGGTATAAAGCCGGTTAAAAACCCTTTGTTTTAAAGAACGGCCGCATTTAATGCGGCCGTTTCTTTTATGACCGCCCTACTTTCCCATATTTTCGATTAGAACCCTGCCAAAACCCGAGCAAGATACTTGCGTTGCCCCTTCAAGCGAGCGCGCAAAATCATAGGTCACCTGTTTTTGTAAGATCGATTTCTCCATTGCCGAAATAATGATATCGGCAGCTTCAAACCAGCCAAGATGGCGCAGCATCATCTCCGCAGAAAGAATCTCTGAACCTGGATTCACATAGTCTTTACCGGCGTATTTAGGCGCCGTGCCATGCGTTGCCTCAAACATAGCAATCGAATCCGACAAATTCGCACCGGGTGCAATGCCGATCCCGCCCACTTGAGCCGCCAGCGCATCCGAGACATAATCCCCATTCAAATTAAGCGTCGCAATCACATCATATTCAGCTGGGCGCAGCAAAATTTGTTGCAAAAAGGCATCCGCGATCACATCTTTAACAATGATCTCACGACCTGTTTTTGGGTTTTTAAATTTCGCCCATGGGCCGCCATCGATCAACTGCGTGCCGAATTCTCTCTGCGCCAACGCATAGCCCCAATCACGAAATGCCCCTTCCGTATATTTCATGATATTGCCTTTGTGCACCAGCGTCACCGATTGACGATCGTTATCAATGGCATACTGGATCGCCTTGCGCACTAGCCGCTCAGTCCCCTCGCGAGAGACCGGCTTGATGCCAATCCCTGAGGTGTGCGGAAAGCGAATTTTCGTCACGCCCATTTCTTCTTGCAAAAAACGGATGACTTTTTTCGCTTGCTCGGAATCAGCGGCCCATTCAATGCCGGCATAAATATCTTCTGAGTTCTCTCGAAAAATCACCATATCGGTCTTTTCCGGCTCACGCAACGGTGAAGGCACTCCCTTGAAATAGCGTACTGGACGCAGACAGACATACAAATCAAGTGCCTGGCGTAACGCGACGTTCAAAGAACGGATACCGCCCCCCACCGGGGTCGTCAATGGCCCTTTGATCGATACACTATATTCTTTTACCGCGGCCAATGTCTCATCAGGCAACCAGACATCAGCGCCATAAACCTGGGTCGACTTTTCACCTGCGTAGACTTCCATCCAGTTGAGCTTTTTTTTGCTGCCATACGCTTTGCGAACCGCTGCATCAACCACCTCGATCATCACCGGCGTGATATCGACGCCGATACCATCTCCCTCAATATAAGGAATAATGGGCTGGTCAGGAACATTGATTGAAAAATCCGCGTTGACGGTAATTTTTTCACCGGCTGGAACTTTGATATGCTGATATGCCATGTCGAATTCTCCAATAGGGGACTTGTTTAGATACACATAAAGGGCTTAAGAGATTTAGCCAACTCTTATATAAGACATAAGAATTATACACCGATTAAGCATGAGTACTTTTACCTGACTGCCGCTGAGAAAAATATTTACCTTGATTGGCGATAAACGAACACAATACGCAGGTATAGACCGAGCCTGCGAGTACTGGAAAGATTGGCAAAGGAAAACTGACGATGAGAGATTTTAATTAATACCCTACCTTGTGAGGATGAAAATGAGAAAATTGATCACTGTTTTAGCTGCGAGCCTCTGCATCGGCGGCATAGCGTTACTTGCCACTTCCGCTCAAGCTCAGTCGGTCCCGTTTAAACACCACAGAAAACTTCCAGTGATAACTCTCGCCATCGGCATACATACAGTACAAGCTGAAGTCGCGGCGAATGAAGCTAACCGCCAGCAAGGCTTAATGCATCGCACCAACCTCGGGCCCAATGAAGGCATGTTATTTGTCTTTGATGAAAGCGCTCAGCATTGCTTTTGGATGAAAAACACCAAGCTCCCGCTTTCAATCGCTTTTATTGACGATAACGGCACCATCACCGACATCGCTGAAATGAAACCTGAGACAATGGCTAACCACTGCCCTACGCGGGCTGGCCGCTATGCCCTTGAAATGAACCGAGGCTGGTTTGCTGCAAAAGGAGTCCAGCCTGGCATGGCGATCGGTGGGTTGCCTGCATGGCAAGAAACCTTCCGCTAAATCTGAGCCTAGCGTCAGCTTCTTGCCGCACTATATGTGTAACGGCTCGCGTTTGAAACTGGTCATGCTCGCAATCAGCGCATTTTCTGCGCTCAGATTAACTGCAAATGAACTTGCATTTATAGCCATTGGCTCGCATTCTATCGCCGTGTGCTCACACTAAGTGCAAAGAAATTCTTTCAGGCACCCTGCGTCAGCATGTTCATGATTAAGCGGATCATCGTCTTCTTTTGCGCCGGATCAGACTCAGCCACTAACAACGCTAAAGCAGCAAGGCCAATGTCATTGATAACAGGCTGCTCGTGCTTGTTGAGCAAGCGGCCATTTCGATTGAGGAAATCCACAAATAGAAAGGCACCGCTACGCTTGTTGCCATCAAAAAATGGATGATTTTTGATAACAAAATAAAGCAAATGGGCTGCCTTGGCTTCGACGCTAGGATAGGCCGGATCACCAAACACCGTTTGGTCGAGGTTGCCCAGCAACGCGGCAAAGGCATCTCCGCGCTCGTTGGCGAAGAGTTCGGTAGCCTCGCCGCGGGCGATCAAATCTGCTTTGAGCCGGATCAATCCCTGTCGTGCCTCATCCAACGTTGGCAGTACCCCACCAGCTTGCGTTAGTGGCTCGATCAGCAGCCCCTCATCGTAGCGTTGCAGGAGCAAAAATGTTTGTGTATAGCGGGTGACAATATCGACCAGACCGCGTCCTGTATCGGTCAACAGATTAGAATCTTGTGCGGTTTTCCTGATCAATTCCAATGCGGTTGCCAGTTCATTGGCGTTGGACTCGAAGCGTTGACGGTGAAGGGTATAGCCCTGGGTTAAATGTTCACGCAAAATGCGCGTGGCCCACTGGCGGAACAACACAGCGCGTTTGGAACTGACGCGGTAGCCAACTGAGATAATCGCATCGAGATTGTAATGTTTCACCTGGCGGGTGACTTGCCGGCTGCCTTCCTGGCGAACTACCGAGGAATCCTCGGTAGTTGCCATTTCGTTCAATTCTTCATCGGAATAAATGTTTTTGAGATGCAGGCTAATATTGTCTGTTGAAGTTTCAAACAAGTCTGCCATTTGACGCTGCGTCAGCCACACTGTATCTCGTTCGGCATCCAGCCTCACCTCAACCAGCTGACCTGCATCCTGGAAAATCACCAAATTTTGCTGTGTTGTTTCTATCTTCAATTTGTATTCGCGACTCATTTATATAGGCAATCCGGCTGCAAGCATCCGGTCCCGTAGCTCTGCCGTTCGGGTCGGATCAAGCTGATTGTTGAATAGCGCTCTGATTTCTGCTGATTTGGCATCGAACTGCGCGACTATATCCTTCAGGCGATAGCCGTGGCGCGTTAATGTCGGTTCCAGGTCAGTTTCTCGGAACAATGTTCCTGATCGTTGTAACGCAACAAGTAGCGCATCAGCCACTCATTGGCTGTGCCTCCGTTTCCGGCTTGTGAAAATGATACAGCGTTTCATGCGCCTCCTTGACCGTCCGAAATGGTCGTTCTACTTTGCCCTTCGAGCGTGCTGTCGTGCAAGCTCCATCTTTGCCGGCCGGAATGTGCGTCTGCCATTCGATACCAAGTGCCAGCATGACGATCTGAGCCAGAAAGTGCGCTGATTGCGAGTATGTCCGGTTTCAAAAGCGAGCCGTTACATCTAACCACAGCCCTACGCGGGCTGGCCGCTATGCCCTTGAAATGAAGCGAGGCTGGTTTGCTGTAAAAGGAATCCAGCCTGGCATGGCGATCGGTGGGTTGCCTGCATGGCAAGAAACCTTCCGCTAAATCTGAGTCTAGCGTCAGCTTCTTGCCGCACTATATGAATCGCTTAAGCGCCGAAGTTGTGCGCCGCAAACTCCCAATTCACCATATTCCAAAACGCCCCTACAAAATTCAAACGCACATTGCGATAATCAATGTAATAGGCATGCTCCCAAACATCTAATGTCAGCAACGGTTTTGCATCCGTCGTGAGCGGGGTCGCCGCATTACTGGTTGAAACAAGATCGAGTGAACCATCGGTTTTTTTGACCAGCCAAGCCCAACCAGAGCCAAAAGTGCCAATAGCAACCTTAGTGAAGGCTTCTTTAAATTGATCATATGACCCCCATTGGCGGTTGATCGCCTCAGCCAGCGCGCCCGTTGGCTGCCCACCGCCTTGTGGCGATAAGCTATGCCAGAAGAAAGTGTGATTCCAGATTTGGGCAGCATTGTTAAAAATCGGGCCAGAGGCTTTTTTAATGATGGCTTCAAGCGACAAACTCTCGAATTCTGTCCCTACAATTAATTTATTCAGAGTCGTAACATACGTTTGATGATGCTTGCCGTAGTGAAACTCAAGCGTTTCTTCTGACATATGGGGCGCGAGTGCATTTTTTGCGTATGGCAAAGCAGGCAGAATATGTTCCATGGGTAAATTTCCTTTTTTCTACTGGCTAAATAAATGTGGAAGAATTAATCAATCATTTTAGGCGACTTAGTCTATCCGAGCAAATTAGAACGCGACTGCCGAGCGTGGCTGTACCCGAGTCAGCTCCACATCTGCGCTGCCCTGCGCTAAATGAACCACAATCTGAGACATCTTTGCTAAAGCGGCCGGGGAGCGTATCGCGTGTTGACTGCGGGGGTCTATTAAAGCAGCATACCCTCGCTCTAAGGTGCGCTGCGGGCTTAAAAGCTCGAGCTTCGCAGCCGCTTCACGCAGCGTTGCGCGCCGCTGTGCATGTGGCTGCGCAAAGGCCATGGCTAAACGCGTAGCGTGCTGCTGCAGCTGATTTTGTTGCCGCCGCAGTCGCTCAGCCGGGTTCAGTAAGCCACGTGCCAGCCAATCCAACTGCTGTGCACGCCCTTCGACTAAACGAGCACAAGCACGCATTAGCTGTCGCCGAGATTGCTCAAGCTCGCGCAATAACATCTCACGGGCCGGACTCACCAGCTCAGCCGCGCCAGTTGGAGTGGGTGCGCGTTGATCAGCCACAAAATCCGCAATCGTAAAATCAGTTTCATGGCCGACGCCACTGACAATAGGTAAGTGACTGGCCGCAATCGCACGCGCTAAAGTTTCTTCGTTGAAGGCCCACAAATCTTCCAGTGAGCCACCTCCGCGGCAAATAATCAGCAGCTCAACTTCAGCCCGCTGATTGGCACATTCGATCATTTTGGCTAGTTTAGCAGCTGCCTCTACCCCTTGTACTGGAGATGGATACACAATGACAGACAGATGCGGTGCGCGACGTCTAAGGGTGGTTAAAACATCTTGTAGCGCAGCCGCTTGCAACGACGTAACAATACCGATCGTTCGAGGGTAAGGAGGCAGCTCTCGTTTTCTTGATGCTGCAAACAATCCTTCGCTTTCAAGTTTTTGCTTAAGTTGTAAAAAAGCCTCATAAAGCTGGCCTTGCCCGGTGCGACGAATGGATTCAATCTTGAGTTGGACTTCACCTCTTGGTTCATAGACTGTGACCAATGCCCGTACTTCAATCCGATCTCCATTCGCCGGAACAAACGACATTGACTGCGCCCGCATACGGAACATGACACAACGAATCTGAGCCGCGCTATCTTTCAAAGAAAAATACCAATGGCCGCTTGCCGCACAGGTAAAATTCGACACTTCACCCGCCACCCAGATGAGCGGAAATGTCCGTTCAAGGGCCGTGCTTATTGCACCATTTAATGCCGACACAGAAAGAACCGTCTCGCCACCATTTGACACTGGCCAACTGCTTTTAATTTCCATATATCTTTTGGTCGATTGAGATCATTTGCTATATCGCATATTTTATAGTGACATACGTGAAGTTACCTATTTATCGAGAACAAACATTACAAATATTACATACAACACGCATTTTACGTATAATTTTTTACGTCAACCTGTCTATCCATTGCGGTATTGACCAGCAATGTTAGCGATTTTTAAAAAATCCTCGACTTACCGTCGATAAACCTTGCTAAATCTAAGGTATTTAAGCGATATCGTACTTAAGCGCTATCGCGATCGGCTCACTGAAATTAGGATGGCTCAGCATAGATATGCTAAAAAACTGGAAACTCCACTGCGAGCAGTATGTATGGCGCGAATGGCAACGTAGAGGTTTATTTTCTTGGGCGCTACGACCACTGTCTTACCTATTCGGTATCATCGCCGCGTTACGGCGAGCAAGTTTTACCTCCGGCTTACGCCGGGTTGAGCGTATGTCTGTGCCAGTCATCATTGTTGGCAATATCACCGTTGGCGGTACCGGCAAAACCCCTGTCGTGATTGCTCTGATCGACGGATTGTGCCGTGCAGGGTTTAATCCAGGCGTTATTTCACGGGGCTATGGTGCGCAGATTAAAGCACCACGTGCAGTCAGCGCGCAATCCGATGCGACTGAAGTCGGCGACGAGCCGCTTTTAATTGCCCAACGCACAGGTGCGCCAGTATGGGTCTGCCCTGATAGAGTCGCTGCCGCACGCGCATTATGCGCAGCACATCCAGAGATTGATTTGATCATCAGCGATGACGGCTTACAGCACTATCGACTCGCCCGTGCAGTCGAATTGGTGGTCTTCGATCAGCGGCTCGGCGGAAATGGTTTACTCTTACCTGCCGGCCCATTGCGCGAACCGATGTCCCGCCGGCGCGATGCAACCTTGATTAACGGCCCCTCTCCTCATGCGTTACCGAGTTGGCCAAACACTTTTACATTAAACTTGACCACAGGAGCCGCCTGGCATTTAGATAACCCATCTTTGCGCCGACCACTGAGTCAATTTGTTGACAAACGCATCTTGGCCGCAGCGGGTATTGGTGAGCCCGAACGTTTTTTTTCAACTTTGCGCACGCAGGGTCTCACCTTAACAGCGACACGGGCGCTGCCCGATCATTTTGCTTATAGCGCTAATCCGTTTATCCATACATCCGCTGAAATCATTCTAATTACCGAAAAGGATGCAGTAAAATGCCAAGGTTGGCGTGATGCGCGGCTGTGGGTTGTTCCAGTTGATGCTACGCTTGATTCACGCCTACTGACCCTTATTACAGAGAAAGTCCGTGGATCCTCGTTTACTTGAAATTCTGGTGTGCCCATTATGCAAAGGCGCACTCACTCATGATCGTGCAGCGCACGAATTGATTTGCCATGTTGATAAACTCGCTTACCCGATTCGCGACGGCATTCCCGTGATGATTGTTGAACAAGCTCGCCAAACCGTCGAAGGCAAGCTGCTTGAACCGGTAGCCGTCAGCAAACCTGAGTAATCAATATATTCTTCAAATGCGTGATCTCGCTGGCTCTAGCGCAGTTAATGCGCTCGCCCCTCAACCTTTTATCGCCGTCATCCCGGCTCGGCTAGCGTCCTCCCGCTTGCCTGGCAAAGCGCTGCTTGAGATTGGCGGGCAACCGATGGTCGTGCATGTTGCCAAGCGCGCGCGTGCAGCCGGCGCGCAACAGGTGATTATCGCCACCGATACGCAAGCCATTATCGAGGTTGCGCACCAATATGGCTTTCAAGCTGTACTCACGCGCCAAACTCACCTGTCTGGCACGGATCGATTAGCTGAAGTGGTTGAGCATTTTGGGTGGAGCGACGAGACAATTGTGGTCAATACGCAAGGTGACGAGCCTTTGTTAGAACCGGCACTGATACAAAGTGTCGTCGCCCATCTAGCCAGTCAAAAAGAGTGCGCCATCGCCACCGCGGCGCACCCGATCACGGATCCCTCAGAGATATTTGATCCTAATGTGGTTAAAACCGTGCTTGATATAGGTGGCCGCGCGCTTTATTTTTCACGCGCACCGATTCCATGGGCGCGCGATGCGTACCAGGCCCACTGGCCCAATCTGCAAGCGATGCCAAGCCCGCCCTGCGCCGTCTATCGGCACATCGGATTATATGCATACCGTGCCGCTTTTTTGCGCCGCCTCCCACATTTAGCCGCGGCGCCGCTTGAAAAAGCTGAGGCCCTTGAGCAATTACGCGCACTCTGGCATGGCGAGCGTATTGCGGTGCTGATCACAGACCAAGTACCCAGCGCGGGTGTTGATACGCCAGCGGACCTTGCTCGTGTGCGCAAGCTCTTTCAAGCTACGCAAAATGCGCGCCCTAATTCAAGTCAAAAAACTTAAGCCAAGCAACCATGGCATAATCCAGTTGTTTTTACATATTGCGTAGTGCAATAAACCACACTATTCGGAGAATCACATCATGCGTTTGATCCTGCTCGGCCCCCCTGGCGCAGGCAAGGGTACCCAGGCAAACTTTATCCGAGAAAAATTTGGCATCCCGCAAATTTCGACCGGTGATATGCTCCGCTCCGCTATCAATGCAGGAGCACCGCTTGGCCTCAAAGCTCGCGGATTTATGGATGCTGGAGAGTTGGTGCCAGATGAACTCATCATTAGTTTGGTCCAAGAGCGCTTACAGCAACCCGACTGTGCCAACGGCTATCTTTTTGATGGCTTCCCGCGCACCTTGCCCCAAGCTGAAGCAATGCGACACGCTGGCGTGGCGCTTGACTATGTGGTTGAGATCGATGTGCCATTTGATGAAGTTATTTTGCGCATCAGCGGGCGCCGCGTGCATCCCGCCTCGGGCCGCAGCTACCATATAAAATTTCAGCCGCCCAAGGTGGCAGACCAAGACGATGTTACAGGTGAGGCGCTTATTCAGCGCAAAGATGACGAGGAAGAGACGGTCCGCAAACGACTGTCTGTCTATCTCGAGCAAACCAAACCATTAGTCGATTACTACGCTAATTGGGCGAACCGCGTTGAAAACAACAATAGCCCGATTTCAGCGCCCCAATACCGGCGCATCAGCGGGCAAGGCAGCGTTGACGAAATTCGCCAGCGGATTTTTGATGCGCTGCAATAAAAACAAAATCAATCAATAACGTACAGATGCGGAATCCATCACCGCATCTGTCGTTTGAACCAAGTGTAGTTGAATCCCAACAGCCACAATATCGCAAAATAAACCGCTGCCACACTTATCAAACTGGCCGCCAGCAAAGCCATTCTTAAGAGCGGCGAGGCACCTAGCTCAATCCAGTCGAAACGCTGGCGGAACCACCACAGGACACCCGCCAAGACAGAACAAGCCAAAGCAAGTTGCGCAAAAAAGCGCCCCCAACCCGGCGATGGCGTATAAAAGCCCTTTTTACATAAGCCAACAAAAAGCAGTAACGCATTGATACACGCGCCAATTCCGATCGACAATGACAACCCCATATGGGCAAAAAACGGTACGAAGAAATAATTACACAATTGCGTCATGGCGAGCACAAACAAGGCGATTTTGACGGGCGTTTTGATATCTTGCTTGGCATAAAAGCCTGGCGCGAGAATTTTAACCAAAATTAACCCAACCAGCCCAATTCCATAGGCACTTAAAGCACGGCTCACCATCGCGACATCAACTGCGCTAAAACGGCCATAGTGATACAGCGTTGCAATCAGCGGCTCAGCATAAATGAACAGCGCAATTGCGCTTGGTGTCGCGAGCAAAAACGTCAACCTTAGGCCCCAATCAAGCAACGCTGAATATTCAACGGCATCCGCTTCAGCATGCGCCTGCGCCAAACTTGGCAGCAAAATGGTGCCCAGCGCCACGCCTAATAAAGCACTTGGGAACTCCATTAAGCGATCCGCGTACGATAACCACGAGACACTGCCTGACGCCAGCCTTGATGCAATATTGGTATTGATCAGCAGACTAAGCTGTGCAACCGATACCGCGAAAGTAGCCGGCAGCATCTTCGCCAGGATTCTCTTAACGCCAGGGTGCGCCAATGCCTGCAACGGATGAACGCTAATTTTTGGCAGCATGCCAAGTTTTGCCAGCGCCGGCAATTGCACGGCCAACTGCAAAACACCCCCAACAATCACCGCAAAAGCAAGCGCATAAATAGGCGTGTCCAGGTAAGGCGCAACCCATAGCGAGGCCACAATAAAACTCAGATTAAGCAAAACGGGAGCCACTGCCGGCAGTGAAAAATGCCGATATGTATTCAGTACGCCAGACGCCAGCGAAGCCAGCGAAACCAATGCAATGTAAGGAAACATGACGCGTGTCATAAACACGGCGGCAGAAAACGCGTGCGCATCTGCTTGCAGCCCGGTTGCAACCCCCCAAATAACCCACGCAGCCCCGCTCACCCCCAGTACCGATAGCAGCACAAGAATCCATAGTAATACCGTCGCGCTCGCGTCGACTAACGCTTTAGTCGCTGCCTGGCCTTGCTGGTTCTTGAATTCGGCCAAGATGGGCACAAAGGCCTGCGAAAAGGCCCCTTCGGCCCACAAGCGGCGAAGTAAATTCGGAATTCTGAAGGCGATATTAAACGCGTCGGTATATAGACTGGTTCCAAATGCGCGGGCGAACAGCATTTCACGAACTAAGCCAGTGATCCTCGAGAGCAAGGTAAATCCGCTCACCGTGAAAAGCGTTTTAAGTAGATTCATGCGCCAATATTATACGTAGCCTAGAAAGCCGATTTCGCTAAATTTGCTAATTTTATGCAGGCCTTGTTATAATCACCGGTTCTAGAAACTCCCGTCATTTTCCGATTCCGTTTGTTTGCGTCGGAAATCCTACGGTTGAACAGACACAAAAAGGAATTGTCATGGCTAACTCTGCACAAGCTCGCAAGCGCGCTCGCCAAGCCGCTAAAGCTAATTCTCATAATTCTGCTTTGCGCTCAAAACTGCGCACGGCAATTAAAGCTGTTCGCAAGGCTATTGCAGCCGGCGACGCAAGCAAAGCGAATGAGGTATTTAAGCAATCATCGAAAACGCTCGATATTATTGCCGACAAAAAGCTCGTGCATAAAAACAAAGCAGCTCGTCACAAAAGCCGTCTGGCTGCTGCAGTGAAGAGTTTGTCTGTGCCAGCAGCAGTTGCTGCTGCTGAATAACAAAAAGAGAAATAGCGGTCACTGTCAATAAGAAAGTACCGCAATCCCTTATTTGGTATTAGGTGAGAGTCGCAACCCTCGCCTTGTTTTGCATGGCTTTTGCACTCTAGCTAGGTATAGCAACCGGTCATTGAAAAAGGCAAAAGCCCGTAATCCAGCATATCCATACCCGGATCGGCTACGCCCGCCGCGGTTACCTACGGCAGGTCAAAGCAGCAACGTAGACTATTTCCACTTCAAGCAGCAAGCCTGGGGTTTATGTCGCGGTTTGATGGCAGTTTGAGTTTAGATGCCACGGATGCCATGCTGATGTTTACGAAACACACATCAAATTTCGGTGCGCCCGAGGATTTTTACTGAGTGCTTGACGAGAAAGAATGGCGGAACATCTTCAACCCCGACACAATACTGTCGATCGCCAGCACGCTAGAGCATTTTGTGGACCTTCCTGCACTAAACGCTAAGGTGATTAGCGCAGCGCAGAGTCATCCGAACATCTCTATACTAACAAACTATGGCTAGGCTTTAGACTATACGGCAGGGCCGGGCAGCGAACACGCTTGGGTCACAACCAGTTTGATTATCCTTCGCAAAATTCATCACGAAATCAAACGCCATCGGTTCAATTGTGCGTAGCTGTTCATCGACAACCACACATTTTAGATCGCCCACCATCACTGGCCGCACATAAAAAGAATATTTGAGCCGCGCGTCCGGGCCGCTGGCGCCAGGCCCAAATGACGACATCACACCGCATAATCGCTCCGGCCAATCACTTGGCCGAAATCTCTGTCCGTTTTCACTCACGCCCTGGATAAAATATTCACTTGGTAACGCTTTGATCATGGAAAAAACTGGCAAATTTCGGTGTAAAGCAGTTGCGATTATGGCGTAGAAGCAAGCTACATCACTTCAAGTCATAGCCTGTGGAGATACAGGAAAAATGACAAGATAAAAAAGTGCGCTCGCTAGTCGTCTGTGATAATCTTCAAGTCAAGAGTAGGCACATACACTCTTAGTATAAAAAGTAAAGAAAAATTGGGCAGAAAACTATTTCAAATATTATTTTTGGTATAAGGCCATGCATAAAGATAAAATTTTGATTACGGGATCCAAAGGGCTAATTGGCAATGCTCTTAAAAAGAGTTTAGAACAATTGGGCATGCAGGTAATTGGAATAGATATAAATTATCCAATTCATCATGAAGAGCATGGAGATATACGCGACCATCGTTCATTTAAAACATTAACTGCTGAATGCGTAGGCATTGTACATCTGGCGGCCGTTTCCAGAGTTATTGCTGGTGAAAAAACCCCCGAGCTTTGCTGGGAAATGAATGTAGATGGAACCCATAATATACTTAAATCAATAAATACTTTACCTAATAAACCCTGGATTATTTATGCCAGTAGCCGTGAAGTTTACGGTCAGCAAACTAAGTTGCCAGTTAGTGAGGATGCTGATTTATTACCGTTAAATATCTATGCGCGCTCTAAGGTTGCTGCTGAAAAATTAGTAGCGGAATATCGTGAAAATGGCTTACAGACTGCGACTGTTCGTTTCTCAGGTGTCTATGGATCAACCGATGATCATATTGACCGGGTTATTCCAGCTTTTTGTCGTGTAGCTGCATTCGGCGGCACCATGCAGATTGAAGGGAGAAGTCATACTTTTGATTTCACACATATTGACGATGTGGTTGATGGTTTGATAAAAGTCATTCACAAATTACAGGATGGGTGTATAGATTTACCCACTGTGCATTTTACAAGTGGCCAAGCTATAACTTTATGGGATTTGTCAGAACTAGCAAAAAGATTCAGTTTAATTCAGGTTAAATATATTGAGGTCCCACCCCGCACCTTTGATATATCTAGTTTTGTTGGCAATACTGAGCTTGCGAATTTAGTATTAAATTGGCGGGCAAAAGTTCCACTTCAAGATGGAATTGAAAAATTGATTTTCCAATACAGGCAAACGCCCAGTATCAAGGGCCAGCACAAGATTGCTCACGGATAACTTACAATAATAGTAGCAAACCCATTTAGGAGCCTGAGGATCATGGATAGCGATTATATAGTGATTGGAGGCGGCTTCGCTGGTCTGCATTGCGCCAAGAGCCTAGCCGATGTAGGTTTTCAGGTTACCCTCCTTGAAAGTGCCAACAAACTGATGGATGGCGCCACTCGCCACAACATGGCGAGGATTCACCTTGGCTGGCACTACCCAGGAAGCCTCGAAACAGCGCTGGACTGCATACCTGCGGCCTTCGACTTTCTTAAGGATTTTGGTGATGTCCTGCTCAAGCCCAAAGTGGCTTCTATTTCTCCATTCAAAAATGGCTTATGTGCTCTTGCCGTCAATTCGTTCACAAGTAAAACAGAGTGGCTAGCAATAGCAGATTCCCTACGCTCTTGTTATGCTCAGGAATTTACGAAACACACAGCAAATTTCGGTGCACCCGAGGATTTTTACCGAGTGCTTGACGAGAAAGAATGGCGGCACATCTTTAACCCCAGCACAATACTGTCGGTCGCTAGCACGCTAGAGCATTTTGTGGACCTTCCTGCGCTAAGCGCTAAGGTGATGAGCGCAGCGCAGAGTCATCCGAACATCTCCATACTAACAAACCATGAAGCGCTTGAAGGATACCCCATAACGGCAAACGGCAAAGAAGCCGTCAGATTGCGCGTGCGAGTGGGTGATGGTTCCATTCGGAACTTCAGCGCCAACTGCGTGCTCAATGCCAGTTGGGCCTCGCGCAGAAAACTCGACGCTAGCATGGCGCGCCATCTCAAAGTTGACGAGCCCTCTAGCGTCACATACCGGCTGCGGGTTATATCAAGGGTGCAACTTGCAGGCGATCTTATAACCTTGCCATCTTTGATTACTGTACACGGCCCACTCTTTTCTTTCACGAACTGTGGAGATGGAACCGCGCTGATGATGTATGAACCGGTGTCAAATGCCACCAGTGAAAACAGCATACCCAAAGAATGGCTACCGATGATTTCTGGCAAGCTGCCGAAATCAGAACAGGCAGATTTAGCTCAATTAATTAGCCACGGGGTAAGCCAGTTTATGCCAGCGCTAAAAGGTGTTAAACCTATAAGCATAGCCGCTGGCGTCGTTTACCACACCGGCAATGCGGATATGTATGACCTGAACTCAACAGTCCATCACCGCCTCGGAACTGGCATCAAAGCTATCGCAGATAATTGGATTTCATTGGACAGCGGAAAACTATCCTGGATTCCAAGATATGCAAGACAGGTCGTCGAACTGGGTCAACGCCAATCGTCAGCGAGTAGTACAGCTCATGCTAGCTGCTTTGATAAATAGCAACCGCTAGGCTAGGCTTTAGACTATACAGAAGAATCAGGCAGCGAACACGCTTGGGTCACAACCAGTTGATTATCCTTCGCAAAATTCATCACGAAATCAAACGCCATCGGTTCAATTGTGCGTAGCTGTTCATCGACAACCACGCATTTTAGATCGCCCACCATCACTGGCCGCACATAAAAAGAATATTTGAGCCGCGCGTTCGGGCCGCTGGCGCCAGGCCCAAATGACGACATCACACCGCATAATCGCTCCGGCCAATCACTTGGCCGAAATCTCTGCCCGTCTTCAGTCACGCCCTGGATAAAATATTCACTTGGTAACGCTTTGATCATGGAAAAAACTGGCAAATTTCGGTGTAAAGCAGTTGCGATTATAGCGTAGAAGCAAGCTACATCGATCATTGTCTTAAGCAACGAAGACTCGTCAAATGCTCGCAAATCCTTTATGCTTTAACATACTCATTCAAAAAAGCAGCTATGCCGAGCGCACGCTAGCAGCTAATAAGGTTGTTGTATTTGCTCTATGAACTCAAAAAAAATTCGCCATTACCTGCAATTTAAAGATTTTTCGCTTGATGAATACACATACGTGTTTGAACGCGCACGCTATTTGAAGCAAAAGTTCAAAAACTACGAAACCTATCATCCACTGCATGACTGCACGCTGGCGATGATTTTTGAAAAAAATTCGACCCGTACCCGGCTTTCGTTTGAAGCGGGTATCCATCAGTTAGGTGGCCATGCAGTCTTCATGAACACGAAAGACACGCAACTGGGCCGTGGCGAGCCGATTGAAGATGCCGCGCAGGTCATTTCGCGGATGGTCGATATCATCATGATCCGCACTTTTGGCCAAGATATCTTGCAGCGGTTTGCCGATCATTCGCGGGTACCTGTGATTAATGGACTAACCAATGAATATCACCCCTGCCAAGTTCTGGCTGATATTTTTACCTATTACGAACGGCGCGAATCGATCTCTGGTAAAACCGTGGCATGGATTGGCGATGCCAATAATATGGCCTACACATGGGCTGAAGCGGCTCAAATTCTCGGTTTTAAACTGCGTATTTCAGCCCCGCCTGGTTACCAGCTTGAACGCGCACGCCTGAGCGCAGAAAATTTGCCTTGGATCGAAGAATACGATGACCCGTTTGCCGCCTGCGAAGGGGCTGACCTGGTGACCACGGATGTTTGGACCAGTATGGGGTTTGAGGCAGAAAACGAAGCTCGTCGACAGGCATTTACACAGTGGTGCGTAAACACAGAGATGATGGCGCAAGCGCACCCAGAAGCACTCTTTATGCACTGCCTGCCTGCGCATCGCGGCGAAGAAGTCACGGCTGAAGTGATTGACGGGCCGCAAAGCGTGGTTTGGGAGGAAGCAGAAAACCGCCTGCATGTGCAAAAGGCTTTAATGGAATTCCTCTTACTGGGCCGTATCGGCCATTAAATATATTTAAGATAAATTATGAGCACTCCCCCGAAAGTTGTACTTGCCTATTCCGGCGGCCTTGACACTTCCGTTATCCTTAAATGGCTGCAGGACAACTATGATGCCGAAGTCATTACCTTCACCGCCGATATTGGTCAAGGTGAAGAACTTGAGCCCGCGCGTAAGAAAGCCATACAGCTTGGCATTAAACCCGAAAATATTTTTATCGACGATCTGCGCGAGGAATTTGTCCGCGACTTTGTGTTTCCGATGTTTCGTTGCAACACCGTGTATGAAGGCGAGTACCTGCTAGGTACTTCAATTGCACGCCCACTGATTGCCAAACGGCAAATTGAAATCGCTCGCCAAACGGGGGCGCAAGCAGTCTCTCATGGCGCTACTGGCAAAGGCAATGATCAGGTGCGCTTTGAGCTAGGCTATTATGCGCTTGAGCCCAATATTAAAGTCATCGCGCCTTGGCGCGAATGGGATCTGCTGTCGCGCGAAAAACTTCTCACCTATGCGCAGCAGGCGGGTATTCCAATTGAAATGAAGCACAAGCAAGGCGGCGCACCGTATTCAATGGACGCCAATTTGCTGCACATTTCTTATGAAGGCCGTCACCTTGAAGACCCCAAAGCACAGGCCGAAGCCGATATGTGGCGTTGGACGATAGCGCCTGAGCAGGCGCCTGAGCAACCCTGCTATCTGGAGCTTGAATATGAACAGGGCGACCCAATTGCATTGAATGGTCAACGCTTGACGCCGGCCCAAATGCTGGCCGAGCTGAACCGGATAGGCGGCGAGCATGGCGTTGGCCGTTTGGATCTAGTCGAGAATCGCTATGTTGGCATGAAATCACGCGGCTGCTATGAAACGCCGGGCGGCACCATTTTGTTAAAAGGACACCGCGGCATTGAATCCATCACGCTTGATCGCGAAGTCGCTCACCTCAAAGATGATCTGATGGCCCGTTATGCGGCCCTAATTTATAACGGTTATTGGTGGAGTCCTGAGCGCCAGGCATTGCAAGTGCTGATCAATCACACCCAGCAAAACGTGAATGGCTGGGTGCGCATTAAGCTCTATAAAGGAAGTGCCAGCGTGGTGGCGCGTGACTCCAAGCAGACGCTGTTCGATCAGACGATTGCCACCTTTGACGATGATGGCGGCGCTTATGATCAGGCCGATGCGGGCGGCTTTATTAAACTCAATGCACTACGCATGAGAATTGCCGAAAACGCACGGCGCCGGCGCTCGTAATAGACACTATATTACGGTGGGTTCCAATTCAAGGTGCACGCCAAACCGTGCATCTACATCACGCTGAATTGCGCCCGCCAGTTCAAGTATGTCTTGACCTTGTGCACCACCCTGATTGATCAGCACTAACGCATGCTGCGCATGAACGGCTGCCGGCCCAAGCCCACGCCCTTTCCAACCGCACTGTTCAATCAGCCAGCCGGCGGCCAGCTTGACGCGCCGGTCGGGCTGGCGATAGGCCACAATATCTGCTTCGCGCGCCAGTAATAAATCAAAATCCTCAGCGCTGACCGCTGGATTTTTAAAAAAGCTGCCTACATTGCCAATCTCAGCCGGGTTAGGGAGCTTAGCGCGGCGAATCGCCACCACTGCCTCAAAAATATCACGCGGCGTCGGTTGAGCGCCATTCATACCTGCGACTGAGAATTGTCGAGCAAGGTCAGCATAATCACAGCGCGGCCGCCATTTTTTCGGCAAACGGAACGTCACCGAGGCAATCACAAAACGTCCGCGTCCCTGTTGTTTGAAAAAACTATCGCGATAAGCAAACCCGCAATCAACCTTATCAAACACAACGCTTTTGCCCGTCGACAGTTCAATCGCACTCAAGGTAGCAAAATGCTCAGCTATTTCCAGACCATATGCGCCAATATTTTGCACTGGCGCGGCCCCCACTAGACCAGGAATCAGCGCAAGATTTTCTAGGCCAGGCCAACCTTGTTCGAGCGTCCAAGCCACAAATTCATGCCAACTCTCACCGGCGCCTGCTTCCACAAACCAAGCCTGCTCATCCTCGTGTACTAAGCGCCGACCCTTCATGCTGATTAACCACACAATCCCGTCAAAATCGCCTGTTAGCACGATATTGCTGCCGCCACCCAGCACCAAACGCGGCAAATCAGCGATGCGGGGATCAACCAACGCCGCTCTAAGCATGGCTTCATTTTCGATGCGTAGCGCATAGCGCGCGTGCGCCTTAAAGCCGAACGTGTTGTGCGCCTGCAAAGGGTAATCGGTCATCAATTCAGACATAATTATTCAATCTACAGAAAAGCGATTTGAGCAAAATAGCCAGCCTCGGTAAAATAGTGCGTTATTCTAGGTTAGATTTTTTCATCGTTATCGCGCGTTTTGCGAAGCAGTGATTATAAGAGCTTATCTATCTGCCGTGGCTAACGCCACAACCCCTGTGTATTTTTCCGGAGAAATTCATGCCAACATTCGATATCGTTAGCGAAGCTAACCTAACTGAAGTCAAAAATGCAGTTGATCAAACCAACAAAGAAACCTCCACCCGTTTCGATTTTAAAGGATCTGATGCGCGGATTGAGCAAAAAGAGGGTGAACTCACCGCTTATGCAGATGACGATTTTAAACTCGGCCAACTCAAAGACATCTTAATTTCCAAAATGGCAAAACGCCAAGTCGATGTGCGCTTTTTGGATTACGGCAAGATCGAGAAAATCGGTGGCGACAAAATCAAGCAGCTTATCACGGTAAAAAAAGGCGTGTCAGGTGAGCTGGCTAAAAAAATTGTCAAACTCGTGAAGGACAGTAAACTCAAAACACAAGCGAGCATTCAAGGCGACGCCGTACGCATCTCTGGCAATAAACGAGACGACTTACAGGCAGTCATGGCGATGTTGCGCGACGAAATCAAAGATACGCCCCTCGACTTTAATAATTTCCGGGATTAAGCCCGCCCTTTAGACGCTCTGCTTGATTAAGGCCGCTTTTCGTTAGAGTTATTTCTGATTGCAATCTGGCCTTCCTTACCGGCTAATAGATTTTTTATATTTGAGCGATGGCGGTAAATTAACAGCAGGCTCATTGCCAGCACGGCCACTGACCTGGTATCAAAGCCAAACATAAATACTTCATACAGCGGGGCAAAGACGGCAGCGACTAGCGCGGCGAGCGACGAATAGCGGAAGAAAAACGCCATTATCAACCAACTCGCAGCCGTTGCCAGGCCGAGAATAGGATGGATAGCAAATAACACGCCAGCCGCCGTTGCGACCCCTTTGCCCCCTTTAAAGCGGAAAAATATCGGTAACACATGACCCATAAATACGGCCATGACGGCTAATCCAATCGCCTCATTACCCACGCCGTATTGGCCGCCGAAATAATGGACAAACCTCGCCGTCAGCCAGACTGCCAACCAACCTTTAAATGCATCGCCAATTAAAGTGAGCACCGCGGCCAGTGTATTGCCACTGCGCAGTACATTGGTCGCCCCAGGGTTTTTCGAGCCATAACTGCGTGGATCTTGCAACTTCATGGCCGCACTCACGACCACGGCAAAAGAGATTGAACCGATCAAATAAGCCAAAACCGCGATAAGTAGATAAATCATAAATCTGCTTTTTAAAAAAAGGGGAAATCAACCGGAATTAACTTCGGATAGAATTGGACACTATTGTACCGAAGCCATCCGCACCGATTTGCTAAACTATTAGGAATGCCTCATTAGAGGTTGATCCAGCCAACTTATGCTCCAGTACTACACACCTCATGCAGCGCGCGCATAACCCTATCATAAATGCCTCGCCAAGCGACTTTGATGAGACTGAGTCAATCCAAGCTCTGCTCGCCAGTTTGCCTCAGCGGATTGATGAGCTGCCTGAGCGTATCGCGCAGCATCATCCGGCAGCGCCGGCACTCATCGAAAATACTCGCCGCCTGAGCTATGCGGACTTGCGTGACGCCATCAATGCAATGGCGCAGCAACTTCGCCTAGCGGGCGTGCAGGCAAACGATCGGGTCATGATTATCAATGAAAACTGTATCGCGTTGATTGTACTGATATTCGCGACCACCCGACTCAACGCCTGGCCACTGCTCGTTAATGCAAGGCTAACCAGCGCTGAGATTGAGCAGATCCGTGCTCACGCGAAGCCGTGTCTGACGGTATACACGACTGAGGCCTCTCCCTCGGCCCAACAGCATGCTAAACGCGACCACGCGTGGAACGCCTCCTGTGTAGCGTTTGACATTGGCGCACTGGCTTTTTCAAAGGCCGCTGCCAGCCCTCTTGGCCTGAACCCTTCGCTCACACCGCATGACCCGGCGCCTAGTGCAGGAAACCCCACTACAGATTGTTCGCAACAGTGCGCCGCACTCCTCTACACGACAGGTACAACAGGTACCCCGAAAGGGGTGATGCTGTCGCACCACAACTTACTTTTTATTGCGGCAGTCTCTAGTACGCTCCGTCACGTTACGGCTAATGACATCGTCTATGCCGTGCTACCTGTCTCGCATGTGTATGGACTTGCCTCTGTCTGTCTCGGCACATTATTCGCCGGCGCAGCATTGCGGCTCGCCCCCCGCTTCTCGCCTGAAGCCGTTTGCCATGCGCTAGCGCATGAGGGCATCACGATTTTGCAAGGGGTGCCAACCATGCACGCCAAACTCATCGAATATGCACAGGCGCATCCCGAGCACTGGCATACGCCACAGCTACGCTTTGTTTATTCAGGCGGCTCGCCACTTGATGCCACTCTTAAGAGGCGCGCTGAAGCGCTCTACGCTATGCCGCTACATAACGGCTATGGCATGACCGAAAGCAGTCCAACGATTGCACAAACCAGACTGAATGCCTCGCCGGCCGATACTTCAGTTGGCCCACCCATTCCAGGCCTGCAAGTGCGGATTGTCGCGGCCGACGGGGCCATCCTCGAACAGGGTAAAGTCGGTGAATTATGGGTACGAGGCCCCAATGTCATGCTTGGCTATTACCGTGATGCGATTGCAACCCAGGCCGCGGTGGTTGACGGTTGGCTCAAAACCGGCGATCTAGCCCGCCAGGATGCCAGCAACGCATTACATATCATCGGCCGCTGCAAAGAATTAATCATCCGTTCCGGCTTTAATATTTATCCGGCTGAGATTGAACAGGTTTTAAATAGTCACCCAGATGTCATGCATTCAGCAGTGATTGGGCGCCCGCTATCAGGCGATGAAGAAATCATCGCCTTTATTGAGCTTAAACCAGGTATCTGCGCAACGCCGCAAACCTTCGCCAGTTGGTGCGCTGCGCGCCTGGCGCCGTATAAGCAACCGGCTGAAATCCGCCTGCTTAAAGCATTACCCACGGCCGCCACAGGGAAGATCTTGAAGCGTACATTGCATCAGCTGTTTACTGACGATAGTTCGCCACCCCTTCGCTAATTTCACGGTGCGCTGCATCCAAGCCTTGCCAGCCTTCCACTTTGACCCATTTGCCTTTTTCCAGCGCTTTATAGTGCTCGAAAAAATGCTTAATTTGATCTTTTAAATAAGCCGGGACATCTTCAATGGTTTTAAGGTCTGCGGTCATTGGACAAACCTTATCGGCGGGGACCGCAATTAATTTTGCATCCACCCCCGACTCGTCCGTCATTCTTAACATGCCAAGCGCACGGGCGCGGACCAGCGAACCCGCCAATAAAGGAAAAGGCGTCAGCACCAGCACATCAACCGGGTCGCCATCACCTGAGAGCGTTTGCGGAATAAAGCCATAATTCGCTGGATAACGCATCCCCGTGCCGATAAAACGGTCAACCACCAGCAAGCCGAACTCTTTGTCGGCCTCATATTTCACCGGCTCGCTTTGCGCTGGAATTTCGATAATGACATTGAAATCAGTGGGTAAGTCTTTACCGGCGGGAATGTGATTGAAGCTCATGAATTTTCCTGTTTAATATTGAAGAAATTGCAGAAAGAACTGACAACTGCAATGCGTTTAACTATTGGCTCGCGAAAAACTGAATTATAGCCATTAACCCATCAGCCAGACATAGGTTAGCCGCGCGGATGATGCAATGCATGCAGCACGCTCAACCGTTCACGTGCAACATGCGTGTAAATCTGCGTCGTTGAAATATCGGCGTGACCCAGCAACAGTTGCACAACCCGCAAATCCGCACCATGATTGAGCAAATGAGTCGCAAAAGCGTGTCGCAATGTATGGGGAGACAATGGCGCATGAATCCCGGATAGATGCGTATAGTGTTTAATGATGTGCCAAAACTGCTGACGCGTCATACCCGCGCCGCGCACAGTAATAAACAGCGCATCAGCAGCAGGTCGGGCCTGCAATAGCACGGGCCGCGCCGCGCGCAGATAGTGCTCAATCCAGCCTTGCGCTTCTGCGCCAAACGGCACCAACCGCTCTTTCGAGCCTTTGCCTAAGACCCGCACAACCCCATCGTTCAGACTAACGTCTACCGTCTTGAGCCCAACCAGTTCAGAGACGCGCAAACCGCTTGCATACATCAACTCAAGCATGGTTCTATCGCGTAAACCCAACGGCGTGGTCAAATCCGGCGCCGCTAGCAGCGCTTCAACTTGAGCCTCAGATAAAGTCGAGGGAAAACGCATGGGCTGTTTGGCCATGCGGATTTTCAAGGTAGGATCAAGCATCAGCCGGCGCTCGCGCAAAGCCCAAGCACAATAGCGTCGAAAGACCGAGAGCCGCCGATTGGCAGAACTCGCTTTATCTGCCCTGCGCGCAGCGATATAAGCACTTAACTGGGCCTCGCTAGTTTGATCAAGCATGGTTGCCTCATGCTCAGCCAGCCACTCCGCAAACAGCCGTAGGTCACGCCGATACGCCTCCAGCGTATTCTTGGCCAGCCCATATTCAAGCCATAAAACATCGCAAAACGTATCGATTGCAGCCAAACTAGCGCTCAAAACCATTGAGTCGGCTGGCAGCGGTTTGATCTCTGAGTTCATCGCTATTTAATCGTCATCACGGGCGCTTCATCCTTGCCATAAATGGGCGGTTTGTCGCACATTTAGGTCACTAACTAAGTCATACACGGTCATAAAATAAAGCTATTTAGAATCGGCTCGGTTGAATCAATAATGAACACCTTCATGCGCCAGCAGCCAGCGTTTCACGGTACGGAAATAGCCATCGCCACCATGATGCGCAAAGCCACCGATGCCAGTTGAGCCAACCACCCGGTGGCAAGGAATCACTAATGGAAAATAATTGGAGCCACAAGCCTGCCCGACCGCGCGCGGCGCACTGCCAATGGCACGCGCGAGCTGCCCATAAGTCATCACGGTCCCCGGCGCAATTTCACTAATCGCTTGCCATACACGGCGCTGGAAAACGCTGCCCACTTCGGCAAGCGGCAGATCAAAGGCAGCACTAGGCTGTTTAAGATAGCGTTCGATTTGGCGTACTGCTCGCCGCGCAAGCGCATTATTGGGTGGTATTTCCTGGGCCGTGATGGGCAAATACACAATTTCAAATATTGCATTTGCCTCTGTGCGGATACCCACTTTGCCAAATGGCGTAGCAAACACGGCATTAAACGTAGAGATTGCATGCATCACTTTAACCGCTCCTTTTAGTGCACAAACTGTGTCACCCAACGCACCGATAAGACGTAAAGCGCACTTCTATATAAAGAAGCTTAGCAAAACTCATCGCACCGTGGCAGAGAATCTAACGCAAATCCACTGCTCCGGCATTTTTCCTAAGAAAGCGTGGTGCTCTCATATTGACACGAATGATTGCCCTAAGAAGAAAAGCTTAGAATTATTGTCGGTTTCCTCCCTACCTTGCACTCATTTACTCACCGTCTAAACTTTCTAAAAATCGCTTGCAATCCCTCCCCAATAATTTACAATTAACTCATATAGGAGAAATATGGTTGGTTGAGGCAATTTGCGCATAGCAGCCAAAAATGCCATATGTTGTATTTTGTCGAAGCGTTTCCTGATATCGAAATTGTCTCGACGTTGTCGAGACAATTGGCCTGGAGTCATTTTCTTGGAATTATCTATCACCGTTCAAAATCTCTAAAAAATCGCTTGTAATCCTTCTCAAATGGTTTATAATTATCTTACATAGGTTAACAAAGGTTAGTTTGCTACACCCTATTGGATAGAACAGAAAATGGCACAAGTCTTAAACGTTAAAGAACTGAGGGAGCTCGCAATGTTTGTCACCGCTTTCGATACGCTAAAATTGGTGAAACGCCTCATAGGCATCGGCGCTTCACCTGCTCAAGCAGAAGCTGGAGCTGAAATACTCGCCGAAATCTTCGATAATAATTTGCGAGAACTCGCAACTAAAGAAGATTTACAGCGTGAGATTAATGGGCTGCGTAAAGACGGAGATGTTAAGCATGATGTGCTACGTAAAGACATGGAATCCCTGCGTAAAGATATGGATACCAAGCATGAAACACTACGCAAAGACATGGATTTAATGGCCGAACGCTTTGACTCTACATTGGAAAAATTCGGGCTTAATTTAACCATCAAACACGGCCTTATAACTGCCGCTATAATCAGCGCAGCCTCGGCACTCAATAAGCTTTTTTAGCCTTTTTCACTGGCCTAACGCCCACTGCACATGCTCGCGCACCAAAACCGACGAATCCTGCACACGCTGTTGCAGCGCCTCGGTCAATTGTCTATGTTCCAAATGACGGCCTGCCGCCCAAGCCGCACGCCGGGCATTGCCCAAACCAACAGCCAGATTGCGTAGCCAGCGTTGATGCCCAATTCTGCGTATGGCACTGCCGGCAAGCCGCATCTCAAATTCAGACTCACTCCAGTTAAAAAGTTCAATTAATGACGCCTGGTCTAATTTATTGCGCACGTCAAAATCACCCACGCTGCTTGGGCTAGCAAATTTATTCCATGGGCAAACTAATTGGCAGTCATCGCAGCCATACACGCGATTACCCAATAAGGGCCGTAGAGGTTCTGGAATACTGCCTTTTAATTCAATCGTCAGATAAGAAATACAAAGACGCGCATCAAGCCGATAAGGCGCAACAATTGCGCCCGTTGGACAGACATCAATGCACCGCGTACAACGACCGCAATACGCACCATTCTCTGTCTGTTGATGGCCGCTTGAATCTGCTATGTTCGGCGGCTCTGGTGGCGGCAGGTCAACCGGCAAGGGCAAATCGATATAAATTTCCCCCAGAAAAAATAATGACCCTTCATCGCGCTGTAATAATAAAGTATGCTTACCACGCCAGCCGAGGCCCGCTTTTTGCGCCAGCGCGACTTCAAATACCGGGGCAGAATCTGTAAATACTCGGTAACCAAAGGGGCCAATTTCAGCCATAATCCGATCCGTTAGCTTTTGCAGCCGTTTTCGCATCACTTTATGATAATCTCGGCCACGTGCATAGATCGAAATAACCGCCTGCGTAGGATCGGCCAGCCGGGCATGTTCGATCGCGCGCCAGTCCGCTGGTACTGGACCCGGCCCTGCTGTAGCACTTGCCAGGCTTTTATCGGTCGGTTGTTGGTGGGCTAACTCCGGTTGATGATTGAGCGCAGCCTGCGCTGGCAAATAAGCCATGCGCACAGAAATCACTCGCACCGTACCTGCGACCAACTCAGCGGGTTGTATGCGCCGAGAGGGATGTTTCGCCATATAATCCATTTCGCCGTGAAAACCTGCTGTCAACCAGGCTAAAAAACCCGGCTCAGCTGCGGATAAATCGGTATCAGCAATACCCAATCCGTTAAAGCCCAGTTCACGCGCCCAGACTCTGATGCGTTGCGTAAGCTCAGTAAGCGCGCCGGTTTCAAGTTGGGGACTGATGGCGGCGACGACCTGATTGGTTTTGTCTGGTAAATTATTTAAATTTGCATTCATCTGAAAATTGTATCTATGCGTGCTACCTCAGCTAAAACTGAACCTTTGCTTGAGCGCCTATTTGAACTGCCCGATGAGGCAGCCACGGAGAGATTTGGCAAAAGTTTCGCGCACGCGCTGATGACACTGTACACCACAGATTTCCCAGGGCTACAGGTACACCTCTATGGTGAACTCGGCATGGGCAAAACCGCGCTCGTGCGTGCTACCTTGCGCGCACTTGGTTATACTGGCCGAGTGCGCAGCCCAACTTACACGCTAGTTGAACCTTACATGCTTGAAGTTGCCAAACTAGTGTCGTCGGGTGCAACTCAAACACTTAATTCAGGCTTTAATTTACCTCTTAATATTGTCCATTTTGATCTCTACCGTTTTACCGATCCGACCGAATGGGCTGATGCAGGGTTTCGGGAATATTTCAATCTGCGCGCGCTTTATCTAATCGAATGGCCACAACAAGCAGGAAGTTTACTGGGTATGCCCGATCTTGAGTTTACACTTGACCTCGCCGGCGCTGGGCGGCGCCTGCTGGTACGCGCTTTTAGCCAAACTGGACAAGAATGCCTCGCTCGATGTTAATCAAACCTTTTCGTTCACTCGAATCCACTGCTAGCACGCCCCCTATTTGGCGGCGGCGGCAACTCCTGCGTGCAGGCGCTTCTATATTAGTGCTAGGCCTATTGCCAAAATATGCACAAGCCGCATCCATTCTTGCGGTCCGCGTCTGGCCTGCGCGAGATTACACTCGTTTAACCATTGAGTCTGATCAACCGCTTACTTACACTTCTCACCTGTTAAAAGAGCCCGACCGGATTGTGGTTGATTTCAAAGGCCTTGAACTGGATGCAACCCTCAAAGAGTTAGTTGCAAAAATTACGCCTAATGACCCACAAATTCGACAGGTCCGCGTAGGTCAATTTGCCCCCAATGTTGTGCGGCTGGTACTTGATCTGAAAGACGCTGCTAAGCCCCAAGTATTCACCCTACCGCCCATTAGCACCTATCGCCATCGGCTGGTATTCGATTTATATCCAGCCGTCCCCCCCGATCCACTGCTTGATTTACTGGCCAAGACCGAAGCCAAGGCCATGGTAAACGCACACAATACCCCACCAGCCCTCAGCGGACCACAACCTCCCTCTATCATCGATCCAAGCGACGCTTTTTTTGAGCGCTTTGCAAAAGCAGACTCCGCTCCCGCAGAGGCTTTAGATCAACGCGCGCAGACCAAAACATCGGACGCCACCAGTACGACCGCTCGAGCACCCTCCGTGCATGCCAGCGATGATGTATACGGCCTGAGTAAACCTGCACCTACTAAAGCGCACACCGTGCGCCTGCTAACGATTGCCATTGACCCGGGTCATGGCGGCGAAGATCCTGGCGCGATCGGCAAAAAAGGCACTTACGAAAAACATGTTGTGCTCGATATTGCACGCCGGCTACGGACAAAAATTGATGCCTTGCCGAATATGCGCGCGATGATGACGCGCGACGATGATCATTTTGTGCCTCTGCATGTCCGTGTGCAAAAAGCGCGCCGGGTTGAAGCAGATTTATTTATCTCAATTCACGCAGATGCCTTCATCACCCCAAAGGCACACGGGTCATCTGTCTTTGCGCTCTCCAATCATGGCGCCTCAAGCACCACTGCAAAATGGATTGCCAATAAAGAAAACGCCTCCGATTTGATCGGCGGCGTGAATATTAAAACGCAAGATAAAACGATATCGCACGCGCTGCTGGATATGTCGACCACGGCACAAATTAACGACAGCATGCGCTATGGCAATTATGTACTGAATGAAATCGGACGGATTAATAAACTCCATAAGCGTGCTGTCGAACAAGCCAGCTTTGCTGTGTTAAAAGCGCCAGATATCCCGTCAGTGCTGGTGGAAACCGCTTTTATCAGTAACCCGGAAGAAGAGGCTAAACTGAATAGCCCCGCCTATCGCGAGCAAATGGCAAAGGCGATTTTAAGCGGCATTAAGCGTTATTTTGCAGCCAATCCACCACTCGCCAAAAACAAGATGCTTTAAGCGCTCAAGACTTGCGCCGCACCCATTGCCAAAGCCCGCCGACTAACACCGGCACCGCTGCTGTTGCCACGCCCACCAACACAATCACATTCAAGTATTGCTTAACAAATGGCAAATTACCGAAGAAGTAACCCGCCAGCACCAGGCTTAACACCCATAGCAACGCACCAGATATATTGAACCATTGAAAGCGGGCGGCACGCATTTCAGAGATGCCCGCCACAAACGGCGCAAAGGTCCGCACAACGGGAAGAAAACGCGCCAAGACAATGGTCTTACCACCATGCCGTTGGTAGAAATGTTGAGTTTTCAGCAGCGCTGCGCGATCGAGCCAACGCCAGTCCGACTCAAATACCTTGGGTCCGAGATAACGACCGATCCGGTAATTAAGCGTGTTGCCCAGTATGGCGGCAATCAACAGCAACGCAATTAAAACCGGCAGCGACATCGCACCCATCGCGCAAAATGCCCCACCGACAAAAAGCAAAGAATCGCCCGGCAAAAATGGAAAAACCACCAAACCGGTTTCGCAAAACACAATCAAAAACAGCACAACATAGATCCATGCACCGTATTGCTGGATAAAAATTCCCAAAAAACGATCGATATGGAGCAACATTCCGGCAAAATGCAATACGGTTTCCAACGATTTCTCCTGACGTCCTAAAATAAGCAATCATACCGGAGTTAAAGCGGGATAATGTGACTCGCTCTGCCTTCACGATCAGAAAACCTGGACTCTTTACTCTTTGACTACTCTGCTGGCGCACCGCATAGATTTTTTCTGAATTTTACATACGCTTCTATTTAGCCTCTACAAGCGCAGACAATTTATAATTTAATTATATTCAACAATTTCGCTGCACCCTCGCTATGACAACAAACCACCCACGCTCTATCCAACCACTACCCGATCAATTAATCAGCCAAATTGCAGCAGGCGAAGTTGTTGAGCGGCCCGCATCGGTGGTCAAAGAGTTGATTGAAAATGCATTTGATGCCGGTGCTCGCTCACTGCGTATTACACTTGAAGCCGGCGGCGTAAAGCGTATTGCGATTGTAGATGATGGCAGCGGTATCGCGCCTGACGAGTTGCCGCTTGCGTTAATGCGCCATGCTACCAGTAAGATTCACTCGCTGGCGGAACTCGAAGCCGTTTGCACGCTAGGTTTTCGCGGTGAAGCCTTAGCTTCGATCGCATCGGTGGCGCAGGTGTTGCTCACGAGCCGTACCGCTGACGCGCCACATGCGACTTCAATTGATGGGGAGACCGGCGCACTAGCCCCAGCCGCCGGCGGGGTGGGTACCTCAATTGAGGTGCGCGAGTTGTACTTTAATACGCCGGCCCGCCGCAAATTTTTAAAAAGCGAGCAAACCGAGTTTGGTCATTGCTTAGATGTTATCCGCCGGGCAGCGTTGGCGCGGCCAGAAATCGCTATTTCAGTGCACCATAATGGCCGCGCTGTCGAGCATTGGAATGCGGGTGATGCCGCCCTGCGCGTCAGCAAAATCCTGGGCGAAGCTTTTTCACTCGCCCATTTACCGCTTGAAGAGCAAGCGGGTCCGATTGCTTTGCGCGGTTTTGTTGGGTTACCTACGGCCAGCCGTGGGCGAGCTGATCAGCAATATTTTTTCGTCAATGGCCGCTTTGTTCGTGACAAACTGCTCACACACGCCGTGCGCGCTGCCTATGAAGATGTACTACATGGAGAGCGCCATCCAGCCTATGTGTTGCTGCTTGAGGTCCCGCCTGAAAGCGTCGATGTCAATGTACACCCTTCTAAAATCGAAGTCCGGTTCCGTGACTCTCGTGCGATTCATCAATTTGTCTTTCATGCGGTGCAACGCACACTCGCACAGCACGCAGGCATTTCCCAGCCCACCACCGCAGGAGGTCACTCCGCGCATCTTACGCCGCTTAGCGGCTTAACGACCTCAAGTGAGCTTGAGGCAAATACACGCTGGCTACCGCAAGCACGGATGCGACAAGGCACATTGCCAATGCAAACCAAGGTTGAACAACCTTTTGCTGTCTATGATGCACTCTTTGGCCGGCGTGAAACCGACCCCAATACGACGCGCGACGAAAAGCACACGGCGGCGGCGCCCGCTCCTTTGGCAGATCCAGAGTCCAACCATGCCGCCGATTTAAGCACCGCAAATCTAACCGAGTCCGCCAAGCCAGTAAACGCACAAGTGCCACCTACGGCAGCATTGCCTTCTACAACGGGTGACGAAGAAGATCACCCGCTTGGCTTTGCGGTCGGTCAACTGCACACTATTTACATCCTGGCACAAAACAAACGTGGCCTAGTGTTGGTTGATATGCATGCAGCCCATGAACGAGTTGTCTATGAGCAGTTCAAAACCGCGCTGGCAGAACATTCGATCGCCGTGCAACCGCTCTTAATCCCATTGTCTATACCGGCTAGCGAGATTGAAATTGGCGCCGTCGAAGAAAATCAAGATACGCTTTTAGCGCTTGGCTTTGATATCGCCATGCAATCCCCGACCACACTTGCTATTCGGGCTGTCCCCGCGCTTCTGAAAAACGCTGATTTATCCGCACTCGCGCGTGCAGTGCTGCATGATCTTCAGACTTACGGTGGCTCACAGGTGCTGCTTGAGCATCAAAACGAACTGCTCGGCACGATGGCCTGCCACCACGCTGTGCGGGCAAACCAACGCCTAACGCTTGATGAAATGAATGGCTTGCTGCGCCAAATGGAAACTACCGAGCGCGCCAATCAATGTAATCACGGGCGGCCCACCTGGTATCAGCTCTCTCTAGCCGATCTCGATCGGCTCTTTATGCGCGGGCAATGAACTCAACCGCTACGCGCCAAGCTAAACCACCCTCTTCGCCCGTAGTCTGCCTGCTCGGCCCGACTGCTTCCGGTAAGACTGCGGCAGCGCTCGCCCTGGCCAAGCATGCACCGATTGAAATCATCAGTGTCGACTCGGCTTTAGTCTATCGCGAGCTAGATATTGGCACGGCCAAACCTACTCTAGCCGAGCGCGCCATTGTCACGCATCATCTGGTTGATATTCTCGACCCGGCTCAGACCTATTCTGCAGCCTGTTTCAGGGCGGATGCACAACGCTTAATTGGCGAAATTTACGCGCGCGGAGCACTCCCATTATTAGTTGGCGGGACCATGCTGTATTACAAGGCCCTTACCGAAGGGCTCGCCACCTTGCCAGCTGCTGACCCTCAGGTGCGTGCAACGCTTGACCAAGAAGCTGCCCGTGATGGCTGGCCCGCTTTACACGCGCGCCTTGCCGCCTGTGACCCTGCGCTCGCCGCAAAGCTTGCACCGAATGATGCTCAGCGCATTCAACGCGCACTCGAAGTATGGACGCTCAGTGGACAGCCAATGTCTCAGTTACTGGCGGCTCAAAACCAGGCACAGTCGCTTTATGATTATGCGCCAATTGCCCTTGAACCCTCTGACCGGAGCGTATTACATAAACGGATTGCGACACGTTTTGACGCCATGCTTGAAGCTGGATTTGTCGCTGAAGTGACACGCTTACGGGCGCGCGACGACTTGCATCCAGATTTACCCGCCTTGCGCTGCGTGGGCTATCGTCAGATCTGGCAATACCTCGAGGGTAAGATCAATCAGGCCACCATGCTCGAACAAGGCGTATCTGCTACGCGTCAACTCTGTAAACGGCAATTAACCTGGTTGCGGGCAATAGACAAACGCCTGATCATTGATTGTTGCGCACCGGATGTCAGCGCACAAGTCATAACAACTGCAATGCGTATTTGGCGTAGGGCAGTTAATAGTTAAATATGTCGATCCTTTAAACATATCTGATTTATATGTCGATGAAATGCGATAAAATCGACATATGATATTCCATCCACTGAACAACGCTGGGAAGAATGGATTCTTTTTATGCTGGAGGCAGTGACTCAAACCGCTCAATGGACCACTGATCTGATTAAATCGATCAAGGTGTTAATTGAAGGAACCGCCATTCTGATGCGCTTAGCCGCACCACAGATTTACAGCCGCGAGTTGACTGAACTTATTTTCGTGCAACCTTATTGCCGCATTGCCAATGTGGTTGAAGCCGGCATCGCGCAAAGACAAACTGCCTCTACTTATCTAAAGCAACTGTGTACTATCGGCTTATTGCATGAAATTAAAGCAGGCCGAGAAAAAATCTTTGTTAACCCAGCCTTCTTAAAATTGCTCACCCAGCGTTAAACAACAATAGTTTGCGCTTCGCCCTCACCACGTGCACGAATCGTACCGATGCACCAGGCCGTTTCGCCGGCGGCTGAAAGCTGAGCAAGCGCGGCTTGCGCACTATCCGCCGATACGACTAACACCATCCCAATGCCGCAGTTGAAAACACGGTGCATTTCGTTATCTGCAACGCCGCCGTGCTCAGCTAGCCAGCTAAATAAAGGCGGCAACGGCCAAGCGCGATGATCAAGCTCAGCGCATAAAGAATCTGCCAACATTCTTGGGATATTTTCAAGCAAACCTCCGCCGGTGATATGGGCAATGCCGTTGATCGTCATTTTCTCAAGCAAAGCAAGCACCGGCTTAACATAAATGCGCGTCGGCGCCATCAGTGCGTCAGCCAATGAGCGGCCATCAAGGCTGCTCGCTAAATCAGGCTGTGCGTGCTGGATAATCCGGCGCACCAAAGAGTACCCATTTGAGTGGATGCCACTTGAAGCAAGACCAATCACCACATCGCCCACGGCAATGGTATGACCATCGATGATTTTGCTTTTTTCAACGGCCCCCACAGCAAAACCGGCTAAATCGTATTCATCTACCGGATACATTTCCGGCATTTCCGCCGTCTCGCCGCCAAGCAATGCGCAACCTGCAAGCTCACAGCCGGTCGCAATACCGTTAACAACCGTGGCCGCCGTCTCAACATCGAGCTTACCGCAGGCAAAATAATCAAGGAAAAAAAGTGGCTCGGCCCCTTGTGCGAGAATATCGTTCACACTCATGGCAACCAAATCTTGTCCAATGGTCTCGTGCCGATTCAGCTGAAAAGCCAGTTTAAGCTTAGTCCCCACGCCATCGGTGCCTGACACCAATACCGGTTCGCGATATTTTTTGGGGACCTCAAAAAGTCCGCCAAAGCCCCCCAGCCCGGCCAGTACACCGGGACGCAACGTGCGCTTGGCAAACGGTTTAATGCGTTCGACGAGCGCATCGCCCGCTTCCATATCAACACCTGACTCTTTATAGGTCAAGCCAGCAGGCCTAGTGGCAAAATTTGATGAGTCCATTTAATACAGCGGAAAGAGGTTTTGAGAAGTCCGGTAGAATAGGGATTTTAACCGATGTTCTCGCTCCAGCATAATGGATTGCGGGTTTTTATCTCCATTTTTATTTTTTGCATCACTTTTATATTTGTGTCTCGTCAGCTATTGCTTGATTTCGGTGGCCCGCCTAGCGCTACTTTCGATAACTTCATCACCGGTGCAAATACTGAACTTGTGACGCAGTTTGCCACGCTTAATGAAACCCTGGCAAACGGCAATGCCGCCGATCGTTCGTTTTATCTTTGGGGTGAAGTCGGGAGTGGGCGCAGCCATTTACTGCATGCGCTTTGTCATCGCGCAGGTGCCGGCCGCGCACGCCTTGCCGGGCCATGGGCAGCACTGGCCGCGTTTGAATTCGATCCGGCCTTGGCCCTGTATGCGATTGATGATTGCGATGCGCTCTCGCCCGTGCAGCAAATTGCCGCCTTCAATCTGTTTAATGAAATCAAGGCGCATTCAAATAGCGCTTTTATTGCCACAGGTCAGGTACCACCACGCTCGCTCAAGATACGCGAAGATTTGCGCACTCGGCTTGGCTGGGGGCTTGTCTACCAGCTTATAGCACTTGATGATGTGGGTAAACTTGAAGCGCTAATAAGCGCCGCCCAAGCGCGCGGCATCACGCTCACCGCCGAGGTGCCGCCTTATCTGCTCACGCATTTTAGACGCGATATGCCAACCCTCATCGGCTTGCTTGATGCCCTTGACCGTTTTTCTTTAGAACAACAGCGGCCAATCACCCTACCCCTATTACGCACCATGTTACTTAATGAGAAAGTGGCGGCTCTCACCGCGCCCCTGCGCTTCGAGTAAAATGCCAGTTATGACAAACCTTGTCCTATTTGATCTCGACCATACGTTGATTCCGACTGATAGCGATTATGAATGGGGCTGCTTTGCGGCGCGCCTCGGTCTAGTCGATACAGCGCATTTTACGCGTGAGAGCGAGCGTTTCTACGCCGATTACCAAGCGGGCCAGCTCGATATCTACGCCTATCTACGTAGCACGCTAGCGCCACTGGCGCGCTACCCGCGTGCGCAATTAGCCGCTTGGCGCACGCAATTTATGCAAGAAGTGATTACCCCCGCACTGCGACCAGTTGCTTTTGAACTGGTCCAACGTCATCAGATTGCAGGCGATGTATGCTGCATGGTGACGGCGACGAATAGCTTTATCACGGCGCCTATCGCTCGCGCATTCGGCATCGATCATTTAATCGCACCAGAGCCCGCGACCGTCAATAATGATCCAACTGCTGAGTATACGGGTGAGATTGATGGCGTTCCAAGTTATCGCGAAGGAAAAATCATCCGTACCGAAGCTTGGCTACAGTCGCTTGATAAAAATTGGGCGAGCTTTAAACAAAGCTATTTTTATAGCGATTCACACAACGACATCCCGCTGCTCGAAAAAGTCAGCATTCCTATCGCGACTAACCCAGATGACAAATTGCGTGCTCATGCACAGTCAAAAGGCTGGCGTATTTTAGAATTGTTCAAAACCCCGTGATTAGAAAATTTATCCGCAAACTGCTGGGCCAGTCTGAATTGCCCACCTCGAGCCACACTACTAAACAAGCCGCTCATAAAAAACAGCCGGTGAACGTGCCTGTCCGTGTACACCAAATAGATCCAGCATTGATTTCACGCCATGCAATACGCGTAACCAGCACATTACAGCAAGCGGGTTATCGGGCGTTTATCGTCGGCGGCGCAGTACGCGACTTGCTACTGGGTTTTGCCCCGAAAGATTTTGATGTGGCGACCGATGCCACGCCTGAACAAGTGCAAAAACTCTTTCGCCGCGCGCGCTTAATTGGCCGGCGCTTTCAAATAGTTCATGTGCCGTTCGGACAAGAAATTATTGAGGTTTCGACTTTTCGTGCCAGTCTTGGCGCAGCCAGTGTCCCGCCAGACCCAGCTAGCACTGACTTGCCTGTACGCCAAGGACCGCGCGCGCGGCGCAATGAGTTAGATTATCGCCCCCATGCAATCGATGCGAGCGGACGCGTTTTGCGCGACAACATCTGGGGGCAACAGCACGAAGATGCGGCGCGGCGCGATTTCACCATCAATGCCATGTACTATGATCCAGCGGCGCAAACTGTGCTCGATTATCATAATGGCATGGCGGATATTCGCGCCCGGCTCCTGCGCATAATTGGCGATCCGGCTACTCGCTACCGTGAAGATCCCGTTCGGATGCTGCGCATTATGCGCTTTGCAGCTAAGCTAGGCTTTGAGATCGAAGCAACCACACGGCAACCTATCCGCGCCCTCGCCGAGTTAGTCCGCAATGTGCCGAGTGCTCGGCTGTTTGATGAAATGCTCAAATTGCTGTTATGCGGCCAAGCTCTGACCTGTTTACGCCAACTACGCACCGAGGGGCTGCACCATGATTTATTGCCCATGCTCGATACGGCTCTCGCGCAGCCGCAAAGCGAAAAATTTATTACGCTTGCGCTCGATAATACAGATGAACGTATTCGTGCTGGCAAGTTTGTATCGTCTAGCTTTCTATTTGCGGCGTTGTTATGGCATGAAGTACACGAGCGTTGGCAAAAATATATAGCCGCAAACGAATACCCGATTCCGGCGCTCCACCACGCGATGGATGAAACGCTCTATGTACAAATGAAAAAATTGGCGATTCAACGACGCCACATTGGAGATATGAAAGAAATTTGGGGCCTACAGCCTCGTCTTGAGAAACGTGGCCACAGCGCATTCAAATTGCTCGAGCACCCACGTTTTAGGGCGGCTTATGATTTTCTGCTATTACGTTGCGAAGCGGGCGAACTCGATGCCACTGTGGGGCAATGGTGGACTGCTTTCATTGCAGCCGATGCCAGTCAGCGCGAAACACTGCTCTCAGAAGGTGAGCATGAACGCTCCTCACGCCGCCGCAGACGAGGTCGGGCAAAACCCCAAGCCTCTCACAATGAGGACAAATTAACGGTTAAAACGCCCACAGAGTCTAGCTGAAAAAAGATACCCATGGCGATTGCTTATCTCGGTCTGGGCGCAAATCTTGGCGATGCGAGCCAAACTTTACACGCCGCCATCTCCTGGCTAGCACAGCAAACGGCTGTCGCCGTGCGCGCCCAATCTAGCTTCTATCGGAGCGCGCCGGTGCAAGCCAACGGCAATGATTATTACAACTGCGTGCTGGCGATCGAAACGACGCTCTCGCCATTCCAACTACTCGCGCAATGCGCGGCGGGCGAAAGTTATTTTGGCCGCACGCGCTCTTACCGTAACGCTCCACGTACGCTTGATATCGACATTTTGCTGTACGACCAACTGTCTATTAACGAAGCTAGACTGATTATTCCACATCCGCGTTTGACCGAGCGCGCATTCGTGCTGGTACCACTGCTTGAACTTGATGCTGAAGTTGAAATTCCACAGCTCGGTCGAGCCGATGCATTTTTGCCCATGGTTGCATCACAACGAATTGATCAGGTCCGAGACAAAAACTGAAGCAAGTTTCACCTGGCCAACACCGCTTTTTCTGGCTCAACTTTTATTCGCAGACCCGATATGAACTATCTCCAAGAAGCCTCCCGCAAAGCCATTACCGTACCGCGCCTACAAGTCATGCGCGAGAATGGCGAAAAAATCGCTGTACTTACCTGTTATGACGCGAGCTTTGCCGCCCTCCTCGACCAGGCAGGAATCGATGCGTTACTGATTGGGGACTCTTTAGGCAATGTCATCCAGGGCCACGCCACGACACTCCCGGTCACCGTTGCCGATATCGCTTATCACACAGCGTGCGTTGCACGTAGCAAGCCGGCAGCATTAATTGTTGCCGATTTACCCTTTGGCACTTACGCCACGCCAAGCGATGCGTTTACCAATGCAGCTACTTTGATGCGCGCAGGCGCTCAAATGGTTAAACTCGAAGGGGGGGTATGGTTGGCCGATACGGTGCGTTTTTTGGTTGAACGCTCAATTCCAGTGTGCGCCCATATAGGCTTAACACCGCAATCAGTACACGCCTTGGGTGGCTTCAAGGTACAGGGAAAAACTGATATAGCCGCCGAACAATTGCTGCGCGATGCGAAAGCCCTGCAACAAGCTGGCGCACAATTGCTGGTGATTGAGGCAGTACCTGCCTTGCTTGGCACGCAATTAACCCAGGCCCTGACAATTCCGACCATTGGCATTGGAGCCGGCGCTGACTGCTCAGGGCAAGTACTGGTATTGCACGATTTATTAGGGATATCCGCAGGCAAACGCCCGCGTTTTGCGAAAAATTTTGTCTGTGAACAAACGCCACGAACGTCAAATCAGCCTATTTTGCACGCCGCCGTCGAAGCTTATGTGCGCGAAGTCAAAACGGGGACATTTCCAGCAGCAGAACATACATTTTGACTTAGTACATTAAGCCACGGCGAAAATTTATAGCGTGGAGGCCTCCAGCAAAAAATTGGGGTACCTCCACCACTTAAATTTTTGACAAAACCCAAGCAAGCTTTAAATCAGATACGAAGCACGATCCTGATCAACAATCCATTTAGGCGGTTTGCCACGGCCTGACCATGTAACACCCGTCTGTGGATCGCGGTATTTAGGCGCCACGCGTGTGCGCACACGTAGCTTGCCTGCCGTCGATTTTCTCAGGCTAAGTTCTTTTTTACTGAAACCCAGTTCATCGAGTGTAATGCCAAAAATAGCAATCTTTTTCTTTATCTCGTCGATGACCGCAGCACATTCCCGGGCTTTAGCTTCTTCGATTTGTTTTTCAAGTTTTGCTTGTTGAGCAAGCAATTCTTCATATGAAGACATACGTCTTTCCTTCACAAAGTTAAAATGCGAACCTTGAGACTTTTTTATGAGTCCCGCAGTTCAAGTTATTAATGAGGCACATAAATAATACAGAGTAATTTTGCGCTTGCAAAGAAAAATGAATATTTTTTATTAATTTTACGACCAATGAACTTCATTAAGTTCATCAACTGACGTGCTAGTTAGAGCGAATCGCGTGGCGACTCATTTTTAATTAATTTAAAATAAAAACAACTTCATTCCTCTTGCTTTTTTCTACTGGCTTAGAGCACATCTAGAAGCCTTGCTCGTCCGAAGACAATTGCGAAAATTTTAATTTAAATTTACAAAAATAATAAAAATATTTTGAGCTTCCGCCCAACCTGACTATCTACAACCCTGCGCCTATTATATCCGGTTTATCACAACCATATTATTTTGAGCAGCACACAAGCCATAAATTTATGTGCCGCCCAGACTTTTGGTTAGATCAGCAAACCCTTAGCATTAATTTCTTCAACCGCTAAGCGGGCGCCGCTCTCATTATCTTTGCCAAGATGGGCGATCCCGCTTGTGAGCGGAGCGACATGGCCAATCTTGACCACCTGCTCAGCGGCAATAGCGGGTAGCGCTAGATATAACAGGTGAGTGTGGACACTTAAGACATTTACAAAACTTTTTATTACTAAGTTACTGTTACTATTGTGACATGCCAGTCGCTGCAAAGTGAAGCATCCCATAGTAATTTTATTGATTATTTGCAGATGTCAGCTTTAGCCACAGCTCAACATCCAGTAAAAAGGAATTTCATGTATCGTTTGTCCCTTAAAATGCTGATTGCAAGCGTGCTGAGCTTGTTTTCTTGGGCTAGCCTGCCAGCGTGGGCCCAGCCGTCAACCCCCATCGTGCAGTGGGAATTGCACATTATGCAAGAAGGTCGGCAGGTTGCCAGTTTGGCCGGCCAAACCCCCCTTGGTCAATCGCATACTGAAACAAACCGCTATCTAGTTAGTCCTGCGCTGGGTTGCGATCAAGCCACCATCGAATTGTCCCGCACCATTATCATCACGCCTGACACTCTCACGGACCAGGCTGTAACCTTTGCTCTTGAGACCCGCGAAACCCTCGAAAAACCAAGCGCATCTGCCTTACTGAACTGCGCATCGCCCGCATCTCCTCGTATCGTCAATGCGAGCCATCCGAGACTCGTGGTTCCCTTTAACGCATGGGCTACCTGGCAAATTCTGCCGCGCAACCCCATGCTCGTTTATCGACTGCGGGCTCGCCTTAGCCACTCATGAAATCTCCAGCAATTTTACGCACGGCGTCCCGCGACCCACATGAGCTCATTGCAGTCAGCTGGAATCTACACAAAGGTCGCTCGCCACTTGGGTTTCAAACATGGCACGCGATGCAGCGCTGGCTGCAACTCACCCCTGCCGACATCTATTTTTTGCAAGAAACAATAGCGCGACGCCTATCTGCGCCAAGGTCGACAGCCGAGCGGAGCAAAGCCAAAATCGCCACCACGGATGAAAATTGGCACTGCCATGCGACTGAGATCTCAACCAGCCTAAAACTGCATCTCGCACTCGGACCTAATGTGCACAGAACCTCGTGGCGACACGGCAATGCCATTCTGTCCCCTTACCCACTGACTCCAGGCGGACGATGGGACATTTCCGCCCATCGCTTTGAACAGCGTGGACTATTAGTCGCACGGATGACCGTCAACCAACGCCCAATCATCTTATTGTGCGTGCATCTGGCCCTTACCCGTGCTGCGCGCTTGCGGCAAATGGAATGGGTCGCTCATTGGATTACGCGCGAGGCGCCTACCGGTCCCTTAATTCTCGCTGGCGACTTTAATGACTGGAAAAGCGATTCGGTTCCTATTTTTAATGCTCTGGGTCTAAGCGAAGTCGCTATGACACTCGGGCAAGCGGCAAAAACATTTCCCGCTTTTTCGCCAACCTTAGCGCTCGACAAAATGTTCGTGCGTGAACTCACCCCCGTCGAACTCGTACCCGCCGCCAAAGCGGCTTGGTTATCAGACCACTTGCCTTACATTGCGCGCTTGCGTCTTGAGCCGCTCGGTGCACGCTAGGCAGAAAAAATAGATATAAAAACGCAATTTTAGGAAACGAGAATCACTCTTATTTCCAATTAAGAGTAGAATGAAGCTTAGCCCACTTGAGGGGCTATTTGTTGTTATCCGCGACCGATTGATCATGAGTAATCTGACCCAACAAACTGTATTAAGTATCCACCATTGGACCGACACGCTTTTCAGCTTCACCTGTACGCGTGATCGCTCTTTTCGTTTTGATAATGGTCAATTCACCCTAGTAGGCCTTGAAGTTGACAACAAGCCCCTGGTGCGCGCCTACAGTATGGCCAGCGCCAACTATGAAGAAACCTTAGAGTTTCTTTCAATTAAAGTGCAAGATGGCCCGCTGACTTCACGCTTGCAACATGTACAAGTGGGCGATTCAGTTTATATCAGCAAAAAATCAACAGGGACGCTGATTGCTGATTCTCTATTGCCCGGCTCTACCCTCTGGTTATTATCAACCGGCACAGGTCTGGCGCCGTTCATGAGCATTATTAAGGACCCTGAGATCTACAGCCGCTATAAACGCATTGTGCTGACTCACACTTGCCGCTTTATCGATGAATTGGCTTACAAAGAATACATTACCCAGTCGTTGCCGCAAGATGAACATATTGGCCAGCTGATTCGAGATCAACTGGTCTATTACCCAACGGTCACACGCGAGTCTTTCCACAATCGTGGCCGTATTACGGATTTAATTCAAGAAGGCAAGCTCTTTGAGGATGTGGGGTTACCCCCCTTCTCCATTGAACATGACCGTTTAATGCTATGTGGCAGCCCGCATATGCTTAAGGATACGCGCGCCTTGCTTAAAGAAATGGGTTTTACCGAAGGTACCCATTCGCAACCTGGCCATTACGTGGTTGAACGGGCATTCGTTGGCTAAGCTTCACTCTACCTTGGAACTGAATCATGCATAGTATTACTGTGCGCACTGCGCTATGCCGCGCCCTCACCACGGTCATCTTGCTGCCCACTACAGCCCTAGCTAATGAGCACGCCCCACTACCGAGCGCAGTAGGCCTAGCTTCAGTGGCGCAGACTGTCGCTTGGCTGATTGCCGTCATTGGGCTTGCCTATGTTTGCGCATGGGCCGCCCGCCGCTTTGGCATGCGACCACCGCTACGACGTCCAGGCTTAATCAAAGTCTTAGGCAGTACCGCTCTTACGCCCAAAGAAAAAGTGATGATCGTTGAAATAGGTAATACCTGGCTTGTCCTAGGCGTAGCAGCAGGCAGCATACACACGCTGCATACCATGCCAGCCAGCAACGATGCCGCAGCAACGGTTAATTAGCGTCCCCAAACAAATCGCTTTTGGAGATTTAGAGAGAAACAGCCGCGGTAAAGAGGGCTAGCCCTTCTTACAGTAGAAGAAAAACGCAGATGCACACAAGGCGCAATAAATAACGTAAGTTGCCGCATAAGCTTGTACCGCCCCGAGCGCGCCGCCAGCCGGAACCAACCCGTGCGAAAAGAGCAGGAGCAAACCAAACTGGCTGATTTGGGCTAGCACGCCAAGGCTCAGCGAAGCCCGAGCAGTGACTAGATAAGCGAACACATAGGCGCTTATTTTGAACGCATCGCCGCTCAACTGCCACGCGAAAAGATCACGCATCGACCTAAATTCAACTGAAAAGAATAATCCAATCACACTATCGCGCAGCAGCCACAGACTCAAACTGACGGCGACTGCTAGCGGGAACAAAAAGCACTGCGCGCGGCCGATTTCATGCGCCAAGTCTTGCTTGGTTTTTTGCCTGGAGAGCACCGGCAGCAAATACACCGTGAAGGGTGCCGTAATCAATTGCAGATACGCCTCCGATACGCGGTTCATTCCCTGCCAAATGCCGACTTCGTCCCAACCGTAATGCGCCGCCAGTAGCTCTCTTATGGCGGTATAGGCGATCGGCAGCGAGATGGCAGTCAGGATCATCATCGCCGTAAATTTAAGCAAGTTACGCGCTAGCCCGCCATCCCAGGTTAGCTGCAGCCCATTGCGCGGCACGATGCCACTTTTGAACAGCATGATCCCTGCCGGCAATGCCAATAACGCCGGTACCAAAGCGAGCCCAATCAGGGCGCCCTGGTAACCACCGCAACGAAACGCGATCCAGTATGCCCCGAGGCCAAGCAAACTGCCGCTAACCATCGATAGGGCAGTCCCTTTCGCATCGGATCGGCCTTTCAAGATGGCCAGAAAAAATTGAGCGCAGGCCATGCCTAATTGAATTAAAGCGATCGCCCGCAGCACGCCCTGGAAGTCTTTAGAGCCAAATAGCAGTTCGCTCAGCGGAGCTGCGGCCAAAATAAACAGCAGCGCCAGCAAACTCGAGCAACCCAGCACGAGAGCAGCAGCGGTACCAAGCAGGCGGCGCAAACGGACTGGATCGTGCTGAAACTCAGCAACATATTTGGTCACGCCATTGTGAATACCTGCGCCTGAGAGCGCACTTAATACCGCAACCAGCGCCATAAAGTTCCCGGCACGGCCCACGCCGTCTGGGCCAAAAGCCACTGCCAGCCACTTAATGAGTAGCAAATCCACGGCAATTTTAATCAGGGTGGCCGCCGCGGACCAGCCTAATGCCCGCGCTAGAGATAGCTTAGACAAAGAGCTTCACAACAGCGCTTATCATAGCGTGACGGTGACTGCACCGCACACTCGCATATTTCTTTATTGGACAATAATTTAGCTGCGCCACGTGTCTCTCCTTTCATGCAATTAATGCACCGCGATGGCTATTTTTGTTTTGAACGGGGCAAGAGGATTTAACCTCTGACCACCTGCACTCCATGTATGTAGGCTACCCGGCTAAGCTACACCACGAAGCAAGCGGCAATTGTAGCAGAGCAAAAATGGGGCGGTTGGAGCACCGTCAGGACTCCTGCATAAATATGCAATAATCACTTTGGCAGCTTTTCAAGCTGTGCTTTTTAGGGAGCCTGTTCACAAATTTGATATGAGGCTGCGATTTGCCGTTAGTGGGCTAACTGTTATCGTTTTTTCATGACGCAATTTGTTACCTCTATTTACCGCTAAGCCTTTCTAATCCGGGAGTTTTTTCGTGCATGACATACGTTTTGATGTAGTCATCCCCGCTCGCCTTCAATCCACCCGGCTGCCTGAAAAGGCGCTGGCTGAAATTGGCGATAAGCCGATGGTGATACATGTGGCGCAGCGCTCGCAGACATCTGGCGCACAACGCACGATCATTGCGACGGATTCTTCGCGGATTGTCGAGTGCGCCAATCAATATAACGTAGAGGTTATGTTAACAGCCAAGCATCATGAGTGTGGCACCGACCGGCTTGCCGAGCTTGCGACCCAGTTGGATTGGGCGGATGACCAGATCATCGTCAATGTGCAAGGCGATGAACCACTGATCAACCCTACCTTAATTCGAGAAGTGGCCGCCCATCTGGCGGCAAACCCTAGCTGCGCGTTAGCGAGCGCTGCGCACCCCGTGAGTAGCCGCGAAGAAATTTTCAACCCCAATGTGGTTAAAGTGGTGCTCGATGCCAGAGGGTATGCGTTGTACTTCTCCCGCGCACCGATTCCTTGGGCGCGGGATGCGTGGCAAGACGTGATGGGAAAAACTGGCTTTTCAGTCAACAAAGCAACCAGCGCGAATAGCACAGATAACCTAAGCCAGCTGCCGGTGTATCGCCATATTGGTATATACGCGTATCGCGCTTCTTTTTTACGCCGCTTTGCAAGCTTAAAGCCGTCCCCTTTAGAAGCAGTGGAAGCACTGGAACAATTGCGCGCGCTGTGGCATGGCGAATCTATTGCTATCCATTTAACGGATAAAGCACCTATTGGAGGCGTAGATACGGCCGCTGATTTAGAGCGCGTACGAGCTTTGTTTAAGCAGGGTAGAACCTTCGCTTGACACCACAGCAGCGTGAATTTTACAAAAAGTCTACAACTTCCCTGGCTTTTTTAAAATATCACGCTGCGTCTTGACCCGCACTAGCTCTGTTCAGAGCGACTCATTTAAACCCAGCCTAAGAACTTCCAGTAAGTTTGCGAGAAAACCAGCAACAGGGCATAGCCAATCAAGGTCATCACAAAACCTACTTTGGTAAATTGTCGAGTCGTAAAAGTATTGGTCGCCAAGCAAACCATATTCTGCGGAGCGTTAATCGGCAAAATAAAACCAAAGCTCACCGTAAAGCCTAGCAACATCGTCAAACCCAGTCGATTAAAATCGCCAGGCACCGTCTGCAGCACAGCAATTAAGATCGGCAGCATGGCTGAAGTCAATGCCGTCGCACTCGCAAACCCTAGGTGAATGACAATTAAAAATAGGCTGAGCACAGCAAATATTAGGCCGGGACTCAACACGTCCAGCCCTGTATGCTGCACAACTTGATCCCCTAGCCACTGACCTGCGTGTGTGGTTAACAAGGCCGTCCCTAGGCTAATGCCAATGCCAAATACAATCAACGTACCCCAAGGCGTTCGTGATTCAAGCGTTTTCCAATTCATCACGCCAATCCGGGGCATCAGCAAAAGAGCCAGTCCGGCAAAAGTAACTGAGGTCGTATCAAATGAGTGTAACTTACCTTCAGTTGACCAAAATGCTAGCAGCGTCAACGAAATCAGCAGCAGGCGCTTTTGGGCAGAGGTCATCGGACCCAATTCCGCCAATGATCGGCGCACCGCTTCAGCGCCCCCGGGAATGGTCTCTGTTTCTGGCGGCAACATTTTACGTACGACGTATAACAGAATGACGGACATCACAATGGCCCACGGCAAACCGGCAATCAACCATTCGCCCCAAGTCACACGCTGCCCAAGGATGCGCTCCATAAAACCGACTGTCAGTAAATTCTGCGCCGCAGCGGTTTGAATCGCAATATTCCAAATGCCAATGCTTTGCGCTACCACAATCATAATGCCAGCAGCAATATTAGAGCGTCGGTCCAAACCAAAGGCGGACACGACGCCAAGCATAATCGGCACCATACACGCCCCCCGCGCAGTCGCGCTAGGCACCACTAATGACAGCATCGCCGTCACCAACACCGTGCCAATCATAATCCGCTGTGTGCTGGAACCAATCTTGGACAATGTCACCAGCGCGATGCGCTTATCAAACCCGGTCGAGGTCATGCCGGCAGAAATAAAAAGCGCTGCCGCCACTAGCGCCAAGGCGCGATCGGAAAAACCCGCCAAGGCCATTGAGAGAGCGCCCGCCGTACCATAAGCCAGAGTCGCATCGTCCACCCGGGGCGCCGCGCCAATCAAAAAAGCAATCAGCACGGTAATCAACACCGCACTCACCTCATACGTCACCGCCTCAGTGATCCAGACAATCACCGCGAACGCTAAAATTGCCAACATCCGCTGGCCAGCCACCGGCAGGCCAGGCAAAGCAGGCATTAAAACTAAGCCAAGGAGCACAATAGAGGCTGCAATCAGACCAAGAGAAATAGGAAAAGACCGCTTACTAGGAGCGGCTACGGAGGGTTTAAGCATTCTGTTTCCTTTTAAAACCACGCGTCACAATCAACGCTAAACTTGGATCGCAATATATTCGGCACAGCGGAATTTTATACCAGCTCATATTTTTTGAGTTTTCTGAATACTTCATGCAAGTCTTTTTCTGCTAGCAATACGCGAAAAATTTTTGCGCACGACACTGATCGACGTCCTCCAAGGCTCATTTCTGACATTGGTTTAACTCGCCTTCTTTGCACTCACTTCTGGAATTGACCACTTTAGTTGCCTGATTTACGCTAAAATATAAATGGAGTTTTTTAAGGGTGCTGTTCGTTAAGAAGGCCCCTGCTTTTAGTCAAAATTTAATCATTTTATAGAGTCATATGGTTGAGCTGAACGCCTTAATACTTGCACGGATTCAATTCGGCTTCACCATTTCATTCCATATCATCTTCCCCGCATTAACGATTGGTCTCGCCAGTTATCTAGCTGTGCTTGAAGGTTGGTGGCTGCGCACCCGCAAACCGGTGTATCAAGATCTGTATCATTTTTGGTTAAAGATTTTCGCCATTAATTTCGGCATGGGCGTGGTTTCTGGCCTAGTCATGGCATACCAATTTGGCACTAACTGGAGCTATTTTTCAGCGTTTGCAGGCGGTGTTACTGGCCCCTTGCTGGCTTATGAAGTGCTCACTGCGTTTTTCCTTGAGGCCGGGTTTTTAGGCGTGATGATGTTCGGCTGGAACCGGGTCGGCCCAGGCTTGCATTTTCTGTCGACGATCATGGTGGCGATTGGCACCTTGGTGTCGGCCACTTGGATTATCGCCTCCAATAGCTGGATGCATACGCCTGCAGGCTATGAAATTGTGAATGGCAAAGTCGTGCCAACCGATTGGCTGCAGGTTATTTTTAATCCATCCTTCCCATACCGGCTAGTGCACATGGGCGTGGCCGCATTCCTGGCCACGGCGCTCTTCGTCGCCGCGGTCGGGGCCTGGCATCTGTTACGCGGCCGTCAACAGCCCGCCATCCGCAAAATGTTTTCAATGGCGCTTTGGATGGCATTGCTGGTAGCGCCCCTGCAAGCATTAATTGGCGATTTTCACGGTCTCAATACGCTTAAGTACCAACCCGCCAAAATCGCTGCGATCGAAGGGCACTGGGAAAATCACGACGGCCCAGGCATGCCGCTGACCTTGTTCGGCTGGCCGGATATGAGCCGCGAAGAGACTCGCTACGCCATTCAAATTCCCCGTTTAGGCGGCTTAATTCTGGCGCATAGCTGGGATGGTCAAGTTCCAGGCTTAAAAGAATTTGCACCACAAGACCGGCCCAATGCCACAATTGTGTTCTGGAGCTTCCGCACGATGGTCGGTTTGGGCGTTTTAATGATTGCGCTAGGGGTCTGGGGATTTTATTTGCGCTGCCGCAACCGCCTGTACCACTCTCGTGCATTTTTGCGCTTTGCCTTATGGATGGGGCCGACAGGGATTATCGCCATTCTCGCCGGCTGGTACACCACTGAAATTGGACGCCAACCTTGGACGGTCTATGGTGTGATGCGCACCGCCGACGCTGTCTCTACGCATAGCGCATTGCAACTAGGCATTTCTTTAGTGCTCTTTGTATTGGTCTATCTAGTCGTATTTGGGGCTGGCATTGCCTATATGATGCGTTTAGCTAAAATAGGACCGATCCTCAACGAAGGCAAAGAGGAGAATCTTGGCGGGCCGGGCCAGCTACACCAACCGATGCGGCCGCTTTCCGCTGCACCCGCGGTTTTAGAAGATGAGGCGCGCAATGCTGATCCAAAAAACTAATCCAGAAACCTCTTTTTAATCTATTTGAGTATCATGGGTATCGATCTTCCGCTCCTTTGGGCCATTATTATTTTATTTGGCGTCATGATGTATGTCATCATGGACGGCTTTGATTTGGGCATCGGCATTCTCTATCCTTTTTTTAAAAGCAAGGAAGACCGCGATGTCATGATGAATACCGTAGCGCCCGTTTGGGATGGCAATGAAACCTGGCTGGTGCTCGGCGGAGCAGGCTTGCTAGCGGCTTTTCCGATTGCTTATGCAGCCATTCTGAGCGCTTTTTATTTGCCACTTATTTTTATGCTGATTGGCTTAATCTTTCGCGGCGTCGCGTTTGAGTTTCGTTTCAAAGCAGCAGAACACGAGCAACATTTCTGGGATAAAGCTTTTATCGGTGGCTCAATTGCCGCCACTTTCTTCCAAGGCGTCACCTTAGGCGGATTTATTCATGGCATTGAGTCAGTCGATGTCTATACCGGCGCTTACACCGGCGACGATATACTGCACTGGCTTACGCCATTTTCGGTTTTTACGGGTTTGGGATTAGTGGCCGCTTACGCGTTACTAGGCAGCACTTGGCTCATCATGAAAACCGATGGTGAGCTACAGCAACGTATGCGCGCTCTTACCCGCCCGCTGGCCTGGATTTTGCTCGCTGTTATCGCGGTCCTTAGTGTCTGGACTCCGCTGACACATGACGCAATTGCACACCGCTGGTTTAGTTTGCCCAATTTATTTTATTTCTTACCAGTTCCACTATTAGTCGCGCTGACTATATATCATCTGCTGAGTACCGTTAAAGATGCGCATGCTGCGCCATTCTTACTCACCTTGGTGTTGATCTTTTTGGGTTATAGTGGACTTGGCATTAGTCTGTGGCCAAACATTATCCCACCCAATATCACTATTTGGCAGGCCTCTTCTTCTAGCCAAAGCCAAGGCTTTGCACTGATTGGCACGCTACTCATTCTACCCGTCATACTGCTTTATACCGCATGGAGCTATTACGTCTTTCGCGGTAAAACACGTCATGGCGATGGTTATCATTAATGAGTAACGCCTCTGATCCTAGCAAATTGCCGCCACCACACCCGATAAGCAGGCCAAGCTTAGGAGGATGGTGCAAAAAGCTCAGTTGGTTTATTTTGCTATGGACAGTCAGTGTATTGGCCCTAGGCGCGGTCGCTTATTTATTTCGCATCCTCATGCGCGCGGCGGGTTTAAGCACGACTTAAAGCCAGAGCCACTTCGCTGTGCGACGCGGAACGCGAAGCCGGTAGCGGCGGATTGCTAATCCCGTGATAAGTAAAAACCAATGAGAACTTTACCGCATCGGTCTTATTTGGCCCCGCCGAGTGCAACGTATTGCAATGAAAAAACACCACGTCCCCGGCTTCTAGCTCTGTAGAACAAGCGGTATTGATTAATTCACTATTTTCTGGCGGATCAGCACGAAAAAACTTCGCCTGATCAAAACGCTCAGCGGATAACTTCAAACGCTGAGATTTAGGCACCAGCCAAAGCGCCCCATTCTCGACTTTTTCAGGGCCGAGCGCGAGCCACACAGAGATCAGGTCATCGCGCTTAAATGACCAATAACGGGCATCGCGATGCCAGCCAGTTAAGCTGCCGTACGCTGGATGCTTGGTCATGACACAGTTATGATGCACGCGTGACAAAACTGCCCGCTCACCAAAATACATTTCCATCCAAGCCGCGATCTCTGGCGACCCGGCCCATTGCCGAAATAATGCATCACGGCCATACGCATCCAGCAACCGACGCACGGTTTCCCCGCCTGCCGCCTGCCGCGATGCCGGGGCACCGGGATAACTCAAATCTGCCTCATATTCAAGCGGTGCTGCATTGGCGGCGAGTTGCGCCTCAGCCACCCCTCTAATCGCCGCACAACGCTTAGCATCGACCAAGCCACGCACCACCACAAACCCTTCTTCGCGCAGCACTGCAATCTGTCGCTTTAAGTTCAAATTATCGACCATCATCTATTCGTCCACACCAAAATTTAGATTATGACTGCCTTTGGACACATTTGACCAAGCTATCAACTATACTTAAAAAGTAACATCAAATAAACGGAGGCAATGATGGAAAGTTTCACGCTCGATGACCTCATTTTGCTGCTCCCGCTCGCTTTAGCGGGCGCAATTATGCTTGGCTCAATTCCGGTTGCCTCCAAATTAAAATTAACCAGCTTGCGTATCGCGGGCGCCCTACTTGGGGCTTTGTTTGGCCTGATCTTTATTGAGGGATTGCCTGCTTTAGTCTAGCCCGGGATAATGCCGGGCATGACTTCATCCGAAACATTGAATGCACCGTCTTATTTAATTGGGATTGATGGCGGCGGCACCAGCACGCGGGTACTGTTAGCCGATGTACATAGTACGATCCTCGCCCAAGCGAATGGGGGACCTTCGGCACTTGGGCTAGGGGTTCATGCTGCCTGGCAGGAGGTGACAGCACTATGCACCGCCGCCTTTAACCAAATCGGCCAACCCCTCAACTGGACTCAATGCGCATTAGGCTGTGGTCTAGCCGGAGTTGACAATCCGGGGTGGCGCACCCAGTTCATCGCACAAGCGCCTTTATGCCAAGCGCTTACGGTTGAAACAGATGGTTATACAACCCTACTTGGCGCCCATAGCGGTCAGCCTGGCGTGATTATCGCCCTCGGCACTGGCAGTGTAGGCGTCGCCCTCAATGCGCAGGGCAAGCGCAAAATAATAGGCGGTTATGGCTTTCCTTCCGGCGATGAAGCCAGTGGCGCAGCATTAGGTTTACGGCTTGCGCAACACGCTCAACACGCATTGGACGCGCGTACCGCCCGCGATGCATTTGCGGTCGCGATCCTGAGCGCGATTGGCGCAGATGACCGGGAGAGTATGCTCACCTGGTTAGGCAATGCTAAGCAAACGCAATACGCATCGCTGGCGCCGCTGGTTTTTGCCCACGCCAACCACTCATTTGCACAAACGCTGCTGATCAGTGCTGGCGATGAAATCGCCAAGATGATAGAGGCGCTTGACCCAACCGGCACTTTACCCGTTGCGCTATGCGGCGGACTGGCAACCGCCTTTGCCCCATATGTACCCATCAGCCACAGCGCGCGCTTACGGCCCGCGCAAGGCAATTCCGCACAAGGCGCATTACGGCTCGCATTATGTAAGATTAGTACTGATTTTCACTTTTTTAAATAATCTTTTTGTGAGATCATTTATACTCTATTTTCATTTAATATAAGGGAAAGCAAGAGATGCCCACTTATCAGGCTCTACAACTTCAAATTGAGCAATTGCAAGCACAAGCGCAAGAAGCCCGGAAAAGGGAATTGACTGCTGTTATCGCTGAGATCAAGCAGAAAATAATCGATTATGATTTAAACCTTTCAGATCTAGGACTCACAAGTTCTAAGCGAACCCAAGCCGGTGCCAAAGCACCACTACCCCCTAAATATAAAAATCCACGCACAGGCCAGACCTGGAGCGGCCGTGGTAAGCCACCCAATTGGATTGCCGGTAAAAATAAAGAGAAATTCCTGCTTTAATTTTTCTAAATACACTAGAGCAGTATCCATTATCCGACATTCCGCCACCTCCCCTTCAAAAAAACTTGAATTTCACTTTACATCATGTTGAGATAGCCATTTGATTTTTCAGAGGGCGGAATATGGGTCAAAGTGCACCAGCAATCATCACACATGTACTAGATCATCATGGCTTGGTTGCATCGAAATGCCAGGACTTGCAACTTGCTCAGCGGATAGATAAGCATTTGACTAGCCACCCTGGGCGAATTGTCAGCTATGGCACAGCCTGCGTTGCGATGATTCTGAATGGACTGGGATTTACGAACCGTCGACTGTATCTGACGCCACAGTTTTTTGAAAGCAAACCATTAGAAGCTTTATTAGGGTCTGGGATTGAGGCCAGGCATTTGAATGATGATGCGTTGGGAGACGCATTGGACGCGATAGCGCAGTATGGGCCGAGCAAGCTATTCGGGGAAGTGGCCTTTGAGATTGCACTGGAACATGACCTTCTTGATGAGTTGGTGCATGTGGATACGACGAGTTTTTCTGTGCATGGCAAATATGCAAGCGATGAGGGAGTTAGCGAACAAAGAGAGGACGCAGGCGAGGCGGTTGAAATTACTGTGACTCATGGGTACTCCAAAGACCATCGCCCTGATTTGAAACAAGTCGTGCTGTCATTGGCGGTGGCAGGCGGTTCAGGCATTCCGTTATGGATGATGCCTTGCGATGGCAACGCCTCAGACAAGACGGTGTTGCCAGAAACAATAGAACGCATCAATGCATTTCGCCAAGAAATTGATTGCACCCGTACGCTGCGTTGGGTGGCCGATTCGGCGCTTTACACAGCTGAAAACCTCAAAAAGATGGAGCACACCATTTGGGTATCACGTGTACCAGAAACAATCCTGGAAGCTCGGGAGTTAGTGAGCAAATCAACGCAAGAAATAGCTTGGAGTGAACAGGAAGACGGCTATCGACATGCATCATTCGATATGGATTATGCCGGCATCCAACAACGCTGGTTACTCGTCTTCTCAGAACAGGCATACCAACGCGAAGCACAGTCTCTCCAAAAGCGCCTGACCAAACAAGAACAAGCGCTGCAAAAACAAATGAAACAATTCAGCACCGAGCTGTTTGCGTGTGAAGCCGACGCGCATAAAACATTCAGGCGAGAACAGAAGTCGCACCCGCTATTCATCTTGGCCCCGACTGTTGCGCCAGTAGAAAAGTATGAGAAAGCAGGTCGTCCCAAGAAGGGAGAAACAAAACAATGTATGGGGTATCAAATCCAGGTTCAGATCCAGCGCAATGACGAAGCGATCCAGAAGCTACTGCAAACTAAAGGGCGTTTCATCCTGGCCACCAACGAGGGTGACAAGCAGGGTTACCCCGACAAGCGCATTCTCGCCGACTACAAAGCTCAGCAAACGGTTGAGAATGGCTTTCGGTTTTTGAAAAATCCTGACTTCCTAGCGGATACGCTCTTTTTAAAATCGCCACAGCGTATCGCTGCATTGATGATGGTGATGACCTTATGCCTCATGGTCTACAACCTCGCACAATTTCAAGTGCGTGCAAAGCTCGAGGCCTATGCTGACACCTTACCCAATCAACTGGGCAAACCCACCAGTACACCTACCTTGCGATGGATATTCCAGTTAATGGAAGGCGTTGCGTTGGTGCGTATCTTCGATCATCAACGCGCGTTAATCCATGAAGCCGTTTCCAACCTTAATGACGTCAGAATCAAGATTATCCGGTTGTTTGGCGATACCGCTTGTAAAATCTATCAGATTGAGGAAAGGGAGTAGCGGAATGTCGGCATTATGCACGTGCAATTGCAGGTGTAATGGATACATGCTTGCCTCGCAAATGACGGTGATTTGACGATAAAGCTTCTGGATTAACGGCATGATAGATATCGCCTTTTAGATAAGCTAAGATATTCTCAAACGCAGCCCGAAAATACATTTCATAACTTTCACGTTCTACATAACCGATATGTGGCGTGCAAATCACGTTTTCCATACGCAGTAAATTGTAGCCTTGTAAAATTGGCTCGCTCTCATAAACCTCAATCGCAACCATGCCAGGGCGGCCCATCGTCAGCGTGGTGATTTACCCGACCAAACCCCAAGCGTTACACTTGCGCTAATCGCCGTAGTGCCGCTTGCAGCTCTGCCGGCTCATAGGCAGCCAGGACTTCTTTCACAGCGATTTCAAGCGTCGGCAGATGGGCGCGCAAGATCTCTTGCTTAACCACAAGTAGCTGGCTAGGATGGGTTGAAAATTCAGTTAAGCCCATACCCAGCAATAAACGGGTAAATGCAGGATCACCCGCCATTTCACCGCACACTGACACTGAGACACCAGCTTGCTTTGCTTGCCGCAAAGTATGCGCAATTAAATGCAAGACCGCAGGGTGCAGGGGGTCATACAAATGGGCAACCGCACTGTCAGAACGGTCAATCGCCAGCGTATATTGAATCAGATCGTTCGTGCCAATTGACAAAAAATCAAAATGCTTTAAAAAAAGCCCGACAGCAAGTGCCGCCGCCGGAATTTCGATCATGGCACCAAGCTTAAGTTCTGAACTATAAACCAGCCCGGCGTCATCGCATTGGCCCTTGGCTTGTGCAAGTAAATCGAGCATTTGAGTGATCTCTTGCGCATGCGCCAACATCGGGATAAGTAATCTCACCGGCCCAAAAGCCGAGGCCCGTAAAATAGCGCGCAACTGGGTCAGAAACATCTGGGGCTCGGATAAACTCCAACGAATTGCACGTAGACCGAGCGCCGGATTAACCGTATCCTCAACCTCGCGCATATCAAGCGATTTATCCGCGCCCACATCAATGGTACGAATGGTGACAGGCAAGCCTTTCATCGCCTCAATCACCCGCCGATAGGCATCAAATTGCTCTTCTTCATCGGGTAGCGCATGCTGACTATGCATGTACAAAAACTCGGTCCGAAAAAGGCCAATGCCCACCACCCCCGCAGCCAGTGCGGCGCCCGCATCCTCAGGGAGTTCAATATTTGCATAAAGTCCGATCGGCGTGCCATCTAGGGTTTGCGTTGGCGAGAATTTAAGTCTTTGTAGCTTGCGTTGCTCCAGCGTTTTTTCGCTTTGCCGATAGATATATTCTTCCAGCACAATCGGCGGAGGGTCAACAATGACCACGCCTCGCTCGCCATCTACAATGATCAGATCATCTTGGCGAATCAAAGAACTGGCCTGTTGCACGCCAATCGCGGCCGGAATGCCTAAGCTGCGCGCCATAATTGCCGTATGCGAAGTCCGCCCACCCAAATCTGTCACAAAGCCATGAAAAACTTGGGTTTTAAATTGCAGCATGTCGACCGGCGCGATATCGCGCGCCACAATAATCATTTCACCATGGTCAGCCGTGCTGGCTGCTTTATCGGCAATCGCCGCCACGGCAAAGGATGAGCCCGCCAGGGCTTTTAATACACGCTCGACAACCTGTTCAACATCCGCCTTACGCTCACGTAGATATTCATCTTCAATCTCATCGAAATGACGGCCCAAACGCTCAAGCTGCTCAATCAATGCCCATTCGGCGTTGTAGTGGCGGGTACGAATCAAATCAACGGTGGCTTCGGCCAGCATTGCATCACGCAAAATCAATGAGTGCAGATTGACGAATGCACTCATTTCGCTCGGCGCATCTGGCGGCAATTCTGCACATAAAATCTCGAGCTCGCGCTGGGCCGCATCTTGCGCGGCGCAAAAGCGCGCGACTTCAGCTTCGAGCTGGTCCGGATCAATAAAATAGTGATCGACTTCAAGCGCGGTGGCCGCTATCAGATAAGCCCGTCCGATCGCGATACCGCTGGATATGGGAATTCCATGCAGCATAAAAGACACGCGAATCTCCTAAGGTAACCTTTTTGTTTTGATTTGCGAACGATTTAACAACTGACTACCCCCCTTCGCCAAACTTGTCCGCGACCAGCGCTAGCAGCGCTGCCATTGCCTCGGCTTCATCCACCCCGTCTGCTTCAATTAATACGGTACTACCGATGCCAGCCGCCAACATCATGACGCCCATAATGCTCTTAGCATTAATCCGGCGACCGTTACGCGTCATCCAGATTTGACATTGGTAACGCGCAGCAAGTTGCGTCAGTTTGGCAGAAGCGCGTGCGTGCAGGCCCAGTTTATTAACAATGGTGGTTTCTTGTTGCAGCATGGTACTCCGGTTGGTAAAACTCAGATAAAGATGAAGTGGGCGGTAAAGGACCTGAGGGAATAGTGATCGCTTGAATACCTTTTGCGCCACCCGCTAGTGCTTTCTCAGCCAGCTGATCAAGCGGGGTTGTACGATAGCAAACAGCCCGTACCAGCATCGGTAAATTAACCCCGGCCAGCACCCGCACCTGGGGGAGATGGACCAATTGACTCGCAATATTGGCAGGCGTTGCCCCGAAAAGATCAGTCAGCACCAGCGCACCATTGTCTTTGATTAAGCAAGACAGTTCATTGTGCGCGGCGGCAAGTAGCTCTGCTGGATCGCTATCGGGAACAACATCAATCGCCCCAATGCGCGTCGGCAGCTCACCATAAATATGCGACAGACAGCATTTTAAAGCGCCCGCGAGCGGAGCATGTGCGATGATTAGAATACCTGCCATATCAGCCTAAAGTAGAAGACTCTATGACTATGCAATGCTGTAGTCGAGTACAAAATACCATTTATAACCAGCCTAGCATATACTAATATACGCATGATAATGCACTTTGTTGCGAATACTTAAAGGGCATTCGTGCCCGTTTCGCCAGTGCGAATCCGGATTGCCTGTTCGATCGGCGCCACAAAAATTTTGCCATCGCCAATTTTTCCTGTGCGTGCCGTGCACTCAATGGCGTCAATCACCTGCTCAACGAGTTCTTTCGGCACGGCAATCTCAATTTTGACTTTCGGCAAAAAATCGATCACATATTCAGCGCCACGATATAATTCCGTATGCCCTTTCTGTCGGCCAAAACCTTTAACTTCGGTCACGGTGATCCCAGAAATACCAATTTCTGACAAGGCCTCACGCACTTCATCGAGTTTAAATGGCTTGATGATTGCGGTAATCCATTTCATTAAAAACTCCGTCAAAAACCAAAAAAATATTTGTCTAGCCTAAATGGCTAATTCGTACCCAATAGACTTAAGTATACGAGGCATTCATGCTACAGTCGTCTTATCTAAGCGTGATGTATCTGCATCACGCCGATACTGAGCAGTGACTAGTATGGCATATCATTCATTTCCATAGCGCAGTCATTGCGTCGTTCATCTTTCCTTTTTTACGCACAGCCTCTGTGCATTGCTCCGAGGTCACACTATGAAACCTAGCGAACTCTTTCAAGACTTGCAGGCGAAAATTTCTGATTTACTTAAAAATTCACCCGTCAAAGATATTGAACACAATCTGAAAGCCATGCTCACGCAAGGCTTTGCTAAACTAGACCTGGTCACTCGTGAAGAGTTTGATATTCAGACACAAGTCCTCGCCCGCACCCGAGCAATGCTTGAAGAGCTTGAGTTGCGCGTGGCTCAGCTTGAGCGCGAGCTCAATTTGTCTAAAACGGATTAAACGAGTATCTGGAGATAAGGTATGTCGCTTGCTGTGGTTCACAGCCGCGCACTCACGGCGGCAAGCGCACCTGAAGTCACCGTTGAAGTCCATTTGGCCAATGGATTGCCCTCATTTTCTATTGTCGGCTTGCCCGAACTTGAAGTGCGTGAAAGCCGAGAGCGGGTGCGCGCAGCACTGCAAAATTCTGGTTTTACATTTCCGGTGCGCCGCATCACAGTCAATCTAGCGCCGGCTGATCTGCCCAAACAATCTGGCCACTTTGATCTACCGATTGCGCTAGGTATTTTGGTCGCTAGCGAGCAATTACCCGCCGCGGCACTACATACACACGAATTTGCCGGCGAATTATCCCTGACCGGCGCTTTGCGGCCGATGCGCGGCGCTTTTGCCATGGCATGTGGACTTGCGGCCCAAGCCGCAAAAGCTAATCCATCGCCCGCAACGCCCGTTCATCTCTACTTACCGCTAGGCTGCGCGGCTGAAGCCGCACTCGTGCCTACGATTGCGGCTTTTGGAGCCGCTGATCTGCGCACCCTATGCACTCATCTAGCTGGCTTGCTTAGCCCTCCCCTGCTACCGTTTAAGCCAGTTGAGGCAATATATTCCGCCATCCTCCCCGATATGGCGGACATTATCGGCCAAAGTGCCGCCAGACGCGCGCTTGAAGTAGCTGCAGCCGGCGCCCATCATATTTTGATGATCGGTCCGCCAGGCTCCGGAAAATCTATGCTCGCCACCCGTCTTGCCAGTATTTTGCCGCCAATGTCCAATCAAGAAGCGCTGGCCTCTGCGGCCCTATTAAGTGCCAGCTCACTAGGCTTCACACCGGCACAATGGCGCTGTCGGCCGTTTCGTGCGCCACACCATTCGGCCACGGCTACTGCCCTAGTCGGTGGCGGCAATCCGCCTCGGCCAGGAGAAATTACGCTAGCGCATCATGGCGTATTATTTCTAGATGAATTACCGGAATTTAACCGGTGCGCATTGGAAATGCTGCGAGAACCCCTAGAAACCTGCTCCATCACCCTCTCACGCGCATCGCATCAGGCTGAATTTCCTGCTGCCTGCCAATTAGTCGCAGCAATGAACCCTTGTCCTTGTGGCTGGCTGGGTGACCCAAATGGACGATGTCACTGCTCGCCAGAAAATACCGCTCGCTACTGGCGCAAATTATCCGGGCCGCTGCTGGATCGCATTGACCTACACATTGAAGTGCCCGCGCTGACTCCCGCCGAATTAGCCGAACGGACTACACTATCATCGGAAGCAAGCGCCACCGTAGCCGCCCGGGTCGTCGCTGCGCGTTCGCGCCAACTCACGCGGCAACAGCAACCCAACCGATTTCTAAGCGGCCGTGAAATCGACGCCCTATGCAGGCCAGACCATGCCGGAGAAACTTTATTGCGCAGCGCAAGCTCTCGCTTTGGCTGGTCAACCCGGACTTATTACAGTGCACTCAAAGTCGCACGGACGATTGCCGATCTCGCTGACGTTAAAATGCTCGATGCTTCTCATATAGCCGAGGCCATTCAGTATCGCCGGGTATTCAAATAGGACTGGAAACTGGAGAAATGATTGTCGAGTAACAATCATTCATGCTTTACAATTTGCATATGAATATTTTTCAGCGCCTTTGTCCTCACCGCCGGCTTATCGCCTACGTTATCGCATCAGTCATCGCCACCACTCTTGGCTGCGCTGCATGGCTCGCATTCAATTCGACCCCGCATGTGCCTCATGCGACATTTACTCTCCTTTCTGGCCAGAAAATTTCCACTGAACAGCTTACAGGCAAAGTCTATCTGGTCAATTTTTGGGCAACCAACTGCCCCAGTTGTATCCAGGAAATGCCCACGCTCGTTAGCGCCTACACTGAATTCAAAGACCAAGGGCTCGAAGTTATCGCGGTTGCAATGAGCTACGACACGCCAAGTTATGTGAAAAACTATAGTCAAACACGCCAATTGCCGTTCAAAGTCGCCATTGATGATGGCAGCGCTGCGAAGAAATTTGGCAATATCCAACTCACCCCCACTACTTTTGTGATTGATAAAGATGGGCGCATTTTGAAGCGCTATATCGGTACGCCAAACCCTCACGAACTACATCAGTTACTCAAGTCAGCACTCGCCTCTGCTCGCGCGAATACATTCGTATAAATATCTGCCCATTTTTTGCCCAGAGTTACCTTAAATAGATACAAGAATTTGGCGAATAAAACCATACGCCGGATCGACCATCATCATGGCGTTTCTCTCGCCTCTGACCATAAAAATAACAGCAATTATATTGGGGCGATGCAAATTTCCCGGAACATTCTTTAAAAGAAATTCAAATGTTTTCTATACTCTCCGTCCAACCCGCTATGCCTCTTACGGGCACCCACCCTCTAGCGCCGGAAGCCGCCTTGGAAAAGGCATTAGCGCAGCCTGAATCCGCTGCCGCGCTGGGCAATACGTTATTGAAAAATGCTTTTTTAGATGCAGCAAAGAATGAGCGTTTTCAAACAGCTTATTTTAAAGAATTCGAAAAAACTGAACGATACATGTTTCGAGAGAGACTTCGTCAAGATGACGTTTTCCAACATTTTCTATCGCAACGTTTTAAACATGATATTGCTCATCAGCAAAAAATAAGCAGGCAGCCAGATATATTTTGGGAAAAAATGAAATTTTTCCCTACGGTTAATCAAAATGAGCGCGGGTCTGTCGACATTCAAATTACCCACATCATTTTGCATCATACTGCGACTAACAGTGCAGCCGAAACGGTGAAAATTATGGCGGATCATAATGTGAGCTCTCATTATTTGATTGACCGTGATGGTGATTTGATATGCTTAGTTCCGGATAACTATCAAGCTTGGCATGCTGGCGTATCAAAGTGGCAAGGAATGAAAAATGTCAATTTTTGTTCAATTGGCATCGAACTGGTTAATAACGGATTTGAACCTTTTCCAAATGAACAGATCAACAAGCTATTTGAATTACTCGAAGATCTCAAAGATCGTCACGCTATCCCGATTGAAAATTTTATTAGCCATGCAGATATCTCACCCGGGCGGAAAGTTGATCCCAATTGGTTTTTCCCATGGGGTTTGCTAGGTGACAAAGGGTTTGGATTGTGGCTGAAGCCGGGAGAGCGGCAGAGCGAACTGCCAGAGAATTTTGATACCGCTGATGCGTTAACGACACTTGGGTATCAAGTAGAACCGCTTAGGAATGCAATTCAAGCTTTCAATCTACACTACTTGGGGCACAAGGAAAAATTTGAACTAGATGAAGAGGGCAAATTCACTTTGCATAGCCTTGCAATAAAAGTATGCGGCAGAGTTGAAGATACCACTTTGCACGTCAAGACCTCTGGGATCAATGATTTTGCTTAATTGACTTGCCTATGAAGCGATTACAGCCGATAATCGCTTCAATAATTGAAGCGATTAAATGATGCAAATATCTGACCTGTGGATTTGGCAACAATCCGGTTGGCCACAATTTAGCTGGCAGCAAGATAAACTTTCTCCAGCGTTAGCCCGTGCGCGGTTAGCGCAAGGCAAAATATTAGGCGCCACGCGTTTGCTCGATACCAATCTGACGCGTGAAGCGATAGCCTCTATTCTTGTTGAAGACGGTTTAACCACAAGCGCGATCGAAGGCGAACAACTCAACCTGGATGCAGTCCGTTCATCGGTAGCCCGGCACTTGGGATTGCCTACGGTTGGGTTACCCGCTCCGGCGCGCGCTGTCGACGGATTGATTGAAGTTTTACTGGACGCAACACAGCACTATAGTGCTCCGCTTACGACTGAGCGCCTGCTGGGCTGGCAAGCAGCGTTATTTCCCAATGGTTATTCGGTACTGCATCCCGTGCGTTCTGGCGCATTGCGAGGGGATGCGCCAATGCAAGTGGTTTCAGGTCGCATCGGCCACGAACGGGTACATTTCATTGCACCACCGAGACCAGGGCTAGAGTTAGAACTGGAGCGCTTTTTAACCTGGTTTAATGCCAAAGAGGCTAAGAGCGATGGCTTGATCCGTGCGGGACTCGCTCATTTGTGGTTCGTCACATTACATCCCTTTGAAGACGGCAATGGCCGGCTTGCTCGTGCCATTACTGACATGGCATTAGCGCAAGATGAACGTCAATCGATGCGATTTTTTAGCTTATCTGCACAAATTCTGCGGGAACGAGCAAATTATTACACCTACCTTGAGCGCACGCAGAGAGGCGGCCTAGATGTTACCGAGTGGTTGGTTTGGTTTTTAATGCAAATTGAGGCCGCTGCCACCGCCGCACAACAATCCATCACCAACACTCTGGCTAAAGCTCGATTTTGGTTACATCATCAAGCAAGCAGTCTCAATGAGCGCCAGCATAAAGTGCTCAATCGTTTGTTGGACGCTGGCTCTAAAGGGTTTGAAGGCGGCATCAACACCCGTAAGTATATAAGTTTGACTAAAACCAGCCGCGCTACAGCCTATCGCGAATTAAGCGAGTTAGTTGCAAAAGGCTGCCTTACTTCTACGGGTAAGGGAGGGCGCAGCACTAGCTACGAAATTATATATCCGTGCGACGGCTACGATCCCCACCACCCAAATGGCCGATAGGCCAGTGACTCGCCGGCTTTAAGCAGGTTGCGGAACTTCACCCGTTGCACTACCACTCTGAGCTTGTAAGCGTAAAATGACTTCTTTGCGATACCGGTTTAATTCTTGCGCGGTTTTAAACGAGCGATCAAAAATAAGCGATAAATTATGCAAAATTCGATCAACCACTTTATTTTCCCAACCGCCGTCAAAACGTATCTGCTCATCAAGCCAGTGCTCAAGCCATTCAGGATCAGGTAAACGCGATTGCACCGTGTCACGCGGAAAAAGCGCGCGATTCACGTGCAAATTAGTCGGGTGCAAAGGTTTTTCAGTCCGGCGGGCCGACGCCATGAGCACGCCAATTTTAGCGAATGCAGCACGCGCAGTATCACCGGATTGCACCAGCGCTTTTTTCATATAGCGTAAATAGGCGCCACCATGCCTTGCTTCATCGCGCGAAATAGTTTCATAAATATGCTTGATGACCGGCTCAGTATGCCAACCGGCTGCACACCGATACCAGTGATTTAAGCGGATTTCACCGCAGAAGTGCAACATTAGCGTTTCTAACGGCGGCGCTGGGTCAAACGGAAAGCGTACGGCATGCAACTCCTCTTCCGTCGGCAATAGTTCCGGGCGAAAACGCCGTAGATACTCCATCAGCACCAGAGAATGCTTCTGTTCTTCAAAAAACCAGATACTCATGAATGCAGAAAAATCGCTGTCATGGTGGTTATCGCGCAAGAACATTTCTGTTGCAGGCAGCGCCGCCCATTCGGTAATGGCATTCATCTTGATGGTGTTAGCCTGCTCTGACGTCAATAAAGAGGCATCAAAACGGTCCCATGGAATGTCTTTTTCCATGTCCCAACGTACGGCTTCGAGCGATTTATACAACTCGGGATAAAGCATTGTGTCCATATAGTTCATTCCTGTGTCCGCTATCTACAATGTGGCGGACTAGACTTCCTCAATTGTCTTATGATAGCACGCTCTACGTCGGCTTGTTCACCGCCTTATACATACACGGTTTACAATAGGGCCAAACAAGTTACCATCAAACTAAAATCGTTTCTTAGGCCGATCATATTTGATATTTTGTTGAGGAAATACTCAATAATGTACATATTTCCCCCTATTTTGGCTAAAGCGCGCTACGATGGAATGGCATAGTTTTTATAAATAGGCTGTCTATTGAATTTGATCCAAACCGCTCCATATGCGTTGAGCATCACCGAAGCGTCGGAACAAGGAGTCATACCATGCAGATGATTTATAACAGCCCAAACTATTGTATCGTTGAGTTTCCAGCACAAGTCGGCAGTTTCTCGCTGAAGGCTGGAGCATATGAAATCGTTGCGAAAAATCTACAACGTGAACTGTTTATTGATGGTGAAATGGCGGCGCAATTCCGAGAAAATGTGCAAAAATTGATTGAATTACAACCCACTATTGACGAAATAGACGATTTCCTCGGTCAATTCGATAGTCTGATGACACATCCGGTCATCCTGCACTAAAGCAGCTTGTTGCCGTTTTTCGCATGATGACGCACAACGGGCATTAGCGCCATTATTGTGATCCAAGCGCCTCGATGCAACACGCATAAGTGGCATCGAGCGCACCTGGTTCAGACACAGTCATACCAAGGTCACGTAAGCGACCATCATGTACGCCATATACCCAGCTATGAATCATCAACGCCTGACCACGCGCCCAGGCGTCCCGCACGATGGTTGTACGGCATACGTTGACAGTTTGCTCAATTGCATTGAGCTCAATTAAACGCCGATGCCGCTCTTCGCCAGCAGGTATCTGTTCTAGCAGTTGCCGATGCTTGTCTTGGACATCTTGAATATGGCGCAACCAGTTATCCGCCAGCCCCACACGTCGCTCAAAGAGCGCCGCCCCCACCCCAGAACATCCATAATGGCCGACCACCATAATATGCTTAACTTTGAGCAGATCAACCGCAAATTGAATCACCGACAAGCAATTTAAATCGGAATGAACAATCACATTCGCAATATTACGGTGGACAAATACTTCACCAGGGGGCAAACCAATAATTTGATTTGCCGGCACGCGCGAATCAGAGCAACCGATCCATAGATATTCCGGTGTTTGCTGATCCTTTAAACTTAAGAAATAATCGGGATTCTCAGCCAACATGCTCTTAACCCACGCACTGTTGTTATCGAACAGATGGCTAAGGGGATCGGGATGATCTTGCGCCGAATGATTGATTGTATCCATCAGAGTAGGGTCATTTTCCAATTTACGTGACATGCCAGTTGAGCGAATTAATGAATCGATACAGCATTGAAATTCTGCCGCCCGAACGGACTCACACGGTAGCCAGAAACGTTACCACGCGTCAATGCAATCACTTTGGGATGGCCAATCGGAAGCCACAGCGCTGCATCGTAGATGATTTTCTGCGCCGCAAGATACAATTGGGTACGCTGCGTTTGATCCGTCGTGGCCTTTGCCTTAGCAATCAACTTATCCAGTTCAGGCTGACAAAAACGTGCGAAGTTAGTACCCGAACGTACCGCCGCACAGCTAAATTGCGGGGTCAAGAAATTATCTGGATCTCCATTATCGCCAGCCCAGCCCATAAACAATAGATCATGCTCGCCTTGCTTCGCCTCGCGGATCAACTCGCCCCATTCAACAATTTTGACCTGTGCCTTAATGCCAATTTTTTCAAGATCAGCCTGCAATAGCTCGGCGCCTGTTTGTGGATTTGGGTTCAGAGTGCTGCCCGTTGGACGCGTCCAAATCACGGTCTCAAAGCCCTTAGGATAGCCCGCCTCAGCAAGAAGTTGTTTGGCTCGGACAATATTGTTCGGCCATGGTTGAATGTTTTTCGCATAACTCCAAGTACCTGGCGGATAAGGGTTGCCAGCAGGCAAAGCCGTTCCATTAAATAGCGCATTCAGATAATTGGGGCGATCAAATGCTAAGTTGATCGCTTGGCGCACTTTTTTATTATCGAGCGGTTTATGCTGGGTGTTCAAAGCGACAAAGGCGGTCATAAAACCAGGGGTTTCAATCGTTTTAACCAATTGATTTACCCGCGTTGCGCTCACGTCTTGCGGCCGTGGCGACAATGAAATTTGGCACTCGCCAGCTTTCAGCCTTTGCACACGCACAGCTGGATCGGGGGTAATCGCATAAATCAGCTGGTCAACCTGCGGGCGCGCGCCCCAATACTGTGGGTTGCGGTCATAGCGGATAAGCGCATCTTTTTGATAGCTACGCAGCATGAATGGACCCGTGCCGACGGGCTCTAAATTGAAATCTGCAGTGCGGTTCGCGGTGAGCAACTGGTTTGCATAGTCGGCCGAATAGATCGAGGCAAAACCCATCGTCAGTACTGACAAAAAGGTGGCATCGGGTTGATTCAAAGTAAAGCGTACTGTATCTGCGTCAATTTTTTGGATGGCTTTTAGCCGCTCCGGCAATTGCAGCGATTGCGCATGTGGAAAGCCGCTGGGGCCCGCCACCTTATGCCAAGGGTTGGCCGGATTCAGCATCCGATCAAAAGTGAAAACCACATCATCCGCATTCAATGTGCGACTCGGCTTGAACGCGCCCCTGGTCTGAAAATGCACATTAGGGCGTAAATAAAAAGTGTAATTGAGTCCATCTGCACTCACATCCCATTTCTCAGCCAAGGCCGGTACGATTTTGCTGGTCACCTCGTCGAAAGCCACTAGGCCATTAAAAATAAGGTCGGCGCTTGCATTCGTGGTCACCAACGCATTGTACTGAACAACGTCGAAACCATCAGGGCTTGCTTCCGTACAAACGGTTAAAGACTTAGACACTGCAGATTTAGCGACAACGGTTAACGGCGCGCTCAACAATAATAAACTCGCGCAGCAAGTAGCGATCAGTTTTTGCTTCATAAAGCCTTTCTCTCTGATAATTGGCATGCGAGTGTGGCCTTACACTGGCTTCCCGTTTGCGGTTTTTTTAACTTTTAACAGCAAACTTACATTTTTTTCGCACGAATCTGCGACACAACAAAGTCTAACACTGGCATGACCCCTTCCAGGCTATTCGTCAGCGCCGGAGAAATCTCATATTTTCCCTGCACAGCTAGCGCAGGTACGCCCGTAAGGTTGTAATCCACCATCAATTTATTGTCACGCTGTAGCTCACTTGCCGTACTGAAAGAGTTGTAGATCTCGAGGAATTTTTTCTTATCAACACCATGCTGCGCAATAAATTCTGCTTGCGCTTCGGTGGTTTGCAAATAATTCCGGTCGACATGAATGGCTTTAAAAATTTTTGGCGCCACCTGAGTCGCGACCCCGAGTGCATCAAGCGCATGATACAGTCTTTGATAAAGCGCCAGGTTTGCGTCAAACGCAATCGGCACACGCTTAAGCACAACATCAGGACCTTGTTTGCTAGCCCACGCTTCAATCAAAGGATCAAAGTCTTTGCAATGTGGACAACCGTACCAGAAAAACTCAATCACTTCGATTTTGCCTGCCGCCACACTCACTGCCTGCGGGGTTTTCAGGACTTTATAGTGTTTGCCCGCTTGCGGCACTAAAGCCGACGCATCAGCGCTACCCACGGCAAAAAGGATCAAGGCGAAGAAAACACCAAGCGATTTTTTCATATTAATCTATAACCACTATCGAGTTAAAAATACAGAAATATATCATTTAGGCAGACACACTCATTTATTGCTTTGTGGACGGATAATCGCCGTATCAATGCCCGCATCGGTCAGCCGCAAACGCGCCTGATTCATTTGCTCGAAGCGCGTAAACGGACCAAGGCGCACGCGATAATACAAGATGCCCGCATTCTCGTAGCGGGTTACCTTCGACTCAAAGCCTTGTAAGGCAAGTTTAGCCCGTTGCTGTTCGGCATCTGCCCGTGTCTTGTATGCGCCCACTTGCAAATAATAACTGCTGTTCGCCCCGTTAGAGGCTAGCTCAGATTTATTGACAGCTTGGCCGCTGTTTAGCGCGCCGGCAGACGATGGCACTTCGACAATCTGCGGTTCGATCATAGAGCCTGGCTCAGAAGATGGCCCCGCTGGTGCCACTGGCTGACTAGGAGATCTGCCTTGCAAGAGTCGGTTTGGATCAGCACTGGCTTGGCTATTTAGACTCTCCGCGCTAGGTGCTGGCGCAGTCTTTGTGACAAAAGGCGTGGGCGCCCGCGTCACGTATAACGCAACCACAACCGCAATCGCCAATCCAACTGTGAGACCGAGCACGATACCCAAAAGTGTCCCCCCATTTTGCTTAGAAGAACGGCGTTGCTTTCTCATGATTCAAACAGTACCCAAGTAATTTCAAAATAAGGCCCATGATTAATGGGGTCTTTCAGCTACATTTTAGCGGGTGCGCTGACACCCAGTATAGCTAAGCCATTCGCCAATACTTGGCGGGTTGCTGCAATCAAAGCTAAACGCGCTATACGCTTAGCATCGTCATCAACCAAAACACGCTCAGCATTGTAAAACGCATGAAACTGACCGGCGAGCTCGCGCAAATAAAAAGCCACCGCATGTGGCGCAAGTTCAGTCGCCGCGCGCGTTAGCATTTCAGGATATTCAGCCAAACACTTAAGCAACGCGTTTTCATGCGGACTGACCAGTGGCGTGACATCCGCTTGCGTCAAGGTGGTCAAATCCCCGCCCCACTGCGCCAGCACTGAGCAAATACGAGCATGTGCGTATTGCACGTAATACACCGGATTTTCATCGCTTTGCTGCAACGCAAGGTCAATATCAAATACAAACTCCGTATCCGCCTTACGAGAAACCAGAAAAAAACGGACGGTATCGCGACCACGCCTGATGATGTCATCATCAGGCAGCGCAGCTGTTGGCAGCTTTTCTGGTGCAGCTTGGCCGCCGCCTGACCATTCGATCAAATCACGCACCGTCACGTAACTGCCTGCGCGTTTTGAGAGTTTAACCTCCTGACCGTTGCGCATTACCGTCACCATCTTGTGTAACACATAATCCGGGTAACCTTGCGGTATATTCAGCCCCAACTGCTGTAAACCCGCTCGCACTCGCGCAATCGTCCCGTGATGATCAGAACCTTGCACATTAATTACCTTATTAAAGCCGCGCTGCCATTTTGTCACATGATAAGCAACATCTGGCACAAAATACGTATAACTGCCATCGGTTTTGCGCATGACCCGGTCTTTGTCGTCGCCCTCATCCGTTGTGCGCAACCAGAGCGCACCGTCGTGTTCGTACGTTTTGCCAGCCGCCACTAAAGCGGCAACCGTTTCCTCAACCCGGCCATCGCTATACAGCGATGACTCAAGATAGTATTGATCGAATTTAACCCCGAACGCCTGCAGATCCAGATCTTGTTCGCGGCGTAAATACGCCACCGCAAAACACTGGATTGCCTCGAGGTGATTCGCATCGCCCAGCCCTTTTACCGGCTCAGCATCTTGCCTTACGACCGTAGCCCCAGCCAGATAATCGCGCGCGATTTCAGCAATATATTCGCCGTTGTAGGCCGTTTCTGGCCAATCCGCATGGGCCGGCGTCAAACCGCGGGCACGCGCTTGCACTGACAACGCAAGATTATTAATTTGCACGCCCGCATCATTGTAATAAAACTCACGATGCGCCTGCCAGCCTTGCGTGCTCAGCACATTCGCCAGGACATCGCCTAGCGCTGCCTGCCGGCCATGGCCAACATGCAGCGGGCCCGTCGGGTTAGCAGATACAAACTCTATCAGCACGCGCTTGGCCGGCTGCTCAGCCACTGCAAAGGCACACCCAAACGACGCGGTTTCATTCAGCACCGCCCGCGCCACCGCTTGTTTCGCCGCAGCCGACAACTTTAAATTGATAAAACCCGGCCCAGCAACGTCGGCCGACTCAATCAAACCTGACGCACGCGGATGCGCACATACGCTCTCTGCGAGCTGCTGAGCAAGCTGACGTGGATTCATGCGCCATGGCTTAGCGAGCTGTAAGGCAAGATTACTCGCCACATCGCCATGGGCAGCGATCTTAGGGCGCTCGAGCGTAATCAGTAAATCTAACTCACTGGCAAATGATGGCGCTAAATTTTTGATCGCGTCAGTAAAAATGGCTTCAATAATCTGTTTTTGGGCTGGTAACATGCAAGGCAAAGAAACGTAATGCACAAATTTGCGCGGAAGTAAGGATTCTAGCAGTGATACAAAGCCTTCAGCTTGTAACCGACAAAATTTAAGGAGCTCCTATGTTAATTACTTTTAAATCAATCGCTACCCCTGAGATCATCATGCTCGATAACCTTGCACGGTTCTTACTGAGGATTATCGGCAAACCACTGGATAAGCAAGGGGTGATTAGCCACGATGAGCTAGCGCAAGCCATCGCTCGCTTAGAAGCCGCTATTGATGATGAGCAAAAAAAAGAAGCGCTAGCGCGTGCCGAACATCATTTTGACCATGACGAGCTAGCCGATGAAACACCTGTTGGGCTTGCGCAACGCGCGTTTCCACTGCTGGATATGATGCGTGTTGCGCATCAGCAAGAAGCCGATATTGTCTGGGGTATTTGATTACAGTGAAGGTCTTTTGTCCTTAGGCTCCAGACTTTCAATGCGGTATCGGTCAACAGCTGTGTCATTTACCAATACAAAACCGACTAAAAATCTCGCCAAGTAAATCATCCGAAGTGAATTCACCTGTAATGGTATTGAGTTGCAGTTGCGCCAAGCGCAGTTCTTCGGCAAAAAGATCAAGCGCCTGCGCGTTCTGCGCTGCTTGCTCCGCCGCGTTCAATAGATGACGGTTGGCTGCGCGCAGTGCAATCAAATGCCGCTCACGCGCCGAATAAACACTTTCAGTACCGACTTGCCAGCCAGCAATCTCCAACAACTGCGCACGTAAATCGTCAATCCCCGCGCCTGATTTTGCTGACAAGCGTACAGTCCGCACAGCTTTGGCCTCGGTGGCCAAAGCCACAGCAGCCGATTCTGCAAGCAAATCAATCTTATTATGGAGTTGAATAATCGGCACGCCTGCCGGTAAGCTAGCAGCAATCGCCGCATCTTCATGCGTAAAGCCGATACGCGCATCTAGCAAATGCAGCACAATGTCCGCCTGCTTAATCGCTTGCCAAGTACGAGCGATGCCAGCCCGCTCAACCTCATCCTCTGTCTCGCGCAAACCTGCAGTGTCAACGATATGCAGCGGGATACCTTCAATCTGAATGGTCTGCGCAATTTTATCGCGGGTGGTGCCAGCAATCGGCGTCACAATCGCCAGCTCAGCGCCAGCTAGCGCATTCAATAATGAAGATTTACCTACATTAGGCTGTCCGGCCAACACCACTGACAGCCCTTCGCGTAATAATGCGCCTTGCCGCGCATCAGATTGAATCTGGCTCAGTTCATGACGAAGTGTAGCGAGTTTGCCACGCGCATCTGCAGCCTCCAGAAAATCAATTTCCTCTTCCGGAAAATCAAGAGTGGCTTCGACCAACATTCTAAGGCGAATCAAATCCTCCACCAACTGCTGAATCGCGCGCGAAAACACCCCATCTAGCGAGCGACCGGCACAACGGGCCGCGGCTTCCGTACTCGCCTCAATCAAATCAGCAACCGCTTCGGCTTGCGCTAGGTCAAGCTTATCGTTAAGAAAGGCGCGACGCGTAAATTCACCAGGCTCAGCTAAACGCAAACCCGGTACTATATTCGCAGCAAGACAACGCTGTAACAATAACTGCAAAACAATTGGCCCACCGTGCCCTTGCAACTCGAGTACATGTTCGCCGGTATAAGAATGAGGCGCAGCAAAATAAAGACCTATACCGCGGTCCAGAATCCCTCCCTGCGCGTCCAAGAATGGTACGTAAGTCGCGTAACGTGGCAAGAGCTCCTGACCGCACACGGCTAACATCAAGCGGGCAACCACTTCTGCCACCAGCTTGCCAAACGATAGGCGCACTACGCCGATCCCACCCCGGCCTGGGGCGGTAGCAATAGCAATAATTGGATCTTGATGAGTTGTAAACATTAGCGGCACACCTACGATCTTTGTAATGATAGAAGACACGTCAGATCAGTTTCGTGAGAATATGGCAAAAAGATTGACAGCAAATTTTAGAGATTGACCATGGCGACACAATCCTCAAATAAAGAGACCAGCATTGCTCTTGTCTGGTTTCGTCGGGATCTACGACTATTTGATCACGCCGCACTTTATCATGCGCTGAAAGAATACGACCAGGTTATCCCAGTCTTTGTCTTTGACACCACCATTTTAGCGACCCTACCCCGTGCAGATCGTCGCGTTGAATTTATTCATGCATCACTGCGTGCGCTCAAAGACGAATTACAACAAGCCAAGAGCGATCTTGTCATACGACATGCAAATGCTGTTACAGCGATTCCGGAGTTAGTCGCCGAATTTAGAGCTAGCGCAGTTTATACTAATCGCGACTATGAGCCAGATGCCATCAAGCGCGACGCCGAAGTCACCACTGCTCTTCGTGAGCAGGACGTCGCGCTGCGCACATTCAAAGATCAGGTAATTTTTGAGCAGGACGAAATTGTCACTCAAGCCAATAGTATGTATAGCGTGTTTACGCCCTACAAACGTGCATGGCTTACCAAGTTAAACGATTTCTACCTACGCTCATATCCCGTAGCACCTTACCTGCATCACTTAGCCCAATTGGATGCACAACCTTTTCCGTCATTGCAAGAACTCAATTTTGTGCCTGCCGGATTAGCTGATTTGCCCATCCAACCTGGCACGACAGGCGGTGAAGCGCTATTTGAGAATTTCAAGGAGCGTATTGATCGCTATCACCTCAGCCGCGATTTTCCAGCAGTCAAAGGGCCATCTTATTTGTCCGTACATCTACGCTTTGGTACGCTATCGATTCGTGAGTTAGCGGCTTACGCCTGGCGTGAAGGCAGCCACGGAGCTCAGACGTGGCTCTCAGAATTGATCTGGCGTGAGTTCTATCAGCAGATTCTTTGGCACCGGCCAGATGTGGTGCACCATGCCTTCAAGCGGGACTACGATGCGCTAGCCTTCCCAAACGATGAGATCTTATTTACAGCTTGGTGCCAAGGACAAACTGGCTACCCTATGGTTGACGCAGCCATGCGCCAGCTCAATCAGACTGGCTATATGCATAATCGACTGCGCATGATCACTGCGAGTTTTCTGGTCAAGGATTTATTGGTTGATTGGCGTTGGGGAGAACGTTACTTTGCCAAACAGCTGATTGATTTCGATCTGGCTGCCAACAATGGCGGTTGGCAATGGGCGGCGAGCACCGGCTGCGATGCTCAGCCCTATTTCCGCATTTTCAATCCGGTCACACAATCAACAAAATTCGACTCTGATGGCAAGTTTATTCGCCGCTATTGCCCGGAGCTAAGCGCTTTGCAAGGTAAAGCTATTCATGCACCATGGCTGGCAAACCAAGCCACGCTCGATGCTGCGGGTATTACGCTTGGCGTGGATTACCCATTGCCAATAGTTGATCACGCCTGTCAACGCGATAAAGCATTGGCATTGTTTAAGCACCGAGACAGAACATCAATCAAATCCAATGACGATTCTGCTACCGCCTAATCTCGCCACCTTTATCACAACTCTTTAGGTCTTCAAGAGCGTCAAAGCCAATCAAAGAGCTTGTGCAGAATCCTCGGGGCGCAGATCAAATACCAACACCTCTGCCTGTTTCCCTGCCGAAAAATGTAAAGAAGACTCATCTCTCACACGCACTCCATCTCCTGCGTTTAGCTCTTTCTCATTAAGCATGATAGAGCCGCGTGCGACATGCACATAAGCGCAACGCCTACGATCAAGCTCTAGGTTAGCGGCTTGCGCGCCGTCAAATACGCCTACATACATATGCACATCTTGATGGATTTGGAGGGTGCCTGCCGCCCCATCAGGTGACAATACTGGCCGTAACCGCCCATTTTTATCAGCCTGCGGAATATGCATCTGCGCATGACGAGGGGCGATCCCTTGCTTACCGGGGAGGATCCAGATTTGCAGCAAATGCACAGGTTCATTTGGATCAGGATTCATTTCGCTATGCATGATGCCCGTACCAGCACTCATGATTTGCACTTCATCGGGGCGCATCGTCGCATGGGTACTCGTCGAATCTCGGTGCTCTAGAGTACCGGTTAGCACATAGGTGACAATTTCCATATTTTGATGCGGGTGCATCCCAAACCCACGGCCGGGCGCAACGATGTCATCATTAATCACCCGTAAGTCAGAAAACCCCATATGCGCAGGATCATAGTATTGACCAAAAGAAAAAGTGGGGCGGGAATGCAGCCAGCTAGAGCGCATAAGACCCCGTTCATCGGCTTTACGTATTTCAAGCATGGCGCCTCCTTAAAAGGAAATGTATGCTGAGTGTATCTTAAATTCAATCGGATAATTTAGCGCCGCCCTCTTTTTTAATAAATTCTAAAAGTAGAAAGCTAAGCCATGCTGCAAGGGCTCATTTCTGCTGTGTGATTTAACCGAAGACGGCTTCTGATCGACGTATGTATTGGACGAAGTCGATGCATGGCACGGCAACTTCGTGCATAGAACATACAGAAGGTATCTTTCGTTTCGATTTCACGGCGGGTAGCAGATTTTGTCGCCCTTCATTTGATACCAGCTCTCTCCTATGAGCTCGTGCTGTAGCAATGATGAGCAGATCATTCTCGCCGACGCCATTCGAATGATACTTGTCACCCACAATTCCGAGTAGCCCCTTCATCCGGATCGCGTCTTGTATGATTACGTTCGTGATTCCTAGTTGCTCTAGATTCGCCGTCACCAGCCAATTACTGCAATCAGGTGTTTTCTTACGAACCTCTTCGTATGCCACGCTAGGCATCGTGAGCCTTCGCTGGTTGATCTCAGCCGCTATCCATACCCACAAACCAGGAAATTGACCTACTGGATAATTGTCCCAAGCGTAGATCATGGAAGAGGCGTCAAACACCTGCATAGTAGCGTTCCAATTGATGCAGGTCATTGATCTTCAAGCCATCGAGATAACTACTTGCCTTCGCCAAGGTGATGTACCGACTATTGAGTGCATCCAATACAGCGCGCACGAATCTATCGCCGAAAATGTGCGAAGGCTCTCGATGGCGGTACATCCGGGTTCCACCATTCTGCTCAGGAGAAGACTGAGCAGACCGCCAGTGTCGGTAATCAGCATATTGCTCTTGCGACAGCCGACCAATATCAAGCAGGCGACGCAAGATGACTTCCGTGCTAAGGCCCCACTCTCGCCGAAGCGGTTTCAACCACTCATCGAACTCAGAAACTTGTCGCGGGCGGTACTTATCATCCACTCTTGCTAGAAATGCCACAGGCACAAGCAGGTGTCCAGCGAACGTGTTTGCGTCTTTTTCGTGACCTTGGTGGGACTGTATATCGCGCTCGTCGTCAATTGAGCTGCTTCGATGCAATAGCAAGTGCCCCAACTCGTGCATGAGGGTGAAGGATTGCTGAGATTCCGAGGCCTGCTTTTTTACAACGATGACGGGACAATCACGGTCGTAAATGCTGAAGCCCAGAATCGGACTCTCTTTGGCGATTTGCCACTTGCCATTGTATCCGTTGCTACGAAAAACCAGCACACCACGCGCTTCTAGCGCCGTTCTATAACTGTCAAACGTATTACTGTCATCGAGACCCAGCCAGCGGCGCGCGACCTTGGCTGCTTCCGTGGGGTTCTCGCGCGGCAGATCCTCCGGCTCTTCAAACCGAGGCAAATCGGCGCCATCTAAATCTTCGCGAAGGCTCAGATATATCTCACGCTGTCTCTCGACGCGCTCGATGAGTAACTTCAACCCGGTTGTTAGCTCAGGTTTTTGATTTGCCAAGGTCCGGAACGCGGCGGTATGCACTTGGGTTTCGTCGACCGGCCCGGGTTCTAGGAAAAAAAGCGCTCCCCGACCAAAGAAGCTTGCGACCTTACTGAGCTGAGGGAACGTTAAGCCGTGCTCTCCCGCCAGAACGCGCTCCATCGTCGCTGGCAAGATGCCGACCGCAGACGCGAGTTCGCCTGGCGTTGTGCCGTGATCGGCACAGCACCAAATTATCCTCTCCGAATTGATCGACTGAATTAGCTCCATAACACCCCATTATACCGACCGGGCATTGCCTTGCAAGGCGTCTTCGCTTCTCTCAGGAGAGGTGCAGGGGCGGTAGTAACGTCTCGATGACAAAGCACTATGTGCGCAAACGAGGGAGACTCGTTAAGCCTACAAAATAGATTTTTGTAGAACAAAATAAAGAACCCAAATTAGGCTAGAAGCCTGATGGTATATGGTGGGGCGTGAGCGGCTCGAACGCTCGACCTACGGATTAAGAGTCCGCTGCTCTACCAACTGAGCTAACGCCCCAAGAGAAAGCGTATTATAACAAGCTAACACACACTCAAAATCGTATTTCGTATGCTTGCTCATTTTGAACAGAAAATTTTAACCCGCGAAAATCTCGTCGCAAAGCGTCCAACTCTTTCAGCGCCAGTTGTTTTTACAAACGGCGTATTTGATATTTTGCATCGCGGCCATGTCAGTTATCTAGCTCAAGCGCGTACATTAGGCGCATGTTTGGTGGTTGGCGTTAATAGCGATGCGTCGGTACGCTTACTTGGTAAAGGTGAGGATCGCCCAATCAACAATGCTGCTGATCGCATGGCGCTGATAGCCGCACTTGCGAGTGTCGATTGGGTGGTATGTTTTGAGGAGCCAACGCCAACTGCATTGATTGATGCATTACGGCCGGAGATCCTCGTTAAAGGCGGCGATTATGATATGGACGCATTGCCAGAAGCGGCGCTTGTGCGCGGTTGGGGTGGACAAGCGCTGACGATTCCTTTTGAGTATCAGCGCTCAACGTCTGCTTTATTGCATAGGGTGCGTGCATTCTCGCTACGGGACGCGATCCCCGCGGTAACAACGACAAATTAAAGTGTGATTTCTCAGGTAGGGTACCCATCATTAAATTGGGCCCGTGATGAGAATGGGTGTAATCACACACAAATTTCGAAAACCGTCAAGATCCTTATTGGATTTTTGTCATGATTCCGTTTATTCAGCCCCTTGCTTTAATTTGAGTTGACGTTATTAATGATGGGTTACCAGAACGTTGGCCAAACACAACAGGACGCAGTTATTTATTTGAAAAACCCGACACAGGGGAGTACTTTATTATGTACTGCCTGGATATATTTAGGCGTTCATATTTCTAACAAAAGAGAGGGGGGAATACACAAAACGGACCAAGACTCAAACTCAATCATTTAATAGCACTCTCAGTTTAGGCATTCTTTTTAATAAACATCATAATCAGGAGAAACCATGAGACTTCTTACTTTGCTCTTAACCAGTGTATTGACTTTCATTTCACCCACTTCAGCATTTGCCAAAACGCCTGTATCGACTGACATTACAGCAGCGGTTAATTCAGTTTGGGTACGTTGGTTACCTAACGCGCTTCCTGCTGCCGGCTATATCACATTGAAAAATAGCTCAGACCAAGCGCTCGATGTCACTAAAATCACGAGCCCAGACTACCAAAGGATCACAATATATCAAACTGTAGCCGATGCAGAATCCAGCAAAATGGTTAAAGTCGATAGATTCACTATCCCTGCGAAGGGTGAGTTTGCGCTCGTTCCCGGCAGTTACCACCTTATGTTTGAAAAGCCAACCCGCTTAATTACGCCAGGCGACAACGCCAGAGTTATTTTCTTTTTGTCAGACGGCAAAGTGTTTAAAGCAAGAATGCCGGTACGCACATCTCCAGAACTCTATTAAAATAAAATTAGCGTTCGCATATTGTGCAGCCAATCATAACGCAATAAGTGTTTACTTAAGGAGGCGCACACTTAAAGTCAGTGCGCGCCTCTTCGATTGAGTTGAATCGACGTGAACTTTGCTTAAACAGCGTCCGATTATCATAACCCCATTCTATCCATAATCTGCTTTATCCCTTTTGCAAGCTCTTGCGTAAAGTTTACAAGAGACAAAACGCCCACCTGGACCGAGCAAAAGCAATTCAAATATGTCTCAGTGTCATAATCTGCCGACTGGATTAGCATGCCTCGACCAGGTGTCATCGCTGTTTAACATCAGCAATCCTAATTTATCTATCATTAGACGAATTCACTTGCTCGCGCGCAATTAACGCAAGCCCTGTTAGCACTAAGTGCTCATGGTAGGTGTAGTCAATTGTCAACAAGCGGCTCACTCCTTTGGCCGCACCACCACTTAATACGCATCGGACCGGAGCGCCAATCTGGGTGCATAAATCGCGCCACGCGCGCTCAATTAAACTAGCTTGAGCAAGTAAACAGCCTTCATGCAAAGCAGTCTGCGTATCGACCGCAAAGGGCGCTCCAGCCTGCCCGCCATGTGGGTCTTGTCCTTCAGTCATGTGTTCCGCCGTCGGCAACAACGCGGTATGTTGACCCAACGACTGCATCATCATCGTCCCGCCGGGCGCAATCAAGCCGCCAGCAAAAGTGCCATCTGCATAAAGCGCTTCCAATGTAGTCGCGGTACCTAAAGTAGCAATCAGCAGATGTTCCGCCGGATAGGTTGCGCGCGCGCCAATCAGACTAGCCCAACGATCACTGCCAAGTTGCCGATAATCGCGATAACTATTCCGCACGCCGCACAGGCTGGGCTGTGCGCTTACCGTATGGCGCGGGGCATGCGGCCAACGTGTGCTGGTTAAGGTTTCAAGGCGCCTGGCCGTACGCTCACCCGCCACATTTGCAATCCAAACACTACCGGGTATTGGCAGCATCGACCAATCCGGCTCTGGCAATGAGAGTAACGCGCCACGTTCATGCGCAAAGGCGCCAGATGCAATGCGCGTACCGCCGGCATCGGCCAGTGCCCATTTAATGCGGCTATTACCCGCATCGATTAAAAGAAAAGGAGCCGCAGATGGAGCAAAAGACATCATGAGTGTATTGAAAAAGAAGCCCTTTTATAGGCGGAATAGGAAAAACCGACGATGTTACAGAATATATGCTCGCAACGAAACGTCACCACTTGCCAGCGCTTGAATGCCGTTGCCTGTATCGATCAACAATCGGCCATACGAGTCAATGCCAGTTGCGACACCACGTAAAATTTCATGGCCATTCTCTAATATCAGCACTTTCTTGCCAGTATAAGCATGATCCACATCCCACGCCTGCAGAAAAGGCGCTAAACCATGCTTCTCAAAAAGCTCGAGCATGGTGACCAGGGCATTCAGCACCTGGGCCAAGACATCGGTCATGGCCACCGCCGGTAATACTCGCGCTAAGGCCGCCGGCGGATTGGCCCGCGCATCAAGCTGTGCCGCCAGCGCAGCCTCACCATCCAGGTTAAGTCCAATACCGATCACCACTGTACTCGAGGTATTGGTACAGCGCACCGTTTCAATCAAACTGCCCGCCAATTTTGCGCCATCGAGCAAGACATCATTAGGCCATTTAAGTGCCAGCCGATGCGTATCCGTGCGCATCAGGGCGCGCAATCCAGCGACTATCGCGGTACCTACGGCAAGGCTAAGCCCAGCAAGTTCGGCAGGTGGCCGAGCTATTTTATAGGCAAACGAAAAAAGTAACGCATCGCCCGCCGCGGCAAACCATGGCCGCCCATGCCGCCCACGGCCAGCCGTTTGTTGATACGCAACCCGCACAATGGGTAGTGGGGGTTTATGCGCAGCCCTTAAATGGGCGATTAAATCAGCATTCGTCGAACCGGTCTTAGCCACCACCTCAATCGTCAATTTTTGTAAAGAGGCGGATAAAAGTGTACGAAGTCGCTCACCGTCAATGCGTCGTGTGTTAGATAATAGGGAAGTCGAAGAAAAAACCATAGTAAGCGTATTTTAACGGACCACGCACCACGCTACGTTAGTCTGCCGTACAATCATTGAATCAATCAGTTATAAAATAACGCTATGTTGCGATCTATCTTACGCCGTCTTGGTATGTTCGTGCCGACTTTTATCGGCATTACAATGCTTACCTTCACGCTTATCCATGTGATTCCTGGCGACCCAATCGAAGTCATGATGGGCGATCGCGGGATTACCCCTGAAGCTCATGCTGAAGCGATACATCGCCTCGGGCTTGATTTGCCATTACCGGTGCAATACTTGCGCTATTTATCAGATGTACTGCAAGGCAACCTCGGCACTTCGCTGGCCACTCATACGAGTGTGATGGGTGAATTTTTAGCGCGCTTTCCAGCCACGATTGAGCTCTCGTTGGGGGCGCTTTCTTTCGCCCTCATCCTTGGCTTGCCGATTGGTATTTTGGCGGCGCTTAAGGCTGGCTCGATTTTTGATCGCGCTATAATGAGCCTTGCACTGGCTGGCTATTCAATGCCTATCTTTTGGTGGGGCTTGATTTTAATTATGTTTTTTTCAGTGCAGCTTGGCTGGCTACCGGTATCGGGCCATCTGGCGATTCAATACGATATACCCTCCGTGACCGGTTTTACATTGATTGATACCTGGCTCTCCGGCCAAGAGGGTGCTTTGCGCTCTGCTTTGCGTCATTTAGTCTTGCCATCGGTTGTATTAGGCACTATTCCGCTCGCCGTCATCGCACGCATGACCCGCTCATCGATGCTTGAAGTTTTGCGTGAAAATTACATTCGTACGGCACGTGCCAAAGGGCTCTCGCCGAGCCGAGTGGTCATCGTCCATGCGTTACGTAATGCCTTAATTCCCGTGGTGACCGTGATTGGCCTGCAAGTTGGTTCGCTGCTTTCAGGCGCGGTGCTAACAGAAACTATTTTCTCTTGGCCAGGGGTTGGCAAATGGCTAATTGATGCGATCAACCGGCGCGATTATCCGATTGTACAAAGTGGAATTTTGGTCCTGGCCACACTGGTTATCATCGTTAATTTGTTAGTCGATGTGTTATACGGCGTGCTTAATCCGCGTATTCGCCACTCGAGATAACAATGAACCAATCCAATTTAGCGGAATTTTGGGCGCATTTCCGCACCCACCGGGGCGCTGTCTTAGCGGGCGGCCTGCTTATAGTATTTATGCTTGCCGCGATCTTTGCGCCCGTGCTTGCGCCGTATGATCCAACTGAGCAATATCGCGATGCCATTCGCGTCCCCCCCGTCTGGCAAGAGGGCGGCTCCTGGCGTTTTTTACTCGGCACAGACCAAGCGGGACGCGATATGCTTTCGCGCTTGATGCATGGCGCACGCTTGTCGTTTTGGATCGGCAGCATCTCCGTCTTGCTCGCGCTTTCACTGGGCACCGTGCTTGGCTTGTGCGCGGCATTTTTTCAGCGCTGGCTGGATGTGCCAATCATGCGTTTGATCGATGTACTGCTTGCATTGCCGGCACTTTTGCTAGCGGTCGCGGTCGTCGCCGTACTGGGTCCAGGGCTTACCAATACGATGTATGCCATCGCCATTGTGACCCTTCCCGGTTATGTGCGACTCACGCGCGCCTCAGCCCTGGCTGAATTAAGCAAAGAGTATGTGACGGCATCGCGCGTGGCTGGCGCAGGTACCTTGCGCTTGATGTTTTTGCAAGTATTGCCAAACTGCGCAGCTCCGTTGATTGTACAAGCAACGCTTGGCTTTTCGACGGCACTGCTCGATGCGGCAGCGCTTGGCTTTCTTGGCATTGGGGTGCAGCCCCCGCTTGCCGAATGGGGCTCAATGCTTGCTTCCGCGCGCGATTACATGAATAGCGCATGGTGGATGGTGACCCTGCCGGGCATTGCTATTTTGGTGACCGTTCTGTCTATTAACCTGCTTGGTGATGGACTGCGCGATGCGCTTGACCCCAAGTTAAAACAAATTCACTAATTTCAATGAAGCAAAATCTTTTAACTATCCGCCAACTCTCGGTCAATTTCGGCGGGCCGCCAGTCGTGGATCATATTGATTTCGAGATTGCGCCTGGCGAGGTTGTCGGTATTGTCGGTGAATCGGGTTGCGGCAAAAGCATTACCATGCTGGCCTTAATGGGACTGGTTGATGCGCCGGGTCAAGTGCGCGCCGACGAGATTAGCTTTGATGGTAAAGATTTGCTCAATGCATCGCCTCGTGCGCGGCGCAAAATTATCGGCAAAGATATCTCAATGGTGTTTCAAGACCCGTTGGCAAGCCTTAACCCAAGCTACACCGTTGGTGCGCAAATTAAGGAAGTCCTATGGCAGCATGAGAATTTGCGCGGCGCAGTGCTGCAGCGGCGTACGCTAGAGTTACTTGATCAAGTTGGCATTTCAGACGCCAAAAATCGTATGGATGCTTTTCCGCATCAACTCTCGGGCGGGATGAACCAACGTGTGATGATTGCCATGGCCATTGCCTGCAATCCAAAATTGTTAATTGCTGACGAGCCAACCACTGCGCTTGATGTCACCATCCAAGCCCAGATTATGCAACTGCTGGTTGATTTGCAAAAAGAGCATTGTATGGCTTTAGTCCTGATTTCGCATGATCTGGCAGTCGTCTCGCAAGTCGCTCGACGGGTGGCCGTCATGTATGCTGGCCAAATTGTTGAAACCAATCATGTCCCCAATATTTTTGAGCAACCGCACCATCCTTATACCGAAGCATTATTGACGGCGATCCCCGAGCATAATCGCGGCGCTAAGCGCCTAGTCGCCTTATCTGGCGTGGTGCCGGGCCAACACGACCGGCCACCGGGCTGCTTGTTTGAGCCGCGCTGCAAATATAGGATTGCAGCTTGTCAACAAACACGACCGTCATTAGCCCCTATTGCAGCAGGCGCTGTGCGTTGCATTAAGCCACTCAATTTGCCATCAGCTGGCAGCACGCCGGTAGTTGTTTCTCACTCCACATCATGAATGCACCAGACACCGTGCTCGTCGCGGACCGTTTAACCAAACATTATTCGGTACGCCGAGGATTTTTTGGACACAGCCAGGTCAAGGCATTGAATCAAGTGTCGTTTTCGCTCGCCCGTGGCAAAACGCTTGCTGTTGTTGGGGAGTCAGGGTGTGGCAAATCAACGCTTGCGCGCCAGATCACTATGGTTGAAGAGCCAACCTCTGGTACGCTCTTGATCAATGGCCATGATGTCGCCACCGCTGACCGCGCTACCCGCACAGCGCTACGCCGTTGCGTGCAAATGGTTTTTCAGCACCCATTTGCCTCGCTTAACCCGAGAAAAACCGTCGCCGCTACTCTGGCCGAGCCCCTCATCATTAATACTGACTTTGATCGCGCCACCCGCTTTACGCGCATTCAGGAGATGATGGCTACCGTTGGCTTACGGCCAGAGCATATGCGGCGTTATCCGCATATGTTTTCTGGCGGTCAACAACAGCGCATTGCGATTGCGCGGGCGATGATCCTTGAGCCGCAAATTGTGGTGGCCGATGAACCCGTCTCCGCGCTTGATGTGTCTATTCAGGCGCAAATCCTCAATCTCTTTATGGATTTGCAGGATCGTTTCGGCATTAGCTATGTATTTATCTCGCACGATCTGTCCGTCGTCGAACATATCGCGCATGATGTTATGGTGATGTACCTTGGGGGCATTGTTGAGTTTGGCGACAAGGCCACGCTTTTTGCCCGCGCTCGTCATCCCTATACGCGCGCCCTTATGTCTGCGACCCCGGCTATCCGCCCCGCTGAAAGACGGATTCAAATTCGCCTCGAAGGGGAACTGCCATCGCCACTTAACCCTCCGGCTGGTTGCACGTTTCATCAACGTTGTCCGTATGCGATTGAGCGTTGCCGACGTGAGGTGCCGATCTTACGTGAGGTGGATCATCGGCAGGTTGCTTGCCATCGGGCAGAGGAATTAGAGATTTAGTATGGTGTAGAAGGGTTCAGGGTTAAATCAACTTAGCATCCAATCATTAAACCGTTGGATAGCGTGATCCTGATTCTTGCACCAGTAGGCCGCATCAATGTGTCGCCCTCTCTCAAGATTCGTCGGATAACTTGTAAGATTCATAGCTTGCTCCGGTTTAATATAATTGAAAGCATCGGGCTGTGTTGGGCCAATGGCGTATGCTGCGAGCAGCGCCTGCCGCTCTGGGTCTGAGGCAAATTTGATAAATTCGCGGCATGCACCTGCATTAGGCGTGCCTTTTAAAATTGCCCAGCTATCGCACTGGTAAATATGCTGGTGCCAAGAAAATGCTACTGGCGCACCTGCATCTATTGCTGTTTGTACACGAGATATCCAAGCCGGTGTTAAATCTATCTCGCCGGATTTTAGCAGTTGCTCAACTTGTGGCCCACTCGTCCACCAGACACTAATATCCCGCTTGATTTTACTAAGACTACGAAACGCCCTATCAAGATCGCAAGGGTAAATATCATTCGCAGGGACACCATTAGCCATTAACGCAATCTCGGTCATGTCAAGCGGGTGCCTATATAAGCCACGCCGCCCCGCAAAATTTTTTATATCCCATAAATCTTTCCATGTTTGCGGTGCCTGATGTTTTTTAAATACATCAGTGCGATAAGCAAGCACGGTAGAATATACATTTGTTCCCACCCCATAAGGTGACATAAATTGTGGCGGAATTCGTGAAATAACAGGGTCAAGCTCAAGTTTATGTTTTTCCAGAAAGCATTTGTCGCCGCTGCCAGTCGTTAACAGTAGGATAGCCATTTCTCCCAAAGCGGCCATATCCCACAAGTAATTCTTTGATTGAACCATCGTTTGAATCTGGGCGGTAGGATTTGCGCTTGCAGGAACGCCAATAACTTCAATGCCCGTTTTTTTAGAAAAAGGCTTATAGAGCACCTCGTTATATGCCTGATTAATTATCCCGCCTGAATCCCGAATTAAGATTCGCTTTGAAGAGGCTCGTGAAGGGGTCATCATAAATGGAGCGCAAAGGGTGGTTAAAATGCCAACTGCCATTTTTTTAAGGGATTTGCGCCGATTAATAAAAAGTTTAGTTTGATCATCCATAAGTGCAGGCAGAAGGAAGAAAATCTTGCTCGTTATGCGTAAAAATTAATAACTTATTCTTGAGCAATCCAAGCAATTTCTTAAGTGCTGGCGAAAATATTTTGCCCCGCCTGACGACTAAGGAAGCTTCCACGCTGGTCAAAAGCGGGTTATCAATTTCAAGTGCAATCAATTGCCCCTCTCTAATTTCCTGGCGAGCTGCAAACGCAGTCATAATCGTTGTGCCATTCTTGACACTGGCGAATTTTTTTTGAGCACAACAAGAGTTCGTCGTTAATATTGTCTTTAACTGGATTTTCTCTAAGCGCTCTGCGGATTGAAGTAGCTTTCTAAAATTAAAAGAATTAGGTGGCAAAGCGAGCGGGTAACGAGATAACTCTTCGAAACTAACCTTTTGTTCGTGAGCTAGCGGATGGCTCCGACTCACTAACGCACGCATGGGTAGGAGCCTATTTGCATAACAAAGAATATCTGGATTAGGTATGTTATTAAAAATAATCCCAACATCTGCAGAGTCCGCTAAAACGCTAGTGACTATTTGAGAGGAGTTGTTAATTTCTTCGACAACTATATTTAAGTTAGGGTGTTCATGGCAAAAATCAGTAAATATGTCTTCCATAAGCGTATCGATATAAGCCGCTGGCAGAGCAAAGCGAATAGTTCCCCGCTTCATACTGCGCAACTCATCTAAACAAACTTCCATGTGATCTTGCTGCGCACGAGACGCCCGGTAGTATTCCAAAACAATCTTAGCCGCTTCGGTGGGTTTCATCCCATTCCGATGGCGTCGTTCAAATAATAGCGTTCCTAATTCCTTTTCTAGTAATTGAATGTGGCGTGTCACAACTGCCGCAGAAGTATTTAAACTATCTGCCGCAGCACATGCTGAGCCCGTGGAATAGACTGCATAGAAACAGCGAATGCGGCGCTGATTAATTTCGCTTGATAAGGATGGATTCATGCTTGTTTCTAACCCGCAGTGATTATTTAGTTACGTCTATCAAACAGCGTAAAAAACTCCTCTAAGTCACTAAAGTGTAGAACACAGTACAAAAATTAGGTGAGCTTTTTTGATTTTAATTGTTCTACTTTCTAAGAGAAAAGGTTGCAACAAAAGCAGCAACGCGAGGTAAGCACAAATTTTTATTGCACTAAATTCATAACGATAAAAAATAAAAATTGACCTTGTTGTGAATATCCCTTGTTACCCATACTAGAGCCAGAAAAGTTTATTGAAGATAAGCGTCCCTTCGATGCAACATGACTTTGGTTTAGGTAGCGGTATGAAAATATCGCGTCTTTTTTTAGACGTACCCTGATCGATAGAGCTTAAAAAAGCTTAGGGGCCGTCCTTGGTGGCTGGTGCTAAATGAATATTCAGATCAAGGAGATGTAGGCAAATGAATACTTCATCCGCTGATAGCGATGTTTTGGTGCATAAAAAGTGGCGATATTTTCTACAGGGACATAAAACTGGTATGTTTCGCTTCCCGTTTGCTTGTCTTCAATGGCAGAAACTAATGAATCTGCGCATCGGCATTATTCCATTACCGGCGTATTGCCTTACTCTTGTTTGCTTAGGCTTCCTCTTGGCCTTGGGGGAAATCTCCGGCGATATCTCCGTCATGATTGCGCTACTTGCCGTATTCGGTTTTACCTGTGCCGAATTGGGCGCACGTATTCCGGGCCTGCGTCAGATTGGTGGGCCAGTCATTGTCACTACCTTTTTACCCTCTTGCCTCGTCTATTACAAACTCCTGCCCAACGAATTAGTTAGTTCAATCAATAATTTCTGGCAATCAACTAATATCCTTTATCTATTTATTGCCTCTGTGGTCGTGGGCAGTATTCTTAGTATGAATCGCCTAACCATTGTAAGAGGTTTTGTTAAAATCTTTCTGCCCCTTGTCGCTGGCTCTATTGCCGCAGCCCTTTTTGGAACCCTTACCGGAATGGCCTTTGGCTTGAGCGCACACCAAACTTTCTTTTATATTGTTATTCCTATCATGGCCGGTGGTATCGGTGAGGGGGCTATCCCTCTCACACTAGGCTATGCTGACATTCTGAATCTGCCGCAAAAGCAGCTTTTTGCACAGATTCTGCCTGCTGTCATGCTTGGCAACTTAACCGCTATTATCTTCGCTGGCTTGCTCAACCAATTCGGTAAACGTCACCCCTGCTACACGGGCAACGGTCGTCTACATATCAACGACGATGGTACGTTACTAAAGAAAAATAATAATGCCGTGGCTTCGGTTGAAAATATCGCCGCTGCTGGCATGATCGCAATTACGCTCTATATCATGGGTATCCTCGTGCATAAGCTTATAGGCTTACCAGCTCCCGTTACGATGTTTTTTCTAGCAGTGCTCGCTAAGCTAACTTATGCGGTTTCACCTAAATTAGAGGATGGCGCGCACACGGTTTATCACTTTTTCTCAACCACAGTCACCTATCCGTTACTCTTTGCCATTGGGGTCACTATTACCCCTTGGAATGATTTATTAGCCGCTTTTAATTTAGCAAATATCGTTACCATTTTCGTGACGGTGCTAACCCTGACTACGGTTGGCTTTTTTGTAGGCCGCTGGGTGGGCCTCTATCCGATTGAAGGAGCGATTATTAACGCTTGCCATAGTGGCATGGGGGGTATTGGTGATGTGGCCATTCTTACCTCGGCTAATCGCCTGCAGCTTATGCCTTTTGCGCAAATGGCAACGCGCCTAGGGGGAGCGCTCACTATCACTGTCGCAATTGGCTTACTCGGATTAACTGCCTAAATACCGAATAGCAGCAACAATCGTATTAAGTTGGTTACACACAAGCGTCATATGTAGCGAATCTATACACCCGCTTAGGTTCTTTGCTATACTCTCGTTTTAAGTGGCCCGGTAGCTCAGTCGGTAGAGCAGCGGACTGAAAATCCGTGTGTCGGTGGTTCGAACCCGCCCCAGGCCACCAGCATTTCAGGACTTGCATGATTGCAAGTCCTTTTTACTGTCAGCATAGGTTCCATGACAGGAGACTAAAGTGACGGCACAAACACATCCTCATAGCCGCGCACTCGTACTATTCTCTGGCGGCCAAGACTCTGCTACGTGTCTGGCATGGGCGCTTCAGCGGTACCATCATGTTGAGACCATCAGCTTTGATTATGGTCAGCGACATCGGATTGAACTTGAATGCCGCAGCCATTTCCGAGCGCGCCTTATAGAAACCGAAGCCTTTGCACCCTGGCGTACGCGTCTACACGACGATCATTTGGTTGATTTATCGATGTTCGGTTCGTTAAGCGACACTGCCATGACGCGTGACGTTCAGATTGAAACGCTTGCTAACGGTTTGCCAAACACCTTTGTGCCAGGCCGCAATTTGATGTTCCTGACGATGGCCGCAGCGCTTGCCTATCGGCGTGGCTTGCAAGTACTGGTAGGCGGTATGTGCGAGACGGATTTTTCTGGTTATCCCGATTGCCGCGACGATACCCTCAAGGCATTGCAAGTTGCCCTCAATCTGGGGATGGATCGTCGTTTTGTCATTGAAACCCCACTGATGTGGCTTGATAAAGCGCAAACATGGCAACTAGCACACACGCTTGGCGGTGATACATTGCTTGATTTAATCCGCCTTGAAACTCATACATGTTATCTTGGTGAGCGTAGTACGCTGCATGACTGGGGCTATGGCTGCAGTGAATGCCCATCCTGTCTATTACGTAAACGGGGTTATGAAACTTTCATAGCTGGCCTAAATTAAAGACGTGGCGGCCTTAAGTCGATAGAGTTCTTTGTCATGGCGTTTTATTCAATTAAAGAAATTTTTTATACTTTGCAGGGTGAAGGTATTAATGCCGGGCGGCCTGCTGTGTTTTGCCGCTTTGCGGGCTGCAATCTCTGGTCCGGCCGCGAGCAAGATCGCGCGCAGGCGATTTGCCGTTTTTGTGATACTGATTTTGTTGGCACAAATGGCGAAAATGGCGGCAAATACAAAGGCGCCGCTGCAGTAGTCGCCCAGATTGCCTCGCTATGGCCGGCAGGCGCGGCGCATCGCTTGGTCGTCTGTACCGGCGGAGAGCCGTTACTACAGCTTAACGGTGAATTGATCGCAGCGCTGCATGCCGCACAGTTTGAAATTGCGCTTGAAACCAACGGCACGCTGCCTATACCAGCAGGCATTGATTGGGTTTGCGTCAGCCCCAAAGCGGCTGCGCCGTTGGTCGTCACACAGGGCAATGAACTCAAAGTGGTGGTGCCGCAGGACCATCAGCAGCTCTTGGCTTATGAAAAACTCGACTTCGATCATTTTCTGGTGCAACCGATGGATAATGCAGCACGCGAGCTTAATACGCGCTTTGCCATCGATTGGTGCAAGCAGCATCCGCGTTGGCGGCTATCGATGCAAACCCATAAATATTTACACATTCCCTAAATTTGTCCTGCCGTGTTAACCATCACTCGTAAACTTGAATTTGATGCTGGTCACCGTATTCCAGACCATCGCAGCCTATGCTGCAACCTGCATGGTCATCGTTATGTGCTTGAAATTACGCTAACAGGCAAGCCAATCGCCACCGAAGGCGCGCCTGATCGCGGCATGGTGATGGATTTCGCACAGGTCAAAGCGCTCGCCCTTCAGCACTTGGTCGAGCACTGGGATCATGCTTTTTTAGTGTATGCTGGCGATACTGCAGTACGGACCTTTCTTGATACGCTGCCAAACCATAAAACGGTTGTCCTCGAACAGATACCTACCGTCGAAAATCTGGCCGCGATTGCGTTTGATACACTTGCTCTGACGTATAACAGTCACTATGGCGCAGATTTAAGGCTTAAGCGGGTGCGCTTATATGAAACACCCAATTGTTGGGCCGAGGTTGAGCGCCCTGCGAGTTTAAACACTGCCTAACTCTGTATTAAAGGTTTTTGCCGACCCATACTCATGATTAAACCAACCGCAATACCCAGCGTAACGAGGGCCGTCCCACCGTAACTCATAAAAGGCAACGGCACCCCGACTACTGGCAATAAGCCAATCACCATGCCAATATTGACGAACGTATAGGTAAAAAAGCTTAAAGTGAGCGAGCCTGCCAATAAACGAGCAAAAAGGGTCGCGCCATTAGCGGCAACATATAATCCGCGCACAATCAAACATAAATAAAGCAAAAGTAAAGCAATACTGCCCACTAGGCCAAACTCCTCTGCATACACGGCAAAAATAAAATCGGTATGCCGCTCAGGAATAAATTCGAGATGGGCTTGAGTACCTTTTAACCAGCCTTTACCAAACAAGCCCCCCGAGCCAATCGCGATCACCGCCTGAATCGTATGAAAGCCTTTCCCAAGAGGATCGGTGGTTGGGTCAAGTAAGGTGCAAACACGGTGTTTCTGATAGTCATGCAATAATGGCCATTGCACTTGCGGTTGGCAGATTTTTTGTTGAAATACAATCAGCGAGCCCGCTGCAATCGTAATCGCAAGTAATACCGGTACAATTAATTTAAAGCTCAAACCAGCCAAATAAATGACAAAAAATCCGGCCGAAAACACCAGCACTGCGGTACCTAAATCAGGTTGCTTAGCGATCAAACCGACCGGGACTGCCAGCAATGCTAAGGCCACAATATGGTCATACCAACGCAGCGCGCCCTCACGCCGCTGGTAATACCACGCCAGCATTAATGGCATCGCAATTTTCATGATTTCGGAAGGCTGAATCACCAACCCAAGATTGATCCACCGTTGCGCGCCTTTGCGTATCAGGCCAAAGAGTGCAACGGCAATCAGTAAACTAATACCGAACGTATATAAAGGAACCGCCAAACGGCTTAACACTTGGGGCGATAAATTGGCAATTCCCCACATTAGGACGAAGGTCAATAAAATGTTGCGCAATTGGTCTTGCACACGACCTGGCATATTAAAGCTCGCGCTATATAAGGTCAGCATGCCGACCGCAATTAAGGCTAAAACAAACAGGAAAAAAGGCCGGTCAAAACCGACGAAAAGCGGTTTAATGCGTTTTAAATAAATTTTAATCGACATTCTAGTCCTCAAGCCAAGAGCGCTAGCAGTGGCTCATTATTGTTTGATGGCACGTTTTTCAATGGCAGTGACAGGCGTGGCTGGCATTGCAGCAGCGCTGGTTTTGGGCTTGAGACGATCCACCAAATAGTAATCAAGCAGTTTGCGTACAATCGGCGCCGCAGCTCGCCCACCCCAACCACCATTTTCGACAACTAAAGCAAGCGCAATAGATGGCTTATCAGCAGGTGCGTAAGCAATAAATAATGCGTGATCGCGCCGATTCTCGGCCAGCGTATGCGCACGATATTTTGCACCTTGCAGCGAGAACACCTGAGCTGTACCGGTTTTACCGGCGGCTTGATAGCCTGCCCCTCTAAAAGCATTCGCCGCAGTACCTTGGGTGATAACTCCGACCATCGCGCGCTTAATAAAATTAATATCCTGCTGGTTCACATTGACCTGATAACTTGCGCTTGGCACAGTCAGACGGGTTTCATGCGTGAGCGGATGCTCGATTTCTTTTACCAGATGAGGCTTCATCACCACGCCATTATTAGCCAGTATCGCGGTTGCATGCGCCATTTGCAAAGTAGTAAATGAGTTATAACCTTGCCCGATCCCCAAATTAATGGTGTCGCCGTCGTACCATCTTTGCAAATCAGAGCGTCGGTGGGCCTTCTTTTTCCAGCCGGTCGAAGGCAATACGCCTCTCGTCTCACCGTCAATATCAATGCCGGTTAACTGACCAAAGCCCCATGGCGCCATAAACTCAGCCATTGCATTCACGCCCAGGTCACGCGCCAACATATAGTAATAAGTGTCGCACGACAGCACAATGGAGCGATACATATCAACCCAGCCATGCCCCCCGGGCACATCATCGCGGAAAGTGTGCCCCCCCAGGGTATAAGACCCAGGATCCTGAAAACCCCATTGCGGGGTACGCTTACCCAATGCTAACGCGGCCAGCGCAACAAAGGGTTTATAGGTTGAGCCTGGCGGATAAGTGCCTTGCAATGGACGATTCAAAAGCGGCCGATCGGTTGACGTATTGAGTTCATCCCAGGTTTGCTGATCAATCCCATCAACGAAAGCGTTGGGATCAAAACTAGGGGCGGAAACGAAAGCCAAAACATCGCCACTCGCAGGCTCGATCGCCACCAGCGCCCCACGCCGGCCGGCAAAGGCTTGCTCGGCAATTTGCTGCAAATTAATATCCAGTGAGAGCACCAGGTTATTGCCCGCGACTGCCCGGCTATGCGACAAAGTGCGTACTCGGCGTCCACCCGCGGTCACTTCGACCTCTTCAAAGCCAGTCTGGCCGTGTAGCTCAGTCTCGTAGCTTTGTTCAACGCCAATTTTGCCGAGATGGTCAGTGCCTTTATAATTATTTGCATCAAGCCGCGGATCATAAGGTTTAAGCCCGCTATTATTGAGCTCGCTTGCGTTCCGAATGCGCTCCTGGTCACGCTGCGAGAGCCGGCCAATATAACCAATCACGTGCGCCGCAGTTGTGCCAAGTGGATATTGGCGAAACCAACGAATACGCACTTCAACGCCAGGAAACCGAAAGCGCTGCGCAGTGAACCTTGCCACCTCGGTATCGGAAAGGCGGATACGCAATGGCAAGCTTTCAAAATTTTTTGAATCTTCTAACAGCTTTTTAAAGCGGCGCCGATCCCGTGCATCAACCGCTACAATTTGCGACAGGCTATCAACCACTTCGTCTAGTGTGCCATTAATTTTTGAGGGCGTAATTTCAAGCGTGTAAGCAGAGTAATTTTTGGCCAACACAATACCGTTGCGATCGGTAATAATGCCGCGGTTTGGCATAATTGGCGCGACCGCAATACGGTTTTCATCCGCCTGTAATGAATATTGTCCGTAGCGCCAGATTTGCAAATATAGAAAACGTCCCGCCAATAGCGCAAAACACAAAAACACAAATATCGCGGCCGCTGCCACGCGCAAGCGGAATTGCTGTAGCTGCTGCTCGGTATTTTTGAATTCAGGCATGAATTTAGGCCCAAGCGACTAATGAGCCCAACTTAAAGGCGAGTAAAAGCCCTAACCCGCCAACCGATATCCGCTTTATGATAAAACTAAATCGCTTTATCATATTGGACGCGTATCATCAGTATTGGCTGAGCGCTTTTGCGGCGCGAGCAGCAGGACACTGGCCACTGGCCATAGCGCCGCTTCGACCAAACCGTCTATCAAATATCCCCACCCCGGAAAAGCAGCGCCGGTCATCAAGCGAATCGTAAAGGGTACGATTTGTGCCAGCAGAAGTAACGGCAAGACATGCAGCGCCTGCCCTAGCAGGGGAGACCACAAGACGCGGCGATGAATCATAATGGCGCCATATGAAAGCAAGGTATAGGCAAGCGCATGCTCACCCAACAAGCTGGCATCATGTACGTCCATCAATAGGCCCAAGCCAAACGCAATCCCCATGCCAACTTTGCGCGGCTGATGGATATTCCAAAATAGTACAACCAACGCGACAAAATCCGGCATTCCCATCAGCCGCCCCCAAGGCAGCAGATTTAATACAAAAGCAACGATCAGGCTAAACGCAATAAATAACGGATTCACCGGCAATAAGATGTGATGCAAGCGGTTCATTGCGGGCCCTGGTTTGTCGTATCTGGCGCTGGAGCGCTCTGGCTTTTGGCGCTAGTTTTCGGTTTTATATTTTTACGCTTAACAGAATTCGTGGGCGTCGCGCTCGCGGTTGCTTTAGCTTTAGCTTTAGCACCGGCATTGTTTCCAGCTGCATTCAATGTATTTTTTGCCGCGTCATTTAACTCAAGTGGCGGCGGGTTTTCATAATGCAGCACCAGCAACTGGCGTGTCCCTCGGACCGGAGTGTAAGGTACGCAAATGACCCGGGCGAATTCAGCGCCATCTTGACGCTCAACCCGCAGCACCTTTGCTACCGGCAAACCTGGCGGAAAGACCCCATCCAGACCACTGGTGACTAATTGATCATCCGCTTGGATATCCGCACTGACTGGGATATAGCGCAATTCAAGCAAATCGCCGCGAGGCGTACCAGAGATAATACTTCTAACCCCCGTGCGCACCAATTGTACAGGCACCGCCTGATCTTTATCCGTCAATAGAGTCACTTCTGCTTGCAGTGGATAAACCCGGGTTACTTGACCAATCACGCCCTCTTCATTGACCACTGGCGCGCCGGCTTGCACGCCCTGCCGCAGGCCACGGTCAATGACCACTTTTTGCGTAAAGGGATCATGAGCATCATATTGAATTTCAGCGAGCACCGTACCCACTGTTTCGCGTTGTTCAAATTGCAGCAATGCGCGCAGATGGGCATTTTCAGAGCCAAGTTGAACCGCTTGTAACGCTTGCAGTGCGAGTTTTAAGTTGCGTGTTTTGAGCTCCTGGTTTTCAGCCCGCAAGGTGGTCAGCGTGACAAAGAACCCTGAAATACCACGCACCAGATCACGCGGCGCAAGCGCTACGCGTTGTAACGGATAAAGCCCAGTGCCAATAACTTGGCGTAGCGTTTCAAGCGTACGATAGCGCGCATCGGAAATCAGCAAGCCGAGCGCGAGCGCAACGAAAACCATCAGCCGCGCAAATGCAGACGGCCCCTGCTTGAAAAGTGGCGGCGGACTGTATTCCATGGTCGGCGCCAATCATTAGTTATTCGTGTCGTGCCATCGCGGCACCGACACGCTCTTGTTTATCAATCATGCGAAAAAATGCTGCCCAATTTATCCATCCGCTCTAGCGCCATGCCTGAACCGCGCACCACGCAGGTGAGCGGATCTTCGCCTATTAGAACGGGTAGCCCTGTTTCTTCAGCAAGCAGACGATCAATATCGTGCAACAATGCCCCGCCACCCGTCAGCATCATGCCACGTTCGGCCACATCCGCGCCGAGTTCAGGCGGCGTTTGCTCCAGGGCGATTTTGACTTGCGAGACAATTTGATTCAAGGGCTCAGTCAGCGCCTCAAGAATTTCATTGCTAGAAACCGTAAAGCTGCGCGGAATGCCCTCTGATAAATTGCGCCCTTTGACTTCCATTTCTTTAACTTCAGAACCCGGAAAAGCCGAACCAATTTTCTTTTTAATCGTTTCTGCGGTTTGCTCGCCAATTAACATACCGTAATTGCGACGGATATAATTGACAATAGCCTCATCGAATTTATCGCCGCCAACGCGTACCGATCCTTTATAGACAATACCGCCGAGCGAAATGACGCCGACCTCAGTCGTGCCACCGCCAATATCAACCACCATCGAACCGGTGGCCTCAGAAACCGGCAGGCCTGCGCCAATGGCAGCGGCCATGGGCTCCTCGATCAAATAAACTTGAGAGGCGCCAGCGCCGTGCGCAGCTTCTTTGATGGCCCGGCGTTCAACCTGAGTTGAACCACACGGCACGCAGATAATAATCCGCGGCGAAGGCGACAACATGCGCGACTCATGGGCCATTTTGATAAACTGCTTAATCATCTGCTCGGTGACCGTAAAATCCGCGATCACCCCGTCCTTCATTGGGCGAATGGCCTCAATATTGCCCGGCACCTTGCCAAGCATTTGTTTGGCTTCTTTACCGACGGCTTGGATGGTTTTTTTGCCATTTGGCCCGCCTTCTTGGCGAATTGCCACTACCGACGGCTCATCTAAGACAATGCCTTTGCCGCGCATATAAATTAGCGTATTCGCGGTACCCAGATCAATCGCCAGGTCATTAGAGAAATAACTACGCAGAAAACCAAACATTCAAGGATCCTAACTGACTCAATAAAATAGCTAATCATACCTTATAATTTGCCTTTACTTGCAGGAAAACTCTTTTTGTGCTGCAAATTGATTTTCCACAAAACTTCGATTTTCTATTTAGTTTTTCCGGTTAATCCACTTCTTTTTCGTTATTTTTATGGCTTTGACCTTAACTGATGTAAAAAAAATCGCTCAGCTTGCCCGGCTGGAGCTAGCTGCTGGCGAGGATGAGCACACGCTGACTGAGCTTAACCATTTTTTTGATCTGGTCGCTCAAATGCAGTTGGTCGACACAACCGGGGTCGAACCCCTGGCTCATCCAATTGAACAAATTCAAGAAGCGCGCTTGCGCTTGCGTGATGATGCGGTGACTGAAACCCCGGCCCGCGATGAATATCAGCGCAATGCGCCCGCCATACAAGACGGCCTTTACCTAGTACCCAAAGTGATCGAATAGCCGCCACCCAGCCTAAAAACGATGACGTTATTTCATCTCTTTATTCACTGCGTTTGCTTTTTTCGGAAAACCGCACGATGCATCAAAAGAATTTAACTGAGCTGCGCCTAGCGCTTGATACCAAAGCCGTGTCAGCGGTCGAACTCGCGCAGCACTTTCTAGCACGCATTAAAGCTGCCAGTGCGCTGAATGCCTTTCTTGACATTAACCCGGAGTGCACGCTCGCATCTGCAGCGCAAGCCGATATAGCGATTGCCAACGGACACGCAGGACCTTTAACCGGCATTCCGATCGCCCATAAAGATGTCTTTGTGACCCGCCACTGGAAATCTACCGCTGGCTCAAAAATGCTCGCTCACTATAAGAGCCCGTTTGAGGCCGCCGTAGTTGAGCGGTTAGCCAATGCCGGTATGGTTTGCGTTGGCAAAACCAATATGGATGAATTCGCCATGGGGTCTTCCACTGAAAACTCCTTTTTTGGTTCGACCCAAAATCCATGGGATCTTAGCGCGGTGCCAGGCGGCTCATCAGGCGGCTCGGCCGCCGCCGTCGCGGCTCGGTTAGTGAGTGCGGCCACCGGCAGCGATACCGGCGGTTCGATTCGCCAGCCCGCCGCGTTCACTGGCGTGACGGGCATTAAACCAACCTATGGCCGCGTTTCACGACACGGCATGATTGCGTTTGCCTCGTCACTTGATCAAGCGGGTCCAATCGCGGTCAGCGCAGCAGATTGCGCGCTTCTTCTCAATGCCTTGGCAGGCTTTGATCCACGCGACTCAACCAGCCTTGAGCGTGAGACCGAAGATTTCAGCCGCTACCTCGGACACTCATGGAGCGCTCAGGTCCATGCCAGTCAGCCAACGCCAACTCGACAAGAGCAGCCTAATTTAAAAGGTCTACGCATCGGTTTACCCAAAGAATATTTTGGCGCCGGTTTAGCCGCTGATGTACGCACGGCGATTGAAGCTGCGCTTAAGGTATATGAATCATTAGGGGCGACGCTGATTGAAATTTCATTGCCTAAGACCGAGCTCTCCATTCCGGTGTACTACGTGCTGGCCTCAGCTGAAGCGTCCTCTAATTTGTCGCGCTTTGATGGCGTGCGCTACGGACACCGTGCGGCACACTATCGCGACCTTGCCGATTTGTACCAAAAAACGCGTACTGAAGGGTTCGGGGCAGAAGTTAAACGGCGCATTCTGATGGGTAGTTACGTGCTGTCGCATGGCTATTACGATGCATATTATGTTCAAGCACAGAAAATTCGCCGCATCATCGCCCAGGATTTCCAGCAAAGCTTTGCTCAATGCGACGTTATGATGGGGCCTGTGTCACCGACTGTCGCCTGGAACCTAGGTGAAAAAACCGATGATCCTCTGCGCATGTACCTAGCAGATATTTACACTCTATCTATCAGTTTAGCGGGCCTACCTGGCATGAGCGTACCTTGTGGTTTTGGCAGTGGGGATACCCCTTTAAGGCCGGTTGGCCTACAAATCATTGGCAACTATTTTAGCGAAGCGCGCATGCTGCAAATTGCGCACGCTTTTCAACAAGTGACAGATTGGCATACCCGTATGCCAGCGGGAGTTTAAGTATGCAATGGGAAGCCACTATCGGCCTTGAAACACACGCACAACTCACTTGTGTTTCGAAAATTTTCTCCGGCGCTTCAACGCAGTTTGGGACGCCCCCCAATACGCAGGCCAGTGTAGTAGATCTTGCGCTACCAGGCGTTTTACCCGTCATGAATCGGACCGCAGCTGAGCTCGCGATTCGTTTTGGTCTGACGATTGGCGCCACCATCACGCCGCGCAGTGTTTTTGAACGCAAGCATTATTTTTATCCAGATCTACCTAAAGGCTATCAAATCAGCCAGTGCAAGCTTCCTGTCGTACAAGGCGGCACCTTGACAATCCATGTCCCGGCGCACGAAAAAACCAAACAAGCCGCCTACCAAAAAACCATCCACCTCACCCGCGCGCATCTTGAAGAAGATGCCGGCAAATCATTGCATGAAGATTTTTCTGAGATGACCGGCATTGATTTAAATCGCGCTGGCACGCCCTTACTAGAAATTGTGACCGAGCCCGATATGCACAGCGCCGCCGAAGCGCTGGCCTATGCCAAAACCTTGCATACGTTGGTGGTATGGCTTGGTATTTGCGATGGCAATATGCAAGAAGGGTCATTCCGCTGCGATGCCAATGTATCCGTGCGTCCAATCAACCAAGCAGAGCTTGGCACCCGCACTGAAATCAAAAATCTCAATTCTTTCCGCTTTTTGGAAGAGGCGATTAATTACGAGATACAACGTCAAATTGAGTTGCTTGAAGATGGCGGGACGGTTAAACAGGAAACACGTTTATATGATCCCGAACGGCGCGAGACACGCCCGATGCGCAGTAAAGAAGATGCGCATGATTACCGCTATTTTCCTGACCCAGATTTGATGCCGTTGGTGATTGATTCCGCGTGGATCGAACGCGTGCGCAGCACCTTGCCAGAACTACCTGCCGCCATGCAAATACGCTTAATTGAGCAATATGGGCTTAGCCCCTATGATGCCGCTGTGTTGACTTCGTCAAAAGCGCTGGCAGCCTATTACGAGGGCGTCGTTACACAAATCAGCGCACTGCAAAAAAACCAAGCGATTGATCCAAATTTAGCCAAAGCCGCGGCCAACTGGGTGATGGGTGAACTTAGTTCACAGCTCAACCGTGACAGCATTGAAATCAGCGCTTGCCCGGTCTCCGCTAAGCAACTCGCGCGGCTACTCGTGCGCATTGCCGATGGCACACTTTCAAACAAACTTGCCAAAGAAGTATTTCAAGCGATCTGGGATGAGAAATCTAATGATGAGCAGGCAGCAGACCGCATCATCGAAGCCAAAGGATTGCAACAAATCTCCGATACGAGCGAGCTCGACGCAATCATAGAGGCGGTGCTCACCGCCCATCCAAAATCCGTCGAGGAGTTCCGTGCGGGTAAAGAAAAGGCGTTTAATGCGCTGATCGGCCAAGCGATGAAAGCCACCCGCGGTAAAGCCAACCCGCAACAGGTCAATGAGATTTTAAAGCGAAAACTAGCTTGATCATTTCCCGATAGGAAGCATCGGCTAGTTTATGGATATTCTAAAAAATAGGATCGTGATTTAACTCAAATGTTACGCATCATTAGTGCCAACCTGAACGGCATCCGTTCAGCGGCAAAAAAAGGCTTTTTTGACTGGTTCGGCAAACAACAAGCCGATATTGTCTGCGTGCAAGAGTTAAAGGCGCAACAAGACGATATGACACCTGATTTTCTAGCACCGCATGGTTATCACAGCTGTTTTCAGCATGCCATTAAAAAAGGCTACAGCGGAGCGGGTCTCTATATGCGACACGAACCCGATGACTGCATTATCGGCTTTGGCAACCCTGAATTCGATGCTGAAGGGCGTTATGTTGAGATTCGTTACGGCACGCTATCGGTCGTGTCCGTCTATATGCCCTCTGGCTCCAGTTCGGATGAGCGGCAACAAGCAAAATTCCGCTTCATGGACGCTTTTATGCCGCATTTGATTGAATTAAAGCAGCAACGCGAAGTCATTTTATGCGGCGATATCAATATTGCACATACGGAAATGGATATTAAAAACTGGAAGGGCAATCTAAAAAATTCCGGTTTTTTGCCAGAAGAGCGCACCTGGCTTACCAAGCTTTTTGATGAAGTAGGGTATGTGGATGTTTTTCGTAAACTTGATCCACGTGCTGATCAATACACTTGGTGGAGCAACCGAGGACAAGCCTATGCAAAAAATGTCGGGTGGCGCATTGATTATCAGCTTGCAACGCCGGCGATTGCCGCACAGGCAATCAACACTTCAATCTTTAAAGAGATCAAGTTCAGCGATCATGCGCCGTTGACCATCGATTATGCGTATACATTGAAATAGGATCGCATTTTTTAGGTCTGCCGAGTTTTCCAAGGCGCAATCCAAGGCAACAATAACATGCCTGGCAGGGCCAGCGCGGTACATACAAAGAAGAATTCAAACCAGCCGACCTGCTCAACGATATAGCCAGCACCTGCATTAGCAAAGGTGCGCGGCACAGCGGACAAGCTGGTAAAGAGGGCAAATTGAGTCGCCGAGTAACGTGGATTCGTAGTCTGCGCGATATAGGCAATAAATGCGGCTGTACCAAGCCCGGTAGCAAACATCTCACAAGCAATCACCATCGCCAGCCAAAACTCCACCGGCCCCATATGCGCAAGCCAAGCAAAGCTTAAAATGGCCACCATTTGCGCCACACCAAACAACCATAAGCCACGTGCGATGCCAAGTTTCAGCAGCGACACGCCACCAACAATGCCGCCGCCAATACTCGCCCAAAGTCCAACCGTTTTGGCGATCATCCCGATCTCGGTTTTAGTGAACCCCAGATCCAGATAAAAAGCCGTGGCCAGCGAAGTCGCCATACTATCGCCCAGCTTGTACAAAAACATAAAAGCCAGAACCAGTACAGCATGCCGCCAACCATTACGCATCATGAATTCTTGCAAGGGTAGTACGACGGCATCTCGCAATGTTTTGGGGGGCATGATGTGCACATTGGGTTCGCGCACGATACAGGTCAAGATAATGCCTGGCAACATAAAAGCCGCCGTAATCACAAAAACTTCCGACCATTGAAGGAGGTCTGCCAAAATCAATGCTAATGCGCCGGGTACCAAACCGGCAATTTTATAAGCATTGACATAAATCGCGGTGCCAAGCCCTTGTTCCTGATCATTTAACAGTTCCCGGCGATAAGCATCCAGCACAATATCTAGGCTCGCACTAAAAAATGCGAGTGCTGCAGCCAGTGCAGCAACCGCCCACAACGTATCATGAGGCGAAACAAAACCCAGCGCAGCGATGGTGCCAGCCACCAATAATTGCGTGCAGAGCATCCACGCACGCCTTCGCCCTAACGGCACGCCGGGCAGCTTGGGGATAAAGCGATCCATCATCGGCGCCCAGATAAATTTCCAGGTGTACGGAAATTGGATCAATGCAAACAGCCCAATTGACTCCAGATCGATTTTTTCAGAACGCAGCCATGCTTGCACCAAATTAAGCAAAACGAAGAGCGGTAAACCCGACGTGAAGCCTAAAAAAAAGCAAATCAGCATGCGCGTGTTGAAATATACGCCCCAGCCGTGCTTAAGCTTCATATAAAGAACCTATATCAGTTTGCGATTCCTAGCGTGCTAGATGAGCCTGCTAGCCATATCGTTTGACACGACAAACCACAAGACTACCACGCCAATTTGGTTCTCAACGCACAACCGCCCCCCCGAGGCAAAACTATGCGGTCAATAATTTCAATGCCCGCCGCATACGCATGCGCTTCAAAATCACGCACGGTCAATCTTCGGACATTCGGAGTGTTGCGCCACTGATAGGGCAAAGACGCTGATACCGGCAGGCGGCCACCCAGCACAGTCTCTGACAAAATTTTCGTTGTACAGTGAATAGTTTGGCTGTGACAATACCAACCGATGATGTCATGCTAACTGAGATAGGCCGCCTAATGTAGTGAGGTTACACCAAGCCAGTGCGCTTGAGCAGGTTAGCTGCAGCAATTAATGCGAGCGAATCACCGTGCCAAGCGATTGCTCAGTCAATATTTCAAGCAGTAGCGAATGCTCGATGCGGCCATCCATAATATGCACCGACGGCACACCGCTTTTGGCCGCATCAAGGGCAGCATTGATTTTAGGCAGCATCCCGCCAGAGATGGTGCCATCTGCAAATAGCGCGTCAATTTGGGAGGTGCTTAAATCGGTCAGCAGCGTGCCTTCTTTATCCATCACACCAGCAATATTTGTCATGATCAATAATTTTTCCGCATTGAGTATGGTGGCCAGTTTGCCCGCGACCCAATCTGCATTTAAATTATAAGAAACACCATCACCGTCAAAGCCGATCGGCGAAATTACTGGAATGAAAGAACCACGTTGCAAAGCCTTAACGACGGCCGGATTAATTGTCTCAACCTCGCCCACTTGGCCAATATCCAGAAATTCGCCCACGCGTTCCCGATCTGGCACCTGCATCCGGCGCGCCCGAATCAAACCACCGTCTTTGCCGGTCAAGCCGACCGCCTGGCCGCCATAATGGTTAATTAGCGAGACAATTTCTTGTTGAATTTCGCCGGCCAAGACCCATTCGACGATACTCATCGTTTCTGCATCGGTGACACGCATGCCTTGTAGAAAGGCGCGCTGCTTACCCACTCTTTGCAAAGCTCGATCGATTTGCGGCCCACCGCCATGGACCAAGACTAAATTAATGCCGAGCAGCTTGAGCAATACCGCATCGCGCGCAAAGCCTTGCTTGAGATGCTGTTCAGTCATCGCGTTACCACCATATTTGATGACCACAGTTTTACTGTGATAGCGTTGAATATGAGGCAGCGCTTCCGCGAGAATATGAGCCTTTAATTCACTCGCTATTAACGATAAATCAAGTTGTTTGGACATAGCAGCAATAACTCAGCAGTAAGTGTTGTAAGGTGCATAAACGCCAATCAATACGCTTACAAAATATAACGCGATAAATCTTCGTTTTTAGCAACATCGTTGAGTGCTGCATCCACATAAGCCGCATCAATTTTCACCTGTTGCTTGCCTTGGCTGCCCGCCACGAAGGCAATTTCTTCCAGCAATTTTTCAATCACGGTATAAAGCCGGCGCGCACCAATATTCTCGGTTTTTTCATTCACTAAAAAGGCAATTTCCGCCAAGCGACGAATGCCATCTTTAACAAAATCCAGCTTTACGCCATCCGTCCCTAAAAGCGCTTCATATTGCTTCACTAAACTTGCGTCAGTGCCACTCAAAATAGCTTCAAAATCTTCAACGGAGAGTGAGTCGAGCTCAACCCGAATTGGAAAACGCCCTTGTAACTCAGGAATTAAATCACTCGGTTTAGATAGATGGAAAGCGCCACATGCGATAAACAAAATATGATCTGTTTTAACCATGCCATATTTAGTGCTCACGGCTGTACCTTCAACCAGTGGCAATAAATCACGCTGCACCCCCTGGCGCGATACTTCGGCTCCGCTGGCTTCACTGCGCGAAGCGATTTTGTCGATTTCATCGAGAAATACAATGCCGTTTTGCTCAACGCTCTGCACGGCTTTTGATTTGACCTCGTCGTCATTCAGCATCTTCGCCGCTTCTTCATCGGTCAAAAGCTTCATCGCTTCTTTAATGCTAACCTTGCGTCGCGTTTTACGCCCACTCCCCATACTCGAGAGCATACTGCGAATTTGCTCCGTCATTTCTTCCATCCCGGCCGGCCCCATAATATCCATCGTGGTGGCCGCCGACTCTAAATCGAGTTCAATCTCTTTATCATCGAGTTTGCCTTCGCGCAAACGCTTACGAAAGGTTAGGCGCGTTGCATTATTTTTTTTATCATTGTCGGCTTTGTCGTCCGCCTCTTGATGTTCTGGCTCTACCGCGTCAGGCGATGCGTTGGCCGCTAACGAACGTGGCGTCGGCAATAAGATATCGAGAACTCGCTCCTCAGCAAAATCCTCTGCTTTAGTAAGCACCTTACGCATTTCAGATTCGCGCGTTTGCTTAACGGCAATCTCGATCAAATCACGCACAATGCTATCAACATCGCGGCCGACATAGCCCACTTCAGTGAATTTAGTGACTTCAATTTTGATAAAAGGCGCCTCCGCTAACTTCGCCAGACGGCGAGCGATTTCGGTCTTGCCTACGCCAGTTGGGCCAATCATCAAAATGTTTTTAGGGGTAATTTCCTGGCGCAATGGCTCTGCCACTTGCTGCCGGCGCCAACGGTTGCGTAGCGCAACGGCTACCGCGCGCTTGGCTTTATCCTGGCCAATAATATGCTTGTTCAGTTCCGAGACGATTTCGGCGGGGGTCATATTGCTCATATCAGAGTGCTCAGTCGAGGGTCTCGATAACAAAATTGTGGTTAGTATAAATGCAGAGATCGCCAGCAATGCCAAGTGACTTTTCAACGATCTCGCGCGGCGCTAGTTCGGTATTTTGCACCAGCGCGCGGGCTGCTGCCTGCGCGTAAGTCCCCCCCGAACCAATCGCACAGATACCGCTCTCAGGATCAAGCACATCACCGTTACCGGTTAAGACCAGCGTTGTTTCCGCATCAGCTGCGATCATCATCGCTTCTAAGCGACGCAACATCCGATCGGTACGCCAATCTTTAGCAAGCTCAACAGCGGCGCGCATTAAATTGCCTTGATACTTCTCAAGTTTCCCTTCAAAGCGGTCCAGCAAGGAGAATGCGTCAGCCGTGCCGCCCGCAAAGCCGACCAGTACTTTATTGTCATGAATGCGGCGAATTTTTCTTGCACTGCCTTTCATAACGACATTGCCCAAGGTAACCTGACCATCTCCGCCGACAGCTACGTGCTTGCCGCGTCGCACCGAAACAATGGTGGTGCCGTGATACTGTTCCATATAGATTCCTTCTGAAAACGCTACGCCCTCAACTGACTGCATCTCATGGCTGAGAACAGACACATAGCAAAACAACAACGGGGGCCGAGCGAGCTAACCTTAAGCGTGAATGCCATTATTTTAGGGCGCCGCCCCGATTATCAAGGGCAACGCAAAACACTTTTCGATACGTTATGGGTATTTAATTAATGCTTGGGCCTAAAAGCAAAACACGGCGTGTTCTGGCTCTAATCAATCGCCAAAGAGCTTTTGGCGCAACTCCCGACGCTCTTGCGCCTCGAGCGACAATGTAGCAGTAGGCCGAGCAAGTAAGCGCGCAAGACCAATCGGTTCGCCCGTTTCCTCACACCAACCATATTCGCCCGACTCAATCCGTGCGAGTGATTGCAGAATTTTTTTGAGTAATTTTCTTTCTCGATCGCGAGTACGCAATTCCAGTGCATGCTCCTCTTCAATGGTAGCGCGATCAGCCGGATCGGGTACAACCACCGTTTCACGCAAATGCTCGGTAGTTTGACCGGCGTTATGCAAAAGCTCTGCTTGCAACTGTTCGAGCTTGCGCTTGAAAAAATCGCGCTGCTCGTCGTTCATATAATCCTTTTCGCCCATCTTTAGGATTTCAGCTTCAGTCAAAGATTTTTTCGTGCTCATTTAGCGGATGCTTTCGATAGTAATACGGTGTGGATCATAGCCCGGCGCCATGTACAAAACAGGTAGACTGCGGCAGTCTTTCGGCAGAGTGACACGTGTTGCGCAGCAGGCCTTGCGATAAGGCGGTTGTCATTTTACCTCAACTTTTCCCAAACTGACGCCCAAATGCAAACCGCCTTTGACCTAGAAAATTCAGCTATACAGATTGACAAAGCTCTCTCGCCTCGTTGATTTATTCGGACGGCGCGCCCGCCAACACCCACACCACAATCGTTTGTGCATCAACTTCGCTTAAACGAGGATGTGATGGCATTGGAACGGCCCCCCATGCTCCCCCTCCCCCTTTTTTTATTTTTTCGACTAGTTTTGCCAAGGCATCAGGCTTATCCCTGTACCTAGCCGCGACGTCCCGATAAGAAGGACCGATTCGTTTCTGGTCAGCCGTATGGCAGCTGATGCATGCATTGCGCCGAGATAATAACTGCGCATGAACTGCATCGACTGCATGCGCCGCGAGACTATTCACAACGCATGCAGCAATACCTAGAAAAATAACCGACTTGCGTATGATTTGGCGCAGAATTTTATCCAAATTGTCGGTAAACACTTCGTTTGAAATGAGCGTTGCTTACGTTTAATGCGACGGCGTAAGCAATTGTTTATTTACAGTGGCAGGTGCGTGACCAGGCTGCGGTGGCGTGCCAAGCGACAGTTTTTTAGCCTCTGGTTCAGAAATATATTGGAACGCTTTGACGACTTGCAACACACCAGGTACACGGCCGGCGAGTTCAGCTGCACGATCGCCCTCGCTTTTTGTCACTAAGCCCATCAGATACACGATGCCGCGCTCGGTTACCACTTTTATAAAAGCCGCGGAGATGTCAGGCGCATGGACATGCGATGCTTTGACTTTGGCCGTCAGGTACGAGTCATTTGAACGCGAGCCAAAGGAACTTGCGCCCTGAATGACAAGCTCGTTGACAACCTCTTGCACATTGGCAACAGTGCGCACGATAGTTTCAGCTTTCAGCTTGACCACTAGATTTGGCACCTCACCGGTTAACAACACACGCCGGTTAAATACCGTGGTACTAACATGCGCCTCATCAGCTAGATCACGTTTGAGAAGGGTCGCCGCTTTGACTTGAATCTCTCGATCTTCGGTCTGTGCGCCGAGTGTACGGCGGTCCGCCGCAACTAACGCACCACCGCCGGTGGCGCCCGCTACCAATAGCGGACATCCCTGCAATGAAGAGAGTAAACCAAAAGCTAATATAGCGCGGCCAACTGTTTTGCTTATTTGCATTGAAATCATGCCAAACTCCTTTGGTTAACGTGATGAAGATACGACTACGACCTATCGCCGAGTAGCATTGCATCAATGCCATCACATAGACAATGCACCGTCAGCGAATGAACTTCTTGTATCCGTGCTGTACGCTCGCTAGGCGCACAGATATGTAAATCTATCTCGTGCAAGGCATCCTTTATACGCCCGCCCCCTTTCCCCGTTAATGCAATCACGAGCATTTCTCGTTCATGTGCACTTTCAATCGCAGCCAATACGTTCTCTGAGTTACCAGAAGTAGAGATTGCAATCAATATATCACCTGGCTGACCCAGCCCGGAGACTTGCCTGGCAAAGATTTGCGCAAAGCTATAATCATTGCCAATCGCGGTTAACACAGATGAGTCGGTGGTCAAAGCAATCGCTGGCAGAGCTGGCCGCTCTTGTTCAAAACGACCGATCAACTCAGCCGCCAGATGTTGCGCATCCGCAGCTGAACCGCCATTACCACATATCAGCACTTTACCACCGTTGGCAAACGCCGCAAAGACCGTATCAATGGCAGCAGCAATTGGCGCCGCAAGCACTTCAAGCGCGGCGAGCTTAGTAGACGCGCTATCTTGAAAGTGCTGCTCAATTCTCTCAATCAACATCGAATTTTCCGTTGGCAATGGGCCATAATTAAAACATTACAATCGATTCTATCGTATTTGCTCACAGCCTTGGCAAACAATAGCAGACAATTTCTTTAAACTAAGTCCTAAATCTTTAGCCAAGATCTTTATAGCACGCGCTCACCTCAATCACGATCGGCACCCAATATATTCGTCAACCAAGTAATCTGCTCACCGTCAAATATGACGGCATCGAAACGGCACACAGGCAATTCACCGTGCCATTTAGCAAGATAGTAACGCGCGGCTAATCGCAGGCGTGCACATTTAGTTGCGTCAATACTGGCTAATGCCCCACCAAAACGCATACTGGCGCGGGCGCGGACTTCAACAAATACAAGCACACTCTCGGCATCGCGCATAATCAGGTCAATTTCACCTCTGCGATAAGTCACATTGCGCGCCACCAGCGTCATGCCACGTTGCTGCAAATATTCTAATGCACGCGTTTCAAACGCAGCGCCAAACATTCTTGTGGTTTTAAACATAGCTGTGACACCACCCTTTACTCACAGTCAATAGGTGATTGCATGGCACAATGGCTAGCATCGCAATACCCCGCTTTATACTCAGGACATGAATTGATTGATTTACTTTCACTCGCCCAGCATCAGACTTATCCGGCCGCAGCGTTATATGTCGTTGCCACCCCCATCGGCAATACCGCTGACATTACATTACGTGCGCTCCATGTGCTCAAGCTGGTTGATCGCATAGCCGCAGAAGATACGCGTAACAGCACGCAATTGCTTGCTCGTTATGGCATCAGCAAACCGCTACTGGCCGCGCACCAGCATAATGAGCATGAATCCGCTGCACGGATTGTGGAGCACCTGCGCGCAGGTGAACGAGTTGCTTATATGTCCGATGCCGGCACCCCCGGCATTAGCGACCCAGGCGCAAAAATAGTGGATGCGGTTCGCGCAGCGGGCTTTGCCACGATACCCATTCCTGGCTGCAATGCCCTCGCGGCGGCCCTTAGCGTTACGGGTGAAGGCTTCAGCCACGGCGCTTCTAATGCAGCCGGAACCTTCACTTTTATTGGCTTTCTTCCTGCTAAGCCAAAACAACGTGCAGCACAACTCCGCTCACTTGTTCAACATCCTTATGCGATGGTCTTTTACGAAACACCGCATCGCATCTTAGAAACAGTCAGTGCGCTTTCGACGGTACTTGGTAGCGAACGACAGCTATTCATTGCCCGCGAAATAACAAAGTTACACGAAAATTTGTACCGCGGCACTCTAGCCGAAGGGCTAATCTGGCTACAGGAAGACAGCAACCGGCAGCGCGGAGAATTTGTATTAGTCGTAGAAGGCGCAGACCTCGTTCAGGAAAGCGATGCGAGCCAACACGATGAACTGTTACAGTTGCTGTTAACACATCTGCCGGTTAGCACCGCAGCAAGGCTTGCAGCCACGCTCACGCACGTCTCGCGTGACTCCCTTTACGCACGAGCACTCGATTTACAAGCGAAAAGCCGAGACGAAAACAGTTAAGCATATGAGCCGCTTAATTTCTGCATTGGATTTTGGCTATGACTGATATCCGCCAGAGTGGGGCTCACATACTCACCTGAGTTGGAGGTTGTTGCGCAACTCGCCAGCAAAATAGCGACAAAAAGCGCTGAGCCGTATCGAGTCAATCGGAATTTCTTTATCTCTGCACACATAGGTCGCCCCGCTCTAGTAGCTTCTGCAAATGAGTGATTTTCCGCCACGCATTTACCGCTAAAACCGTCAATTCATCACGCCCGCGCTATGCGCCTGCTCATCCGCATGGTAACTTGAACGCACCATCGCTCCCACCGCAGCATGCGTAAAGCCCATTTTGTACGCCTCTTCCTCATACATCTTGAACGTATCAGGATGAATATAATCACGTACCGGCAGATGATGCTCCGAAGGCTGCAAATACTGACCAAGCGTCAACATATCTACATTATGTGCACGCAAATCCCGCATAACCTGCAAGATCTCTTCTTCACGCTCCCCGAGCCCAACCATCAGCCCAGATTTAGTCGGAGTATTGGGATGCACAGCTTTAAATTCTTTTAGCAGATTCAGCGAATGTTGATAATCAGAGCCAGGCCGAGCCTCTTTATACAGACGTGGCACGGTTTCAAGATTGTGATTCATCACATCAGGCGGCGCTGCATTTAGGATGGAAAGCGCACGATCCAGCCGGCCTCTAAAATCTGGCGTCAGAATTTCGATGCGCGTTTGCGGGGAGAGCGCTCGTACCCGCTCAATACATGCAACAAAATGGGCCGCTCCACCATCACGTAAATCATCACGATCAACACTCGTAATCACGACGTATTTAAGTTTTAATGCAGCGATCGTCTTTGCCAGATTCTCTGGTTCATTTTGATCAAGCGGATCGGGGCGACCATGACCCACATCGCAAAATGGACAACGCCGCGTGCATTTATCGCCCATGATCATAAAGGTCGCCGTACCCTTACCAAAGCATTCGCCAATATTTGGGCAGCTCGCCTCTTCGCAAACGGTGTGCAACTGGTGCTCGCGCAGAATTTGCTTAATCTCGTAAAAGCGCGTGTTTGAACTGCCGGTGGCGGCTTTCACGCGAATCCAGTCCGGTTTTTTTAATTTCTCGGCAGGCACGATTTTAATCGGGATACGCGCCGTTTTAGCTTGGGATTTTTGCTTAATAGCAGGATTATAAAATGGCGGTGCGTTTTCGATCATGGGCGAAGCCGTCAATCGGCTCACCGGTGTTTCTGTTGTCATACGATTGTCCTATCAAGCAGCACAATTGGCATTGGCGGAGGGGCTCGCCGGGTTGTGCGCGGCAATATGGTGGGTTAACTGGTTAGCAAGCGTCTGTGCAACTTCGCGCCATTCGGCAACGACGCCTAAGCTAGCCATATCGACAATTTTCAAACCTGCGTAACCGCAAGGATTAATGTCATTAAAGGGTTGTAAATCCATCTTTACGTTTAAACTCACGCCGTGGTAACTACACCCTCGGCGGATTTTGAGTCCGAGCGCGGCAATTTTTGCGCCATGCAATGAGTCAGCATACCGTTCGGAAGATCCTGCGTAGTAAATACCCGGTGCGCCGGATTTACGCTCACCGACGATATTATACGCTGCCAGCGTATCAATCACCGCTTGCTCGATATAGGTGACCAATTCGCGCACCATTAACTGACGACGGCGCAGGTCGCACAACAGATACACTATCACCTGACCGGGGCCGTGATACGTAATTTGCCCGCCCCGATCAACCTGCACCAGTTCAATCTCTGGATTAGCCACCAGTAAATGGCTGGGCTTGCCGGCTTGCCCTAAAGTATAAACGGGGGGGTGCTCAACCAACCAAAGCTCATCTGGCGTGTCGCTCGTGCGCGTTTCAGTAAAGGCGCGCATTGCCTCAAAACTTATTTGGTACGGTTCAACGCCGCGCCATTGAAGGCAGATCTTTAACGCATCGGTAGATGTCGACATTTGTTTGGCCTCGCATTCGGCCCGCTGAAACTAAAGAACAACTGATACCATCGGGTGCAAGCTCAACGCGCGATAGATCTCGTCCAGCTGGTTACGATCACGCGCATGCACAATACACGTCAGGCCAATGTAGTTGCCATTACGCGAAGGACGCATTTCAATAGACGCGCCATCAAAATCAGCGTCAAACTGTTTGAGCAATCGCAGTATCTCTTCAGCAAAGCCTGGCTGGGTTTTGCCTAGCACTTTAATCGGGAAATCGCACGGGAAATCGATCAATGACTCATTCGCCGGGTTCATTCACGCATCCTTGGTTCATGAGCGATTACTGCGCGGCCAAACGTTTGGCATCAATCTTGATGCCTTCATCGGCCGAGAGCGGTCTTTCTTTCATGCGCTGATAACCTGCATAAAGCGCTGCAAAAACAGGGCCAGGCCGACCATTGCCCACTGGACAGTCATCAAGCCGAGTGATCGGTAGAATTTCTCTGCTGGCCGAACTCATCATAATCTCATCGGCTGCACGCAACTCCGCCTCAGTAATGATCCGCGCTTCAAATGTAATGCCCGCCTCAGCAGCCAGCTCTTCGAGCAGTCGATAACGGATCCCCTCCAAAATCAAATGATTAGACGGAGGAGCAAAAAGTCGGCCCGCTTTTACCACCCAAATATTAGATGATGAACCTTCGGTCAATTCTCCATTACGTAACTGGACAGTTTCAACCGCATTGTGTTCGGCCGCATATTGCGCCATTAACACATTGCCCAGTAGCGAGGTGGATTTAATATCGCAATGCAGCCAACGTGCATCTGGCGCCGTCACCGCTACTACGCCCTGCTCACGCGTTAGCGCACTAGGCGGTGTAAATGAATTGGCCATCATCAATACGGTTGGCGTACTGTGCGCTGGGAATACCTGCGCTCGAGCTGCAATTCCACGTGTTACCTGGATATAAATCAAACAACTCGTGTCATTGGTGTGCCTACTCACATGAAGGGTAATCGCCTTTTCAATCAGTGTGCGCCAGCCAGCCTCATTAAACGGGTCGGTAATACGGACTTTTGCAAGGCTGCGGACAAGCCGCGCCAGATGCTGCTCTATCCGAAACGGCCGCCAAACGTTAAGGGCCGGATCAGAGACTCGATAGACGGGTATGACTTCATATACGCCATCACCAAAAATAAAGCCTCGGTCCAGCACCGAAATACGCGCTTCTGACAAAGGCAACCATTCGCCATTTAGATAAACTGTTGAATCGTTCATGCAATGCAACCTTATTTTTTATTTCTGCCACATTTTTAGCAACATTAACCAAGCAGTATCCCACCAGCGGCCAAAGAAGCCGGCTTCTTTGACTTCTTCCAGCGCTACCAGTGGAAAGGCCGCGATTTCTTTGTCATCCGCCATGACTTTCACCATGCCAACCGGTTGCCCATTCGCGATCGGCGCAATCAAAGGTGTATTTAAATGCGCAATCGGCTTAATCTTATCTCCCATACCGCGAGGTACAGTAATGAATTTATCAGACTTTACACCAACTTTGAGCGTATTAGCCGCGCCTTTAAAAAGCCGCGGCGTATCAACCGGCTGCGCCCCAGGGTAAAGCCGGACCATATCATAGGCCTGATAGCCGTAATTAAGCATCTTAAGGCTATCCTGCACCCGGTCTTGTTCTTTGCGCTCACCCATCATCACCGTGACTAAGCGCCGGTTTATCTCTGGCGTTTGCGGTAGCGGACGCTTGGCCGATGCCGCTAGACAAAAACCCGCGGAGGTCGTGTGTCCTGTCTTCACGCCGTCAACCGTAGAGTCAAGCCATAACAATCGGTTCCGGTTAAATTGACGAATCTTATTGTAGGTAAATTCCTTCAGGGCAAAAAGCGGGTAATACTCTGGAAAATCTTGAATCAAGCGGGCCGATAACAACGCCACATCACTTGCGGAGGTATAGTGCTGTGGATTAGGCAAACCATTCACATCGGCATAGTGCGTATGTTTCATGCCTAAGCGTTGAGCCGCCTGGTTCATCAAGGTCAAAAAATTGGCTTCGCTACCGCCAATTAACTCCGCCAAGGCAATTACGGCATCATTGCCTGATTGCACCACCATCCCATGCACCAAATCGGAAACGGTGACCGGTTTATGCGCTTGAATAAACATCCGCGATTCATCCGGTTTAACGCGTCGCACCGCGTCACTCGGGGCGATACTTTGCTCCATGCCAATCTTTTTATCTTTAAGCGCCTCGAAAACCAGGTAAGCCGTCATTAATTTGGTTAACGACGCAGGCTCAACTTGCTCATCCGGATTGCTAGCAGCTAAAACCTGATTACTGGTTGCGTCCATTAATATCCATGAGCGCGCCAACACCGTAGGCGGCGGCACTTGCGCCTGCGCCAAAACAGAGGTTAAGGCCAAGCAAGCGCTTAACAGGGATAGAACCAAGTAGGAGAACGAAATCGGAAATCGCATAGTTTGCATAAAAATAAGGCTGAAAAGGGCTAGGAGAATACGCAACAACCGCTGGCTACAGCACTTTACTATACGCGCCAGTTCTCCACAATAATTCGCTTAAGGAGATGAAGCTTGCGATGAAAGAAATGATCCGCACCTGGAATAACAGTCACCGGCAATTCCTGCGGACGCGCCCAATCAAAGACCTCCGTCAATGGAATCGTCTCATCTTGTTCGCCATGAATGACAATCGTATCTTCCGGTACGGGTGCTACCGCCCAACGGCCGGCTGCTGTGCCAACAAAAACCAGCCGCTGCACGCTGATATTATTTTGCGCTAAACGTTGTGCAAGATGCGACAACACAAAGGTGCCAAATGAAAACCCCGCCAGCACCAGTGGGCTATCAGCACAAAGTGGCTGCGCCCGAAGATGCTCAAGCACCGCCAATAAATCATCTTGCTCGCCGTTACCCTGGTCATGCTCGCCTGCCGTTTGACCCACCCCACGAAAATTTGAGCGAACCGCAACGTAGCCAAGCTGCATAAACGTGCGCGCGAGCGTATGAGCGACCTTATTATCCATTGTGCCACCCAGTAATGGGTGCGGATGCGCAATCAGGGCGATACCACGCGCCGGGGCATTTTGTTCAATCGCCTCTGCTGGCCAATCGACAGCTATTTCGATTTTGCCAATTGGCCCATCGATTAAATATTTTTTTGGGTCCGCCATTTTTTAATTTAAATACCTCAATTAATCACTACTTAAAACTATCCCGCTCTCTTTTGTAAGATCCCAGAGAATTCCCGGGCTAAATCAACAAACGTTCAACGACCTTGCCGCCGACCAGATGCGAATCAATAATTTCATCGATATCAGCCTCATCCACATAGGTATACCAAATGCCTTGCGGATACACAACTATCACCGGACCTTGTTCGCAGCGATCAAGGCAACCCGCTTTATTAATGCGAATCTGCGCCGGCCCACTTAAGCCTAGTTCGCGCACTCTTTTTTTTGCGTATTCCTGCATCCGCTGCGCATCGCAATTTGCGCAAGAAGCGCGGGTATTGTTAGCGCGCTGATTTAAGCAGAAAAAAACATGGTGTTGATAAAAATGATTCATTATTCAGCTCGATTTTTACATAACTCTATGCCTAATTGCTTCAGTTTCCGGTAAAGATGGGTCCGTTCAAGCCCAGCCCGCTCGGCAATCCGCGTCATGCTGCCATTGGCTTGCCTTAGGTGGTATTCAAAATAGGCGCGCTCAAAGGCATCGCGCGCGTCGCGCAGTGGCAGTTTAAGAGAAATGGTCACGCACTCGCTCGATGACGCGATGGTAGGGTCTGCCGCGCAATGGCTGGCCATTGACAACGCTACTGTCCCCATTGACGACGAGGCCATTAACTCTGACTCGGGCTGGACGATTGGCCTTAGGGTGAGTTGGGCATTCGCTTGCGCATTCATCTCCGTTCCTCGCATCAGCCCCTGCCTCACTGCCTGTAATAACTTTTGCAAAGCGATCGGCTTTTCAAGAAAATCAAGCGCGCCAATTCGAGTGGCCTCAACCGCTGTATCAATTGTTGCATGCCCAGACATCATGATCACCGGCATCGTTAGGCGGCCCTGTGCCGCCCATTCTTTTAACAATGTAATACCATCGGTATCTGGCATCCAAATATCCAGCAAAACCAAGTCCGGCACTTGACGCATGCAATAAGCACGCGCCTCTTGCGCATTCTCAGCTACATCCACCACATGACCTTCATCGTTCAGAATTTCCGAGAGAAGCTCTCGGATACCCATTTCATCATCTACCACTAAAATGGTTGTCATTTACACTACCTTTGTCCGCTGTCTCGCTATCTGCTCGATTTTGCTTGAAATTAACTTCCCTGTATGCAGCCCTAACTCGCTATCTGCCAATTGAAGAAAAAGAATCGAAACTTGCGCACCGCTGACTCCTGTACTCGTCCCATCCACCGGCGGACGGTTACGAATATCAATGCTAGCAGCATGCTCATCAATAATTTTTTTAACCGTGGCAAGACCTAAGCCTGTACCTTTGGCCTTGCTCGTCACGTAAGGTTCAAAAGCGCGCGTGAGAATCCGTGCCGAAAAGCCGGGGCCGTTATCCGTTACGGTTAACCTCACCGCTGAGCCGCTCTTACCAGGCATATCTGGATGCTCGTATTCTACTGCTTTTGCCTCAATCAGCACACTTGGCGAAGAGACCTCAGCCACGGCATCTTGCGCATTTTGCAGCAAATTATGAATCACTTGGCGCAATTGGGTTGGATCGCCACGAATCATCGGCAGCGCAGCCAAATCGACTTGGATCGGACTTTTATCTTCGCCAACGCCATAAAGTGCCAGGACCTCGGTGATCAAATCATTTAATTGCAGATCGTGCAAAACTGTCGGCGGCATACGCGCATATTCTCGAAAATCATCAACCATCTGCTTCATCGCAGCAACCTGGTTAACAATCGTCACAGAGCCTCGCCGCAAGACCTCTGCGTCAGCGGGCGCAAGCTTGTCGGCTAACTTCATTTGCAGCCGCTCGGCCGAGAGTTGAATCGGCGTTAGCGGGTTTTTGATCTCATGCGCCAAGCGGCGCGCAACCTCACCCCAAGCAACCGAACGCTGCGCAGAAATAATATCTGAAATATCATCAAAGACAACCACATAACCCGCTATCACCGTATTTTTAGGATGCATGGCTTCACCCGCCTCAATTGCCGGCAACAACAAACGCGTCCCCCGCACCAGCAAGGTGAGAGGGTCCCCTTCGCCTTGGACATGCACTTCAAATTGTTGCTGCCAATGCCCCGTATCACCACTCTCAGCTGTCGCCAGGGCAACATCTCGTACCGCAAAAGCCTTGCGTACCATCGAAGCAAAACCGGCCAACACAGCAATGTCTTCAAGCAGACAATTTAAGTGCCCCTGAAACGGTTGATGGAAAATCCGCTCAGCCCCAATATTAGCAATCGTGAGCCGAAATTTTCGATCAAATACGAAGACCCCCGCCGTTAAATTCGCCAAGACACTTTCAAGGTATGCTTTGGAATTTTCCAGGGCAATCCGATTCCGCTCAACGGCTACGCGCGCCTCCGATAGCTGTCGGGTCATCACATTAAATGACTGCATCAAAAAACCAAGCTCGTCATTCGTGTTGATTTCATGTTTTTGCGTATAGTCGCCTCGCGCTACTTCAAGCGTGCCTTGAGCCAACAAGAAAAGGGGGCGCGCCAGTTGATTGCCCAACCCCAGAGCGAGCACCATGGCAATAAAAGTTGCCAAAAAGAGGGCCAACGTTAGAGTACCGATGTACATTTTACGCAAGCCGGTGCGGCCCAATGCTTTTTCTTGGTAATCACGCCAAGCGCGTTGAATATCCGCCGCGTGACGCGCCAATTGCGGTTGGACTGAGCGGGTTAATTGCAAAAAGCGCTCGTCTTGACGCGCTAAAGTTTTGTAACCCGCGGGTATGCGCACCACTACGCGCAAACGTAAGACCCCTTTCTCGCTCTCAATAGGCTTACTCGTATGTTCCGCTTCAAGCTCGCCCTCGAGCCCAGCATAACCGGTGGTGCGCGCTTGGCGCAACATCATAGGGGTGGGCAGATCATCCGGCACAAGGGCCGTAAAGCTGGGGGAAGCTTGCGCCACCACACGGCCGGCCGAAGATACGACCGTTGCTTCGTGCACCCCAAATTGCTCACGCAAGCGCAATAAGGTCAGCGTCAAATTCGCTTCATCGGCGGTGGCGAGTTGGTTCGCGATCAAGCGGCCGCTATTTTGCAGATCCGCTAGTGAGTTATCGAGTAAGCCCCGACCAAGGTCAAGCCCAGAAGCCAGGGCTTTTTCAACATTTAAGTCAAACCATGATTCAATACTGCGTGAAACAAATTGCAGCGAGACCAAATAGATAATGCCACCCGGCAGGACCCCAACCAAGGCAAAAAATACGGCTAGTTTTGCTAACAGCCGGGTACCAAATTTACCCTGGCGTAAACGAGCGATAATAATCCATATTAAGCCGCCGACAATCAACATGAAAATTAACGCAATCGCAACGTTGGCCGCATATAACCACGAATAATAACGATCAAAAAATTCCGTATTGGCGCTGGCTAGCGCCAACAATACAAGCAGCAATAATGCTAGAACGGCGATCGTTGTGAGCAACGAGCGAACAATAAAACGCGTGAAAGCCGTCTTATTTGGCATGTTGATTCACCACAAAAGCAAAGCGCTTCCAATCGGAAGAAAGTTTCCAGTCACGATTGTTCACTGCATCAATTTGAAATGGCTTAGGCATAAGGGCAGTATCGAGCTGCATGCGCACCGATGCTGTGTAAACATATCCCGGCGTGACTGCCGCACGGTCGATGGTATGCCATACACTGACATGTTTAATGACTTTAAGGGCATCCGAAAGCGTTGGGAAACCGAGTTGCAAACCACCGCTTGAGAGTCGATATTGGCGGGTGAGGGGTTGGTAGGAAAGCCGTATACTTTGTGAAGTACTCACAGCTTGTTCGTCAAACCAATACCAGCGCGCTCGCGTTAATTCAAAACCAGTGGTGAAATAAAGCGGTATTCCCCGGTTGATCGCATCTTCAAGGCTACGGCTTAAAACAAAATCAAAACGCGCATCAAGCGCCCAGCCGGCGCTATCGGCCTCCAGCGAGGCACGCTGCACATAGATCGTATTCGCTTGTGCGAAAGCGACTGTAAGGCCAGGCCAGATAAGCCAGATAGCAACTATCCGCTTGCATAGAAAAAGGCGTAAATCAATCACTGTTTACGAAAACGTGCATAAAAGAATCCGTCATGGTCATCCGTATTTGAGTCGCTGCCCGGCAGGGTAGTTGATGGCAGAAGCTGGCCCGGAGCAGTTAATCGTACCGCATCTTGTTGCTTACTTTCAAACCATTGCGCTTGGAGCTCGCCTTCTGTCGGAAAAATAGAACAGGTAGCATAGAGTAATTCACCGCCGGTTTTCAGCAATGGCCAGAGTGCCGCTAAAATGCGGCGCTGTTCGTTGGCCAGCGCCGTCAAATCAGTTGAACGCCTAAGCCAACGGATGTCCGGATGGCGACGCACAATGCCCGAGGCAGAACAAGGGGCATCAATTAGCACTCGATCAAATAATTGCCCATGCCACCATTCCTTGGGAGTGCCTGCGTCACCGATGCACACCGTTGCAGTTAATCGCAAACGATTCAGGTTTTCATTAATACGCTGTGCACGCGCCTGATCCGCCTCCAGTGCCACTAAATCTATATCCGCTAATTCAAGCAAATGCCCCGTCTTACCGCCAGGAGCTGCGCACGCATCGAGTACACGCATACCATTATGCACCTCAAGGAGCGCAGCTGCCCGCTGTGCGCTAGCATCTTGCACCGAAACCACGCCTTGCATAAAGCCAGGCACCCGCTCAACGGGTAATGCGCGCAATAGTCGCACCGCGCTGGGACCAGCCGCTACCGCTGGGATATTTGCCGCATGCAAGACCTCAAGATACGCAGCAACTGTCGAACGGCGCTGATTGACGCGTAAAGTCATGGGCGCATGCGTATTGCCAGTTAACAAAATATTTTGCCAAGCAGCTGGCCAGGCGGCACGCACTTGATCAATCCACCAGAGCGGATAATTCCAGCGGGCGACCGGGTTACTCATGATTTGCGCAAGTAAGGTATCGCGTGAGCGCAGAAAATTACGTAATACCGCATTCACCAGCCCCTTCATTGGACGCGCGTCGCGTTGCGTGCTCACTGCGTGAACGGCCTGATCCACCACAATGAAAGGCGCATAAGCGGCATCTTCAGGCTCATCGCTTAGCAAAGCCAAGGCACAAGTCAGCAGATTTGCCACCGGCGCCGCAGGCGGTTTACGCACCAGCGTAGCCACCAATGCATCCGCCCGACCTAAGGCGCGTAACGTGCGGTAGGCAATATCCTGAATTGCCCCGCGGGCCGCAGGAACCTCAATCGTTGCAAATAACGCCGCAAGCGCTGCCGGCAATGCCGTCCCAGCGCGCACAGCAGCAAGCGCGCGGGCCGCATGATTGAGGGCAAAAGCAAGGGAATCTGGAGCAAGCTGCATAAAAAATAAAGATAGACCGTATTGTGGGTATTAAATGGGTGTGTTATTGGTTCAAATTAGTGGTCGCGGCGTTTGTTATGAGTTGCAATGATTGCCCCCTCAAACCACAAAACGCTGCCCTTCTCGCAACGTAAAACCCTTTAGAAATTCACCTACCGGAAGCCTTTTCCCACCTGGCTTTTGCCACTGCGTCACACGCAGCGCATCAGCGCCACACGCAATCGTCACCGCATTGGCTGTAATTTCAATGATTTCTCCCGGCATCGCCACTTTGTGTGCGGCAACAGGCGCTGCTTCCCATATTTTAAGTGGTTCGTCATCAAGCATGGCAAACGTGCCTGGGAACGGGTCAAAAGCACGCACCTGACAAGCAAGCCTCTTAGCTGGCAGCTGCCAATTAAGCCTCGCCTCGTGTTTGCTGATCTTTTGCGCATAAGTTACGCCCTCAACAGGTTGCGGTGTTGCGAGTAACTTACCTTGCTCGGCCAGTAGGCGTAACTCTTCAACGATGAGTTGCGCACCTAATGACGCCAATTTGTCATGCAAGGTTGCTGCCGTATCTGCGGGTGAAATGGGTATTTGCGCACGACTTAACATAGGCCCCGTATCAAGCCCCGCATCCATTTGCATTAGTGTAATGCCGGTTTGCGTGTCACCCGCGGCAAGTGCGCGTTGGATTGGCGCCGCCCCACGCCAGCGCGGGAGCAAAGAAGCATGAGCATTGAGACAACCGTGCCGAGCAATATCGAGCACTGTTTGCGGCAGCAGCAAGCCATATGCCGCAACCACCATGACCTCATGCGGGATTGAATGCAAACGATCCAATGCAGCCGCCGCTTCAAGCGGAAATTTACCATCCGTGCGTAGTGATGCCGGTTGGATAACGGCCAAGCCTTGTTCAAGGGCAAACTGCTTAACCGGGCTGGCCGTGAGCTTCATGCCACGGCCCGCTGGCCGATCAGGCTGCGTCAGTACAAGCGGTACCGCAAAACCTGCCGCATGAATAGCCGCGAGGATCGTCGCAGCAAATGCCGGCGTACCGGCAAAAATCACTTTTAAATTCTGAGACATGAAAACAGCGCCTTTAGAGGTTCACACGATGATAAGCGCTGACCGCTACGAATACCGCTCAAATTGGATAATGCCCGACGCGCGCCATTTCCATTAAACGCGCCACCCGCTCTTCAACCTCGGGGTGAGTCGAAAAAAGGCGCGCAAGCGAAGCGCCTGAGAGAGGGTTCATAATCATCATCTGCGCTGTCGCCGGATGAGATTCAGCTGCCGCAAAGGGAACGCCCTTTGCATAGTGATGAATCTTTTCAAGCGCTAAGGCCAATGCTTGCGGCTCACCCGAAATGAGGGCGCCGCCCCGGTCGGCTTCAAATTCACGCGCTCGAGAAATAGCCATTTGAATCAGCGCCGCAGCCAAAGGCGCAAAAATAGCCACAGCAATGCTGGCTAACGGATTGGTCGGACGGCCATGCTCATCACGCCCGCCAAAGAACATGGCGAAATTGGCCAAGGCCGAAATCGCCCCCGCCATCGTGGCAGAAAGCGTTGATAATAAGATATCGCGATGCTTCACATGGGCTAGCTCATGTGCCATCACGCCGCGGATTTCGCGCTCAGACAAAATCCGCAACAGCCCGGTAGTCGCGGCGACCGCTGCATGTTGCGGATTACGCCCAGTCGCAAAAGCATTCGGCGCAGCTTCATCAATCAAATAGACACGTGGCATCGGCAGCTCAGCGCGTATCGCCAGTTCACGCACCATTCGGTAGAACTGTGGCGCGCTGATTTCATCGACTTCCTGCGCGTTGTACATGCGCAGCACCATTTTGTCAGAGAACCAATAGGAAAAAAAGTTCATGATGAGCGCAAATGAGAACGCAATCACCATCCCTTGCTGGCCACCAATCATCGCGCCAACAGCAATAAATAGGCCCGTGATAGCGGCCATTAATAGGGTTGTTTTGATCCAATTGAACATCACGATATCCTCTTATGCAAATGCCACAATACGCTCGTTGCGCGCAGTACTCAAATCATCACCTTCTTTCACAGCACAAGATATGGGTCCCCAATGAGCGCTTTGCAAGGTCACCGCCATTTTCTACCTTTGATTCTTATCAACGCTTAATTCGCGCCGCAAATAGGCGCGAAAGCGTTCATTGTCATCACCCATCCGGCCACCACGCCAGATTTCTTGCCACTCGGCGGGCGAGAAACCGGCCAAGCGATGGTCTGCTTTATCCAGTATAAGTGCCGCCTGGCAAGGCGTTGCCCTCAAAGCTGCGGTTTGTAGCGGCTTAACGCCAATAAAATAATGCAGCATAGCCCGCTCCGATTCGCCAACATTAAACACCGCCAGACAATCATACTGCTTAGGCAATGCCATCTGTAATGCCTTAAACGCACTCCGATAGCTACGGGCCTCATTAAACCAGGGCAGCAACACCGTATGCAGCAGCCCCCAAACTAGCGTTATGCCAGCAAAGCTAGTGGCAATTGCACCAAGGCGCACACGCCAAACAATTGCACAGACCCATAGTCCGCTTAAGCTGAGACCCGCCAATAGCCAGCCTAGACTGAACGGCAGAACATAGTCCAGCGGCAACCAACGCGCGAATAAAGCCGGCATTAACTGACCGCGGCCAGCCAACAACGCCCCCCAACAGAGCCAAATCCAAATCCCACAAGCAGAAAAGAAAATCACGACGACAGCACGCCAAATACGATCTAGACGTGTAGGCAGGGTGATGCTAACCCCCAGTAACGCCAGTGCAGGGTATACCGGCAAAAGATACACCTCACGCAGCGAGGCAGACATCAGCAACAAGACCGTATAAAAAGTTATTGCATAAATCCAGAGAACCGCACGGGCTAATTTAACTTCACTCCTAACGCCACCAAAGACCAGTGCTTTTTGCGCATCTCCTGTCGCCGAGTACACGCGCCAGCGCTTGAACATTTCTGCGACGGCTAACCAGCCAGCAGGAAAGGCTAAGGCAATGGCCAAACCAATGTCTTGCAAATAATTGGAGCGCGATCCTGGAATTTCAGAAAAGCCGAAAAACCGGCCAAAATTATTATCCCAAAACCACTCAATAAATAAAGGCTCCGCAGCCCGCCAGAATAGATAGGGCCAAACGATCAGCCAGGGCAACGCCGCCAAAGCCGCCCACAATAACAATACCGCCGCACGGCGCGTGCGAAACGCGGGTAGCACAATAACCGAGACTAAATAAGTCAATGCCAACACACCAGGCACCAACACGCCTTTACTCATAAACGCGATGCCTGCGCCAGTACCTAACATCAGCCCAGCCTTCCAAGAGGGCGCTTGCTGTGCAATCACAAAATGCACCAACCCAGCTAGCGCCAATACCGTCCCAGCCAATTGCGGCACGTCTGCAATCAACTTGTGCACATGTACGACAACGCCTAGCGTTCCGAGTAAGAGCATACAAGCCGGTAAACGATAGCGGCCGCCATACAGCCAGCGAGCCATTATCGATAACGTAATAAGCGTCATCGCCATCCATGCGATAACCGCCAACTGCGCGCCCTCTTGCAACGGCAAAAAAGCCGAGGTTAAGTAGGCAAATAGGGCCGCGGTCCAATACATTAATGGCGGCTTTTCAACGAAAGGATCGGTGCCCACATAAGGCACGATCCAATCCACGCTCCAGGGTAACCCCTGCAGAAAATTTAAGGCCATGCCAAATGAATAAGGTTCATCCGCTTTCCATGGGTCGCGCCCAAATACGCCCGCAAGCATATAGGCAATAACCAGCCATAGAGAAAGCCAGTAAATCGACTGAAACTGAAGCTGCGAATCGCTGGCTGAAAGAGACGCTAAATTTTTCGTTTTAGGTACTTGCTTGCTTGACATTGAGTTTGGGGGGGAAATGTTAGAACAATATCCAATTACACACTACATTGCTTTCATGAGTTTTTTCATTTTTGTTTTGATGCGCGTTTGTTTAAGTGGCGATAAATATTCAACGAATATTTTACCCAGTAAATGATCCATCTCGTGTTGAATACAGACCGCCAGCAGGCCCTCTGCATTCAGTTCAAAACTTTCTCCGCGCTCATTGAGTGCTCGCACTTTTACGCGGTCTGGCCGCTCTACTTTGTCATAGATGCCGGGTACGGATAAACAGCCCTCCTCGAAGACCTTTTTATCTTCGCTTGACCAAAGCAACTCGGGATTAATCAATACTTGCAGTTGGTCTCGGGTATCAGAAATATCAATCACAACCACGCGCTCATGCACATCCACTTGAGTGGCAGCCAGGCCAATGCCCGGCGCAGCATACATCGTTTCAGCCATATCCCGCACAAGCTGACGGATACGTTCATCGACGACTGCAACTGGTTTCGCTTTCTTATAAAGCCGGGAATCAGGATAATTTAATATATTTAATAAAGCCATGATAAATCAATTTGAAATAGCCAAACGGCCAACTTGCGATAACCCCAGAGTCCATGCACAATCTAGAAAAACTGCATACTTACTTCTGGGAAGCATACCTTAAGCACCGCAAATTACTTAACGAATGACGTAATATTAACTTAAAACATGGCTTATTGACCTAGGCTAGCGCCTCGGACCGTATATCTGAAATGCAAACCCTCACCCTCACTGACGATGAAATCGCTGCATGGCTACGCCTTGTCAGTACGCGTGGCGTGGGTCCAGTTGCGGTGCGCCATTTACTCAGTATTTATGGATTACCGCACGCTATTTTCGAGCAATCGCCGGCAGCATTAGCGCAAGTCGTTGGCGCCAAACTTGCTGGGGCAATCAAACGCGCCGACCCTGATGGTCTGGCTGAACGCGTTGCACGCGTGCTCAAATGGGCTGCCATCGCCGGCAATCATTTTGTCACCCTAGCTGATCCAGCCTATCCACGCACGCTATTAGAGATCACTGCCCCCCCTGTCCTACTCTACGTAAAAGGACGGCTAGAGTTACTGCATGCGCCCGCACTGGCGATTGTCGGCAGCCGGAATGGCACTGCTCAGGGGCTGGCCAATACCCAGCAATTTGCACACGCACTCGCTCATGCAGGCTTAACGATTGTATCTGGGCTAGCGCTAGGTATCGATGGCGCCGCGCATCGTGGCGCACTGGCTAGCCCTAGCAGCACAATTGCCGTCATGGGTACTGGCGCCGATCTAGTGTATCCAGCACGCCATTACGCGCTAGCGCATGAAATCGCTGCGCACGGGGCGATTGTCTCTGAGTGGCCGCTCGGCACAACGGCTCGCGCTCAGCATTTTCCGCAACGCAACCGGTTGATTGCTGGCTTAACTCAAGGCGTACTCGTGGCTGAGGCGGCCACGCAATCTGGCTCTTTGATTACCGCTCGCTTAGCGGGTGAAATGGGGCGTGAGGTGTTCGCCATACCAGGTTCAATTCATGCGCCGCTTGCTAAGGGCTGTCACCAGCTCATCAAAGAAGGCGCTAAGCTCGTCGAATGCGTGCAAGATATACTTGATGAGATACCATACAAAGGTTTACCCGGATCCATTGTCAACTCAGAAAATCACACAAATTCAGCCCAGCCAGAACAAAACTCTGAGTTAGCTAAACCCACGCCAAAGACCCGCCAGCCGCAGCAAGTCCAGCATGCCCCAACTGCGCACGCTATGATAGATACGCTCGATAGCCACGCGCGCTGCGTGCTTGCCGCGCTGGATTATGACCCAACCCCACTTGAATCGCTGGCCACGCGCACCCAACTAAACAGTGCGATACTGCAAGCAGCCCTATTGCAGCTAGAACTGGGCGGTTGGATTGCTGCCTTGCCTGGCGGCCGTGTAGAACGCATCAAGCACGACGCTGTCAGCCCATAGAACTGTCCCGCCTCAAAGCTAGGAGAAATACGTCCATGCCCGCGTTTAACCTCGATACAGATGCTCACGCCATTGCCACCCGGCTGACCAAGCCAGATATTCTGCTGGTTGCCTGTCTTTGCGCTCAATGGTGCGATGCTTGCCGAGCTTATCAAACACTTTTTAACTCACTGGCCGATATACATCAATCTATCTGCTTTGTCTGGATCGATATCGAGACACATGCCGATCAACTTGATGAAATCGAAGTTGAAGATTTTCCAACCCTTTTGATCGAAGACGCGCACAATACCTACTTTTTCGGTACAGTACTCCCTTATGCGGCCGTAGTTGAGCGGTTATTAGCCAGCTTACCGTCAGTCAACAAGGCGGTTGTCGCACCTAAGCTACATCCATTACTTACCGCGTATTTGCCGAAAACTGTGCTATAAAACAGCCGTTTGCGAGATCCACTCTATATTTTTTTCATGCCTAAAGCTCTAATCATTGCCGAAAAGCCTTCCGTTGCAGCCGATATCGCGCGCGCCTTAGGTGGCTTTACCAAACATGACGAATACTTCGAAAGCGAGCAGTACGTGCTATCGTCAGCTGTTGGTCACCTGCTAGAAATTGCTGCTCCCGAAGAATACGAAGTCAAGCGCGGCAAATGGAGTTTTGCGCATTTGCCGGTGATTCCGCCACGTTTCGATCTGCTGCCAATCGCCAAAAGCGCAACACGCCTCAAGCTTCTGAGCAAACTGATTAAACGCAAAGATATCAATACGCTAATTAATGCGTGCGATGCGGGGCGTGAGGGCGAACTGATTTTCCGTTACATCGCACAACATGCCAAGGCCAAGCAAACGGTGCAACGGCTATGGCTACAATCCATGACGCCACAGGCCATTCAAGACGGTTTTGCACGCTTACGCAGCGATAGTGAGATGCAGCCGCTGGCCGATGCTGCACGTTGCCGTTCAGAAGCTGATTGGCTAGTAGGCATCAATGGCACTCGCGCCATGACCGCCTTTAATAGTAAAGGCGGAGGGTTTTTCCTAACAACCGTTGGACGCGTGCAAACTCCCACCTTATCTGTTGTGGTTGAGCGTGAAGAAAAAATTCGCCGTTTTGTGCCACGTGACTACTGGGAAGTTAAAGCTGAATTTGTGAGCGCGGCCGGCTTTTATGACGGCCGTTGGTTCGATCCCAAATTTAAGAAAAATGAATTCGACCCGGAGCAACGCGACTCGCGTCTGTGGAGCGAAGCCGCAGCTGATTCTATCGTAGCGGCGTGCCGAGGTAAACCCGGCATCGTTAGTGAAGAAACCAAAGCTTCAACTCAACTCTCTCCATTATTATTTGATCTCACTAGTTTGCAACGTGAAGCAAATGGACGCTTTGGTTTCTCGGCAAAAAATACTTTGGGGTTAGCACAAGCCCTATACGAAAGGCATAAAGTTTTAACTTATCCGCGTACGGATTCGCGTGCCTTGCCTGAGGATTATCTCGACACCGTCAAAAGTACACTCGGAATATTAAAAGAAAGCAACAACTACCTGCCTTTTGCTAAACAGATTCTTGATAAAAATTGGGTCAAACCGAATCGTCGCATTTTCAATAATGCCAAGATCAGCGATCACTTTGCGATCATTCCAACCCTACAAGCGCCTAAAAATTTATCGGAAGCAGAGCAAAAATTATATGACCTGGTGGTTAAGCGCTTTTTAGCAATATTTTTTCCGGCAGCTGAGTATCAACTGACCACACGCATCACTGAAGTCATTGGCCATCACTTCAAAACGGAAGGTAAAGTGTTGGTTACACCGGGTTGGCGGCAAGTATATGGACATGAGGCACAGGATGAAAGTGCCAATTTAGTACCCGTAGCCAAGGGCGAAACCGTTAAGACCGATAAAATTGCAGTACATTTGCTCACCACTAAACCGCCTGCGCGTTATAACGAAGCCACCTTACTATCGGCCATGGAAGGCGCGGGTAAATTAGTTGAAGATGATGAGCTACGCGCCGCAATGGAAACCAAGGGCTTAGGAACACCAGCCACTCGCGCAGCGATTATCGAAGGCTTACTGACAGAAAAATATTTGATTCGCGAGGGACGCGAGCTGCTTCCGACCGCTAAGGCATTTCAATTAATGACCCTCCTGCGTGGGCTTAATGTAAAAGAACTCACCGCAGCCGAGCTGACCGGAGAATGGGAGTCTAAGCTAACGCAGATGGAACATGGCCAGCTCACGCGCGACACGTTCATGCGCGAGATCGCACAAATGACACAATTGATCGTCAAGCGTGCCAAAGAATACGACTCAGATACCATCCCGGGCGACTACGCCACGCTGTCCACACCCTGCCCACATTGCGGCAACCAAGTAAAAGAAAATTACCGGCGTTTTGCGTGCACTCACTGCGAGTTTTCAATCACCAAAATTCCAGGCAGCCGGCAATTTGAAATCGAAGAAGTTGAAAGCTTGCTTAGCAACAAATCAATTGGACCGCTTTCTGGTTTTCGCAGCAAAATGGGGCGGCCTTTTGCAGCGATTTTAAAGCTGGTAGAAGATAAAGAAATAAACAACTACAAACTCGAATTTGATTTTGGTCAAGATCAAAACGAAGAGGGTGGTGAAGCGCCTGACTTTTCCTCTCAGACACCCGTTGGCCCCTGTCCAAAATGTAACAGCCCGGTTTTTGAGCACGGCTTAAGCTATGTATGTGAAAAATCTGTCGCCCATCCAAAGAGCTGCACTTTTCGCTCAGGCCAAATCATTCTGCAGCAAGAAATTTCACGCGAGCAGATGGAAAAGCTACTGGACGCTGGCCGTACAGATTTGCTGACCAATTTTAAGTCAGCTCGTACAGGCCGTCTGTTTAAAGCTTACCTTGTTAAGCAAAATGACGGCAAGATTGGGTTTGAGTTTGAAAAGAAAGAACCTGCAGCCAAAAAAACGGCTGCGGCTGCCAAGAAAACCGCTACTGCCGCCAAGAAAACCGCTACTGCCGCCAAGAAGGCTGCTCCGGCCACCAAGAAAACGGCCAAAAAGAAAGGAGAAAAAGTTAGCTGAGATTATCTTATGCTTAAGTGATATCTTACATTTTCGTAGGCGCCACAGCTTGTGTGATTAGAAATGCGTGGCGCAATGCGAAAATTAGGTTCGGACAAAAGAGAGACTAATCCACAATCTAGTAGTTAATTTGTTCTACCATAACAGAACAGAATTATTATTTTTGTTCTACTATAGTGGAACAATATTGAATAAACAGAGACCAATCTAACTCCGAAAATCTGCTTGCGTACAATCAAAATGAAAACTCCCGGCTTGCGCCGAGAGCCTATATAGCACACACTACTCTATACGTACCTATCTACTAGTCTGACCATATTTATCCAGTAACTTCTGAGCTGCTTTAATCAATGGCGTACCAATCAAAGTACCGTCTAATAAATAAGCATTGCCCTCATTTTCCTGAGCAGTGGCAACGATCCTTCTTGCCCTATCAAGTGCCGCCTCATCCGGTTGAAACACTTCATTAATATGTCGAATTTGTAATGGATGAATGGCGGATTTCCCGGTATAGCCAAGCGCTTTAACTCGGAGTGAGTCGGCAATCAAGCCATCGAAATCATGAGCATCAAAATAAGGCGTATCGATGATCTCGATGCCGGATATCTTGGCTGCATTCAAAACCTGTGTCCGTGCAAAATAAAGGCTTTCCCAGGTAATCGCGCCGCCCGTGCTACTTGCGTAGTCAGCAGCGCCAAAAATAAGCCCTTTCAGCCTTAAAGAGGCCGTAGCGATTTCTTTAGCATTAGCGACCCCTTCAGGCGTTTCAACCGCAACCAGAAATTGAATATCATTCTCTTTATGGCCCAAGATTTTCTCAGTGATAATGATTTCCTGTGCACTCTCCACCTTTGGCAAGAGAATATAATCAGGTAATATGGTTTGCCGGAAGATTTCAAGCAAATCTTTAAGCCCATCCTGGGTACGCAACGAATTAACTCTGACCGCAAATTTGACGTGCTTAGAGTGCGGAATGGCCAAGCATTGAGCAAGCTTTCCCCTTGCGTCTTCCTTCAGATTAGGTGCAACGGGATCTTCTAAATCAATCACACAAACGTCCGCGCCACTTTGAGCCGCCTTAGCAATTCGCTCGGGTCGCAGTGCTGGTGTAAATAATACAGATCTGCAATAGGTGTTGGAAGTCATAGCAGCACTCCTAAGTTAAGTTGAAAATAAGCTGATTCGTAAGGCAGTCACAATGGGGTGACTGCCTACTAGGCAGATGGGATGAAATCAGATGAGTTTAATGCCGGGTTAACTTAAGCAGCCAATCGCTAACAAAGCGATGATGACCACAATAACGCCCCCAATACGCGTAGAAATTTGCGCGAATGGCATTAAAGATAGGCGATGAGCAGCAGATAAAATAGCGATATCGCCACTGCCCCCCATGCCGCTATGGCAGCCCGTGACAATGGCGGCTTCAATTGGGAATAAACCAACTTTGCGGCCAACTAAAAATCCCGTCGCCATCAATGAAATGACGGTTGAAAAAACCGTCACGATAAACGGCAAGTTGAATGCGGCGGCGAGCTTTTCCCATGGAATAATTGTCATCCCAGCAGCAAATAGCAAAGGATAAATCGTGACCTTCACAAAAAAGTGATATAAACCGATCGCACCTTCATGCATAGCCGGCGAAACTAGATTCAGCAGCTTAACTAAGACCGCAATCAAAAGCATTGCGATCGGAGCAGGCCAGCCAAACAATTGATGTGTGAGCACCCCAATCAAATAAAAAGAAATGGCGATCATCCCGGTCGCAGCTACATCAGTCAGCAAAGGCCTGACGTCCTCATGGGGGCCTTCTGCTTTGACGGCACCGCCTTTTTCTTTATCCACTCTTAACAAATGCCCATCCCCCGAAAAGCGAGGGTAATGGCGCCCCAAAAGATTCAGTGCGGCCGCCGTCACGATCACGAAAAGGTTGGCAAATATAATTGCCGGTAGGATTTGGGCCAATAAATCTCCCTGTGGCTGGCCGAGTATTTTTGCATAGCCAATCGATAGCGGAATCGCACCTTCGCCAAGCCCTCCGGCCATGATGGGTACAACAATAAAGAAAATAATATGAAATAAATCGAAACCAACCGCCAAACCAACTAAAGTGCCAGTGATTGCGGCCACAATTGAGCCCATCAGTAACGGCACGAAAATCTTTATAAATCCTTTGATTAATATCTGGCGATCCATGCTAAGCACGCTACCGACAATGACGGCAACGATAAATAGATAAATCGGATGGTTGTTTTCCCAAAATGCGTGAATAGGATCGACAAAATCCGCTGGCAGCAACTGGTGAGCAACCAGATAAGCGGGGACAAAAGTCACAATAATGACCGAGCCCCCAATACGACGGAAAAATGGGATTGATTGGCCAATCGTAGAGCAGGTATAACCACACACCGCCAATAAGGCAATCATTGTGCAAATATTGTTACCCATCAACTGATGATTCCACACCATCGTCGCTAAACAGGCCACTAGAATTAGATAAACCGGCAACGGAATAATGCCGATTGATTTATGTGACAGTGTTTTCAGGGTTTTAATAGAAAAATAGTCAATACAGCGCTTAAATGCTGATTTTCTATCGGGCGTATATTGATGTTCGCTCATTGGTCAGTCTCCCTACTTTTAGAGGCCGCAAAAAATATTGCGTAGACGTCAGCCTCTTCGGTTTGTGCTTTCAAAAGAACCTTTACTCGTGGCCAGGTAGCGTTGTAGCCACTCTTTTTCATGCCGCGTAGAAGAAAAATAACTCAATTGAGAGATAATGTAAACTATTTTAGTTAAATATCGCACAAAAAGTTTAGCTCAGAGGAAATATGATGCGGCAGAATCGCTTTATGCCATCCGACCAAGAAAGAAGCGCCTTCTCAGAACGTTTGCGGCTTGCGTTAAAGCGAGGCCATAAACCTGTTAAAGGGGCAACAGATTTAGCCCGCCTGTTCAATTTGCAACATGACGGTACCGGTGTTTCGGTGCAGACTACGCATAAATGGTTAAGCGGCCGCGCAATTCCAACTACGGAAAAGATCAAGACACTAGCTGAATGGCTTGGTGTGAGTGAGCATTGGTTACATTATGGACCACCTCCCGATCCGAGCCTGTCAAAAACCAAAGAGACCAAATTCCAGCAAGCTAAGTATCCAGCCTCTCCTGAAACAATTGAGCTAGCTAAAAAGATTGAGGCATTGCCCGAACATCAAAAATATTTGGTAGAGGAACTGATCACTCAGTTTTATGGACAAGGGCCAGATTGACCTGGTGAGCAGCGCAGTCATACTTCCTCAAAACTGCACCGCACACAGGCAAACCTGGTTTGCGTCTGCCGACTGTCTTTCGGGAGGCTTTGCATGCATTCAGGACAGCCTTTTAGAAATCCCTCCTACAAGCAAATTAACTCAATAGGATGCGCTGGCTCATATGTTTTTAGCTCAATAAGGGACTAATTCTAAAAAAATAGCTCAATAAAGCAAAACTCTAAACTAATTTGGGTATATATAGCATTAAGGGTTGAACCATGGGGAAATATGATACGGCAGAATTCCCCCATGCCATCTAATCAAGAAAGATCAGCCTTCTCAGAGCGTTTGCGGCTTGCATTAAAGCGAGGCCCCAAACCCGTTAAGGGCGCAACAGACCTAGCGCGCCTTTTTAACCTACAACATCGTGACGGTGCCGGCGTTTCGGTGCAGACTACGCATAAATGGTTAACTGGCCGCGCAATTCCAACCGCGGATAAAATCAAAACCCTCGCCGAATGGCTTGGTGTTGGAGAACATTGGCTGCATTACGGACCGCCACCTGATCCAGCACTGCTAAAAGCTAAAGAGGTCAAGCTTAAACAAGCTAAGTATCCGCCTTCACCGGAAACCGTTACGCTTGCCAAGAAGATTGAAGCTCTGCCAGAGCATCAGAGATATTTGGTGGAAGAGCTCATTACGCAGTTCTACGGGAAAGTACCCGAATAATCCCACCCTCTTAGCAAAAAAACGCCCTTCAGTCTGAAGGGCGTTTTTTTTGTGGTCAGAAGAGCCCCTAAGTTGGGGCTCAATCGTTTTCTAACTAATTACGTACAATCCGTCTCGTGATATACCATTGCTGCAGTATAGACAGCAGATTATTCACTACATAATAGAGAACTAAGCCGGCGGGAAAGAAGAAGAACATAACCGAAAATGCAAGCGGCATAAACATCATCATCTTGGCCTGAAGCGGATCCGGCGGCGTTGGATTTAAGCGCGTTTGCACAAACATTGAAAGCGCCATCAGAATTGGCAAGATGAAATAAGGATCTTGCTGTGACAAGTCATGAATCCAGCCGATCCAGGGCGCACCACGCATTTCTACTGATGACAGCAATACCCAATACAGCGAAATAAACACGGGAATTTGGATGACTACCGGCAAACACCCACCCAATGGATTTATTTTCTCTGTTTTATAAAGCTCCATTAACGCAGCATTCATCTTCTGCGGATCGCCTTTATAACGCTCTCGTAACGCTTGCATACGTGGCGTAATCTCTTTCATGCGGGCCATTGAGCGATAGCTGGCGGCCGACAATGGAAAGAATACGGCCTTAATCAGTAAGGTTAATGCAACAATTGACCAGCCCCAATTGCCCAACCAGCTATGTATTTTGTCGAGCAGCCAGAACAATGGCTTGGCAATAATCGTCACCCAACCATAATCTTTCACCAACTCAAGACCCGGTGCAATCGTTTCAAGCATGCGCTCTTCTTCAGGGCCCGCAAAAAGACGTGCCTGCACTTGGACCGCTTGCCCCGGCATCAGGGTTTGCACAGCTTGTTTCGCCCCTACGCGATACAGTGACGAATCCAGTTTATTGACATAAATATCTCGCGTCACGCCTTGCTGCAACAGCCATGCCGATGCAAAATGATGCTGCACCATGGCGATCCAGCCATTATCGGCTTGTCTGGCATAGTCCGCTTTATTTTTATCAATATCGCTAAAGCCGACTTTCTGGAAATTTTGCTGCGAGGTATACACCACCGGCCCGATATAGGTATGCGAGAACCGTGGGGTTTCAACAGGCGTGCTATCACGCACCAACTCCATATAGAGTACTGGCTGCACCGGCGCTGAACTGGCGTTGATGATGTCGTGCTGGACATCGATCACGTAACTGCCACGTGTAAAAGTGTAACGCTTTACAAGCTTGACACCATTTTTCACGGGAGATTCAAATTGAACCTCAAGCGTATTTGCATTAACCGCTAATTCACGAGGGCCAGACTGGACGCTAAAGAGATCGTTATGGTTGGGAAAATCGCCGCCAATCAGGCCCGTACGGGCTAAATAAACATGAGTGGGCGTCTCATCAAAAAGCGCAACGTACTGGTTAGCTTGTTGACTATCTGTTTGCTGAGTCAGCGCTAATTTAGATAGCGTAGCGCCTTGTGTACTGATGTCCGCTTCATACACATCCGTTTTAATATGGATCTTTTGGCTATTTGCTACCCCTTGGGCAGCCGGCACAGTTGCTGCGCTAAGCGATGAGGAAGCCGTAGGCGGTGCATTAGAAGAAGTCACCTTATCCACTGTATGGGCAGGCACCGGGTCAGGGAAAAACCTCGCGGGGCGTCCATTGTAACGCTGCCAGTTATCAAACAGCAGCACCAGCGAAATCACTAAAACAATCCACAAAATGTTGCGTTTAATATCCATTTGATTTTGTCTCATCTTGATACTGGGTGGCGGCATCAGCGCCTGAAAGATTAAGCGGAGGCAGCGGATCTACACCGCCGGCGGCAAACGGATGGCAGCGACACACTCTTTTGAAGGCAAGATAACTGCCGCGCGCCGCACCATAATGCTGGATGGCCTCACGGGCATACTCTGAGCAAGACGGCATAAAACGGCAACGATTGCCAAGATACGGGCTAAGCACAAATTTATAGCCGCGTAGCAACGCCAGCAGCACTCTTTGCATAAAAGTCGCAAACATCATGTCGAGCGCTTAATATGGTGGCGCATAGCATCGATTAATAACGCTTCAAGCTCGTTATTGCAGACGACCTTAAAAGCCGTGGATGAAGCACTTGACCACGTTTTTCGGTCCACCTTAGTACGCAATCTAAGCAAAATATCCCAACCGCAAAACTCAGAACGCTTGAGGCGGAATATTTCGCGGGCAACGCGTCTAATTACATTGCGACTGACCGCACGCGGCGCATACTTGCGCCCAATCACCAAGCCAAGCCGTGCTGCTTGGCCCGTGTGCCGTCCATACAATACAAAATGCACGCTGCGCCCCCAAGGACGCACGCGAAAAACCGATGAAAATTCATCTGGCTTTAAAAGCTTGGCGGCTTTTGGAAAGCCGGTGCCGGCGGCCTGCAATGAAATAACGGAAGGCGTATTAAACGCTCACGCGTTAAACTGCTAGACGCTTGCGGCCTTTTGCACGGCGTGCGTTAAGGACTTTACGCCCGCCTACAGTTTTCATACGGACGCGAAAACCGTGAGTCCTTTTACGACGTGTAACAGAAGGCTGATAAGTACGTTTCATGATTAATGCTCTCACAAGCTCCGTCCGTTAAGACGAAGTGTTGGTAATTTTCTTGCTTATTTGGACAAGCCGTTAGTTGCTTCAAGGAGCATCGACTTAATCCACCAGAATTTTTCGCCAAATTTTTGCGCGAACCCTCTATTTAATCGTTTTTTCTATTGATAGTCAATAGCTTAGCCCGCGCATGACGCATCACAAGCCCGCCACCAAGTGCAGCCTAGTCCTGTGGATAAGTGACCCGCCCGACGGTTTTTGGCGGTAAAATCTCACTTCCTTTGGCATTCCATATTTATTTAAATGGGGTTGCCTCCACATGCCAAGCCGCTTGTCTCGGCTCTTTTTTGTTGTTTTTGTTACGCGCTGTTATACGTCTTTTTCGCTATATTGTGCCGCGACGACCCTATTTAGCCTGCGCCTCGATTGAAT